>JBAZZX010000006.1:0-93012 GCA_041658585.1 Thermodesulfovibrionales bacterium
TGCTTCTTCCTTGAACTGCTTGTCGTACTTCCTCCGTCCACTTCCTTCTTGCATTTGACACCTCCTAAGATTATATTGTACCTAACCTTTCGGTGTGTCCGTTAAACCGGGGGAAGTGCACCCGCACTTTTCCAGGCTAAGAAAAGATTTTGTATTATTTTTTGTTAAGTGAAGTTTTCCACAGCCCGTTGATTTAAAAAAACATATTTAGACTATTTTGTCAATTTCATATTATGAATATGATATTAATTAAAATTCTAATTAATAAACGATCTTAAAAAGTAATTTTAAAATACTATTAATTGGTGTGCTTAAATTTGTTTGATTAGAGCTGGATTGAAATCCTAATGTTTTTCTTTTTTAATAGACTCAGATAAGAAAACAATACAGTCCTCACACATTTTATCTGGCATCTTTTTGCATATCTTTCTATAATACTCCCAACATTTATTGCCTGTGTTCACATACACTGGGCATGCTGCCCTAACTTCAGTGGGGCATTCTGTCAATTCCCAGCATTGTGCATAGTTGAGGAGCTTTCTTATCCCTTCTATGCTAATTTTTTTATTGTGTAAAATGTCTCTTAGACATAGAAGCCATTTTAGATCGATTTCTGAATAAAACCTGTTTTTATTTCTTCTTGTTGGTTTTATTAAACCCTGTTTTTCGTAATTGCGAATCGTCTGTGCAGAGGTCCCTATTATCTCTGCAACAATTCCAATAGTGTATAGTGGCATACTTTTTCGAAGTTCCTCATTATATTCTTCTGGTATTTTTTTTCTTTTCATCCCGCTATGCTTTCTTCCTTCTGATTTTTTTTGAAAAGGTGCTTACTGTTTACTGTATATATAGTTCAATCATAATAAGTTGGTATATCTTAAAAAGAATTTGAAGCCGTTTGCAAGACATTTAGAAAGAGAAAGGTTATCAAGTCCTCAAAGGCTTTCAGTGCGGTGACGCTCTCTCTTGCCGGCTGAAAGGAAGGGCGCTTGTAAAAAGAAGATTATTGAGACATTAATATCTAAGTACAGTCAAAAAAATTATGATGCTGAAACAATCCGGGAAAATTCTTGATCAAGAAGAAACGTCAGTTAAGTTGGATAGAATCTTAAGAAAAATTATGTTGTTGATAGTTGACATTGAAGAAAAGCTATTATAAGCTCTTTTACCTTCTCCCTTCTTTATTTTCTTAGCCATATAAATGCGAAGCGGACAACGACAAAGATATGAATGCTTAAAAGGAATTGAGAACTTACAATCTCGTAGTTTCTTTTCTGAAAATTCAAGAAATGATTCCAGCAATGGGTCGTGTATGTTTGAACAGGAAATATGCAGTGTTCAAGAGTTTTAGCGGTGCGCTGTACTATGTGAACGCTTGCCCTCTATCGGTATCTTATGAGGCGTTTGTAACAGTAGAAAACGGAGACCGGAAATTTTGAAAGGCGTTGCATTCTATGTGGACTATGGCCGGTCCAGGCGTTTCGAGTACGGGAAGAAATCGTATAGATAGAAGCCGATAAGAAACCTGCGGCAGGAGAACTATACCCTTGTAGTAACATTCAAGAGTTGTTATCATCTAATGTATGAACGTACAGTCGATACTTGAAACAATAAAAAGAACCGAATCCCCTTTAAAGAAGCAGCTCTTAACCGCCGGTCTTATTACAAAGCTGCTTGAGAATATAGGTAAGGATGCGCCTCTTGAGATCGTCGAATTAGGCGAAGGTCTTTCTTGCAGGATTATCGGGATAGAGGACCTTATAATCGACCGGTTAAATGCGTGCAAATACTGGAAATCACAGATAGACTGTGAGATGTCGGAACTGCTTGTCAATAGATATGCATCAGAGATGGACTGGGACTATATGGAAAAGAAGGCGGCAAAGCCTGGAAACAATACGTTGCCGGAACTTTCGGATTTAAGAAAAAAGATTAAGCAATGAAAACGAGAATAAAAAAATTTGCCGAAGCATCGCCCGTGGAATTACTATTATTGAGAAACAAGTTGGGGCTCGGGAGGTATATAAAAACCGTCAAAAGAGATGACGAGAAAAGAAAACTGCTTCTGGACATCGCATTGAAGAAGATAGAGGAAAAGGAAAAAGGCGACTTCATTCCCGTGGGATTCAGAAGGAGAAGAATGAAGGTGTTGTGAAGAGATATCCCATAAGGTTTGTTCTGCCGCGTGTGTTAATTTATCTGATATAAGCTTCCGTTACGTAGCGGCGCATCATGCGGTGGCAGTTGAAGTAATAGGCGTTTTTACCTATAGCGTTCTGCATCATCCGTATCCAGGTATGCTTATTTTCGTAGTACATGGGTATGATGGTGTATTCGAGTTTACTGTAAAGATCATCGGCGTCTCTGGAGTCAATATTATCAACCAGTGTTGTCTCTGTGGGACTCGGTCCTATCGACCAGCCGGTGAAGCCCTCAATATGCCCTTCTATCCACCATCCGTCGAGGACGCTGAAGTTCATCACTCCGTTGTGGGCCGCCTTCATGCCGCTTGTGCCTGACGCCTCTCTGGGCCTTAACGGAGTATTCAGCCATATATCAACCCCCGAGACCATTTTCAGCGCAATGTCCATATTATAATTTTTGAGGTAGGCCATTGTTATTTTGTCTTTCAGGCGTTCTTTTATGGAAAAAATATTCTGAATGAGTTTTTTCCCTGCTTCATCCTTTGGATGAGCTTTCCCGGCATAAATAATCTGGAGTTTTCCGTTTCCGAAGCGTTCGAGCCTTTCCATGTCGCTGAATATAAGGTCGGCCCGCTTATATGCGGTGGCCCTTCTCGCAAAGCCTATGGTTAGGACGTCCATGCCCATTTCGACGCCGGTTGTGGACTTCACATAATCCAGCAAAGCCCTCTTTGCCTCCATATGGGCGTTCCATATCTCTTCGTTAGGGATACGTCCGACCCTTACGAACAACTCAGGCTCATTTGCCCAGCCAGGCAGATACTTGTCATAGAGCCTCTTAAAGCTGTCGCATGTCCAGGTAAAGGTATGCACGCCGTTGGTAATGGCGCTGATCTCATATCCGGGGAACATGCTTCTTGAAACCTCGCCGTGTTTCTTTGCAACGCCGTTTATGAATTCGCTGAGGTTGAGTCCCAGCCGGGTCATGTTAAGGTTTTCCTGACCTCCAAGCTCTTTCAGAACTTTCAGGGGTATGAATTCCCCGAGAGTTTTTACAACAAGATCGTGGGGGAACCTGTCATGTCCCGCATCAATAGGCGTGTGTGTCGTAAAGACGCAGAGGTCTTTTACTTTTTCAGTGTCCCAGACGAGCTTTTCATCCCATACGTCTTCTATCGGCCTTTTAACCCTGTTAAGGAGTTCAAGGGTTAGAAGGCTTGAATGCCCTTCGTTCATATGATATTTCTTTATCTCAAAGTCGAGATCGTGCAGCATCCTGACGCCCCCGATGCCGAGGACGATCTCCTGTTTGAGCCTGTATGCAAGGTCACCGCCGTAAAGACAGGCGGTTATCTCCCGGTCTTCCGGAGTATTGCCTTCGACGTCGGTATCCAGATAGAAGATCGGTATGCATCCATGTGTAAGACTTTGCACGTTATATTGCCATGCCTGGACGAGGACATCCCGGCCTTCAATCTGTACCGTGATCTTTGTCGAAAGGAGCTTCATATATTTTGAAGGATCCCATATGACTGGAAGCTCGGTTTGCTTTCCGGATTCGTCCAGTTCCTGCGTAAAATAGCCTTTCTTTACCAGGAGGGTGACGGCAACCATGGGTAGTTTAAGGTCGGCGCCTGCCCTGATGGTGTCTCCGGCAAGCACGCCGAGCCCGCCGCTGTACGTAGGGATATCGTTCTGAATGCCGATCTCCATAGAGAAATAGGCAATCTTCGGCTCCTTGGTAAGTTCCATGGGACAGACGGAAATCATAGACAACTATTGTAAGATATTTCCCGTATGATTAACAATACTAGTCCGGATTATCATTCACAAAATTCGCAACAACAACTGAGGATAGAGTATTTGAGCGGTTTTTTTTGCCGATAGTCAAATACGGTAATATGGAAATAAAGAGGCAAAAGCCTCGGAGGGAGGAACGACCGAGAATGAGCGAAAATAATCTATCCTCAGTTCAATGTAAAGGACATTCAGGAACTTTTCAGTGAAGCTTTAGCAAGGGAAAGTGGGTTGATTTTATAAGAGTTCATCGAAATCAATTATATGCATGAAGTCATTCGATCTGCCGGGCTTGACCTTTGAATTCGCCCTTGCTTTGTAAAGGATATATTTAATACCGAACTTCTTTGCGGTCTTCAGTATCTCCTCGGTATCGTCGATAAAGAGGGTTTTTCCCTTGTCGAAACCAAGACGTTTTTCCGCGGCCTCCCAGAACTTTATATCCTCCTTGGGATAACCTGTGTCAAAAGACGTAAGCACGGCATCAAAGTATTTCCCGATCAGGGTCTTTTTGAATTTCAGGTCAATGGATTTGTAATGCGCATTAGTGACAAGGAAGACCTTCTTTTTTTCTTTTCCGAGCATTCTCAGAAAGTTTTCCACATGCGGGTGGACCTCGATGAGGTGTTTTATCTGTTCCTTCATGGCGGGGATATCGATGTTCAACTGGTTCGACCAGAAGTCGAGGTCCGTCCAGTTCAGAGTGCCTTCATGCAGCTTGTATTTTTTCATCAGCTCTTCTTTGGCCCTGCCGAAGGTGATGTTGTGAATTTCAGCGTACTTCCCGGGCACAAGATGCTCCCAGAAATAATCGTCAAAATATTTGTCGAGAAGGGTGCCGTCCATATCGAGAAGGACGTATTCGATGTCATGAAAGGAAAAATTCACAGAGGTTAAAACGGCATGAACTTCGGCATCTTGAAACCCTTTTTGCCTTTGAACATCTTGAGCATCTTTTTTATTTCAATGTACTGCTTTATTACCCTGTTTACGTCCGCAACGGTTGTGCCGCTTCCCATGGCAATCCTTCTGCGTCTGCTTCCGTTAATAACGGAGTGGTCCCTTTTCTCTCTTTTAGTCATGGAGTTTATGACGGCCTCTACTTTTACCAGTTCCCGTTCGTCTACATTGATATCTTTCATTTTGCTGAATCCGGGTATCATGTTGAGGATATTTTCCAGAGGCCCCATGCTGCGCATTTTCCTGAGCTGGTTTCCGAGGTCTTCGAATGTGAAGGTTTCCTCCATAATAGTCTTCTGGAGTTTTTCAGCCTCTTTATGGTCAAAGGTTTGCTGCGCCTGCTCTATGAGGCTGAGCACGTCGCCCATGCCGAGTATCCTTGAGGCTATACGGTCCGGATAGAAGGGTTCGAGCATCTCTATCTTCTCGCCGGTGCCGATAAATTTTATCGGCTTTTTTGTCACCGAGATGATCGATATGGCGGCTCCGCCCCTTGCGTCGCCGTCCATCTTGGTGAGTATGATACCGTCGATGCCTATCTGTTCCTCGAAATTCCCGGCGATGTTTACGGCGTCCTGTCCCGTCATAGCGTCCGCTACAAAGATTATTTCCCTTGGAGACACGCTTTGTTTAATATTCTTCAGTTCAGTCATCAGAGAATCATCGATATGAAGCCTTCCTGCCGTGTCGAGGATTATGATATCCCGTCCGTCGAGTTTTGCTCTTTTCACGGAATCTATGCACAGGGTCACGGGATTCTTTTCATCCCTTGAATGAAAGACCGGAACATCGATCTGAGAACCGAGGGTAATAAGCTGGTCTATGGCGGCAGGTCTCTGGAGGTCGGCCGCAACAAGCAGAGGCCTTCTGCCCTCTTTCTTGAAGAGCCGCGCAAGCTTTGCGGAAGTCGTTGTTTTGCCGGAGCCGTGGAGGCCGACCATCATAATAATTGTCGGCGGATTGGGGGCTAACGGGATTTTGCTGTTTGTTTTACCGAGGAGTTCACAGAGTTCATCGTTTACAATCTTTATTACCTGCTGTCCGGGGGTAAGACTTTCAAGAACTTCTTTGCCGACCGCTTTCTCCCTGATTTTCTGAACGAAGTCCTTTACAACCTTGAAGTTGACGTCGGCCTCAAGAAGGGCAAGCCGTATTTCTTTCAGGGCGACTTCGACGTCTTCTTCCTTCAGAAGCCCTTTGCCCTTCAGCTTTTTGAAAATCGACTCTAATTTTTCCGTTAACGATTCAAACAATTCAGTCTACGCAGCCAGAAAAGAGTCTATTTTTTCTTTTAATTGCTGTTTAGGGACAACACCTACAATCTGGTCGACTTTAGCGCCGTTTTTAAAGAACATGATAGTAGGTATTCCCATGATTTTATATCTGCTTGCGATCTCGGAATTATCATCGGTATTGAGCTTCAGCACCTTTAGTTTTCCGCCGTATTCTTTTGACAGTTCTTCAACCGTGGGGGATATCATTCTGCAGGGACCGCACCATGCCGCCCAGAAATCAATCATAACAAGTCCCTGCGCTTTAAGAACCTCATCGTCCCAGTTAGCTGTTGTAGCCTCAAGTATTCCTTCTGCCATTTGGTTCCTCCTGTAACCCCCTTGACAGGCAAGGGGAAGTTGATTGTTTAATTATACCCAAACCTTGCATAAAATGGAAGAAAGACGTGATGAAGAACGCGAATATTCAGTGCCGGGTGGAAATAATCCCATCCATAAAAGCCCCGCCTAACCTCCCATTGCAAAGCGGAGGACTCCCCGCTTCACTGAATGATTAGTATTTAAATTAATTGACACTATCCGGATTTTTCTGCTATGTTTTAGATTAGAATGAAAAAGTATGTAATATTAGTCTGTTTTATCCTGCTCCCGCTTCATGAAGCTGCTTATGCCCTCGAACTGAAAGGACTTCAACCGGTTGACCCCTATGGCGTTTTTTCGACATTCGGCGCCGAAAGCCTTGCAAAAGGCAAAGTCGCCTTTTCCACCGGCGCGGAAGTGTCTCTGGATCCGGATCTGTACAGGTTTATCATGAAAACCGCTTACGGTATAAGCGATATTGTTGAACTGAATATGACCTTGCCGTATCTTTTTGGCTCTGATGTGCGCGATGGTTTTGAAGACGCCGCCATAGGAGTTAAACACAGATTTTTTGAGGAAGGCAAATATGGGCCCTCTATGGCATATATTGTCAACGTATCGTTGCCTACCGGAAGCGAGCGGTTGACAACAGACGGGCGTTATGGTGTTGGGTTGATCGTAAGCAAGAGGGTGGGGCCGGTCAACGGACATATGAATTTTTTCTATGAAAAGACCGGAACCAAAAAACTGAAAAACGAGGTTACTTTTCTGGCGGGTCTGGATTTTTCCGCCGCGCACAACTTCAAGCTCCTGTCGGAACTGGTGGTACGGAAAGGCCATGATTCCAGTGACATTGATCTTATAGAGGGAAGGATAGGGTACAGGATAAAGACTACTGATTCCATATATACATCGTTCGGCGCAGGTTTTGATTTCAAGAGAAGGGACCCGCAGACGCGATTAATGTTTACCGTTACTTTTGTATCACCGCCCGAAAAGAAAAAAATAAAAAAATTATATGAAGTGGAGTAAATGAAAAATGTTTGATATCGGTATGCCTGAAATGATAATGATCTTTATTGTCGCACTGCTGGTCGTCGGGCCAAAAAAGCTTCCTGAAATAGCGAAGGCCCTTGGCAAAGGATTAGGCGAACTGAAAAAATCCTTCCAGGATGTGAAAGATACGGTGCAGGAAGAATTCGAGGAGTCTACCTCTGAAATATGTGATGCGGTAACGGATGTCAAGAGACAGATTCAAGCCGAAGTGGAGGATTCAGGGAAGGAAATCCAAAAAACAATGGAGACTGTAAAAGAGCAAATTGCTCAGGAGACCGGGGACCTGAACGAAGCAATAGACGAGAGTCAGGATAAAGCGGAAAAAGATGCCGGAACCGGACCGGTCGTAAAATAAATATAAAAAGCGCCGTTACGGCGGAAATATATCCGACATTCCTTGAAAAAATCCATATATAATTAACATGTCTTCTTCGGTTTGTGTGTATAATATAAGTTATGTTTACGGAGGTTTGCTATGTCTGAACCCAAGATCATGTCCTTTCTGGAACATCTCGGTGATCTCAGGAAAAAAGTCACGGTATCTCTGATTGCCCTGTGTGTTATCTTTATGGCGACCTTCAATTATTCAGAATATATCCTTCAGTTTATCATGTTCCCGCTCCGTTATTCCCTCGAATTTTCAGTGAGAAAAATGTATATGTATTTTGTATACGCGGACAAGCTCAAGAGCACAAAACTTGTTTTTCTGGCGCCTGCCGAAGGGTTCTGGATGAACATGAAAATATCCCTTGTCGCCGCTTTTATCATCGCCTTACCGGTGATTTTACATCAGATATGGAGTTTTATATCTCCCGGTCTCCACTCAAAAGAAAAAAAGTATGTCATGCCGTTCATTTTTATAGCGACCGCGCTTTTTCTTACCGGAGCCGCCTTCTGCTTTTTCATCGTCCTTCCCTTTGCTTTGGACTTTTTACTTAATTATAAGGTCGGTGATTATATGATGCCTATGCTGTCGGTAGGTCAATATGTTGATTTCTGTCTTAAATTTATCCTTGCCTTCGGTGCGGTTTTTGAACTACCTATCCTGATAGTTTTCGCCACACGTATGGGGTTTGTAACTCCACAGACGCTTGCAAAACACCGGAGATATGCCGTAGTTATAGCTTTCATCGTAGCGGCTATCCTTACTCCGACCCCGGATATTTTCAATCAGACTCTGATGGCGCTGCCGATGATCGTACTTTATGAAGTCGGCATACTTGCATCAAGGATATTTGTCAAGAAAGAGGTTGCTCAATGATATCGATAAGGGGCAAAAGCATTAAGGCGATTGCCTATGATGTTTCCGAGGGTTATGTTATTGTGAATCCTCTCTTTCTGAAATCTATCGACAGCGAATCACTGAAGGGCCTACAGCAGGAATTATTAAGGGTGCAGATAACTATAAGGGGGGAGAAATTTCCCACAGGCGATACCCAGGCAATCAGATGGAGAAATACGAGGCTCCAGAGACTCAACTCCGCGGTTATGATACTGAAAAATTTTGCAAGAGAGAGAAGAATAATCCTCGTATAAGTTTTTGTAAAATTTGACTGCCTTTGTATCTTTGTGGTAATTTTATGCATGGAAATAATTGAAGAGATAAAAGAGGCAAAAGACCTGCTTCAATGTATCATCAAAGCGAAAAAAACGCTCAGGATGTATCCCGACAATAATCCCGTTTATGTGAAAACGTTGGATGAATCCTATCTGAAGTTTAAGAACTTCCTTGATTATAAGGAAACTTTTACTTTGAAGATAAGACAAAACAGCATACTCTATGACGCCGAACAGATATATTCCAGCGCCGAAAAAGAAGACAATCTTGCTCTCTTTTTCTTTAAAGACGGACTGAGGGAATTGACCTTTAAAAAAGGGCTGTCGCATGAGGAACTTGAAGAGTTTTTAAAGATTACGGCGCTTGATTTCGACAGAGAAGTCATGGATGAAGATATAGTCACTCTCCTGTGGGAAAAGGATTTCCAGAATATCCAGTATATCGTTGATGAGGCGTTCCTTATCTATTCCGAGGAAGAAGAGTATGAAGCCGTTGCCGAAAAAAATATCAAAGAACAGGTAACCGACGTAAACGATCTGATGAGGGCTTATGCCGACGGATTTCAGGAAGAGGAATTCAAGGGGATAGCGATTGTACCTCTCACGGATAAGGACCTTCAGACGCTCGTCAAGGAACTTGAAAAAGATACATCGGATAAAATTGAAAAATTAGTCGCCATCCTGTTCGAGATCGTTTATCAGACTGAAGACAAAAGCGATACTGAAGATGTTTTTACTTTCCTTAAGTATGTAATCCAGTACTGCATGAAATACGGACATGTCCATATGGCGCTCGATATAATGAAAGAAGCAAGGGAAGTGATTGACGATCCTAATATTTCGGAGAACGATAAGAAATACATGAGGATGCTTTCTTTATATCTGGGGAACGAGGAAATCGTCGCTCTGCTTGCTGAATTTCTTGACAGCGGCACAGAGATCGAGGAGGGAGTTTTTGAAAATCTGGTAGTCTATTTTGAAAAGAACGCCATTGAACCGTTTGTGAAATATCTCGGCGAAATGAAGACAATCCGTGCGCGGAAAAACGTAATAGATGCGCTTATTAGTCTTGGCAAAAAAGATATACAGATGCTGGCAAGAAAGCTTGACGACCAGAGGTGGTACGTTGTCAGAAATATTATCTATATTCTCAGAAAGATAGGAGACAGGAGGGCCATCGACTATCTCCTCAAGACCGTCCGGCATGGAGATATCAGGGTCAGGAAAGAAGTTATCAAGGCCCTCGGTGAATTAGGCGGCCACGAAGTGGTGCAGACTCTCAGAGAATGCTTGGATAATCCGGATGTGCAGGTGCGAACGGCTGCCGTCAAGGCCTTCGGCAGTATCGGGTCGGAGCCTGCGAAGAAGATCGTGCTCGATAAGATTTCAGACAAGAGTTTCAAGGACAAGGGGTTAGAGGAAAAGAAGGAGTTCTATGAGACCATCGCGCGGTGGAAAGACACGGAGGTATTCGATTTTTTTGTCAAGGTCATGAAGCTAAAATCATTCTTTAACAGGTCGAAAATAATCGAAAACAAGGCATGCGCTGCCCATGGACTGGGCCTGCTGGGAAATAAGGACGCCCTTCCCCTTCTGGAAAAATTCAAGGACTCAAATAATAAGCTCCTGCGGGATTTTGCCAATAGCGCTATAAGGAAGCTCACATATGACCAATAAGGAAGAAAGAGAAGCCCATCGGAGTTCGCAGGACCTGGTGAACCTGTTTTCTGTCGTCCTGAGGACGGCCCATATCCATGAGCACAACAACATTGCGGTAACTATAGCAATCGATAAGTTTCTCTATCTGCTCAACCATTTGATCGAAATAGAGCAGGGCATCTCTCTTGGGCTCGTAGGAGAATTCTTTTATCTGAATGACGTCCGAATCCGTTATTCGCTCGAGTATCTTCTGAATTTCGATTTTCTTGTCAGAGAATTCAAGAAAAGGGAACTTGGAACGATTGTTTTCAAAAATACTCTCAAGCCCGAAGACGTTCAGGTTTTTCTGAGAGGGTTCATCGCTGCCGGTTTTTCCGATACGCCCTATGAAACAATTACGGATGCGCTGGAGGGATCGGAAAATCTTGAAACGGAAAGATTAAAGAAGATATCGGAGGGCGGGGAGGTTGACGCCAGAAAGGCCATGAAGAAATCATATTTTAACGCCGTTTCTTACACAAAAGGGGTAATAAACAAGATCAAGTCCGGTGAGAAAGTCAATATCAAGAAGGCGAAAAGGATCATTGAAACCATGGTCGATCAGATACTCGACGAAGAAAAACTCCTTCTGAGCATGACTGCCATAAAGGATTACGATGAATATACTTATCACCATTCGGTGAATGTCAGCATCCTTACGATCGCCCTTGGACAAAGGCTTGGATTGAGCAAAAAGATACTTACCGAGCTTGGCGTTGTCGCTCTGTTTCATGATATAGGGAAGGTTGAGATACCGAGTGATGTGCTGAACAAAGCTACGAATTTTACCGAAGATGAATGGAAGCTCATGAAAAGACATCCCGTTTGGGGCGTCAAGGCAATATTAAAGTTGAGAGGCCTGGATAGCACCGCCATAAGATCTGCTATTGTCGCCTTTGAGCATCACATGAACTTTGACCTTTCAGGGTATCCAAAGGTTAGAAAAAAGTACTCGGAGCTTGATTTTTACTCAAGGATTGTAAGTCTTGTCGACCAGTATGATGCGATGACGTCGTCAAGGGTATATTCAAGGATACCCCTGTCTCCGGACAAAGCCCTCAGTATTATGATGGAAAGGGCTGGCACGCAGCTTGATCCGCTGCTATTTAAATTCTTTATTAATATGGTGGGAGTATTTCCTATAGGAACTCTCGTTTTACTCGATTCGAGAGAAATGGGCCTTGTTTATGAAAGCGACATCGTTTTTGCGGACAGACCAAGGGTGCTGATAATTATAGACAAGAAAGGCGACAGAGTGAACGGACCGGTCGTAAGCCTGACGGAAAAAGATGGAAACGGCAAATATTACCGTTCAATCGTAAAGACTCTTGACCCGAATAAATATAAAATCAACCTTGCGGAATACCTCCTGTAAGCGGCATGAAATATGAGTCCTCCGTATTTATTAAGGATCTCATAATTGAAATTAGAAAATCTCCCCTTGCCCCTCTTTGCCATCCTTCGACAGGCTCAGGATGACAAATGTCATGGTGAGCTTGTCGAACCATTCCTCCCTTTGGCAAAGGGAGGTTAGGAGGGATTTTATAAATAATGGTGTTATTTTACTGATATACCATAGAAGCTATTTTGACCGTAAGGTCTCCGAGCATATTGGTGTAGCTTCCGAGTTCGTTGTCGTACCAGCCGTAGATGACTGCCTGGGTGACCGGTATTTCTAACATAGGCGGTATTTTTCCGGTGAAGGATTCTGCCGTAACATTAAATAACTTTCCAAGATCCAATGTCATATTCGCCGTTCTCGTATGCGTCTCGCTGCCTTCGATAATGGTTGCCGGACCAAAATGTCCGACTATATCAGAAGACACATTCTGTTCCTCGGTGTATTTGATATATCCTCTTTTTTCTTTCAGTTCCGCATCACTATAGATGCCGTTCAACAGTTCCCTGGTGATGGCCGGGGGTTTCCCGGGGTCTTCGCACAATGCAACGACCAGGATAATCAGAGAGCCGGAGCTGACGGGTACTCGCACCGACTCCGCAATGAAGCCGATACTCTGCATCTCCGGAATTACCAGTGCCAGAGTCTTTGCAGCTCCGGTAGTCGTTAAAATAATATTATTCAAGATGCTCCTGTTTTTTCTTAAATCAGCGGCGCCGGCCCCGGGAAGCCTGTCAAGCACCTGCTGTGTGCCTGTTGAAGCGTGGACCGTTGCCATTGAAGCGCTTAGTATTTTTGAAGCGCCGAAGTAGTCCAAAAGCGGTTTTATCATATAAGACAAACATGTAGTAGTACAAGATGCGGCTGAGATTATACGGTGTTTTATGTGGTCGTATTTATGGTCGTTTATTCCTATCACTGCGGTTATCGCATCCTCGGGCATTTTATGGCCCTTCTCCCTGATCTTGAACGGAGCCGAAACAATGACCTTCTCCGCCCCTGCCTCGATATGTCCCCGGGCGGCGCCTTCTTTTACATCAGGCAATGCAGTCGGGTCTTTGAATTTGCCTGTCGCCTCGACAACGATTTTTGCGCCGTGTTCCTTCCATGAGATATCTTTAGGATTTCTGGATTCCCTCAAAAAGGTCACAGGGACGCCGTCTATGGTCATCGTGCCTCTTTCTTCGTCGAGGTTTTCGATGATCCTTTGCGCCTTATACCCGTGCAAATAGGTATGCAGCGAACCATAAGTAGAATCCTTCTCTATATACAGGGCTATATCTTTCAGCCCGGTCCCTGCCTTTCTGCCGATATTAACCACAATCTCTGAAAAAAACTTTCTGCCGATATGGTTCCAGAGGGTCAATTTGCCGATTCTCCCAAAACCGTTTATGCCGAGTACAGGTTTGTTGCCGGAAATCATATTTGCCGCTTTCCTTTCAGACATATCCGCTCCTTTTTAAGTTGTTAGTAAAAGTAATTTGGAATAATTATATCAAAAAACAAACCGATCTACACTTTTATGGGAATTTCCGCCCGCATCTCTTTTGCCTCATGTCTGCCTGCATACACGGCGCCATTGCGTCCGTCTATGCTTATGAAATCACCGGCTTGCAATGTTTCCTTGTTGACCATGCATTTTTTGTCCTGCTCCCAAACGGTCAGGTTGTTGCAGCCGACCACACAGGTCTTTCCCAGACGGTTGGCGATTATCGACGCATGAGAGGTAGAACCGCCGCGGGCTGTAAGCAGGCCGTCCGAGGCGGAAATATGCCTGATATCATCGGGTACGGTGTCCGACCTCACCAAAATCAACGGGGTATCCGGTTCTTTTTTTCTGAATTCCCTTATCTCATCCAGATCAAAGACAAGCTTTCCGCTCAGGGCGCCGCCACCGACGCCTATGCCCCGTGACAGGTAATGGGAGGACAGTTCTTCGGAAGGTACAAAGGCCATGAAGCTCTCGCTTCTCGTAATCGCCATGTCCCTTGTTTGAAGGATGTATAGCTTTTTAGGGTCATACCCCTCGAAGGTGAATTCGATTTCCTGGGCGCCCCACCGCTCCGTATAAATAAGGTCCTTTGCGATTTTTAAAAGGGTATTATGGATCTCAGGGAAGCTCTCCTCAAAGGATATCTCCGACATCCTGTCTTCAACAGGCTTCTGATCATTCGAGACGGGCAAGGTTCTCACTAATCCCGATACAATGTCCTCTCCCTGCGCGCCTCTTGTATAATCACCCCACAGCATAATCCTGTCTCCGGTCTCAAGAGGATTGCGTGTAAAAAGCACGCCGGTCCCGGAGTTCGTATCAAGGTTGCCGTAGACCATTGACTGGACAATGACTGCCGTGCCCCAGTTCTCCGAGATGCCTATAATCTCGCGGTATGCCTGCGCCTTTTTGGAAACCCAGGACTTGAAAACCTGTTCGATAGCCACCTGCAACTGCTTCACGGTGTCCTCATATATTTCTATGCCGTTCTTCTGAACAGTCTCACGATAGGCCAGGGCAAGCTCTTTCATCTGTTCGGGGAGGAACTGGATTTTCTTTAGCACCCTGTATTTCCCTTTAAAGGAGTTCATGATATCGTCGAACTGGTCCCTCTCTATGCCGTAGGACATGCCCCAGCACTGTACGAAACGGCGGTAACAGTCCCATGCAAACCAGGGTCTCCCTGTACGCTTTATCAGGCCGTTCACGATGGACTCATTGATGCCGACGTTAAGAAGGGAAATCATCATACCGGGCATCGAGATGGCGCTGCCGCTTCTTACCGAAACGAGGAGCGGATTTCCCGGATCGCCAAAAATTTTTCCGGTCTGTTTTTCGAGTACTGCCAAATGTTTTTTTATTTTTTCTTCGAGATGCTCACGCACATACCTGAATTTATTGATCGCTTTTTCACAGCGGAATACCTCGGTGGTGATAATGAACCCCGGAGGCACCGGGACGCCGAGAGACGAGAGCTTCAGCAGATTATGCCCCTTGTTTCCGAGATGTATCCTGTCTATTGTTACTTCATTAGGGATATGAATATCGGACAAAGCCTTCTTGGGGTCGTAACTCATAAGCAGGTCAAGTGTCTGCACATCAAGCCCCTCGGCCTGCTCGAATAAGGTTTTCAGTATCCTGCTGATCAAATTATCCAACTGCTGAAGACCAAAAGAGCCGGCGACCATTTCCCTGAGAAATTGCTCGGAAACATGGTTGACGAATTCCGCTTCATTCTGCGGTATGTCGGACTGCAGGAATTTCGATTGGATATGTCCCGTTCCCATCTGAAGGATTAATTGTTTGAGATTGTTTTTGTATATATTGCTGTAATATGTATCGAGTATGTCCTGAACGGCTTCGGAGAAACCCCTGAAGATGTCTATGTACTGTGAGAAGGAAAAGCGCCTTACATCCAGAGCGACGGTGAGAAGCTCAAGATTATTCTCAAACCTGTTTGAAGATATCCCGTCTACCTGCAGGGCCTTGAGAAACAGGTTCGCAAATTTATGTATCTTGAAAAGCGTGGCCCTTGTAATGAACCTGAGGTTTATCGAGTGAAGCAGCTCCTCGAAAAGGACATTGGCAAGGTTTTCGAGGCGGAAGGTCAGGGCCAGGGCGTCGAATTTTCTTTCATGATATTTGCCGTATATCGAGGGGATTCCAGCTGCAATGTGTCTTTTGTGGAATATGTTCTCCACCGGCTCATACCGTTCAGGTGAGAGGATGATCTCTTTGAGGACCCCGAGGTAGTTCAGCACTTCTTCCAGCCGCTGCGAAACATTGCCTTCCTCCAGGACTTTGATAAGTGTTTCGGTATTCGGAAGACCGAGGCTGCGGGCATACACCAACTGGTCACTTATGTCCTTGGGGTCAAGGCGGTATTTTTTGTACAGCAACTGGTAGAACCTGACGGCAAGATAGGCCCTTCTTTTTTCCTTGTCGGAAACGTCCGGCACACCCTGAGTAAGGAGGAGTATCTCCTCATCAGTCAGAATAAGGAGGTCGGAAATGGTTTTTATTCCCTTGCCGGTGAAGACCGTATTGAAAATGAGATGCAGCTTGTCGAAGAAAGGTCCGGAGGGTTTGAGACGCTCGTACAAATCCTCATACAAATAATCCTTTAAAGCGGTCTTGTCCCCGGTAAGCCAGAAATGGAATACCGATTCGACGAAATCCACCACGCGGGCGCTGCTTTCCACATGGCTCTGTTTCCTGAGAAAGTGAACAAGTTCATCGGTCCTGTGAGTTGCTTCATCGATCTCTGTGGAGATCTCACGCAGCGGACCCTCGGCGCCTATTTCGCTGAAATAGGCAGGAAAGACCTTGGCCATCTGTTTCACAAGATGATAGACAGGTTTTATATCGCTGTTCAGAAGTTTAGACGCATCCTTTTGAAAGATGTCGGTATCGTTGATATGCACGCCTCCGAGTATCAGATTTATGATAGAAGCCGAAATAAGGGATTTGGACCACTTGGGGTTGTTCTCAATGAGTTCAAGCCAGATGCGGATGTTTTTCAGGTGGGCCCTGTTGCCCTTTATCTGCCATTCATCGGTTACGCCCCTGATATCGGGATACTGAAAGCCGAGAGATATGACTTTCTGCAGGTACCATTCCACAAGGCTGCTGACGCCTTTGTTATAAAGTTCGTTGCCTGTTACCTGTATGCAGTAAAGGGCCGTTTCAGGGTATGTGCAGAAGGTGTTCTTCAGTACCCTGAATATTTCCGAAACGGAAAGTTTTATCTGTTCCGGCTCTCCTATCTTTACAATGCTTGATATGGCGCGGTTCATCTCTCTGAGAGTGTTTTCATGAATAGTTGAAAGTCCGGGGGTCTCCATGACTTTCAGAAGATAGATCATTTTTATATTAAGGTCTCCGAGGGACTCGCCGGTTACGGACAGCTTCCCGCCGATCTCTTCGTAAAACCTGGCCATCTGCATATAACCCGGAAATTTAAGGAGTTCTTTTAAGCGGACGTATGGGTGTTCGATCTGCCCGAGATCCTTGAGGTCATGGAGCAATTCTTTAAGATTGGCGTGTGAGACCGGATAGAAGAGTTCTTCCAGCTCCTTCCGTTTTTCCAAGGCGCCTGAAGAATGAAGGATCTCTTTAAGCCATACGGCAGGGTCTTCTTCCCCAAGACGGTATTCATAGGCCGCGGAAAAAAACCTGAAAAGCAGCGCATTGAACAACTCGACGTCAAGTTGTTCCGGCATTTTGTCAAGGATGACCTGCCCCAATTTTTTCAACTGGTGCGGATTGACGACGACAAGGATAAAATGATTCTCCGGTAACCCGTTAAGCCTCGAAAAACAGTCCTGAAGCGCGGCCGTATATTTGCCGAGGTTCTTGTCCGAATCCATAAGTATCTTTTCAAGATAGACAATGAGGTTTTCAGTTGCCGCCTGACGAACACTATCGTCCGGGTCGCTTATAGCTTCAAGAAATATATCGATGACCGCCTTGATGACTTCCGACCCTTTTTCATGATGGTCATGCAGGTAAAAATTCTTCAGGGCATAAGTACGGAGCTCTTTGACAACTGCGGCCCATTTGGGCGAAGAACTGTTGAGTTCATCAAGAAGCGGTTCAACGGAACTGATAAGCCCTGGATAGTCTTTAACGACTTCCCTGAGGATTTCATATTTTGTGGCGGCTGTACCGACAGTATTTTCGCTCATTATTAGTCCTTTCCTGATCTTTATAATATAATAGAATATATCGGTTTTGCACGCTTGCTATTCAGAGGTATGAAGGCGTTCTTAAATAGAGTCTGTGCATAAACTATCAAACACCCTCACCCTTGCCCTCTCCCCTCAAGGGAGAGGGTAGTAAAATCACCCCTCCCTTGAGGGGAGAGGTTGGGGAGGGTGTTAAAATATCGAGTTTATACACAAACAATAAATAGTTAAGGAACAAGGACCAATGTCATTGAAGATCTGTGAGATATTCAGCAGCATTCAGGGCGAATCGAGCTATGCCGGGTTGCCTTGCGTATTTGTACGTCTGACGGGCTGTAATCTCAGATGCTCTTACTGCGATACGGCCTATGCCTACGACAAAGGCATGGATATGACTGAAGACGCCGTTATTGAAAAAGTGATGCAGGCCGGGGTAAGGCTTGTTGAAATTACCGGCGGAGAGCCTCTCTTGCAGGGAGAAGTTTACAACCTTATAAAAAAACTTCTTGATGCAGGCTGCAAGGTATTGGTCGAAACGAACGGGTCTGTGAGCATAGCGGATATAGATATAGGAGCGGTTGTGATACTCGACGTTAAGACGCCGGGCAGCGGCATGAGCGATAAAATGGATCTGGAAAATCTCAAAAGGATAAAACAATCGGATGAAGTTAAGTTTGTAATAACAAGCAGACATGATTATGACTGGTCAAAGAAAATAATCGACAAATATAATCTCGCAAACAAATGTCATATCCTGATCTCTCCTGCATATGGTATTTTAAAGCCGGACAATCTTGCAGTCTGGATGATCGAGGATAAACTCCAGGCCAGGTTCAACCTCCAGTTGCACAAATATATTTTCGGGCCTGAAAGGAGAGGGGTTTAAATTCAACATAAAATGTGAAACAAATCCCCTCCTTGAGAAGGAGGGGAAGGGGTGGTTTTAATTATTTTTCAATAACCCCTCCAACCTCCCCTTGTAAAGGGGAGGATTTTAAAAGGACAAAACAAAAATGACGGATGACGGAAGCATAAAAGAGCGGTTGCTGAAGATGCCGGACAGGATATCAGGTCTTGCCGAGATAGCCTATAACCTGTGGTGGAGCTGGCATCCGGGAGCAAGGATGCTTTTCAAGATGCTCAACAGGATCGTATGGAAAGAGAGCGGACACAATCCCGTCCAGATGCTGAGAGATTTTCCGCCGGATATTTTAAAGACCTTTGCCGACAACCCCGAGTATCTTCGGCATTATGATGTTGTCCTTTCAAAATTTCGTAATGATATTAAGACAAAAGTCTGCTGGTTTGCTGCAAATTTTCCTGCACCCGGCTGCCTTCCCATAGCATATTTCTCCGCAGAGTATGGACTGCATCATTCCCTTCCATTTTATGCGGGCGGGTTAGGTTTTTTGGCCGGTGATTATATCAAGGAATGCAGCGACCTCGGCGTGCCTATGGTTGCAGTAGGGTTTATGTATCCGGAGGGTTATCTCAGGCAGATTATACGCATGGACGGCTGGCAGGAAGATGTTGATGAAACGCTTGACAGGGACGCCACACCCATAGAACGGGTTTTGGATGAGAAGGGTGACCAGCTTATCGTCAAAGTCCCTTTTGTAGACCCGCCGATCTATGTGGCTGTCTGGAAGGTGGATGTAGGACGCATCCCTTTATATCTTATGGACACGGACATTCAAATCAATGACCCCTGGAACAGAAGGGTAAGCGCCCATCTTTACATCGGTGATATTGAGCAGCGTCTGCGCCAGGAAATAATTCTTGGCATAGGGGGTATTGCGGTATTAAATGCCCTCGGCGTAAAACATTCGGTCATACATCTGAACGAAGGTCATTCCGCCTTTGCTATCCTGGAGCGGATACGGGAACGGATCGAGGAAGGAAAGACCTTTGAAGAAGCCCTTGAACTGGTGCGTTCTACGACGGTTTTTACCACTCATACCCCTATGCCCGCGGGCCATGACGTATTCCCCTTTCATCTCATGGACAAGTATTTCAGTCGTTGCTATCCCTTACTGGGACTTAGCCGGGAGGCTTTTTTTCAGTTGGGAATAGACCCGAAAGAGCCTGAAGCGGGCTTTAATGTTACGGCCTTCTCCATAAGGATGTCGAGATATGTCAATGCCGTAAGCACAAGGCACGGGGAAGTAACCCGGCGCATGTGGCAGTCCCTTTGGCCTGATAAAAAAGAAGAAGAGGCGCCGATTGATGAGATAACAAACGGAATACATCTCCTCACATGGATAGAGCCGAAAATGAAAATGCTCTTTCATAAGTATCTCGGTTCAACCTGGGTAGAAGACCATGACAACCCGGTAACATGGGGGTTAATTGATGACATACCGGACCAGGAACTATGGCAGGTCCACTACTGGCTTAAGATTAAATTAATAAATTTCATTCGCGAACAGGCCCGCCGCAGATGGACAGAGAACAGGGTAACCCCGGTGAATGTCATAACCGGCGGTATACTGCTGGACCCGACAACCCTGACCATCGGTTTTGCCCGCAGGTTTACCTCTTACAAAAGGGCCGACCTGATCTTTAACAATCTGGAGCGGCTTAAAAGAATCCTAAAAGACCGTTGGCGGCCCGTACAGATTATTTTTGCGGGCAAGGCCCATCCTGCCGACGATGAGGGCAAGAGAATACTTCAACGTATTTACAATTTCGCCCATGACCAGGAAATGGGGGGAAGGATCGCCTTTGTCGAAAACTACGATGAACAGCTTGGGCAATATATGGTCCACGGAGTCGACCTGTGGCTTAATAATCCGTTGCCGCCTATGGAGGCCTGCGGAACAAGCGGGATGAAGGCTTCGTTGAACGGCGTGCCTCATCTGAGCGTTCTCGACGGATGGTGGATAGAGGGTTACAACGGCAAAAACGGGTGGGCCTTTGAGGGCAAGGGAGATGAACAGGATGCGGCTGCAATTTATGACCTTCTTGAAAAAGAGATTGTTCCGTTGTTTTATAAACTTGATGAATCAGGAACGCCTGCCGCCTGGGTCAGGGTGATGAAAGAGGCAGTCAAAAGCACGGCAGCGCAATTCAGCGCAAGGAGAATGGTGAAAGAGTATGCGCTGAAGTTCTATCAACATGCCATGAAAGCGACGGGAAAGTAAAGGAAAGGGAGATATATGTTTGAAAAGTTACGGGCAATGCTTTCAAAAACGAGCGCGCAATATGCGGACATACGGTATGAAGTAAAAAAGGAGACGAAGATCGTTTTTAACGGCAGGGAACTCTTTAATATCGGCGCGAATTCAACGGATGGTTTTGTGGCGCGGGTCCTAAAGAACGGCGGACTGTCATCGGTTGCCTTTACGCGGGCCGCCGACGCTGATAAGGCGATGCGGATTGCCGAAGAGAACGCTTTGCTTATGTCCCGGTTTTCTAAAAAACCTGTGGAGTTTGCAAAGACTGAAGTTATTAAGGACACGTTTCTGCCGCAGCTTGATGAAGATCCGAGGGGGATTTCGCTTGACGAAAAACTCCGTTTGACGGAAAACTATAATGCGCTGGTATTAAGGCATGAGAAAGTCGTCACTACCAATATCTATTACAATGAAACCATTCGTGAAAAGTATTTTCTGAGTACCGAGGGAACGGAGATCAGGGAAGACCTTGTTACCACATCAATCGGCGGCCTGATTACCGCAAGGGACGGAACGCTTACACAAAATGTGAGGGTTGCAGCCGGAAGCAGCAAAGGGTTCGGATTGCTGAGGGACCGCGAAGATGAATTTGAGAAGAGGACCGGGATTGTCCTTGATCTCCTTAATGCCGGACCGGCGGCGGGTGGCGTGTATAATGTCGTCCTCAATCAGGACCTTGCCGGAGTTTTTACCCATGAGGCCTTCGGACATTTCTCCGAAGCCGATCTCATTGAGGATTCTACTATGAGGGAGAAGATGCAAATCGGGGCCAAACTCGGCAACGAAGCTCTTACTATAATCGACGACCCTACCATACCCGGTCAGCTTGGTTTTTACCGTTATGACGACGAGGGAGTCAGGGCGCGGCCTGTAACGCTTATGCGCAAGGGGGCGCTTACCGGTCGTCTGCATTCGAGGAGAACGGCGGCGGCTTTCGGCGAGGACATTACCGGCCATTGCGTTGCGGAAGATTACAAATATGCGCCGATTGTAAGGATGGGGAATATCTTTATAGAGAACGGGGAGAAGACACTGAAGGACCTCCTTGAGATGCTTGACGACGGGTTATATATTCTTGACGCCAAGGGCGGACAGACAAGCGGCGAGAACTTTACCTTCGGCGCCCAATACGGATACATTGTAAAGGGAGGCCGGATAAAAAACATGATCAGGGACATCAATATCTCCGGCAACCTCTACCACACGCTGCAGAATATTACGGCCGTCGGGAATGATCTCATCCTGTGTGAAACAGGCGGTTGCGGTAAAGGACAGATGAATATCCGATCCTGCCACGGAGGTCCTCATATCCTGGTAAACGGCGTGGTCATAGGAGGGATCTAATGGAACGCATACTCGAAGCGGCAAAAAAGATAAGCGACAAAGCGGAGGTATATTACGTTGAGTACGGGTCGGATACCGTGTCCTTTGAAAACGCCGGGTTCAAGGACGTCGAAAGCAGGATACAGTCCGGGCTCGGTCTGAGGATAATAAAAGATGACAAGCTGGGATTTGCCTATACAAAAAATCCTTCCCAAAGAGAGGAGCTTATACGGAATGCTCTTGATTCCCTTAAAGGCGGGGTGGACGGATCATTTGATTTTCCTTGCACAAAAGACCTGCCGGTGCCTGATACTTATGATCCGTCGGTTGAAACGATATCAAATACCGGGATGGTCGAAGAGTGCACAAGGGTCTGCGGTATTCTGTCGGAGAAGACAAAGGGACAGCTCAATGTTTCAGCTTATAAAGCGATAAGCTCTATAAGGATACTCAACAGCTCCGGAACGGATTTGTCCCGCAAAGCCTCTTCCTATGTTTTCAGTCCGGAAATAGTATATCCCTACTCCGCATCTTCATTTTCCCGTTCTCTTTTGGCAAAGTCTTTTGTAAAATCCGATGAAGCCTATCTGGGATTCCTTGCGGATACGTACAACCGGTCGATGAAAGAAGTGAATATTGAAGGAGGACGGATGAAGGTGCTCTTCCTGCCCGAAACCATGTATGTGCTTCTGTGGAGGCTGATGACCGCAACAAATGGGCAGAGCATTTACCAGAATATTTCTCCCCTGATGAATAAGATCGGCGAGAAGATTTTTGACGAGAGGTTGACCATCTTCAACGATCCTTTAAACGACGCCTTCCCCGGCGCAAGGGCCTTTGATGATGAAGGCGTACCGTGCAGACAATATCCCGTCATAGAAAAAGGCGTCTTAAAGAATTTTTATTATGACCTTTATTTTGCGAAGAAACTTAATGCCGTTCCGACAGGCAACGGGTTCAGGGGCGGTGAATCCTCAAAACCCGCACCCGCCCTCAGGCATGTAGCGCTATCTCCGGGGGATATGTCATTCTCCCGCTTGCTGAAGACCATGGACAGGGGGATCATAGTTGCCGGCGCTTTGGGCGCACACAGCGGCAATATACCCAACGGGGATTTTTCTATAGGTATAGCCCCTGCGCTATATGTTGAGAAAGGAGAGATAGCAGGCAATGTAAAAGACGCCATGGTTGCAGGCAATATATACGATACATTGAAAAATATCGCCGGAATAGAAGATATTGTTCATAACTGCTACGGCGGCAGACTACCTGCCGTTCTATTCGGGGACGTAAGCGTAACGGCAAAAAAATAGCATAAATAAAAAGGGGGAAGATCATGATCTCAAAGGTTCTTGTGCCGACGGACGGGTCAAAGGCCGCTATGAAGTCGGTTGAATATGCCGCAGGTTTTGCAAAACAGACGGGCGCATCTATAACCTTGCTCAGCGTTATAGACAAAAGTTCATTTGTGCCTCAGTCTATACCTTCACTGTCTACATCAAAAAAACTGATTGAACCGATTGAAGATTACCTGAGAATCGCTTCAGAAACGTTTATTGAAGAAGCTGGAAAGATATGCCTGAAGCATGAGGTCCCGTCAAAGAGCGTCATCAGGACGGGTCATCCTGTTGATGAAATTGTGAAAGAAGCGGAAAAATCAAAAGTCGATATTATTATCATCGGCTCTCAGGGCAAGAGCGCTCTGAAGGCGGCAATTTTGGGTAGCGTTGCTTTCGGAGTAATCAGCAAAGGGACAAAAATTCCCGTTCTTGTGGTAAGAAAGTAAGAGGATACGACCAAAAGCAACTGGGGATAGAGTATTTTCGCTCATTCTCGATCGTTCCTCCCTCCGAGGCTTTTGCCTCTTTATTTTTATAAATTGTATTTGACTATCGGCAAAAAAAACCGCTCAAATACTCTATCCCCAGTTGCTTTTGCCGATTTTATGAATAATCAGGGTTAGGTTATGTAATCTTATTGGTTGCCGTCGAATGAAGGTTTTGTAACGTATAGGTATGCTATAATATTAGAAAAATTTTTCTATAAAATCCGGAGGGAATGATGATCAAAATTTACTATGATAAAGATGCGGATATGAAGGCGCTCAAAGGCAAAAAGATCGCCGTCATGGGTTACGGCAGTCAGGGACACGCCCATGCTAATAACCTGAAAGAAAGCGGCATGGACGTTATCATCGGCGTTAAAAAAGGTGGCGCCGGCTGGATGAAGGCGGAGAATGCCGGGTTCAAGGTATATCTTCCTTCGGAAGCCGCCAAAAAAGCCGATGTCATCATGATGCTGGTGCCGGATGAATATATGGCCGATATCTACAATGCGGAAATAGCTCCGAATATAAAGAAGGGGACCTATCTCGGTTTTGCCCATGGGTTCAATATCCACTTCGGACAGATTGTGCCTCCTGCTGATGTGAACGTCTTCATGGTCGCCCCGAAAGGACCGGGACATTTGGTAAGGTCCGAGTATACCAAAGGAAGCGGAGTGCCGTGCCTTATAGCAATCCAGCAGGACCCTTCAAAGGATGCAAAGAAAATCGCCCTTGCCTATGCGTCGGCAATAGGCGGCGGCAGGGCGGGAGTAATAGAAACAAGCTTCAGGGAAGAAACGGAAACGGACCTGTTCGGCGAGCAAGTGGTGCTCTGCGGAGGACTTACATCTCTTATCATGGCGGGATATGAAACCCTTACCGAGGCAGGCTATTCCCCCGAGATGGCCTATTTTGAATGCCTGCATGAAGTGAAGCTTATCGTCGACCTTATCTACGAAGGCGGTATTTCGAACATGAGATATTCAATCAGCAATACCGCCCAGTATGGAGATTTAACAAGAGGCCCCAGGGTCATTACCGAAGAGACGAAAAAGGAAATGAAGAAGATCCTCGACGAGATCCAGTCCGGGCAGTTTGCAAAGGAATGGATACTTGAATGCAAGGCCAACAAACCGTCATTCAACGCCCTCACAAAGAGAGGCGAGGAGCATCCCATAGAAGAAGTCGGCGCAAAACTCAGGGCCATGATGCCGTGGCTAAAAAAAGGGAAGCTCGTAGATAAATCAAAGGCGTGATGAAATTTGCGCCCGAGGGCTTTCCTTTCATTTTAGGTTCGCTTGTTTTTACGGCTATGGCCTCGGTATTCACATTCTTAACCTATAAATCAGGCGGTCCCGCATTCCATATATCGTCCGGGGCCGTCTGCTTTTTCTCCCTGGTTTCATCATTCATGGGTTATTTTTTCAGAGATCCGGAGAGGACTATTCCCGAGGGGAAAGGTCTTTTTGTAGCGCCTGCCGACGGCAAGATAATACTTATTAAAGACGTCAATGAAAAAAAATATCTGAAATCCGACGCAAAAGAGATCAGCATTTTCATGTCGCCCTTCAATGTGCATGTCAACCGCGCTCCCTGCAACGGAAAAGTTTCAGCGGTAAAACACTCGCCGGGCAGATATATGGCGGCGTATAAAGATGATGCATCTTTAAAAAATGAAAACATCGCAATGCTCCTTGAAGGTAAAGAGGGCAAAATCCTTGTGCGTCAGGTAGCAGGTTTTATTGCAAGAAGGGCCGTCTGCAGGGTCAAGCCGGGTGATATGTTAAAACGCGGCGAACGCTACGGTATGATTAAATTCAGCTCACGGCTGGATGTATATTTGCCTAAAAATGCTGAAATAGCGGTCAGGCTTGGCGACGTCGTAAAGGCGGGTGAAACGGTTATAGCAAGGATAAAGGATTAAAAAGCCCCCTTAATCCCTCTTTTTTTGCCGATTGCGAATTTTGATAGACGTGCTTCGCGATGTTTTCGGATGCTTTCCGTCAGATCACCAACTGCTTAATTCTTGGCCTCAATTAGTTTGCCGTTAACAAATTTATGAATTACGCTGGAAACATATGTCTGATAGGGTAGTCCCTCGATTATCGCTTTTCTCTGCAATTCATTCAGGTCTCTTTGGGAAATCCTTATGTTTAATCTTTTATCTTTTTTTAATGTGTTCCGGGCATATTGCATCAACTCTTCTTTCCTTTTAGAAAGGTTTTTTACCGGGACCCATTCATTTTTTTCAAAACTGTCAAGGATTTCTTTTTCTTCTTCCGTCAATCTGACTTTCATGTTTTTCCTCCAAGATATTTCTCTGTAGCCTTTCTACTGGGAATAATTGTTTTCAGAAATATTTCATCTTCATTTTCAATATAAGGGACAATGTACGCATAATTATTAATACCAACTACCATTATCCGTTGACCGGGATATTTCTGTTGGTTCGGATTCCGATAGTCATCTAACATATCACCTTTTTCAAGATAGAAAATCACATCTTCAAAGCTTATTCCCCTCGATTTTTTGAGCGCATGACTTTTCTCGGTATTCCAGTTAATATGCTTCATTACCTATATATTATCACATTGTGTGCATTTTGGCTATTCAAAATGAATTATGTCTTTGTAAATATTCTCTTGCTGACGGGCGGCAATTGAGTGTGCAATCACCCAAAAGTACGAGCCTAAAGCACAGGCGTCTCCGTGGCAATTAGCAAGCCGTCAGAGGAGTATCCCGGTGAAAGTTGCCAGCCAATCCGGCGAAAGGGTGCCACATGCCGGCAGTAGAAGAGATGTCTGATATTTCGATACCACGAATATATGTTTGGTCCGCCCCGTAATACGCACGGTCTGTTTGTGGATAACAAGCAAACGAAATCAAGCAAGGATCAAAACTGAAGATTTACGATCGAAATTAACACATAACGAAGCTAACCGGCCGCCTGCTTTTTGGCGACCCGTGTTGAGCGCTTAGTTAAGCGCGCGTTGGGAACCAGCTTGATCTCCAAACGACAGCCGACAGCCCGTGCATATTTTTTGAGTGTAGTGAGAGACGGTGCATGCTTACCCGCAGCTTCCAAGCGTGACACCGCGCTTTTTGTCGTCCCCATCAACTCCGCAACGGCTTCTTGAGTGAGACCGAACTTGGAACGAGCGGCAAGCATCTCACGAGTAAGCCGGTACTCTTCTCCCAGATCCTCGTATGCTTTCCTGAACCCTTTCCGTTTCGAGGCTTTTGTGAGGAAAGCCTTATGGTTATGGGAAACGGGTTTGAATTTTAAATCAGCCATTTCATACCTCCTTCATTCTTTTCCGAGCAAGGCGCAATTCTTTCTCCGGAGTATTCTGCGTTTTCTTTATAAAAGCGTGAAGTACCACGATGCGTTGACCAACAACGAAACAGTATAAGGCACGTCCGATGCCTTCACGGCCATGTGGCCGCAGTTCAAAAAGACCATCGCCCATGGCCCGCGAATGTGGCATACGCAGATTGGGTCCGAACTCCATCAAGAGTTCCGCCAACCGCGCATAATCAGCCAATATACCATCGGGCCAGCTCTCGATCTCGTCTTTGACGCGCGCATGAAAATACTCGATGGTATATTTCATGTTCTTAATGTTAGCAATAATGCTAACCTCTGTCAAGTGATATTAAACCTGGCGCATCCGGCATCTTCATGGATCTATACAAGATATAATGGTTGAAGTATTCTATGTTCATGGACGAGAAAACTCTTTTTACGAGGATATTGGGAATCAAGCTGCCGTGGTTTGTGAATCAGGTGACTATGGACGAAGCGGCGCAGCGTATCGACATTTATGTGGATCATGAGCGGGACATTCGGGTCAGATGCCCTGAGTCTGGATGTATATTTACCGAAGAATACTGAAATAGCGGTCAAATTGGGGGATGTTGTAAAGGCAGGCGAAACAGTTATAGCAAGGATGAAAGATTAAAAATCCCCCTTAATCCATCTTTGCCGAAGGCGGACTTTATTCCCATGCGTTATAATCAACTATCACCATTCATGGTTCGATAATTTGAATTTCACTGTTCATATCTATTCGCTTAAAATCAGAAGCATTAAATGTCAGCAAATGAGTTGCCCCAGATTTAATGGCTGCTTTTAAAATAAGAGCATCGTAGATTATTCCTCCGGAAAAGCCGATATTTTGCAAATGGCGTATTACGGAAATATAATCAGAGGATGAAAGAGCAATTATTGATCCGGTTGCTATTACATTTTCGTTAATAAGTCTCCATGACATATCAGGAGTAATCCTGGGGCTGAGAGGCAAAGAAGTCAATACCGCATATAATTCCGCAAGAGTGTGAGAAGATATAATCATATCGAATTCGTGTGATCTGGAACGTTTAAGCCATTGGAATGCTCGTGTATGCATAGGGTGGGGTTTTACAAGCGCTGCAACAAGCGTGCTTGTATCAAATAATATTTTCATCTTCTTTTGCCGGGCAGGAATTTTGACAGACGTTCTTCGCGATGCTTTCGGATGCTTTCCGTCAGATCACCAACTGCAGTGCCTGCAAAAATGAGTATGCCATCTTCATACTGCAAAGGCGTTTTTTGTTCGGAATGCCTGATTACTATTTCGCTTTCCAGTTCCTCGATTTCGATTTCAGAGCCCGGCTTCAAACCGATGCGGTCACGTATTTGTTTCGGCAATACAAGCCTTCCAAATCTGTCTATGGTTGTTTTCATAAATCCTCCTTTTGGCATTATAACATGCCAATTGGCAATTAGCAATGCCAATTTGTCAATTGGCAATGCCAATTTGTCAATTGGCAAGCCTTCAGAGGTATATTCCTGTGAAACCAGACGGCCAATCCGGCGAGAGGCTGCCAAATGCCGGCAGTGGAAGAGATGGCTGATATTTCGATACTACGAATATATGTTTGATCCGCCCCGTAATACGCACAATCTGTTTGTGGATAACAAGCAAACGAAATCAAGCAAGGATCAAAACTAAAAATTTACGATTAACACATAACGAAATCCTTAGCTGTATAAGACCGCGTCAGATGTTGTAGGTCAATTAACGCAACTGATTAGATTTATTGAATTTAAATAGTCCCATATCAAGGGCAGACCCCTTTCTTCCTTTTCTCATATCAAGGGCAGACCCCTTTCTTCCTTTTCTTCACTTAATGCGGGGAATACGCCTTTGTGCTGATGCTAAAAGCAATCGAATTAGCGATCGATTTAAGTATGAGCTTCGCCTTGAGAAAGAACTCTTCATTGATTATCACGCAACTGCGACGCACCGGTACCGATGGATTAGCTGCAATGAACTCCTTTCCCACTCTTCCGCCCGTATGCAGCAGAGCATTACGTGCTTCCTTTACCTGCATGAGGTCACTGTAGCTGGTCACCTTAAATTGTCCTTCTAACACGTACCACGCTTGATAGGGGTCCTGCTCGAAGTGAAACTCCTGCTTGAGAAAGTTGATCAGACCATGAACTGATTCGGCCCCAGATTGCAGCCGCTCGATCTCTCGCTCAATCAGCCTGTTACGAAGGATGTCTAATGACGTTAATTCTGCGCTCATGGCTACGAGCTCGTCGTAGCTAAGAGAATTCTTCTTCCCTCTGGTCCCAGCTGCAATCTTATGAGGATGTTTAAACATTAGTTGTTGGACTGTGCTTCGCATAAATATCTCGAAAGCCGTCCAGTGGAGCAAAAAACCACTCCGGTTTAACATCTCTTTTGCTCTTACCCCCACCTCTCGGGGAGCTCCCATAGAATGCGCAAGGCTCAGGTATTGCCGCTGAATGGCCTCATATCGATTTGCGTCTGCAGGATCTATGGTCGGTAGGGTCTGCAGTTCAGCTGTCAATACGATGTGGACCGTTTTCATCCCTGGCTCGGGCAGCTTATCACTCGGATCAGACTGTTTTTCCGGTGGCCATATGACGATATCGTCACCATCTTTTGGATGTTTAAGTATCGTCCCCAACTTTCCCGCTTCCGCTGCTGCTTCCACGTCGGCCAGTGGCAAGCGGCACTGCTCAGCATACTCTGGTAAAGAAAGCCATCCAAATTTCACCTCGATTGATCTGATACGGCACTCTCCCATACTGAATGAGATCTCATCACGACCGGGGTCTGGGATTTCCACTCCTTTCAGGCTACTTTTCTTGTGTCTAAAAAGCAGTTGTTGCGCAAGACCGTATGACAGGGCGGTCAAATTAGTGAATTCTTCGATCCGTTCCGTGTTTTCTATGTAAGTGAGGTAAGGCTCAAAATTGCATTTCCTTAGAGCTCCATGACCTTTTCGGGTGCGGATTTTCAATGGTGACATCTTCCTCTTATTTCCCAAATGGATGAGGAATATTTTTCAGTGTCTTTAGATATTTCTTCAGCATCTTTAAACTTACCGGCTCGCCTTCGAATGCCATTGACTGACTCACCTGCTCCGGGATGCTTTCCAGATACAAGCGTTTCTTCTCCTCTGGAGTAAGATTCTCTCTCCATTGCTGAATCGTGTGTATCTGACGTACATGTTTTTTCATATTCTTTTCTTTCCTGACAACCTTTCTCCAAATCTATTCATTCCCGCATATTTTACCACAATGAAGATACATTAATTGTTTCTTATAATGCACAGTTAAAGTCAATTTCGTATAATATAAAAACTATGTTTTTAATATAAATGGAGGAATAATTATGGAAGAAGGACCAAGGGGTGCGATATTACAGAAGGATAAAAAAACATATGCCATAGTTCCGAGGATCCCTATGGGAGTATTGACTCCGGAGATACTCGAATCGATTGCCAAAGTTGCAAGAAAATATAACGTCCAGATAATCAAAATAACATCGGGCCAGCGTATTGCATTGGTCGGCCTGAATCCTGAAGATGTCGGGCCTGCGTGGAAAGACCTTGAAATGGAAGTCGGTCCTGCAGAGGGCTTATGCGTCCATTATGTGCAGGCGTGTCCGGGGACTGAGACCTGCAAATTCGGTCAGGGAGATTCCCTCAGTCTTGCTGCAAAGGCAGAAAAATTGTTTGTAGGCAAGGAAGATTTCATCCCTGCAAAAACGAAATTCGGTATTTCCGGATGTATGCTGAATTGTGGGGAGAGCTATGTGAGAGACCTGGGCGCTTTTTGTACTCCGAAAGGCTGGAATGTATTAGTCGGCGGAAATTCCGGCGGCAGGCCGAGGATTGGAGACGTAATCGCAAAGAACCTTACCGAAGATCAGGTAATAGAACTGTTCTCAAAGTGTCTTGATTTCTACGGCAGGAATGCCAACTCAAGAGAGAGAATGCCGAGGTTCATAGAGAGGATCGGCATCGAAGAGTTCAAGAGGGCAGTGCTTTAACCCGGATTATTCACAAATTACTCGGATTGAACCGAGGACAGAGTATTTGCGCTCATTCTCGGTCGTTCCTCCCTGCGAGGCTTTTGCCTCTTTATTTTCACATACCGTATTTGACTATCGGCAAAAAAAACCGCTCAAATACTCTATCCTCGGTTGCTGTTGTCAATTTCATGAATAATCCGGGTTAGGTGAAGATATGCCTTTCCTTAATAGAGAAGATATTTGCTTCTGAGGTTTTCAAATTCTCTGAGATGACTCTGCCAGTTTATGGATATGGCAACAGGATTCTCGCCGCTTTTGATTTCCTGCAGCACCTCGCGGGAGCCTATTGAATCGAGGGTTTTGTTGATCTGAAAATCTTCGGGATATAGCTTGTGCAGGGCGCTGATGATTTCAACTCCCAGAAGAGTCGGATCTAATTTGTCCCGGTCACTCAGTATGATCCTGACGCCATGACAGCGACGCTTTTTATAAATGTCGCTTTCCGGTGTGAACGATACCGGTTTAAAGCCTATGCCTTTGATATTACGGCTGTTCAGATATGACGTAAGTTCTTCGGCGTTGATCCAGGGAGCCCCGACGAGTTCAAAGGGCGTCGGCGTCCCGCGTCCTACGCTTATATTTGCGCCTTCGGACAATGCAACACCCGGATAGAGAAGGGCTTCCTTAATTGAACGCAGGTTAGGCGAGGGATTGACCCATTTCAAACCCGTTTCATCAAACCATTGATCTCTTTTGTATCCATCCATTTTGATTACATGTAGTTTCACGCCGATGTGCTTTTCAGCGTTGAACAGTTCAGCCAATTCTCCGACCGTCATGCCGTGCCTGACCGGAAGCGGAAAATAGCCGGTGAAGGACGCCATATCTTTTTCCAGCACAGGTCCCTGTACTGTTAAGGCATTCAGAGGGTTGGGACGGTCAAGGACATAAAAGGGGATACCCTTTCGCGCCGCCGCTTCCATGGCATAAGCCATAGTGGTTATGTAAGTATAAAAACGGACGCCTGCATCCTGTATATCAAATACAAGCGCGTCGATGCCGTCGAGCATATTTTTGGTCGGCCTTAGCTCTGCTCCATAAAGGCTGTGAACGGGAAGTCCGGTCAAAGGCTCTACGGTTGATTTCAATTTTATGTCCGCTTTTCCAAACAGTCCGTGCTCCGGGCTGAAGATCGCCTTCAGATTGATATTCGGCGCTTTGTGCAGCAGGTCGATGGTCCTTTGTCCGGAGTTGTCAATACCGGAGTGATTGGTAATTAGGCCGAGTTGAAGCCCTGAAAGCTGAGAAAACCCTTCGTTCTTTAAGACATCGATTCCGGTTTGCACCTTGCCGATATCGGTATTATCCGGTCTTTTATTATTGTCAGGTTTGTAGAACGGTGCTAAAGAAGGTCTGCGCGTCAGCGCCTGATTTACCGATAAAGTTCCGGCAGAACGTGAAACAAGATTTATAATCTGTTTGCGGACAGGCTCTGCATCGCCTTTTCCGTAAGGATGCACCCTGTTTGTCAGAAGGATGATGAAGGTATTTGAAACAGGATCGATCCAGATCAGCGTGCCGGTATATCCCTTGTGACCATATGAGCCGACCGGCAGCAATATTTCACGGTTGGCGGCTAAGGGCGCATCAATGCTCCAGCCGAGCCCGCGCAAGGGTTTTTGATCGGGGGGTGACTGAGGCAGTGTCATCATTTCAACTGTAGAGGAATTCAGGATGCGGACGCCGCTCAGGGTCCCGCCCTCAAGGAGCATTTTTGCAAATATCGAGAGGTCGCCGGCGGTAGAGAAAAGACCGGCATGACCGGCTACCCCTTCCATTCTGTAGGCTGCCGGGTCATGCACTTCTCCGCATAGCATCCTGCCTTTCTTCCCGTTAGTGTATTGGGTAGGAGCTATACAGCTTTGCAACGACTTCTTCGGCTTGAAAAAGGTATTCTTCATGCCGAGGGGCTGAAAGATATTTTCAGAGCAATAGGCGTCAAGGGGTCCACCCGAAATTTTACCGACAAGTTCGCCGAGTATCTCAAAATTAATATCGCTGTAAAGAAATTTGGAACCGGGTGGAGCAACCGGCTTCTCGTCGATAATCATTTTCAGGGCAGTCTCATGTCCGGACCAATCCGGTTCCAACGGCAGGTCCGCCCTGAGTCCTGAATAATGGGTCAGGAGATGCCGGACGGTTATATCTTCCTTGCCGTTTGATCCGAACTCCGGCCAGTATCGTGAGATGCGTTCATCAAGAGACAGTTTGCCGTCCTCCGCCAGTTTCATGACCGCGGTTGTCGTTGCAATGACCTTGGTGAGAGAAGCAAGATCAAAGATTGTGTCTACAGTCATAGGCTGTTTTTTAGGCTTAATCGCACGGTTGCCGTAGGCTTTTCTGAGAATGACCTTGTCGGAGCTGCCTATAATAAGCACCGCGCCCGGAATCCGTCCCGAGCGGATTTCCTGACGGATGATTTTTTCGGCAGGTTTCAAAATATCCTTTGAGACGGGCGCTGCAAATGCCGATGTCTGCATTATTATGAAAGAACAAATCAGAAGATAAGTAAACAGATTAAACGTTGTAAAACAGGTCCTCAATTTGAAAGGGAGATATGATACTAATACGTTCATAAGTAAAGCCATATTTAAACACCCTCCCCTTTATCCCCTCCCCTCAAGGGAGGGGCAATTCTTAAGTTCCCTCTCCCTTTTCTCCCCGGCGAATCCGCCTGAGTGCGGAGAGGGGAGAGGGCAAGGGTGAGGGTGTGTGGCTTTTCTAATGAACTCCTTAGTAAAAGGTTTATTATCATGTCTGCCTTTCATTTTAAGCATCATGTTCAGCCTTTTTTCAATCCGTCCGCAGTGTAAATATTCCGCGGGTTCCAGAGCATCCAGCCGTGGGAACCGAATTTCTCCGCAGCATCGATCTGCTCCTTGATTTCCTTTCCGGTAAACTGCCTTCTGTCGAAGGCATAATCTTTAAATGCCTGAAGCCACGGACGGAAACGCACCGGTTGCAGGCGGGTGCGTTCCTGGCCTCTTTTCAGTGTGAGGTAAATAATTTCATAGGAATGTGAAACCGGAACTCTGTAGCCTGGAATGCCGAACTTGAACCCTGAAGGATAAAGCATGGGAGAAAAATAATCGAGGATCGAAACGAGGTTTTCGAGTTTCTGTCCGATAAAAGTGTCATTGAGATTCCATGTGACGTAACCGAATAAGTCTGCGGAGAGGAAAACGTTGTAAGGCGTCAGTTTTTTCTTTGCTTCAGTCAGAAATCCCGAAATCGCATTCACCCTGTTTTCCTCCGTATTCTCAACGGAAAAGGACAGCCCCTTTGTATCAGGAAACCGCACATAGTCGAACTGTATCTCGTCAAAACCGTTTTGGGCCGCCTCTACGGCGATGCCGAGGTTATAGTCCCATACCTCTTTTTTGGAAGGGTCTACCCATGCAAGCCTTTCCCTGTCGCGCCATATTTGTCCGCCTCTCGTTTTGATCGCAAGATCAGGTCTTGCCTCTGCAAGGAGGTTGTCCTTAAATGTGACGATCCTTGCGATAGTATAAATGCCTTTGTCTCTGAAGGTTTTTAGAAGCCCCTTTATATCTTTGACGGTTATTATTTTTTGTGCGCCTATCTGTGAGGCGAGGGGGACGGAGATTTTATAAGGAATCATGCCCTTGTCTCCCTTGACGTCTATAACCAGCGCGTTAAGCTCCGTTGTATCGATCAGTCGGAGAGCAGCTTCCCTGAGCGTCTTTGAACCTGCGCCGTAAAACGAGAGATAGAGCGCCTTCGGTGTGAAAGGCACGAGTTTTATCGTGAGGGATGTTGAATAAAACGGTGAGATAAGGAGGGGAGACGCGGTTATAAGCTGCTCCGTCCTTGAATATCCGTATGCCCTTACGGACACTTTCTGAGCCGCCGTCTTTATCTTGAAAATACCTTTTTCATCGGTTTCGACAATATAGTCGTTAATGGTGACAATAGCGCCTTTGATCGGCTGCAGGGTTGAATTATCAATGACCTTTCCCGTTATATATCCGGAGGCTGAAGCTCGCGACATTACAAAGACAACAACGGCGATAATGAGAATAGAGGAAATAAGGGCGTAGCCGAGTTTTTTATTCATTATTGATCAACCTTTCAAAACGCATTCCCCTGTCGGCATTGGTCAGAAGATAACGGGGCAGTGCCATTATATTATCGGATGGATTTGTATGACGCCGCACAATAGTAAAGCCGGCGATATATCCCGCCTCTCCCGCCTTTTTCCCAAGCTCGTCATTGTAAAGACCGAAGGGCCATGCCAGCATGTCCACTCCGGCGCCCAGTTCCTTATCCAGCTTTTCTTTTGCCTTTTTCATCTGCATATCTACGAACTTTTCATATTCTGCAGGCTTTAATCTCTTCTTCTCTTTATTGAAATTGGGATGCCAGTAAGTGTGTGACTGCATATCGAAAAGCCCGGTTTTTTTCAAAGCCCTTACCTGGTCCCACGTCATCGCATAGGATGCGTTGGAGATCGCCGAGGGATACAGGAAGAGCGTGACCGGTATGCGGTATTTTCTCACCAGCGGCAGCATGTCCGTATATACCGTTTTATGGCCGTCATCAACAACAATAACAACCGAAAGGAGCGGCGGCGGGGGTACTTTTCGCAGATAAAAATTTACGAGCTGCCTGAGGGGTATTACCGTATAACCTTTATTCCTGAGATATTTCAGGTGGGATTCAAAGACGTCCGTCGTTATAGTCATGCCGTCTGCAACAACAGGGCCGAAGCGGTGATAGAGGATAATAGGCGCCTTAAAAGCGGCGGGGGTTTCTTTTTTAGCTTCCGCGTTTACTTCTGTCGGCGGCGACCATGCCGTAAGAAGAAATGAAAGTATGAAGATAAATCTAAAGTAACGGGCCAAGGTTTGTTTCCACGGATCAAGAAAATTTCATAGTTTATTTATATTATACCTGATAGCTTTTATTCTTTGGAGCTGATACTTCCGCTTTAGTCAAATAAAAATAGTCTAAACCTTACATAGACCCATAACTCTTTATTTATGCAATGTTTCGTTTGATTTAGGGTATAATTATTTACATGAGAAAAGGCATATATTTGCTTCCCAATACCCTTACCCTGTGCAGTATGCTTCTGGGGTTCTATTCGATTCTTTCTACGCTGAAAGGCAATTATGTATACGCCGCATGGGCGATACTCTTTGCTACGATATTCGACGGACTTGACGGATGGGTGGCGCGCCTTACCAACAGCACGACAAAGTTCGGCATAGAACTGGACTCTCTTTCCGATCTGGTGTCCTTCGGCGTAGCGCCTGCGGTCTTGATGTATAAATGGGCGCTTGTTCCGTTTGGAAGGATCGGGTGGGCTGCGGCCTTCTGGTTTATGGCCTGCGGCGCCTTGCGCCTTGCAAGGTATAATGTTCAAATGGGTTCGACCGAATCCAAATCCTTTACCGGAATGCCGATCCCGGGCGCTGCAACCATTATTGCATCATTGGTCCTCTTTTATCATGAAATGTCGGATATTCCGCCGGGAAAGAATATCTTGATCCTTGGGTTGACCGTCCTGCTCGCATTTCTTATGGTGAGCACGTTGAAGTACCATGGCGCCAAGGAAATAGATTTCAGGCAAAGGAAACCCTTCTGGATACTTGTCGCCTTTGTACTGGGATTAACGATAATCGTGATGCACCCGCCGATCTCGCTTTTTCTGTTTGCAATGATCTATCTCTTGGGCGGTATAATTGAAAATGTCTATCTTTTTTACAAAAGACGCAGAGTAAAACAGAAGGAAGGTAGCGCGCAATGAGAAATATAAGAATATTTGATACCACGCTCCGTGACGGAGAGCAGTCTCCGGGAGCTTCCATGAACGTTGGTGAGAAGGTGCTTCTTGCGAAGCAGCTCGCCAAGCTTGGGGTTGATATTATTGAAGCCGGGTTTGCCTACAGTTCACCGGGTGATTTTGAGGCTATCAAGACAATAGGCGGGGAGGTTGAAGGACCCATCATCTGCAGCCTTGCAAGGGCAAGGGAAGAGGATATCAGGTGCGCCTATGACGCGCTGAAAGACGCTCCAAAACGAAGGATACACACATTCCATTCGACTTCCGATATCCATCTGAAATATCAGTTCCGCGTAAGCAGGGAAGAGGCTCTGAAACGGTCCGTTGAGATGGTGGCGCTCGCAAGGAGTTTTACGGATGACGTGGAGTTTTCCCCTATGGATGCAACCAGGACCGACGTCAATTATCTCTGTGAGGTTGTCGAAGCGGTCATTGCGGCGGGCGCCTCGACAGTGAACATTCCCGATACGGTCGGATATAGCATTCCGGTTGAATTCGGCGCAATGATTAAAACCCTTTACGACAAAGTTAAGAATATAGATAAAGCCGTAATATCGGTGCACTGTCATAATGATCTGGGGCTTGCAACCGCGAATTCATTGGCAGCAGTGTTGAACGGAGCGGGCCAGATCGAATGTACGCTCAACGGCATCGGGGAGCGCGCCGGCAATTGTTCTATGGAAGAAGTTGTCATGGCAATAAGAACAAGAAGCGATCTTTTCCGGGCGGATACGAAGATCAATACCGAAGAGATCATGCGGAGCAGCAGGCTTGTAACCAAAATCACGGGAATTTCCGTGCAGCCGAACAAAGCGATTGTCGGAGCGAATGCCTTTGCCCATGAATCCGGTATCCATCAGGACGGACTTCTGAAGGAAAAGTCCACCTATGAAATTATCACGCCGGAGAGCATCGGTCTCTTTTCGGCAAAGCTTGTGCTCGGCAAACATTCGGGAAGACATGCCTTTAAGACAAGGCTTAAGGAACTTGGCTATGTTCTCAACGATGAAGAACTGAACAAAGTCTTTGAGCGCTTTAAAAGGCTTGCAGACCAAAAGAAGGATATTTACGATGAGGACCTCGAGGCCCTGATTTCGGAAGGGGCGGTAAAAGCGCCGGAGTTTTACAGCCTTGTTGATTTGTATATTGTAAGCGGGATCAATCAAAAACCGACTGCGGCGGTAAAGCTGAAGGTCGGCGAAGATATTATTCATAGAATGGAGCAGGGCGACGGTCCGGTCGACGCCATATATAAAGCTATTTCTGAAATTACAGCCACCAAGAGTAAACTGATGAAATTCGAGATAAAGAGTATTACGGGCGGCACGGACGCGCTCGGAGAAGTAGTCGTCTCTCTTGAAGAGGACGGTAAAACTGCAAGGGGCCACGGCGCAGATACCGATATCATTGTCGCCTCTGCAAAGGCCTATATTAATGCATTGAATAAACTGGAAGTTAGAAAAAGGCAGTAGAATATTCGGAGAGTTTTAGACGGGTCCTGCCGCGTATTAATACGCGGCAGGACCCGTTGAAGTTCTTAGTTTTTAACTACGTTGATAGCCCTCGGGCCTTTCGGACTCTTTTCAGTCTCAAAGCTTACCGAGTCGCCCTCGGCAAGGGATTTGAAACCGTTGCCCTCGATGGAAGAATAGTGCACAAAATAATCGCCGCCGTCTTCACTTGTGATAAAGCCAAAACCTTTTGATTCGTTGAACCACTTCACTTTTCCTTGCGCCATTTCGAATGTCTCCTTCTTTACGTATTAATATTTCGGAACTGCCTGAAATAAAAAAGCCGCAAAGCTAAAAGTCTTTGCGGCTTTTCGAGTGCTTACAAAAACTTCTAAAACCTTGCAACTATAATTGCATGTATCAAATATAAAAGTCAATATTTCGCGTAAAAAAACTTCTCGTAATCCTTCAGTTACAATAGCAGTGTTCAAAGAATCCCCTCCTTTGCAAGGAGGGGAAGGGGAGGTTTTATTACATCTCATCAAAACCCCTCCAACCTCCCCTTGCAAAGGGGAGGATTTTAAACACCCGTAACTGAAGAATTACAACTCCTCTAACATTCATTTAGCTTGCCGTGGTATAATTATTTAAAATTAAAAAACAGGGAGAAAAAATTGGGTAAGCATGCAGGAATGTTTAAGAGTGAAAAAAGAAAAAAGGAAGTGAAGCGGCTGAAAAAGCAGGAAGAGAAGAGACAGAGACGAACCCAGAAGGACATGAACCCCGGACAGGCGGAGGAAATAACAAATAGCGAAACCGAACCTGAAACCGCAGCCGAAACAACAACAGGTCCGGAGCAAAGCACGTCCTGACAGTCCGTCGTTATCCCGATTTTGCTAAATTCTTTTATTGTTCGTTGTTTTTGATCTTTTTCAAGTAGGGATTATATTTTTGAATCGGAGATGTCTTTTATTAATCCCTGGACCTTTTCCTTTATCTCTTCCCTGGCGCGTCTGAAGTCTTTCATGACCTCTTCCTCCGTCCCGACGGTCCCCACAGGGTCTTTAATCGGCCAGTGAATTCGTTTTATCTCAGGCGGCAACTTTGGACAATATTCTTCGGCGTGGCTGCAAAGGGTGACGAGAATATCCATTTTTAACAGCAGATAAGGATCTATCTCTTTTGATTCCTGCCGTGTTATATCGATGCCGAGCTCTTTCATGACTGCGGCAGCCCTTCGATGGACGCCGGCTGCAAAGATACCGGCGCTGTAAACTTCGATGATTCCTTTGCCGAATTCCTTTGCAAAACCCTCCGCCATCTGGCTTCTGCATGAATTGGCAGTGCAGAGAAACATAACTTTTTTCATCCGGTTAATCTCTTTGTCAATAGTATAATAATAAAAGATACGGCAAGCGCTCCCGAGAGTATCAAAAAAGAGATAAGCGCATTACTCAGGAGCGTCGGATCAAGGAGCAATACGACGCCTAAGCCAAGCATCATGATACCGGAAATAAGCTTCAGCATTCTACCCTGCCATTCGGTCAATTTCTTTTTACCGAGTGTTACCGTGAAAATAAGTACAATAATCGCAAGGGGAATGACATATATAACATTATACAGGACAAGGTATGCATAATATGCCGCCGTTGTCAGGTTATTGAGCGTGAGTATCCTGGTGAATACCATGGGAAACCCTGCCGTACAGAGCAGCTCGTAAGAATTTGCGGCTATTGCAAGGGCGGTTGTTCCAACGAGGATTGAAGTTAAAGACGTCGATGTAATGAGCTTTCTCATGCGGTCGAACAGTTTCGGTTTGGCGTTGTCCGGTATGGTTAACGAAACCCCTTTTTTGAACAGGAAGAAATCCTTGATATTGATTGCGGCGATCAATACGGCGATCAGACCGGCTATTTTTGTTATCATCTGGACCTGTCCCATAAACAAAAACAGGTTTAACCACGCAGCCATGAAGATAAAATAAATAAACCCTGAGAAGAAAACGAAGATGCTTCCCACGAGGAGCATCTTCCGGCGAGACCGGGCGTGTATAAGAAGACCCAAAAGCGAGAAGAGGACAAAAAAAGCGCAGGGGTTGAAACTGTCCAATCCGGCAATGACAAGCGTAATAAAGGGAAGGGAGAGTTCGGAAGCGTCGAGTTTGCCTATCCAGGGTATGAAAACGGTCTTTCCTTTTTCTTTGCACTCAAGGTCTTCAGTCTGCTTCCCTGCAACCAGCGGGGTTTTCATGTCTTCAATAGAGATTTTTCCTGAAGCAACAAGCCATGGATCGATGCATTCACTGTAGGAACATCTGCTTATAGACTTTTCCAGTTCTTCCCTGGAATTCTCCGAAAAACCGATGAAGGCGCGGTCGCCTATAAAAGTGGCCGGCACTCCGGAAGCCTTTAATTTGTAAGAGACCGCCATTTTATTCAAAAGGGCGGCATTATCTTTACTGTACCAGACCTCGAAGTCTTTTATTGTCAGGGAATATTTCTTTTTCATTTCATCGAGGAAGATCTTTTCCTCGGCACAATGAGGGCATCCCTGACCCCGGAATAAATAAACTACAACCCTTTTTTGTGATGGTTGAGAAGGAATGTAAGAGGTTTTATCAGGGAGCTTGCCGGCGGTTGCAAGTCCCTTTTGAGTTAGCGGGGCTTTCGGTGTTTTTAGCGCCTTAATAACCTTTTCCTGCGCCGCGCTTTTTGCCGGCTCACTAGCGGATAATTTTTTAGACGCTTCCACGCATTCCTGAGAGCTTTCAGCCTCGGGAGAACAAATTCCTTCCTCCTGCGTGGTTAAAAAGGAATAGGCGGAAGACTGTATAAAAAGAATAAGAGCCAGCGCCGGAATAAGTAAGCGGAATAGTTTACCTAAACGTTGTAATAAGTTCTTGTAACCGGTGAGTTTACGATAAAGAGGCTCTAACAGGAACATTGCTCCATTCCGGTTATCATAAACCCATGATCATCAGAAAAGTCTATGGTTGCATTCGGGAACAGACTGTCGGTTTCCTTTTGCAGGAATATTTTCAACCCATCCTTATCGAGTACCGCATCGCCGGCTTCAGCGCCTTTGACTATGTCCATAGTCAATGACGGCCTTCAACCTCCGGGCACGGCAAAAATCCTTATCCCGTGGTCCGTTAGCTTTTGCTCTTCAATAAACTCTTTGAACTTCAAGACTGCTGAATCCGTAAAACTTAACATTATTCTTCTCCTTTATATTTTATCTTCTCCCGGACAAATGATCCGGGTCTTTTTGTTTTCCAGAAACTCTTTCAGCCTCACTTTATCATGACTTACCGCCTCTTCCGAAATCTTCTCAAGGACGGTAAGGATCAGAAACCTTCTGAATAAGTCCGTATCATCAATACAGTAATGTATCCATTTGCCCTGCCTCCTGTCTTTGATCAACTTAGCCTCTTTCATCACTCCGAGGTGAAAAGACACCTTGGGCTGAATCAAATCGAGTGCAGCCACAATGTCGCAGACGCAAAGTTCTCCGTGTTCAAGAATTTTTAATATCCTGAGCCTTGTCTCATCGGAGAGCGTCTTGAAAATTTCGAGGAGGTCTTCCAATTTTTAAGGTTCTTCGGTCATCAAAAGAAATTTCGTTATATATAATAAAGCTAAAAACACTAAAAAGTTATATAATACTTATATAAAATATTATGTATATATAGTAAGGCGTCTGTCAAGATAAAATCCTGCTTTGAGAATAAGAACCAAAATACCCCTTAACATAAATAAAAACTTGAATAAAATTATCTATTTTATTATTATTAATAGAAAATATGGAGGATATATGGTCAGAGAGGATGTTGAAAAGGTTCTTGAAAAAGTGAGAGAAGGTCTTAAACGCGACGGCGGAGATATCGAACTTGTCGAGATAAAAGACAAGATTGTCTATGTTAGGTTAAAGGGGGCCTGCGGCAGTTGCCCGATGTCAACCCTGACTTTAAAAAACTGGGTTGAGGTATATTTAAAAAAGGAAATACCCGAAATCAGCTCTGTCCAGGCGGTGTAAGAACGTTTAAGAGGTTTGGAGAACTGAATTGTTTTTAAACCTCCTTTGCAAAAAAAGAAGGTCATTTTCAAGCGTCATACTGCTGGTCCTGATATTGGCTCCGGCGGTTGCGTTTGCCTTACAAAAAGCAAAAGTCAAAGATATTCATTACTGGTCATCTCCCGATTATACCCGTATAGCAATTGAATTGTCCGGACCTGTTGAATTTACGAAGAGCCGTTTGTCAAATCCCGATAGAATATTCTTCGACCTGAAGAATGCTTCAATAGCAAAGGAAATCGCTGCCAGCCTTCCGGTTGGAGACGGTATCCTGAAATCCGTTCGGGCGAGCCAGTTCACAGGTGAAACCGTAAGGGTTGTTTTTGACATCGAAGAAATATCGGACTTGAAATGTTTTTTGATTGAAAATCCCTCAAAGCTTGTTATCGATTTATATGGAAAGGGCGGACAGACCGGGAAGGCCAAACCTTTGACAGTCAAAAGAAGGATTGTGATCGATGCAGGGCACGGAGGACATGATCCGGGTGCGGTAGGTCCGCAGAAACTCTATGAAAAGGATGTTGTTCTTGATGTTGCTTTGAAAGTACGAAAATTTCTCATGAAGGACCCGCAGAACGAGGTTTTTCTCACAAGAGACACGGATGTTTTTATACCGCTTGAACAGAGGACTGCCTTTGCAAACAGAAAGAATGCGGACCTTTTTGTATCGATCCATGCCAATGCAAGCCCGAACAGGATGGCAAAAGGTATCGAAACATATCTTCTGAACTGGACGGATGACGAGGAGGCCAATAAGGTAGCGGCAAGAGAAAATAAGATATCGCTCCGGAAAATGAAGGCCCTGAATAAACAATTTGATATCCTGGATGTGATCAAGACCGATTTGATGAGAGAAAACAAGAGAGATGAATCCGTGAAGCTTGCCAATTATATACAGAAGTCTTTGATATCGAATATTGAAGACTGCAATAAGCATGTACAGGACCTGGGAGTCAAACAGGCCCTCTTTTATGTTCTTTTCGGAGCGAATATGCCCTCCGTCCTTGCAGAGATATCGTTTATCAGCAATCCCGATGAAGAGAAACTGCTGTCAAAGGAATCGTATAAAACGGATATAGCCAAATCAATTGTCGACGGCATTAATGCCTACTTTAAATCCGTCTCGCCGGTACAGAAAGTTGCAAAAGTAAATTATCGCAGACCTTATTAGAGGTAATAATTTGTCTCCGGAAATCAGGATCATTCTATATACTATCTTTGTCATCTGTCTGTTTTTTATTAAAGACCCTGCCGCTTATCTGTTCATTCTTTCGTCGATCCTTTTGGTGATAATAATTTTGAGGGTTTCCTTCAGGGTCCTCAAGAGCGGATGGGTCCCGATAAGCTTGCTGCTGCTCTTTACATTCATCAGCAATGCATTGTTTCAGCATGGGAAGATATGGTATCAGACAGGTCCGTTGATTATTACGGACGAAGGACTGAATATAGCTTTCATAAGGACAATGAGGGTTTTATTAATGATAGCAGGAGCAAAGATACTTACCGCAACTACAACCCCTGATTCCCTGGCAAATGCGCTTGGAACATTTCTAAGACCTTTAAGCAGGCTGAAAATGCCGGTAGACGATTTATTGCATATCATGGGGCTTACGCTGAAATCTCTTCCCCGCCTTAAAAAGGAAATAGTCGGAAATTACAGAGAAAAGATCTCACGAGAAAATATCAACGGATTCCGGGACCATGTAAGGGTAATTTCTACGCAGCTTGTGCCGATATTTATAATGTGTATGCAGGTCCCGGAAAGGTACTTTAAAGAGGAAATAGTAAATAAAACATTTTCAACAACAGGTACTAATGAATTCATAAGTAAATCCAAACCCCCTCACCCTAACCCTCTCCCGCCAGGGGAGAGGGAATCTAATGTTCCCCCTCCCTTGAGGGGAGGGGATTAAGGGGAGGGTGTGTTAAAAAATAATGAAAAAAATTGATATTTTAATAAAGAACGGCCTGATTTTTGACGGCACAGGTTCCGATCCATATGAAGCGGATATCGGTATTTCGGGCGACAGGATATCATTCCTTAACGGAACTTCAAAATGCAAATTGAAAAGTTCAAAATGCGGAATGCAGAATACGGAATGTGATGCAAAACCGCAATATGTTATTGACGCTCAGGGAATGGCGGTAGCTCCCGGTTTTATAGATACACACGGACATTCCGAATTTACGCTCCTTGCCGACCCGCGCGCGGAAGGCAAGATATGTCAGGGTATAACAACGGAGATAAACGGCAACTGCGGCCTTTCCGCGGCGCCTCTGCATGGAGAGGCATTCGAGCATAGAGAGGCGGACCTGAGAGAATACGATATACGGGAGAGATGGTCAACGCTAAGCGAATACCTTGGTGTTCTTGCAGGAAGGAAGCCGTCGCTGAATTTTGTCACACTTGCCGGGCATGGAAATATCAGGGCCTCGGTTCTGGGCTATAAAAACAGAATCCCCGATCAGAGTGAAATGCAAAAAATGCAGTCGCTCCTTAGAGAGACTGTTGAACAGGGCGCAATAGGTCTCTCGACGGGATTGATCTATCCTCCGGGAGTTTATTCCGCCACGGAGGAATTAATTGGTCTTCTTAATTTATCATCCTTTATCCCCCGGCCTTCAAAATTTATTTATGCTTCCCATATGCGGAGTGAAGGAGACAGTTTGACCGAATCTATTGAGGAGATCATCAGGATCGGCAAAGAATCAGGCATTCATGTCCATATCTCTCATATAAAAACAAGCGGGCAGAAGAACTGGCATAAAATAGACAAAGCCCTCTTGCTGATCGAGGATGCAAGACAAAACGATATCCCCGTTACATGCGATAGGTACCCTTACACCGCATCTTCGACCGACCTTGACACGGTTGTGCCGTCATGGGCATACGAGGGCGGTTCGGAAGCGGAACTCGGACGCTTAACCAATCCGGATATTAGGGATAAAATCAGGGCTGAAATACTTCACGAACATCCTGAACCGCAATACTGGGAAGAGATAAGGGTATCATCAGTATCATCCGGAAAAAACAAATGGATGGAGGGTAAAACCGTTGCATATATAGCGGGTGAGAAAAAGCTTCACCCTGTAGATATGCTTTTCAGCATTCTCATAGAGGAGGAGCTTAGAGTGGGAGCAATTTTCTCTTCCATGAGCGAAGACAACCTTAAAAGATTTCTGTCGCTTCCCTATAACATGGTCGGCACGGACAGTTCCGCCCGGTCTGCAGAAGGTACTACAAGCAGAGGTAAACCTCATCCAAGGGGCTTCGGGAGTTTCCCGAGATACCTCGGCAGGTATGTAAGAGATAACGGCTTAATGAGCATGAAGGAGGCTATTCACAAAGTGACGCTCCTTCCCGCCCGGACTTTCGGTATAGAGAACAGGGGAGTGCTTCAAAGTGGGGCTTTTGCAGACATTGTGATTTTCGACTACGGTAAAATCATCGACAGGGCAACTTACGATGAACCTTTTCTTAAACCTGAAGGGATAAACTATGTCATTATCAACGGAACGCCGGTCGTATGGGAAGGGCAACCGACAGGTATAAAAAACGGAAGGATTTTAAAGCACGGAAAGTAAGAGAAAAGGAAGTTGAGAAGTAAGCTTTTAGTTAAGGGTTGAGAAATCCTCCCCTTTGCAAGGGGAGGTTGGAGGGGTTTTTGAAAAATAATTAAAACCACCCCTTCCCCTCCTTGCAAAGGAGGGGATTAAATCCGTAACTGAAGGATTGCGTTGAGAACGTATTTTGCAATGTTAATGAAAAATCCCATAATCGGTATAACGACGGATATAGAAGGTGAATATTTCAGGATAAAACACCACTACATCGATGCAATCCTGAGATCCGGCGGCGTTCCGATGCTGTTGCCTCCTTCCGATAATCCGCATATATACGCGGAAAAAGTAGACGGACTCCTTATCCCGGGCGGCGATGATCTTGACCCGTCTTACTATAATGAGGAAAGACTGCCGGAGGTAAAACTCGTATCAAAGGGAAAAAGCGGCTTCGAGATTGCTCTACTGAGAGAGATGGTGAAGCTCCGAAAACCCGTCCTTGGAATATGTTACGGAATGCAGCTTATCAATGTTGCATTTGGAGGGACCCTCTATCAGGATATCGAATCGCAGTTGAAAGTAGCAATAAATCACAAAACGGATTATCATATAATTGTGATAACAGAAAACAGGTTTTTGAGAGAAGGCAGGTTTTCTGTAAACAGTACCCATCACCAGGCGATTAAAGAGCCCGGAAGTGGTCTTTCAATTATTGCCCGTTCGACCGATAACCTTATTGAAGCCTTCTGCCACGAAGATTACCCGTTTCTTATCGGCATTCAATGGCATCCCGAGCGCAGGTTGGAAGAAGAGCTTTCATTAGGCATCTTTGATTCCTTTGTAAAGGCGGCAGATGTCGGCGAATAGGTTTTATATAACAACTTCAATATTTCTCATTATCTTTCTGGGATATCTTTCCTATCAGATACTCCAGCCGTTTATCGTTCCTATTGCCTGGGCTGTCGTGTTCGCGGTAGTCTTCTATCCGGTATATCTTTATTTATTAAAATATATGAGATTTAAAGCCCTTGCGTCTTTCATTACCATGTTGTTCATAATCCTGATGATCCTCGGACCGTTCACCTATATATCTTTCGTCCTTGTTGATGAGATTGGAAATTTTGTTACGGATTTCAGCAAGGAAAAACTCGACTCCATCATTAATATCTTTAAACGTTCACATTTTTTTCAGGTAATAGAAAAGATCCAGTCATACGCAGGCGTTGAAGGTGTCGGGAGCAGCGATGCTATAACCGAGAGCATAAAGAAGATAGGGGCTACGGTCACGACAAGCCTCTCTACAGGTATTACGAATATGGCGGGGATGTTCATTAATTTTATTCTAATGCTCTTTGCGGTTTTTTTCTTTTTCAAGGACGGCCCTGATTTCCTTACAAAGGTAAGGGACTATTTGCCGTTTTCAGAGGCGGACAAGAACAGGCTGATATCAAAGATTAAGGACATGGTCATTTCTACGGTCTATGGCGGCGTTGTAATCGCTTTTGCACAGGGCGTACTGGGCGGAGTCGCCTTTTATTTCCTCGGGATCAAATCGCCCGTATTGTGGGGGTCCGCAATGACCGTTATGTCTTTCGTTCCCCTGATAGGGACTTTTGCCATATGGGGACCGGCAGCCGGTTATCTGATCATTCAGGGAAGTTTCTGGAAGGGTGTTATTCTGATTCTTTATGGCGTGCTTGTCATCAGTATGGTTGATAATGTATTGAGGCCGATCATTATAAGCGGCAGAACAAAGATGCCGACTCTCGCTGTTTTATTCAGCGTTTTAGGAGGCATAAAACTCTTCGGGTTTATAGGTTTTATTATGGGGCCGCTGGTGCTGGCCCTTTTTATTTCGGTTTTTGAAATCTTCAGACACATAGAAGGAGGAGAAAATGCTTAACAGTGAAGAACTTAAAGAGATTGCAAAACTGCGAGGCGACGATTCGCAGTTCGTAAGCCTTTTCCTGAACGTTAATCCTATGACCAATATGAAGGACAACTATGTCATACATGTGAAGAACATGCTGAAGAATACGGCAGATAATCTGGAGAAGTCCGTCCTGAAAAAAGTAGCCGAAGATTTTGAAAAGATCGAATCCTATATCCTCACTAACAGGCCTATTTTCAAAAAAGGGCTTGCCGTTATCAGTTCACAGGAGAGAAAGTACTGGAAGGAATTCCATCTCTCCGTTCCGGTAAAGAATGAAATCATCGTCGATAAGACTCCGTATATCAAACCCCTTCTGGATATTATAAACAATTACCAAAGGTATGCTATTTTACTTGTCGATAGGGAATCGGCCAGAATATTTGTTGTTCAGTTTGGAGAGATAGCGGAATACTCTGAAGTTCACACCGACGACGTCCCCGGCAAACACAAAAAGGGCGGCTGGTTTGCGCTTTCGGAAAAGAGTTATGAGCGGCACACCGATTACCATGTGGGTCTGCACCTCAAGGACGTCCTCAAACAACTTGACGCCTTTCTCTCGGGTGAATATGTAGGCCGCATTATTATCGGCGGTTCCGAAGAGACTGCAACAAAAGTGAAGAATATGCTTCCTCAGACAATAGCGGAAAAGATAATCGGGACCTTCCAGGCTGAAATGTTTGCAAACAGCAAAGAGATACTCGAAAAGGCGGAGCCGATACTCCGGGCTTTTGAGAGCAGAAAAGAAGAGAAAACCATTGATGATCTTCTAACAAAGGCCATGAAAAACGAAAATGCCGTCCTCGGCATAGAAAATGTCATGAACGCTTTGCAGGAAGGACGTATTATGAAGCTGATTATGTTGAAGGATTTCAAGCAGTCGGGACTTTCCTGCAGGCAGTGCGGACACTTGACCGTTCAGGACATATCTTCCTGTCCATATTGCAAAGGCGAAGTCGAGACGGCAAATTACATGGTTGACCTGATAGCCCAAAAGGCAATCGAACAGGGTTCTATCGTTGAAGTAGCTTATGATAACAAAAAATTGCTGGAAGCAGGCAGCATCGGGGCTTTTTTAAGATTTTAAATTTACCTAAACGTTGAATAAACGGCAGGGCAGACACGATGAAAAGTCTTATAATGCGACAAAGGACTATATTCCGAACACATAAATGCGGATATAACCTTCAGTGTCTTTCAGAAAAAGGCCGTAGCGTAGTATAAAAGTACATTAAGGTGTCGCTACAAGACCTTTTCATCGTATCTGCCCTGCCGTTTGTAATAAGTTTTTACAACTGGTGAGTTCGATGAATCCGGTAAAGCGGGCAAGCTTTTTTCTTTTTGTCTTATGTGTATTGTATTTTGTATCCTGTTCCTCTCAAAACCGCATTGAAGGTTATGTATCCTACCGGTTAAATGCAAACCCTACTACGCTTGACCCTGCGCTTATTGTTGATGTGACGGGCGGATCTATAGCGGCGAAGCTTTTTAACGGCCTTGTCAGTACCGGCAATGATCTCAGTATACAGCCTGATATCGCGGAAAAATGGTTTGTTTCAGGAGACGGCCTGTTATATACATTCCGGTTAAAACGCGGAGTGCTATTCTCCAATGGCAGGGAAGTAAAGGCCGGAGATTTCAGATATTCCTTTGAGAGGGTTTTACATCCGGCAGGCAAATCTCCGAATATCTGGGTGCTTGAGAAAATATTAGGCGCTGATGATTTCATGAAGGGCAGGGCGGACAATATAAAAGGCATTAACGTCATCAATGATTATACTTTGCAAATACGTCTGAAAAAACCGTTCTCTCCATTCCTTAGCCTCCTCACAATGACAGCCGCCTATGTTGTGCCGAAAGAAGAAGTAGAAAAATGGGGGCCTGATTTTTCAAGCCGGCCGGCAGGCACAGGTCCTTTTGTCCTTAGAGACTGGCTGCCGAACAGGGAGGTAATTCTCGAAAAAAGAAAGGACTATTTTGATGCGCCTGCAAAAGTCCGCGGCATAATCTATAGGATCATACCTGAAGACCTTACGGCAGTGACGGAGTACGAGACCGGCAATCTCGATATACTCACGATACCTGCCTCGGAATTTTCGAGGTATCGCAAAGATACCAATAAGAGTCATCTCATTTCATCAATCAAAGGGCTTAATACGTATTATCTGGGCCTCAACTGCTCAAAATATCCTTTTAACAACAGGGAATTGAGAAAGGCGATACAGTATGCCATAGACAGGGAAAAAATATTGAATACAATTTATGAAAAGCGTGGCAGGCCGGCATATGGTCCCCTACCCGACATTATCAGAAAATGGGACATGCCTTCTCATTATGCATATAATCCTGAAAAGGCAAAAGATATAATCCAAAGAGAGAAAGCTGCAGGCATTACGGTGAATTTCTATATTACCGCCGACCAGGAAGTTATAGACATAGCGGAAGTCTTACAGTCCTATATCGAGGCAGCCGGGATCCATGTTCGGATAAAACAGCTTGAATGGAGCGCCTATAAAGAGGCCGTAAATAAAGGTGGACCTGATATGTTTTATTTAAGCTGGTGGGCGGATTATCCCGACCCTGAGAATTTCCTGTTCCCGCTGTTCCATTCCTCCAATCACGGTCCTGCCGGAAACAGGACGAGATATATAAATCATACGGTAGATTCCCTGATAGAGAAAGGACAATCCACAAGCGATGAGAAGAAAAGAAACATGCTGTATCAACAGGCGGAGGGACTGATTGTTGAAGATTCACCATGGGTATTTCTCTGGCACAGAACGGATTTTACCATCAGACAACCTTGGGTAAAAAATTATAGAATTTATCCCATTTACAACATGGACAAAGGGACGGATATATCTTTTTAGATTACGTTGAGACTGGTTACCTAACCGCTGCATAAACGGAGGCCGGACACGATTAATCCCGAACGCTTTCGGGACTAATGCGACAAAGAACTATATTCCGAACACATACTCATTTCGTTTGAGTCAAAAGTAGGCGAGGGCACGACTTTTCATATTTATCTCCCTGCTACCGATAGTTATTAATCTCACTTAAAGCTTTGCTCCTCTGAAGGGAAGATTCCCTGTTCCACTTCCACTTTGTACAGGCTGATTGCCTTCAGCGCCTCGTCTTTCAGGTTAACATATCTTTTAGCGAACTTAGGCAGGAAGCGTTCAAACAGGCCGAGGATGTCGTGCAGCACGAGCACCTGTCCGTCACAGTGCGGACCTGCGCCGATGCCGATTGTCGGTATGGAAAGCTCTTCGGTTATCTTTTTTGCGATCCCCATTGGAATAGCCTCCAGCACGATAGAGAAGGCCCCTGCTTCTTCCGCAATATGGGCTTCTTCCCTCAATCTCTTAGCAGCCTCTTCCGTCTTTCCCTGGACCCTGTACCCGCCCATCCTGTGTATTGCCTGCGGCGTAAGACCTATATGCGCCATGACCGGAATATCGGACCTTGACATTGCCCTGATATGTTCGGCCACCTCGGCGCTGCCCTCTATCTTAACGGCTGCTGCGCCTGCCTCTTTCAAAAAGCGCCCTGCATTTTTTACCCCTTCCTGAACGCTTGCCTGATAGGACATGAAGGGCAGGTCTCCGACAATCATGGCATTCTTTGCCGCCCTTGAAACCATCTTTGTATGATAAATCATTTCGTCCATGGTTACGGGAAGCGTATTCTCGTTCCCCTGAACAACCATGCCGAGCGAATCTCCCACAAGGATAACATCAATGCCCGCCTCATCGACTATCTTTGCAAAAGGAAAATCATAGGCGGTAAGCATGGTAATTTTCCGCTTTTCAGCTTTCTTTTTCAAAAGATCAAGTATCGTATTTTTTGGCATAGTCGCCTCCTCTGCTTATCTTATAGAAAGAGCCTCTATAAGGTTTAAAATATGCCTCGACAATAAATTTGTCAAGAGCAAGACAATAACTGGCAATTTTTCCCTCATTTAGCGTAAAATAAAAAAGCAGATGCTTTGACCTGCCGCAGACATTGCCGATAAAATCAATACGAAAAAGGAAAGCAGGCGGATTTGTCTTCACATATTGCTGCGGATAATCGTAATAGAGAAAAGGAATTTAAGAGTTTATGAAATGTGAAAATTTAAGAAATATCGCGATCATCGCCCATGTCGACCATGGCAAAACCACATTACTTGACGGGATGATGAAACAGGGCGGTTTGTTCCGCTCCAATGAAAAAGTGCAAGAGCGTATGATGGACAACATCGACCTTGAGAGGGAACGCGGGATAACCATCATGGCAAAAAATACCGCGGTGAATTATAACGGAGTGAAGATAAATATTGTGGATACGCCCGGCCATGCCGATTTCGGCGGAGAGGTCGAGAGGACCCTTAAGATGGTGGACGGCGTATTATTACTTGTTGATGCTTCGGAAGGCCCGCTGCCGCAGACGAGGTTTGTCCTGAAAAAGGCCCTTGAACTTAAACTGCCGCCGATAGTTGTTATCAACAAGATCGACAGATCCGATGCAAGGATACAGGCCGTGTTAAATGAGGTCTATGACCTTTTTATCGATCTCGACGCTACGGAAGAACAGCTTGAATTCCCGATCCTTTACACAAACGCCAAGCAGGGGACGGCAAAACTCGGCATGGAAGAAGATTCAACAGACCTAAAACCGCTCTTCGATACGATCATGAATACCATTCCGCCTCCTTCAGGCAAGAGTGACGGGATATTGCAGATACTCGTCACAAATATCGACTATGACAACTATATCGGCAGGCTTGCCATCGGGCGAATCTTTTCCGGTACGGTTAAAGTGGGCGATTATGTGTCCATGGCAAAGGGAGACAATGAATTCACAAAGACAAAAGTCTCATCAATATACACATTCCAGGGGCTTGAGCGTATGCAGGCGGATGCGGCATCTGCCGGAGAGATCATTGCCCTTGCCGGTATTGAAGGCATCAATATAGGCGATACCATTACCGATGTTGAAAATCCGAAGCCTTTGCCGAGAATAACCGTAGACGAGCCTACTATATCGATGGTGCTGTCCGTCAATACTTCCCCGTTGGCCGGAAGGGAAGGAACATATGTGACCTCAAGAAATTTAAGGGAAAGGCTTGAAAAAGAGCTTCTCTACAATGTGTCCATAAAAGTGAGTTTTGACGAAATGGATTGCTTTAAAGTGATGGGCCGCGGCGAGCTTCAGTTGGCGATACTTATAGAGATGATGAGGCGTGAGGGCTATGAGCTGTCCGTTTCCATGCCGGAGACTATAACAAAAACAATAAAAGACGTTTTACATGAACCCATGGAAATGCTTGTCATAGACGTGCCGGAAGAATATGTAGGAGTTGTTGCCCAGCAGGTGGGGATGAGAAGGGGCAAGATGCAGAAGATGCAGAATAACGGCTACGGCAGGGTCAGGCTCGAGTTCAGAATACCGTCAAGGGGTCTGATCGGGTTCAGGTCTCAGTTCCTTACCGATACGAGGGGAACGGGTCTGCTCAACCACCTCTTCGACGGTTATGACGTCTGGCAGGGGCCGATCTCAAAAAGGCAGACCGGAGCGCTTGTCGCAGACAGAGCGGGCGTCACTACTATTTACGCACTGTTTCACCTGCAGCCGAGGGGAACGCTTTTTATAAAGGAAAACACCCCGGTATATGAAGGCATGGTCATCGGAGAGAACTCAAGAAGCAACGACCTTGATGTGAACGTGATAAAAGAGAAAAAGCTTACGAATATGCGCGCATCAAACGCGGATGAAGCCTTACAGTTAGTGCCGCCGAGGATGATGAGCCTTGAGCAGGCGATCGAGTTTATCAAAGAGGACGAACTTGTCGAGATAACGCCCCAGTCAGTCAGGTTAAGAAAGAAGACGCTGGAAGCGCAAAAGAGGAAATCGGGAAGGGGTTAACTCAAAAACTGCAAATGTCTAAAATAAATTTATTTAACTCGATGATTTTATTTAAAAAGATAGTTCATGGTAATTGCATAAAAATATTTTGGTAGTACATCTACAATAAGTACACTATTGTATCGAAAAATAAATATATTTTACACATCCGCAGTTTCTTTGACAGTTTAATTGCATTTTTTGGTTTAATTTACTTCACCACCCACTGAGTTCCGCAGATGTATTTAAAACCGCAATCCGGGCAGGAGGCTTTTTTGTCCGACGCCGCTCTGAACGTTTGAGCAGGGTCAACAATTTCTTCAAGCAGACGCCGTATGATATCTTTTAAAACTCCGTATCTCCGTTCTTCATCGCCGGTTTCAAAAAGCGGCGCTTCAATTTTAGGGCTTATCCCTGATTGTCCGAGAAGCAGAAACATGGCATTTAAATCCCTTATCTTTGCGCCGGTCTTCCCGGAATACAGCAAAAGATAGAAGGGAAGCTGAAGGCTGCCTATGGCCTCATCCCATGAATCCCTATCGTCGGGGTCGAGTTTGTTGAAGTTGATCTTCAGACGGTTGGAGGTTGCCCCGGTCTTATAATCGATTATGCATATCTTGTTCCCTCTCTTTTCTATACTGTCGATAAAGCCCTTAAGGTGGAAAGGGCCTTCCGAAATTGCCATTCTGCTTTCCGTCCCGAGGATAGCGACCTGCTCTTCCATAATCAACGGGATGTAGTATTTTCTGAGGATATCCTTCAGACGGTTCTTTATCTGAACTTTTAATAGATATGCTGCGCCGGAGGGGTCCTTGCCGTATTGTTCTTCAAACAGTTTGTCTGCGAGGAGCGACAGCTCTTCGACATTCAGGTCCGCTTCTTTTAACTGCCGGCCGTTTCTTTTTTTGAAATATTCCGCGAGCGCCTTATGAACAAATTTCCCGATATCGATCCTTTCAATATCTCCTGAAACCTCCTCCTTTTTGCCGAGGCCGAGGACATAGGTATAGTAAAACTGAAGCCGGCAGGCAAGGTATCTATCGAGCGCCGTTGCATGGTATTCAAAATGTTTCAGATAGTCCGTCACGCCGGCTGTTTTTACAATATCTGCCGGAACAGGGTTGTCAAGATTCACTTTGTACTGGACGGGTTGTATGTAGTTTTTCGTGTCGGTTGACCTATCCTGTTTCTGCTTCTCCCACAAGAGTTTTTCGACAAACCGGGACCTTTCTTTTTTATCGTTTTCAATGAAAAAGATATGCGCCTTTGCAGCGCCCTTCAATAGGATTTCAAAGTAATATGCGGCAAGCTTGTCCCTGTCAATATAAGTCGGGATCCCCAGTATCTGTCTTGCTCTGAACGGCAGTATCGAGTCGTCCTTTCTCGTAGCAGGGATTGCTTCTTCATTTGCATCGAGGATATAAACTTCATCGAACCTGATATTCCTTGTTTCAAGGAAGCCGAGAAGCTGAAGGCCCTTTAAAGGAGCGCCTTCAAAAGGGCTGTAGGCGGTCATGATGTATTTTCTGAAAAATGTAAAATAGCTGACCGTTTCATTGAAGGCAAAATCCCTAAGCAGCGATTTGGATATAACTTCAAGTTCGCGCAGGAATGATTCGGAAAAAGGGTAAAAGAGCGGGTGCAGTCTTGCAGTGCTGTTGTGAAAGATATAGGTGAGAAGGCCTGCGCACTTTTCCGCAAAATCCCTGATGTTTTCAAACGACAGGAATTTCTCAATGGTGTTGAGATGGACGGTCTTTAAATGTCCTTTTATGGCGCTTTTCGTAATCCCTTTCTCATCCTTTGGCGCCTTTTCCAACACATAATTTAGAAGGTTTGCGTCTTCCTCCAGTTCCTGCAGTGTTGCAAAGGTCCTGGTCCTTGATTCGGTCAGCTTTTCCTCTATTGCATGGAACGTGATCCTTGTGATTTCAGCGCTGCCGTTATAATAGATATTCTTTGTATAGGGGTGAAGGACGAATTTCAGATAGTCAGGGATGTAGATGCGGTCATCGTCCATGGAGGTTATGAGTTCCATCAGACTATTAAGGAACCCGAAGACCGGTGTGCGGTGCAAAGGATAGCCGAGCGAAATATTGTAGCCGGTTTCATCTAAAAAAGAGAGACCCTGCCTGAGCAAAGGGAAAAGGGTTTCAGCGACAGGCAGGACGATGGCGGTTTTTTCATTTATATGCTCAATCTCTTTGAGCCTTGTCTCTATTACTTTACCGAGCGCATATACCTGACCGTGGGTATCAGGGCTGCTGTAGAAATGGATTTCAGGGGGAGAGGGGAGACACACCCCTGCACCCCTCTCAAGAGGGGACTCGAACCCTCCCCTCCCTTGAGGGGAGGGGATTAAGGGGAGGGTGTTATATGGTTTATCTATTCCTAAATCCGATAGCTTTTCTTTTAACCCCGGTCCTTCCTGAAAAATAAAAAGGGTGTTTTCTTTCACAAGCAATTTCTTGAACAGGACTTTTTCATATTTCGTCAATGCATAGAACCCTGCAAATACAATTTGCTTATAGCTATCCAACTCTGCGTCTTCATTCTTTTCCGACACTACCCGGTATCTAAGCGACCTTGTCGATAATCCTTTTTCTTCAATCGCCGCGTAGAATTGCTCATAGAAGAAAGATAATGACTGAAGCCCTTTTAAGGCATGTTCGGGTATGGCTTCGGTTGTATACGGTTCTATCTGTTTTATCATGGCAGGTTTGACGCCCTCGATGAATAATTCCTCCAGGTCCCTGTAGATCTTAAGCCCTATGGGGAAGAAGCTGTCCGGTGTCTGAAAACTGTCGCCGCCGAGAGGATGCAAAGACTGTCTATGTATATCGTACAGGATGGCAATTGCATCAATGGTCTCTATTTTTCGACCCGCTCCCCCTAACCCCCTCCCGCCGGTGGAGGGGGAATAAAATGAAGCCTCTCCCACAGTGGAGGGGAGAGAATCCTCTGTTTGTTCCCTCCCCCTTGAGGGGGGAGGGGTAGGGTGGGGGTGTTCCGATATGTCAAGTCTATCGTAAATAGAATCTATAAATTCGTCTATCGAAAAAATGACGGGCGGAATGAAACTCCCCTTTATCTGTTGTGCGATTGCCTTCCGCAGGAAGTGTGAAGGACGTTTGCCGGGGAAGACGATGAGGTTTGAGGAGTAGTCTTTTCCGGTACGGTTAAGATGAGGAATAATCTCATCAATCAGGCTCTGCGACGGATTGATAATCAATGTGTTCAGAATATTCTCCTTATCTCCTTCAAATCCACATAAGCGATTACGCCTTCAATCTGTTTATCCGGATATATGTCCCTTAGCAGCTTCATGTAGGTCTTCATCTGTGTCTCGTATTTCTCCTCAGCCTCTTTATCCGATCCTGTTTTAAAATCCATGACCGTGATTTTATCGGCGTCGATGACTACTCTGTCCATCCGGTAGAGTCTGCCCTCTCCGTCGGAGAACTCCTGCTCACGCATGACTTTTCTGCCCGGCTGCCGTTTGAAATACTCCGCTATTTTATTATGTGTAAGAAATGCGAGGAGAGAGGTTTTAATATCATCGAAAAATCCGGTTTCAGCCGCAACTCTTTCGATCGTACTCCTGAGGGCGTCTTCAAACCCGTCAGTAATGTATTCTACAAAATACAGGACCCTGTGGATGAATTCTCCCCTCTGTTTTTCTTTAATATTCAGGATGTCGTCGGAGCGGGTCTGAAACTTCAGATTTTTGTGGTAATGCCTGATTTCAAAAGCTTGCCGGTGTTTATCATCTGCGCTCTTTTCTCTTTGAGGTTTGGCGGAAGGAGGGAAATTATCTAAGGGCAGTAGATCAAAAGGGAACGTTTCTTTCCTGCCTTTGACCCCGATTACATAAAGCTCCTGCTTTGCGCGGGTGAACCCGACATACAGGCTGTTCAGTTTGTTGACCAGCTCCTTCAGGGTCTCTTTATTATATATAGCTTCAAGCGATGGGTCGCATTTTGACGTATCTTTTGTTAACCTGACCGGACGGACGTCTTCCTCCGTTTCTTCCATCAGGTAATCAAAGCCCCTGTTACGGCCTTCATAAAGCAGGACGATCACAACAGGGAACCCCAGTCCCTTGGATTTATGGACAGTCATGACCTTAACGGCAGGGATGTCCCTTGGCACATCCATATTCCATTCCGCATCGCCGGTGTCGCTGCCTGCGGTAAATTCAAGGAAATCCTTCAGGCTGTTATAACCTTGTCCCTCGAATTCCTTGACCGCTTCGAGTATCTTTACAAAGGCCGCTTCTTCATTCTCCATAGTTTCAAAAACCCTGAAGACGCTGAATACCTCCGTAACGAGGTCATAGAGAGGCAGATAACCGGTTGACCTGAAGGACCCTTCAAAATATATTTTCCATATCTGTTCGTATTCCCTCTGGAAAGCCTTATAAAGGGGAGGGCCGTCCTTGTGCGCAAAGAGGAACGCCCTGAGTTGTTCCCTGTTGAGCATAAGCGAGTCTTTTTCAATAATACGGTTGAAGACGTCGCCGAGGATAAAGGACGCAAAGGAAAGGTCATCAGTCGGCGAGTCGAGGAAGTTCAACAATGAGACGATTTCGCCGACGGCCTTCCTCCGCCTTATATCGAGACTGCTGAAGGAAATAAAAGGTATCCCCTTATCGTTCAGCCACGAAGCAGCCCTGACCGCGTCTTCATTCTTCTGCGTAAGAACGGCAATGTCCCCGTAAATAAACCCCCGCCTTGTCAAATCCTGAATAATCTCCTGAATTTTTTCCCTTTCAGGAGGATTTTCATCATCCCGTTCGTATATGACTGCTTCCGCATATCCGGCGTCTTTGTTTCCCTCTTTAACCCTCTGCGTATAATCAGTCAATCCGCTTTGTTTTCCGGCCTCTTTATACGAGGCGTTTCCTGCGGCGGTCCTTTTAAAAACATTTTCATTAAAAGCGAGTATCTTCTGAAGACTCCGGTAATTTATATCGAGTTCCTTTACGAGGTGTTCCGAGGAAGGGAAGGGATTGCTCTCTTCAGAATCTTTCATGATGGTGTAATCCGCATCCCGGAAGCCGTATATAGCCTGTTTGGTGTCTCCTACAATAAAAAGGCTGCCTCCCTGCGAAAGTGAATTCTCAAGAAGCGGATAGAGGTTGAGCCATTGGATAGGAGAGGTGTCCTGAAATTCATCAATGAGATAATGGAAGACAGTTTCACCGAGCCTGAAGTAGACGTCCGGTACGATTTCACTGCTAAGGTATTCGGCAAGATACCGGTTGACGTCTTCAATGAATATCTTCCCCTGCCGCCTCTTCATCTCTTCGATCTTTGCACGGAATTCTTCATACACCTTCAGATAAGGTATATAAAAATTTCGGGCATAATGGGCAGTGTATTCCCTGAATAATTCAACAACCTCCGACCATTTATCCGTTATCCGATCATATGCAGCCTGCAGTTCCTGACGTTGCTTCCCCGGTTTGTTGACGGGTGGGTTTTTGAGTTGCTTGCCGATAATATCGGAAAACCCGTTTTTTCCGACAGCCTCAAGTACTGACACATATGAAGAGTTTTTGTTTTTATCAAGACCTGACTTCAGAACCATATCCTCTAATTCTCCGGTTGCAACCCTGATAATTACTTTTAATGCCTGCATGTCTGCCGAAAGGTCTACAACCCTTGCTTTCCTGCCGGTTGATGAAAGCTTCCCGTAAATCTTTTTTATCTCCCCGAGGAGGACACTGGAAGGGTCCCAGGGATATGAGGCCTCCTGCTTTTTCTGTTCGAGTATCCTGCCGATAATCTCCTCAAAGAGTGTTGCCTTATCCGTTCCTTCCCGGACGTCCCGCAAAAACAGGTCGAAGGAATACTCCATAAGGGGGTCGATGCTCATCAGGATCTCAAATTCGGGGTTATATCCGAAATCAATGGCAGACGTTTTGAACACAGTCGTCATAAAACTATCTATCGTCTTGACCTGAAAGTCCGAATAATTATCGAGTATCTCCTCTATCAACTGCGCGGCCTTATTTTTTATCCTCTCCCTGTCCAGAGATAATACACTGCACATTTCATCCATGGATTTCAGGTCATCAAAACAGATCGCTTTCAACCGCTGAAGGATCCTCTCCTTCATTTCCTTTGCAGCGTTGTTTGAAAAAGTGACGGCAAGGATATTTTTCAAGCTATTGCGGTGTATCTTCTCCGATAAGATGAACTGAACAAACCTCTCGGTCAGCGCATAGGTTTTCCCTGAACCCGCCGAGGCCTTCAGGATCATAAAATGCGGGAATCGGATAACCGAGTCTTTTTCCAAAACAGGACTTGACATATCCTTTTTATCTTACTCTTAAGAATAGCCGGCAGTCTATGCATTTCCCCTCTAACCCGGATTGTTCACAAATTATTCTGATTGAACCGAGGATAGAGTATTTTCGCCCCTATACGAGTCGCAGATCTTTTCATTGCATTAGCCCTGTCGTTTGTAATAAGTTTTTGCAACTGGTGAGTTACTAAGACGGCAATAAGTAAGGATACATATTCTAACACCCTCCCCTTTATCCCCTCCCCTCAAGGGAGGGGCGATTCTTAAGTCCCCTCTCCCTTGAGGGGAGAGGGCAAGGGTGAGGGTGTGATGTAGTTTTACTTATGCACTCATCAGTAACATATATGGTGCGTTTTCCGGAAAGTGATGCCGGAGTACTATTACCACCCCTGTTTTTTGTGATATACTTTTCTCATGAAAATCCTTTTTCTCCTCGGGTTTTAATAGCGTCGGAGGGAGTAATAATTTTATGACGGCTTTACCTCTAAAGATTCTCTGTGTTGACGATGATCCTGATCTGTTGCAGATAAATACTGCTATTCTGCGGAATGCCGGGTATGAAGTGACGGAGGCTGCAACAGGGGAGGAATGCCTCCGGATAACTAAAGAACAACACCCCGATTTAATCCTCCTTGATGTAATGCTGCCGGATATGAGCGGATTTGATATCTGCAGGCAGATCAAGGAAGCCCCGGAATTGTTAGGCACTTACGTAATGCTGATATCGGGGATGGAAATTTCTTCCGCCTCTCAGGTTAAAGGACTTGATGCAGGAGCGGACGGTTACATTGCACGCCCCCTTCCGGCGGAGGAATTCCTGTCCCGCATCTCGGCAATAATCCGCATCAAGAAAACCGAAGCGGCTCTCAGAAAAAGCATGGAACAGTATAAAACGCTTGTGGAAACGATGAATGAGGGATTAGGGGTCACGGATGAAAACTGCTTAAATATATTTGTGAATGAAAATCTCTGTGCCATGCTGGGACATGAAAAAGACGATATAATCGGGCGTCCGCTCACTCATTTTCTGGATGATGCCAACAAAAAAACATATGAAGAGCAGATATTAAAAAGAAAAGCAGGCGTCTCCACGCCTTATGAACTTGTTTTAACGAAGAAAGACGGTCAAAAAGTTCAAGCAATTGTGTCGCCAAAGCCGATATTTGACGACAATGGCGACTACAAGGGAAGTTTTGCCGTGTTAACGGATATCACCGGGCGCAAACGGGCCGAGGAAGAGATCAAGAGACTGAATGAAGAACTGGAACAAAAGGTCATTGAACGTACTATACGGTTGCAGGTCCTTTCAAAACGTTTATTGGAAGTGCAGGAAGCTGAACGCCGTTACATAGCGCGGGAGCTGCACGATGAGATTGGTCAGTCCCTGACCGGCGTCAAACTCGCTTTGGAGAGTCTGATGCATCTGCCGGAAGACAATATCAGGGCCGGCATTCAGGAGGTCCAAAAATCCGTCATTGATCTCCTGGCCAATGTCCGCAATATTTCGCTTGAGCTGCGGCCCTCGATGCTGGATGACCTTGGACTGCTGCCTGCCTTGTTGTGGCATTTTAAGCGTTATACTTCGCAGACGAATATACAGGTGGAATTCAAACAGAGCGGGCTGGATATGCGTTTCAGGCCTGAAGTCGAGACTGTAACATATCGCGTTATACAGGAGGCATTGACCAATGCGGCCCGCTACGCCGGGGTGAACGAGGTATGGGTTGTGACTGTGGCCGATGAGAACATGATTATGATTAATATTGAAGATAAAGGGAACGGTTTTGACCCTGAAACTGTCGGAATCAATCGTGAAACTGCCGGCATAGAGGGAATGCGCGAGCGGTTATCTTTATTGGGCGGTCACCTGACCATAGAGTCGTCTCCCGGCGCCGGCACACGGCTGACGGCAGAGATACCTTTGAAAAATGAATAACCATACGACTTCAATCACAATAGTTATTGCAGATGACCATGATGTTGTCCGGTTGGGAATAAGGGCACTGCTGGAGAAAGAGCCCGGTTTTCATATTGCAGGTGAAGCAAAAAACGGGATGGAAACGGTTGATCTCGTAAAACGACTTAAACCCGGGTTGGTGTTACTGGATCTTATGATGCCCGATATCAACGGTATTCAGGTTACCAGGAAGATAAAAAAATACTCGTCAAAAACGGGCGTTATAATTCTCTCGATGCATAGCGATGAGGCATATGTGCTGGAGGCATTAAAGAGCGGGGCGTCCGGCTATGTGCTGAAAGAATCAACAGGGTCCGAACTTGTGCATGCAATCCATGAGGTGATTGCAGGACGTCGTTTCCTCAGTCCGCCATTGTCCGAATGTGTGATTGAGGCTTATGTACGGACTGCGGGGAAAACCATGCTGGATATATACGGAACACTTACAAACCGTGAACGCGAGGTGCTGCAACTATCGGCTGAAGGCTTTAACTCTGTCGATATTGCGGAAAAACTATCGATAAGTATGCGCACTGCCGAGGTGCATCGTTTTAATCTGATGCGTAAACTCGGACTGCACAATCAGACCGAGCTTGTGCGTTATGCGATTCAGAGGGGAATCGTAACTTTGAAGGATTAGTATGGTATCCCTGACCCGGATTATTCACAAATATTTCTGATTGAACTGAGAACAGAGTATTTTCGCTTTCTCCTCGGCGAATCCGCCTGAGGCGGACATACTCGGTCGTTCCTCTGCTATCTCCCTCTTTTTAAACTACGTATTATATTTATTTTTGACTACGTATTTCTACGAATAGACATATTAAATAAAATGTGGATAATTAAAGTAATAACTACTTTTATATTATGAGTAATGGGGGTGAAATGACAAATACGGATGGATGCCTTCCGTTTGACGACCATAAAGGCGTCGTCGATACAAATCCTTTCAAAAGCATTGCGGGACGTCTTGCGAAAAGCAGTCTCTGCCAAAGTGCGGTCATGATCCCGCGAAATCCGGTCATTCTCTGTGCTGACGATGAACCTGCAAATCGCGAATTGCTCGAAAACATACTCGTTGCAAACGGATATGAGGTGATATGCGCCTCAAACGGAAAAGACGCCCTGCTAAAGATAAAAACCCGGAAAATAGACCTCGTGCTGTTAGACGTTATGATGCCGGAGTTGAACGGCTTTGAGGTATGCAGGGAGATTAAAGAAAGTAAAGAGTTCATGAATATACCTGTCATTATGATTACGGCATTGAGCGAAAAAGGAGACCGCATCAAGGGTATAGAGGCCGGGGCAGAGGAGTTTTTATTAAAACCTTTTGACAAGACAGAGGTGCTCGCCAGGATAAAGATGCTTCTGAAGGTGAAGAAACTCGAAGCCGCATTGGCGCAGTCTGAAAAGCATTACCGGCGCATCTTTGAAACCTCGAAAGACGGTCTTTTAATTCTTGATAAACCGGAGGGAAACATAATCGACATTAATCAGGCAATTGTAGATTTATTAGGCTATCCCCCGGAAGATTTATTAGGGAAAAAGGTCATGGATTTCGGTATTTTGAAAGATGCCGCGGATTTTGAAAAAGTCTATACCCAATTAAACAATATAGGATTTGCGCAATACACAGATGTTTTAATAGAAACCAATAGGGGAACGCACGTTAATGCAGAGGTATATTTCACTGATGAATCGAATCAGATCCAGTGCAACGTTCGTGACATTACGGAGCGAAAGCGTGAGGAAAAAATCCGGCTGATGGCAATGATTGTCGAGTCATCGAATGAAGCGATTATCGGCGAAGCACTGGACGGCGCCATTATCACCTGGAACAAGGGTGCAGAGAGGTGCTATGGTTATACCTCGGAAGAAATCAAAGGATGTTCCATATCCGTTCTCCTCCCTCCGGATTATTCGGATGATGTTCCGCAGATTCTCGATAAGATCAGTCGCGGAGAAAACATATCCAATTATGAAACTTTACGCATTAGAAAAGACGGTAGTCTTATTCACGTGTCCCTGACGGTATCTCCCGTTAAGGATGCGACAGGAAAGATTGTAGGCGCTTCGACCATCGCCCACGACATCACCGAGCGAAAAGAATCCGAGAAAGCGCTAAGTGCATTAGAAGTGGAACTTCGTGATAACTACTTTACCCAGTCTGCTATCAACATGATACTCAGCGAATCACTGGAAAATATTTCAATTGAAGAACTGCTACAAAAGGCATTGAACATGATACTGTCCATCCCGGGGCTTTCATTTGAACCGATCGGAAGCATATACCTTGTTGAAGATGAACCGGGGACCCTGGTGATGAAAGCTCAAAGCAATCTTTCAGGGCCGGTAAGAAAATTGTGCAGGCAAATTCCATTTGGCACATGCCTTTGCGGACTGGCGGCACAGACCCGGCAGATACAGTCTGCCGACCATATTGATGAACGCCATGAAACCTGCTACGAGGGGATGGCTCCTCACGGTCATTACGCCGTACCTATCCTGTTTGGCGGCAGAACATTAGGGGTGATAAATATCTATTTGAAAGAAGGGGTTAGCAGGAATCAAAAAGAAGAGGACTTCCTGCATTCTATTGCCAACACACTGGCCGGCATAATAGTGCGAAGACAAGTGGAAGATGAGAGAGCAAGGCTGCATGCCCAGCTTCTGCAGGCCCAAAAGATGGAAGCAGTCGGCCAGCTTGCCGGAGGTATTTCCCATGATTTTAATAATATTCTTACAGCAATGATGGGTTACGGTCATATTCTCAAAATGAAGATGAAGGAAGAAGACCCTCTAAGGACATATGCCGATCAAATCCTTTTATTATCGGATAAGGCGGCTAATTTGACGCAGAGCCTTCTTTCCTTCAGCAGGAAGCGTATAATGAACCCCGAACCGGTAAACCTCAATGAGGTTATCAAAAGAATTGATTATTTGCTGTCAAGGATTATCGGTGAGGATATCCGTTTACAAACCACGCTTTCAGAGGAAGCCCTGATTGTTATGGCGGACTCAGGGCATATAGAGCAGGTGTTGATGAACCTTGCAACGAATGCACGGGATGCAATGCCTAAAGGCGGGCTTTTGACTATCGGGACCGAAACAATTGCGATTGACCATGAATTCATAAAAGAGCATGGTTTTGGAAAGGAAGGAGAGTATGCCCTTATAGCGTTTATGGATACGGGTGCCGGTATGGACAAAGAGACAAGGGAGAAGATATTCGAGCCTTTCTTTACGACAAAGGAAGTCGGCAAGGGGACTGGGCTTGGACTTTCGATGGTATACGGGATCATAAAACAGCATGACGGATATATCAATGTTTACAGTGAACCGGGCAGGGGGACCACATTCAGGATATATCTGCCGTTGATAAAGGCAAAGGTAGACGAGATAAAACCTGAAGCTATACAACCTGTTGAAACAGGCACGGAGACGGTCCTGTTAGCGGAAGATGAAGACGCTATCAGGGAATTCATAAAGAAATTGCTTGAGGAATACGGATATAAGGTAATAACGGCAGTAGACGGTCAGACTGCAATAAACGAATTTAAGGCGCATAAGGACAAAATTCATCTTGTGCTCCTTGACGTAATAATGCCGAATAGGAACGGCAAAGAGGCGTACGATGAGATAAAGAAGATAAGACCTGATATCAAGGTTCTATTTATGAGCGGGTATCCGGCGGATATCATTCACAAACATGAGATTGTTGAAAAAGGATTTGCATATATCGAAAAACCTGCTTCACCGACAAAGCTTCTGAGAAAAATAAGAGAAGTGCTGGGGAAATGAATCTCAAAGATCATAAAAAATGATCCCGCTTCCTCCCCTCCCGTCAAGGGATGGGAGATAACAGATACTTCGTCCCGAAAGCCTTCGGGACTGCGGGGTAGTTCATCATTTATAAAGCAGTCGTTACTCGGAAATAATCAGCACCTCTACACGTCTGTTTTTGGCCCTTCCTTCATCGGTATTGTTTGTGTCAACCGGTTTCAGTTCACCGTAACCGGCTGAGGTTATTTTCGATTCTTTCGTGCCGCCTTCTTTTACGACATACTGCTGAACAGCTTTGGCCCGTCTCTCGGAAAGGCGCTGGTTGTAATCCTCGGAACCCTTGCTGTCGGTATGGCCTTCCAGTTTTACGTGTGCATCAGGATATTTTTTGATAAAGCTGATGGCCCTGTTCAGTTCCGCCTTATCTGTATCCTTGATAACCGCTTTGTCGAAATCGAAATGAAGCAGCAAGGTCATTCTATCGATTACTTTAGGCGCCGGTTTTGGCGGAGGCGGAGGCGCCGGGCAGAGGGCGTTTGTCTTGTTTATAGCTTCTTTTGCAATCTCGATGGCCTCTTTTGTCCTGCAGGACCAGTAGACGTCCCATGCCTTGTCTCTTAATCCTTTTGCTTCGGCAAATTCCTTCGGGCACTGTTTGTCCTTGCCCGCTTTCTGTGCATCCGCAATGGCTTTGTCCGCATTGATCAGCTCGACGGGATGAAATCCGACGCCTTTTTTCAGCGAGTATATATACCCTGAACATCCGATAAAAACCATTAAGGACAGGATTGACAGGATGAAAAAATACTTTTTGATGCTCTTCCGTTCATTCTAAGACCTCCTGAGTTGGAAAATCTTATACGAAGATGCAGCTTAGACTGTTGCGTAAGTTCATCACCTCCTTATACGCCCGTAGTTTTTTGAGGTATTTCAACGGTAAAAGTCGTTCCTTTGTTAACTTCACTCTGGACGGAAATCGTCCCGCCCAATTTTTGCATAATCCCATATGATATCGAAAGTCCGAGACCCGTTCCTTTCCCCTTTTCTTTTGTCGTAAAAAACGGTTCAAAAATATGCTTTACAACATTTTCAGGAATTCCGGGCCCGTTATCTCTGATTGATATTGTTAAAGTGTTCTCATCTTTGACGTCCGTAAAAATTTCAATGCGACCTCCCTTTTCAATTGCGTCGACGGCATTATTCATAATATTCAGCACTACCTGTTCAAGTTGTCCTTTATCACCGATAACGTTTGGAAGGTCCTCTCTCAGATGCAGTTCCAGGGAAATGTTTCTGAATAAAACCTCTTTTTCAACAAACCCTATAACCTCTCTAAGCGCATCATTTAGATTAATAATATCACGGGATACGTCCGTCTGCCTCGAAAATCCTAAAAGACGGTGAGTAATCGTCCTACAACGTGTTACACTCTCAAATATTGCGCCAAGCAAGGAGAGAAACTTTTCTTTATTCCCGCCTGAATCTTCGGACAACTCCAGGAAGTCTTTCATCAAGCCGGCCTTTTCATTAATGATTGCCAGTGGATTGTTGATTTCATGAGCAACCCCGGCGGCAAGCCGGCCAATGGCGTCCATTTTATGCGCCTGAAGGAGTAGCTGCTCGGATTTTCGCAGTGCTTCTTCCGTCTCTTTGCGTATCGTGATGTCACGATTACCTGCTCTCACGCCCAGGAACTTCCCCTGGGTATCGGTTACCGGCTGGCAGACATGTTCAATCCAGCGTAGCTTCCCGTCTTTCCTCGTGATACGAAAAACGATACTTCGCGGCTCAAGCACGTTAAGGGTTTCATGACGATGCTTAATCAAAATGCTTCTGTCTTCAGCTACGGTAATTTCGGATATAAGATCAGGGTTCCCGATAAAGCGCTCCGCTTTATAGCCGGTAATACGCTCACAAGAGGGGGAAACATAGCTCAGTTTTCCGTCAGGAGTCTCCCAATACTCCCAATCATGGGTAAAATCTGCAACCGTTCGATAACGCAACTCGGCTTCCTTAAGCTCTTCTTCAACCTTTTTCCGTTCTACTATTTCGTCCCACAGTTTTTCATTTATTGTCCTCAGTTCGGCGGTCCGCTTTTCTATGCGGTGCTCGAGTTTGTCATGGGATTTGAGTAACGCTATCTCGGCCTTCTCCCGCCTGCTAATTTCTTTGGATATGCTCTGAATCATTTTATTTGTTACCTTTTTCAATGATTCCAGGAGTTCCACTTTTGTCTTACCCGACACCCTTGCGTGCAAGTCACCCTTTGATACCTTATGCAGAACTTCAAAATGCTCGGCAAGGACTATAGCAAACTCATGGGATTGATCGACAATCGCGTTTAATTCTTTAGATGTTAAATTAATCATATGTTTCAATTTGCGGATCAATTCGATAGCGGATGATTCATCTATTCTTACAGTAGGATCCCCGGATGAAATTTTCTTCAGCGCTTCGAAGACTTCATACAGGCTGATAGCCAGTTCCATACTCATGCCTTCCAGTTCCTTGTCTCTCGCTCTGATAATCCTGTTAAATTCCCTGAATTGCCTGTTAACTACCTTCAAAGTATCTTTCATGGATGCAACATCGGTATTCTTTTTAAGAACATTGCATCCAAGACACATCTCTATTTTCTCCAGGAATTTCCCCTGGATCTCGTTCCTGCAATGAGTTCCCGAAAAGAGCCAGCACTTATGATCAGTCGAATTGTAAGCAGGACATTCCACTTCCTTGCAATTAAAGATCTCCCGGCATTTAACCTTTTCTCTTTTCTTAGTGTTCATTTTTATTACAACTCCTTGTTTTTTCACTTTCATCTATTCCAGAAGAACTATTCGCGCCGACCATACTAAGTAAGATTATTGTTTATATAGCAATTTTAAATCAATTCTTTAAAAATGTCGAAATAATTGAGAATTAAACTAACAGAATTGTATCGAAAAATAGATTTATTGCGGGAATTATTTGAATATACCATAAAATAAGTTTAATCTTTATAATATCCTAATAAAATTATTTAATTGTAATAATAATATTACTTTTAAGTAAAATAGAACGTTCCGAAACCGCAGTGTATTGGATATTGGCAAAAAATTAACATATAAACCGATTAATTCAGTATAGTATGAAATTTTTTATTAAAAAACTGTAATATAAAAAATCGAGCTAATAAAGGAGAGTTAATTATGTTGTTACGTATTTTCCCTTTTCTGGAATGGCTGAAAGGTTATAACCTTGGCAAATTGAGGGCCGATGCAATCGCAGGTCTAACGGTTGCGCTTGTTCTTATTCCTCAATCCATGGCTTATGCTCAATTGGCCGGTTTGCCGTCATATTATGGATTGTATGCAGCTTTTCTGCCTCCGTTGATCGGCGCCCTGTTCGGCTCCAGCAGACAGCTTGCAACAGGGCCTGTTGCCGTTGTCTCACTTATGACCGCGGCCTCTTTAGGCCCGCTTGCAACCGCCGGGAGTGAAGGCTATATCACATATGCTATCTTACTCGCTTTAATAGTCGGCATTTTCCAGCTGCTTTTGGGCGTGCTAAGGCTCGGATTAGTCGTCAATTTCCTGTCCCATCCGGTTGTGAACGGTTTTACCAACGCGGCTGCGATCATTATAGCCACATCGCAATTGTCAAAGATGTTCGGGGTTTCCATAGATGAAGCCGAGCATCATTACGAAACCATCATACGGGTTGTTCAGGCAGCCATGCACTATACGCACTGGCTGACTTTTATTATGGGCGTCGGGGCTTTTGCGGTAATGTTCGTGTTGAAAAAGGTCGCTCCCAAGATACCGAATGTCCTTGTAGCGGTTGCCATTAGTACGGTCATTTCATGGTCAATAGGATTTGAGCACAATGTCAAGGTTGATATGACAAAAATCGATTCTCCGGAAACAATCGAACAGATAACCGGTTTCAATAAAACACTGGATGAAATTACGACCTTGGCGAAAGAACGCACGGCCAATACCATACTGATGGAAGAAGCCAGGAAAAACCATGATAAAATCGGCTTCCTTAACGGTAAACGTAAAGAAGAAGATCTAACTATAGCTATGGAAGAGGCAAAAATAAAATCGGCTTCTTTCAGAAAAGAAATCAGGAATTTGTTTTTCAGCGGAGTGAAACAACCTGACGGTTCCGTGAGATTTTATCTGAAAGACGAACTGCCGCAAAACTCAAGCCCCGACGGAAGGACATGGCGTATGAAAGTGGGGACCAACCCGATAAAGGAAGATTCCGTTACCATGATAGGCGGCGGATATGTTATAGGGACCGTTCCATCAGGGTTGCCCGCTTTTACGATTCCTTCGATAAGCATCAGCGGGATATTACATCTTTTGCCTTATGCCGCGATTATTGCTATGCTGGGTTTTATGGAGGCCATCTCCATAGCCAAGGCCCTTGCAGGGAAAACCGGACAGAGACTGGACCCTAACCAGGAGTTGATCGGTCAGGGGCTGGCGAATCTGCTCGGCTCGATAGGCAAAAGCTATCCCGTTTCCGGCTCGTTTTCGCGTTCGGCTGTCAACTTTCAGGCTGGGGCTCTTACGGGTTTTTCAAGCGTTTTTACAAGCCTGGCGGCCTTAATCGTGCTTCTGTTTTTTACCCCTCTGCTCTATCATCTGCCGCAGTCGGTGTTGGCGGCCGTAATCATGATGGCGGTTATCGGTCTGATTAACGTTTCCGGATTTCTTCATGCCTGGAAGGCCCAAAAATATGACGGGATTATTTCCATCATAGCTTTTGTCGCTACATTGGCCTTTGCCCCTCATCTGGACAAAGGCATTATGATTGGCGTTGCGCTTTCAATTTCGGTATTCTTATATAAGAGCATGAAACCGAAAATATCCTTGCTGGCAAGACATGAAGACCGGTCTCTGCGCTGTATGGAAACCTATGGGCTGCAAGGCTGCGAGCATATCGCCATGGTGCAGTTTGAAGGGCCGCTGTTCTTTGCCAATTCAAGCTATCTGGAGGACAGTATAAGGGGGATCATCGAGACGAAAAAGAATTTAAAGCACATCATTCTTGTATCCAACGGGATCAATGAAATGGATGCGTCAGGGGAAGAAATGCTATCGCTGCTTGTAGACCGCGTGAGAAGTGCCGGACTGGATATATCCCTGAGCGGAGTTAATGAGGAGGTCCTGAAAGTTATGAAGCGGACTCATCTGCTCGAAAAAATAGGACAGGACCATATCTATCATACACCGGAACAGGCCATAAATAAGATTTATCCTGGCGCTCATAAAGGGGCGACCGAGAAAGCATGTTCGCTTTTGGCTGTTTGCAGTATTTAGATTTTATTCCATGGAGGGAGCTAAATGTCAATTATTACCGTATTTACAGGCAAATATTGCAATGAAGAATTAGCAATAAAGGAAATTCTTGAAAAAACGGGCTATAAATATCTGACCGACTCGGATATTGCCGCAAAAGCCGGAAGACTTTCGGATCTTCCCGAAAGCAAGATACTGAAGGCGTTTTCGGCAAAGGTCTCCGTTTTCAACCAGTTTACCCACGAAAAAGAGCGGTCCATTGCTTATCTGAAGCTTGCCGTTGCCGAAACCCTTACTGAAGACAATCTTCTGATCAACGGTTTCACGAGCCTTTTGATACCTGCGGGGATTGCACATGTTTTAAAAGTTTGTCTTATCTCCGATATGAAATACAGGCTTTCCATAGCAGGTTCATCCGGGATGTCCGAAACCGAAGCGCTTAAGATGCTCCATAAGAGCGATGAAGACAGGATGTCCTGGACAAAGAGCATTCTGGAAAAAGACGACCCATGGGATGTTTCGATCTATGATATGGTCCTGCCTACTGATAAAATGAATTCAAAAGAAATAGCGGATTTGGTAAAGAATACTTTGGAAAAAGATATTCTAAAAACTTCCGCAGCCGGTGAAAAAACAATCCACGATTTTATTTTGGCAGCCCGGGTTGAAACCGAACTGATTAAAGCGGGTCATTATATTATTGCGGAGGCTAACGATGGGGCGGTAACTTTAACAATAAACAAGAATGTGATTATGCTGAAGCGATTGGAAGAGGAACTGCAATCCCTGGCAATCAAGATCCCGGGCGTTCAGTCCGTGGCAACTAAAGTGGGCAAGAAATTTTATCAGCCGGATATCGTCAGGAGGTATGATCTGGAAATGCCTTCCAAACTCCTGCTTGTAGATGATGAACGGCAGTTTGCTCAGACATTGTCCGACAGGCTGCATTTAAGAGAAATAGGCTCAGTCATTGCATATGACGGCGAAAGCGCACTGGATATTATAAGAGAGGACGAACCTGACGTTATGATTTTAGACCTGAAAATGCCGGGAATCGACGGCATCGAAGTCTTGAAACGTGTAAAACAGACCAACCCGAACATCGAAGTCATTATCCTTACCGGACAAGGTTCCGATGCGGACAGGGAACAGTGCATGAACCTGGGTGCGTTTGCGTATCTTGAAAAACCCGTGGACGTCAACGTCCTGAGCGAGACCATTAAAAAGGCAAACGAGAAGATAAAACAAAGCCGGGAAAAGAAATAATCTTTAGTATTTCGGATAAGACCGCCTGTAGCGGATAGATAAAATGATAAAAAATATAACCCCGCAGTTCTGCGGGGTTATATTTTTATAATTCAGAGACTGCAAGTGATAAAATTCAATACAGGCCGAATTAACGGAACAGGTATTCTTTAATTACCAGCCTTTTGACTGAAGGATTTCCTTTACATGGGCTTCTTTTTTCTTCTCAACCAGAAGCACCCTCTTGTTTTTGGCCTCAGCTATCTTTTCCATAATCTTGTTCATATCGGCAGGTTTTTCCAGAAAATCTACGGCGCCGGCCTTTATTGCCTCAACGCCTTTTTCAAGGCTGCCGTGACCGGTCAACATTATGATCTGCACGTCCGGGTTCTCGCTCCGGATACGTTTCAGGGTTTCGATACCGCTGATCCCGGGCATTGCAAGATCGAGAACGATCGCATCGAATTCCTTCCCTTGCACTCTTTTAATAGCGTCTTCTCCGCTTGTTGCGGTGTCGACTTTCAGGCCGCGTCCCTCCATCCTCTGCGAAAGGACTTTAAGAAACTGTTCCTCGTCATCCACTAAAAGAACATCTGCTTTGATTTCTTCAGGCATTTTAATCCTCCTCTATAAGGTTTGATTGTTTATTTTTGTTTTGCTTTTTTCAGCAATAGTTTTACGCTGTCATAGTCCTTCCCATCTTCGCATTAAATGCCGCTTTAATCTTTTGCTCCAATATATCAATGTCAACCGGTTTGTTAAGAAAACCGAACCCTCCGAGTCTCTTTGCTTCTTCCTCGTCTTTATCGGTGCCGTGTCCTGTCAGAACGATAACCTGTATATCAGGATATCCCTTCCTCATCTCCTGAAGGACTTCCATGCCGTGCATTCCGGGCATTCTTAAGTCCAGAACCACTACATCAGGTTCATCTTCTTTCAGCCTTGTCAAAGCCTCTTCGCCGTCATAGGCGGTGACTACCTTGAGATTCCTCATCTTCAGGCGCTGTGCCAGTGTGTTGGTAAAGTCCATTTCATCATCTACTATCAGTACTTTTATATCTTTTTCCTTCATATAACGCTCATTAAATTTATTTAACATTAACAACAAATTGATATGTTGTCAAGCTTCTTTTAAATCAGAGTAATCCTTCAGTTACGGGTTTAATCCCCTCCTTTGCAAGGAGGGGAAGGGGTGGTTTTAATTATTTTTCAAAAACCCCTCCAACCTCCCCTTGCAAAGGGGAGGATTTCTCAACCCATAACTGAATGCTTAAATATCAGACACTTTTAATGGAAAGGTGAATGTTTTTACTCCCGTCTCCAGCGTAATTTTCCCCTTTAACTGCTTAAGAACCGTATTATATGTCTCATAAGGGAATTCCTCTTTTTCTCTTTCGACCTCGATGAGATTTCCCTCCGGGATAATTCTGATCATTATTGAGCCGTTTGCGGTCTCGGTTTTGATGATAATTCTGCTATTCTGATCAAGCGTTATGATATTTTCTTCGAGAAAACTGAAAACAAGGAACTGGATCATCGACGGATTGCCGTAGATTTGCGGCAGATCTTGCTGAAAGTCCTTTGCCAGTTCAATCCTTTTCTGATTTGCAAATCTGTTTACAAGAGCTATAAGTTCTTCCAGCGCTTCATTACAGTTAAAGTCGGACAATTGGGTATCCATTCTGTGTGAGAACCTGTTGAGGTATTTAAAAAGGCCGGTGGACTTCTCGATCTGTTCTTCTATGGAATGTGTGATTTCCAGATATTGGTTTGAAGCCGCTTCCCCGGATTTTCCCAGTTTTATCATATCCTCTATCAGGCCGGCAGACTCTTTGATAATGGCAAGATAGTTCTTTGATTCATGCGTAAACCCTGCCAGGATTTTCCCGATAAAGCGCATTTGCAGAAACCTCAGTTCCTGTTCAAAATTGTCCGTCATGTATTACCTCCATTCAGTCCCGGCTGCTGATTCGTTTTTTCATGGCCATGTCGATCTTGGACGTCAGCTCCGCTATATCGATGGGTTTCATGATATATTCAAAGGCCCCGCTCTTCATGCCTTCAGCCACGCTTTCAACGTCGCCATGTCCGGTCAGGATGAGCACTTCGATCGTCGGGTCAAATATTTTAATGTTTTTAAGGATTTCCAGGCCGTCCATGCCAGGTATCCGCAAATCGAGTATAACGATATCAGGCGGACTGCCGTGAAAAAGGGCCATCGCTTCCAGGCCGTTGGACGCCGTTTTTACATCATAATCTCTCATTTGTAATCTTTCCGCCAATGCTGATGCAAATTCCACTTCGTCATCAACCAGAAGAATTTTGGTCTGTGACATCATATCCTCCTTAACCCTCACCTATCTTTTTAGGTATCTCAAGTGTAAATGTTGTTCCCTTACCTGCTTCGCTATCGACATGTATTGATCCGCCCAATTTTTGCATTATACCATATGAGATTGAAAGTCCGAGACCCGTCCCTTTCCCTTTTTCTTTCGTCGAATAGAAAGGCTCAAAAATATGTTTGAGTTCATCCTTAGGTATACCGCTTCCGTTGTCCTTAATCGAAACGCGGACCGTGTTTATATCTTTACTCCCGGAAGAGACTTCAATGAGGCCGCCTTCCTCGACTGCATCAATGGCATTATTGATGATGTTCAGAATTACCTGCTGGAGTTGTCCTTTATCGCTTTCGATTTTAGGGATACTGTCCGTCAAATTCAGATTCAAAGTTATATTCCTGTAAAGGATCTCTTTTTCAATAAAACCTATAACTTCTTTTAAGGCGTCATTGAAGTCAAAGGCGTCATGGGAAATATCCATGCGCCGTGAAAACCCCAGAAGACGGTGGGTAATTGTGCGGCAGCGGTTGACACCGTCAAATATCCCGTTGATCTGGCTTATGAATTTATCCCTGTTTTTCTGAAGGTCCCCTGATGTTTCAAGGATATCTTTCATTAGTCCGGCTTTTTCATTAATGATGGCGAGAGGGTTATTTATTTCATGGGCCACGCCTGCCGCGAGACGGCCGATTGTCGACATCTTGCTTGCATGTTCGCAATTTGCCATGGCCTCTTCCCTTGCACGGTCTGCCTTCTTAATACGGTTGACAACAGTCTGTGCAAGAACGAAGGTGACGGCAATGCTGAAAATTATACTGAGGACGGTAATGATAAACAGTTCGTTCTTAAATATCTTCGGTATTTTTAAATACGGATTTGATTTTATAATGGTCACCAGAATCCATGGAGAATCATCAATAAAGGCATAGCCGAATATGGCGGGACTTCCATCAGGCTTAATAATATTCTGAATGGTAGTGGCTTGAGCATGGAGACTAAAAGGTAGTTTATATTTTTCGAGAACGTTCCCATGGGAACGTGAGGGTGTTTGCAGTGTGCCGTCGTATGTAATAATAAAGGCGTCATCGTTCTCCCTTAGATTCATCGAATAGGGATATTTTTTGAGTGTTTCCATATCGATCGTGGCTCTCAATATCCAGAAAGTACCTTTTCCCGGGTTTTCCTTTTTAACTGCTATCGCAAAATGGGGGAGTTTTCTGTATCCCATGAAAACATCACTTACATAAACTGAACGGACAATAACCTCATGAAACCAGTCCTGGTTTGTGTAGTCCTTTCCTTTGAGATTGTAGGGTCCCACATAGGACCTTTGAATACCGTCCGGTGTAATAATCCCCAGGTCAACCAACCCGCCGCATTCCTGTTTGAATTTGGAAAAGATTCCGGCAAGCGTCTCTTGATCGGACAATTGTTCGTAGGAATAGGCGGACGTAAGGAACCTTAAGCCCGAGAGCTTCTGGTCAACAAAAAACTCGATGGACTGTTTTGAGTTCTCGATTTCCCATTTCATCTGATTGCGGAAATCGTCTTTTAATATCTGCAGAAACCAGAAATAGCTTATGGTCACAACAATCAATAATGGAATCATGGACAGGACCGCATCAAGCAGAATAATCCTTAATTTAAGACTCTTATAGCGGTCTTCGCTCAAAATACCGAACAGGTCATGAGCATTAAACCATGTTCTTATAAAATCAAGAAGCCGTCTTTTCCGCGTCTTTTCCGGTTCCATATATAATAAAATATTACAATATTTTGACGAAAAAAGAACAACATTTCTGCTTTTGCTTTCGGGGGTACTCCTGAAAAAGCAGTTAAGAAAGCATTTCAATCTGCCGAGATATATTTATCTTCCGAATTATTTAAAGAATATCGTCCTGTTGAATCAATAAAAAAAGGCTTGCATCTCTGCAAACCCTTGATTTCATTGGTGGCGGGGAGAGGATTTGAACCTCTGGCCTTCGGGTTATGAGCCCGACGAGCTACCGGACTGCTCCACCCCGCGATAGTTATCTTTTTACAATAACTTATAAAGGATTTCTTTGTCAAACTTCTTTATAATCTCGCATTGCCATTAGTGCTGCGGTCTTATAATATGGTATAATATTAAGCAAAAACTCCCGGCGTTATGATTGAATTTATCAGGCAAATAAGGTGGCAGGATATGGTAGACGTCATTTTGATGTCGATCATTATCTATCGCCTTCTCCTGATCATCAAGGGTACAAAAGCGGCCCATATGCTGATAGGACTGGGCCTTCTGCTGATGGCGTCGCTGCTTTCCCGTTATTTTGAACTGTATACGGTAGACTGGATGATACAGAGCTTCTGGGCGCAGATCGTCATCGCTATCATAATTCTTTTCCAGCCTGAAATAAGGAGGGCGCTTGCGCAGATGGGAGAGGCCCAGATTTTCAGGAACCTTACCTCGGCTGAAGAATTGAAATCCCTTGATGAGGTCGTCAGGGCGACTGTCGCTCTTGCAAACAAGAAGATAGGCGCATTGATTGCGATTGAGAGGGACACGAGCCTGAAGGACTTTGTGGAGATGGGCACGCCCCTTGACGCGAAGGTGACCAAGGAGATACTTCTGAGTATTTTCCATCCGACTTCGCCCATACATGACGGCGCCGTCGTGATAAAAGGCAACAGGATTGTTGCGGCAGGATGCTTTCTGCCTATTACCATGGGGCCCGACATCAGCAAATCTCTTGGCACAAGACACCGCGCAGGTCTGGGCCTTTCCGAAGAGACGGATGCCGTAATAGTTGTCGTATCGGAAGAGACAGGTGTGGTCTCTATGGCTATCCACGGAAAACTCGACACTCATCTTGATATGGGAACGCTCAGGGATATTCTTACCGATTTATTCACGGCAAAGGGAAAGAAATGAAAAAGTTATTCTTTGAAAACCTCGGTCTTAAGATAGCCTCCGTCTTACTGGCAATTGTCATGTGGATTTTTGTTACCTCGCGCGGTCAATCGGAAATGTCTGTAGACGTTCCTCCGGAGTTTAAGAACATCCCCGAAGGGATTGAGCTGGTAAGCTATAATGTCAAGACGGTCAGCCTGAATATAAAAGGACAGGAAAGGTTTATAAAAAACATAAAGCCGTCCGATATCCGTATATCTCTCGATCTCGGCAAGGCAAAAAAGGGCGAGGGAATATATTATATCGACAGGGAAGACGTCAGGCTCCCGCGTTCGATCACAGTCACTAATATAACTCCGACAAGTATTAAGGCAATAATCGAAGAGACGATGTCGAAAACCGTTAAGGTGGTCCCTGTGCTTACCGGCGAGATCGCCAGGGGATATTATGTGAAATCCGTGGAAGCTGCGCCGCAATATATAGTAATTGAAGGCGTCCGGTCAGAGGTAATGAAGATCGGCACATTGAAAACGGAACCCTTTGATATTACCGGCTTCAATGAATCTATTGACCAGGAGCTGAAGCTCGATTTGACCGGTAAAAATATAAGGGCAAAGTTAAATGAAGTGAATGTCAAAATTATCATAGGAGCGAGAGGAAGATGAGACTTTTTGGGACCGACGGCATCAGAGGCACAGTGAACAAGCATCCCATGACGCCTGAAACTGTTTTGAAGGTAGGTATGGCAGTCGGTCATCTGCTGAAGGTGAAGCACGGCAGAAATATGATCCTGATCGGAAAAGACACCAGGCTGTCGGGCTACATGATAGAGAGCGCCCTTACGTCCGGAATATGTTCGATGGGCATGAACGTTACCCTTGTGGGACCCATACCTACCCCCGGGGTTGCCTTTCTGACGAGGACATTAAGATTAGATGCGGGAATAGCCATCTCGGCGTCGCATAATCCCTTTGAAGACAACGGCATCAAGATATTTTCTTCCAATGGATTTAAGCTGCCCGACGAACTGGAAAGAAAGATCGAAGAACAGGCGCTCAATGACGGACTAATGAAAAACAGACCGGGAGGTTCCGGAATAGGCAAGGCCTACCGGCTCGATGACGCCACCGGACGTTATATCGAATATATCAAATCTACAATCCCTAAAGGCGTGACCCTTGAAGGTATGAAGATCGTTGTCGACTCTGCTAACGGCGCCGCATATAAGACAACTCCGTGGCTGCTGCGGGAACTCGGCGCGGTTGTCGTGTCCATCAATGACAAACCGGACGGTAAGAATATCAATGAAAATGCCGGCGCTTTACATCTTGAAGGGCTCTGTAAGGCCGTCAGACTTCACAAGGCGGATGCGGGGATAGCGCATGACGGAGATGCGGACAGGACGGTCCTTTGCGATGAAAAGGGCAGGGTGGTTGACGGAGACCGGATTATGGGTATGTGGGCGGCGGAAATGGAGAGGCACGGCCTGCTGAAAAACAGCACCGTGGTGTCAACCGTTATGAGCAACCTCGGCCTCGAAAAATATCTCGAAAAGAACGGCATTAAACTCCTGCGGACAAAAGTCGGAGACCGTTATGTTGTTGAAAAGATGCTTGAAGGAGGATACAACCTCGGAGGCGAACAATCAGGGCATGTCATATTCCTTGATTATAATACTACCGGCGACGGCCCGTTGACGGCGCTTCAGGTACTTTACCTGATGAAAAAAAGAAACGCCTCCCTGTCAAAACTCTCATCGGAGATCAAACTCTATCCGCAGATTTTAACTAATGTAGTGATCGATCACAAGCAGGATATCAAGGCATTCCCGGAGATCGGGGACGCTATTCAAAACGCAGAGAAAAGGCTTGCCGGAAAGGGAAGGATACTTGTAAGGCCCTCGGGAACCGAGCCGAAGATCCGCGTGATGCTTGAGGGCGAGAATATGAAGCTTATCACGAAACTCGCCAATGATATTGCAAAAGTCATCAAAGAAAAGATGGGCTGATTCCGTTTTATCCGTATAAATAGAGTCTGTGTATTAACTATCAAATACCCTCACCCTTGCCCTCTCCCCTCAAGGGAGAGGGTAGTAAAATCGCCCCTCCCTTGAGGGGAGGGGTTTGGGGAGGGTGTTGAAATCCCGACTTTATACACAGACGCTAATTAATCCACAGAAACTGAGGCATTTCTATGCAGTTCTTTATAGCATTCCTTAGTGGAGCAGTCTTTTTTTACGCATTCCAGTATTTTCCCTTTTCCACTGTTGTAGTTTCTCTGTCCACATCAGGATACCTTACCATCAGAAAAAGATTTTTCCTTCTGATTGTCCTTATCTCAGGCGCTGCTTATGCATTTATGAGATACGACCCCCCGCAGGACATGCCGTATATAAAAGATACCGTAATGTTAAAAGGCGAATTTACATCCTGTCCGGCAAAGACTGAAGGCGGATCTCTGAAACAAAGATTTTTTGTGCGGAGTATTGAAGGCGTATTTTCCGAAGGGCATTATAATGTAACACCTTTGCATGTCCTTGAAGGCAAGGAAATAGTCCTCTTGTCTGACGATGAATTTGATATGGGCAGGGGATATGAACTTGACATAACATTGCTCAAAAGTGGGAAGAGACTGAATCCGGGAGAGTTTGCAATTGACGACGTCTATGCAAAGCTTAAAGAGGTCAGGCAAACCGGAGATAGAAAAAAGACGCTTCATGTGATAATTGAGGAATCCAGATACAGGATCAACAGGTACATTCAGGAGCATTTTCAAAAGGAGTCGGCAGCGTTTCTTGCTTCCGTTACGATTGGACAGGGGATGACGTCAAACGATAAATTAATGGACGCCTTCAACATAACGGGGCTTACCCATATACTCAGCATATCAGGCACACACTTCGGTCTTTTGTCGGTCCTTTTATTCGGCATGTTCAGATTGATAATTAAAGTGCTGCCCTATGGGATCCTTCAGCGGATGACGATTTATCTGAACCCTTCACAGGCTGCCGCTATATTATGCCTTCCCTTTATGGTTATATACCTTGCTCTGTCCGGAGCGAGCATCCCTGCCGTGCGTTCTTTTCTTATGATCGGACTTTTTCTCGCGGGACTTCTTATCGGGCGAAAGGGTTTTTGGCTCAATTCGCTGCTCTTTGCCGCTTTTGTGATAGCTGTATGGGAACCGGAAGCGATCTTTTCTTTGTCTTTTCAACTCTCGTTTCTTGCGGTATTCTGCATTGGTCTAACTATCGATAAAGAGAAAGAAGAGGACAATAAAAGCAAAAAATTATTGAGGTCCGTAAGAAACGCCCTTTTAATGACGCTTGCAGCAGCGGCAGGCACTGCGCCTTTGGTGGCGTATCATTTCCATTATGTATCTCTCATCTCTCCAATATCCAACCTTTTAGTAGCGCCCTTAATCGGGTTCATCCTCATACCGCTTTCGGTCATTGCGGCCTTTTCCTATCTTCTGACCGGTTATTTTATTTTTACACCCCTCATAGCAGTCATCAGCGAAGCGAGCATCTATCTGGTAAAAATGCTTGCCCTCATTCCCTTTGCCGATATGAAGATACCGTCTTTCCCGGCGATAATCCTCCTGCTTTTCTATGCAGGCTTTATTTTATATTTATTGTATGTGCATAAGTTCGATATTTTAACACCCTCCCCAACCCCTCCCCTCAAGGGAGGGGCGAATTTACTACCCTCTCCCTTGAGGGGAAAGGGTAAGGGTGAGGGTGTTAAACAGTTTATACACAGAATCCATTTATTGTTCCCGAAGAAAAGGTTTCTACTTATGATTCCTTTCATACCGTTGGTGATTTATATGTTCAGCGTCTTGTCTGAAAAAGATAAACTTACCGTCACATATCTCGATGTCGGCCAGGGAGACGCATCGGTTATCGAACTTCCCGACGGCAGGACAATGTTGATGGATACCGGTAAAACAGGGAGGGAACCCGCTTCCTTTCTGAAATACAGAGGCAGGCAACGCATCGATATTCTTGTCGTTTCACACGCTCATCCGGACCACACCGGAGGACTTGAGTATCTTGCGGACCGATTTCATGTCAGGGAAATCTGGGACAACGGAAGGCTGATTCTGCCGGACGGACTGTCTCACATTACACATCGTTCATTGAACAGGGGAGATGTAATAGAAGAATCAGGATACAGGATATCGGTCCTCCATCCTTATCCTGAATTCTATTCATCAGGCGGCAGGGAATATGATGCGGCTAATAACGATTCTCTGGTTTTCAGGATTGAAAGCGGCGGCAGGTCGTTTCTCTTCACGGGCGATGTAGAAAAAGAGGCCGAGGAGGACATTCTGCATCTCGGAAAATGGCTGAAAAGCGACGTGCTGAAAACGCCCCATCACGGCGGAAAGACCTCTGCGGATGAGGCATTTTTCAGAGCGGTTTCTCCCGATGTTGCCGTTATCAGCGTCGGCAGGGACAACTCCTTCGGCCACCCGCATCAGGAAACGCTGGACGCTCTGGAGGGAGCGTCAATCTACAGAACCGACATCGACGGGGCGATAAAAATCGAAGCGGCGGAGAAAGGCCTTGAGATAAAGACATATAGGGATTTCACGATAGAAAGGGCAAGGTCATTTTCTGATGAGATAAAGAATTTCAGAAAACTGTGCCAGACATGGTAAGACGAGTTAAATTGCTATTCAGTTGTATAAAATGAAAGGTAGATATGATAAAAAACATTTTCAAGGAGAATAAATGAAAGAACTTATTCCCGTCGAAATAATCGAGAAAAAAATCTATCTGATTCGAGGCCACAAGGTCATGCTTGATAGGGACTTGGCTGAACTGTACGGGGTAGAAACTCGTGTGTTAAATCAGGCTGTGCGCAGGAATCTGGATCGGTTTCCGGAAGATTTCATGTTTGCTCTGACCCGCGAAGAGATCATGAACTCATCACAAATTGTGATAAGTTCCCGCATAAAGCATGCCCCTAATGTATTTGTTTTCGCGGAACAGGGAGTGGCTATGCTTTCGGGTGTGCTGAACAGCGAGAGAGCAATTCAGGTGAACATAGCTATAATGAGAACTTTTGTGAAGCTGCGGGAAATGCTGTCCTCAAACAAGGAACTTGCTCACAAGTTGACGCTACTTGACGGCCTATGTTGCTCTTAATTCACAAAATTATAAGCTGTTCGCTAACATTGCCAGGGATCAACTATACTATGCGGCATGGAAGAGCATTCGATCAACACGACAGATACCGAACATCCGAGATGTTAAGAATCTCGGGTGAGGTGATAAACAATATCCCCAAAGTGCGTATGATATCTATTACGGGAGACACAAATGAGTGAAAGCCTGACTAAAGAATTTGAATCCGGGCTGAGAGATTTTGATATGCTCGAATCCCCGGGATTGATTTTGGTTGATGCTGAGCCCGCAGATTCTTACCAGCGCATAGCACTTGAAAATGCCAAAAAATATAAGGCGGATGCTGTATATTTCAGGCTCTTCGAGAATGGCCGACCACCACTGCCACAGATTTACATTTATGATTTCACTAAAGTGGAAAAAGATGACGACGAGGTCGCAGAGTTGCACAAAAGACTATGGAACTCGGGCCAGGTGCCTCTATTTTTTGTTTTCGATAAAACCGAGGTTAAAATCTTCAATAGTCTCAAACAGCCCCAGATAAAGGCTGGAAGAATAGTCTATTCGCCATTGGACACAATAAAATTAGCAGGTCAGATTCAAGAACAATTAAAAAAAGATTTCTCGTCAAGGAATTTCGATAATGGTGCTTTTTGGGAAATATCAAAGTATAAGGATAAGTTTAAGTTAAATGAGAGTGCATATGAAAAACTGTTAGCTCGCCTGAAACAGAACAAACGAGAACTGATAGCTCAAAAAGTCCTCCCCGAAGAAGAGCTCATCCATAAATTGCTTGTGCTTGCGATACTCATCAAATATTTGGAAGAACGTGAGGATGAAAAGGGAAATAAAGTTTTCCCGCAAAATTTTTTTAGTCAATTCGCAAAGGGCGCAAGAACTTTTGCAGATATTTGGAAAGTAAAAGGCGCGTGCTTAAGGCTGTTCGATTATCTGGCTGGACATTTTAACGGAGAGATTTTCAGAGTATATGATGACGAGGAAAGGCAGACATTACTTGCTGCTGATTTAAGTTCTTTCGCCGTCTTTATAGAAGGAAAAACCGAAGACTCCGGCCAAATTGCACTCTGGGAGCTATATTCCTTTAACGACTTGCCTATAGAACTAATCAGCAATATTTATGAGGAATTCTTGGGATCCGAAAAAGGAGTGGTATACACTCCTCCCTATCTTGTGAATTTTGTGCTGGACGAAGCAATGCCCATGAATGAACCCAAAAATAACTATAAAGTCTTAGATCCTGCATGTGGGTCAGGGGTATTCTTGGTTGCCGCGTACCGCAGAATAATTCACTGGTGGAGAATTCAAAACGAATGGAAAAGACCTTCACTCAGAATATTGAAAAAGCTGTTAAGGGAGAGTATATACGGCGTTGATAAAAGTGGTGAGGCGGTACGGTTAGCAATATTTAGCTTGAGTTTGGCTTTATGCGATGAACTTTCTCCCAAGGTTATTTGGGAAGAACTCAAATTTGATGATTTGCAAAAAGAAGGCAATCTTTTTGATAAAGACTTTTTCGAATTGCTCCATCAAAAAGAACTGAAAGCCGAATTTGATTTGGTAATTGGCAACCCCCCGTTTATTGAGAGCTTCAATACACCTTATGCTGAGCAGATTGAAATGGAAAGACGGAAAGTGAGAGCGGCAGTTCCTGGCAATCAACTCGCTCTCTTATTTCTTGATCAGGCTATTACAATGTGTAAGAAAGGCGGTTTGCTCTCTTTGATATTGCCCGCTGGCCCTTTTCTTTATAACAAGAATTCATTCGAGTTTAGGTCACACTTTTTAAAAGAATACCACGTGAAGCAGGTTCTTGACTTCACTGCCCTAAGCAGTGTGCTTTTCGGGAAAGCGAATGTCGCCGTTGCCGTAGTATTTGCTAAGAAAGAACTCCCTAAGAGCAAACATTTGTCGCATATCACAGTGCGCCGAACAAAACCTGCAAAAGAAAAAATGTATTTTGAACTAGATCACTACGACTTTCACCAAATCCCCTATAGAGCTGCATTGTACGAAAAAATTGTTTGGAAAGAGAATTTATTAGGCGGCGGGAGATTGCACCAGCTTATATCAAGATTCGCCCCTGCAAGGAGTCTGGGAGAGTATTTGAGAGACAGGGAGAAAGAGGCTAACTGGGTGATCCGCGAAGGATTCACCATTGGTGACGAAGATAGAATCAATAAACTGAAACAATATGAAAGACAAAAAGATAGCTTGTCACGAGAAGAAGAAAACGAGTTTAAAGCTTTGAAGGCTAAATACAAAAAAGCGGATTACTTGACTGGGAAAAAAACGCTGCCTTCTGAAGCTTTTACGGAAAAAGGGATAGATGAAAAACAAATTCATATCCAGGAAGAACAGTATTTCCAGTGGCCACGAGAAAAAAAAATATATGAACCTCATCATCTCCTAATCAAAGAAGGTGTGAGTGCGGGGTCTATTCCCGTAGCTTATAGAAGCGATTATCTTTCTTTTAAGCATGACGTCATTGGAATTCACGCACCAGCAAATCAACGTGAGGAACTAGGAGAGATTGAAAGGAGAATTAAGAACAATAAATTTTATCTTTTTTGTGCTGCTGCCCTTAGCGGGCGTTATATGATAAGCAGGGCAACTTCTATTTTAAAAGACGACATTTTAAATCTGCCTTATCCCGAGGACGAGACAGAGCTTGACCTTTCGGCTACAGAGCAAATTTTGGTTGATGATGTGATTGATTATTTATTGGAATTCAGGCGAAAGGGCGAAAACTCTCTTGCTGCTGCGCCAGTTATGTCTGAGCAATTAAGACAGTTCGGGGCAACATATTGCAAAGTTCTCAATTCAGTTTATAAAAAGTTTGTGCCTTTCACACCGGCAAAGTCTTCTTCATATGTTTGTTTTCCATTTTATTACGGTGAAAAGCCAGACATAGACGTTAACGACATCGTCACGCTTGAGAAGTCTCTTAATAAACTTATAAAGAGACAACATCACCCGTCTTTAAGGATCACAAGAGTCCTCCGAATTTATGACCATAATATTGTTTATCTAATTAAACCTGTTCAAACTCGTTACTGGCTTCGGTCAGTAGCTATCAGGGATGCCGATGAGACTTTCGACGATCTGGTTAAGCAAGGATATTAAGAGTGCTGGCGGACATTAAGAAACTAAGGAGCACGGGCCAATTAGCCGGGCCTCAACCAGATACGGCTGTACTAACAATCATAAATTTTGTAGATAAACACTTAATCGAATTCTCGCAACGGTACGCCAGTTCGGAAATAAAAAACGAGAAGGGCCTAACACAGAAGCTTTGTAATATTCTCAATAAGTATGCACGTCGCGATGGTTATTCTTTCTATTTTGATAAAGAGTATATGGAAGAGCCCGAAACGGGCACAAGCCCTCAGGTTGATATAGGTGTCATTACCAGCGAAGAGGAAGGCGTTGCAATCGGTTCCAGGGTATATGGCAGTGACGAATCCCTCTTTTCTCTGGAAGCAAAAAGGCTGGGAATTAAAGAACATTCAAGAGAAAAAGAGTATCTCGTTGGAAGAATGGAAAAAGGAACGTACAAAGACTGTGGAGGCGTTGAGCGTTTCAAAAAAGGGATTCATGGTAAGACTCTTAAATATGGCGGACTCCTGGGTTACGTTCAAGAACACGACTTCGAGTATTGGCATGGAGTTATCAATTCCTAGATTGATGACCTTGTCGCAACGAAGATACAAAGTTCAATTAGCTGGACCAATGATGATAAACTGACCCAAGAACATGCCAACAAGATGACTGCACGGTATCGATCTATTAATGTGAGACAGAAGGACAATATCAATCTTTTTCATTTGTGGGTAAATCTGGTAAAGAACTGAATCTTAGAGGGAGAATAAGAGCTAAACAAATTAGTAGCACCTATCGTGCAGAGATGGTACATTGCAAAGAAAACGGACCCGAAGAAGCCGATGATAAGTCTTTCGTGATGATAAGTCTTTCGGGGTCAGACTTGATTATTGACTTTTGAACGTCGCAGGAGCGCATGCTGAAGGTTTGCCTATCCTCAGGCTGGTCTGCGAAAATAAGGACAGAGCCAATTTATTTAGAGCGAATCACAGAAAAGGTAAAGTATGAAATGTCAGGGGAATAAGAGGGGAAAAGGTATTGGACGCTCGTAATATGATGAATTATAAAGAAATGATAGCGTGAGTGATCAAATAGTCATTTATCAATCCCCTGACGGTACAACCGGCATCGAAGTCCATCTGGAAGCGGAGACTGTCTGGCTTACCCAGGACCAGATGGCAGAACTCTTTGGCAGAGAACGCTCGGTCATAACCAAGCATCTTCGCAATGTTTTTAGAGAGGCGGAACTGGACAAGACGGCAGTACGTGCAAAATTTGCACATACTGCCCCGGACGGGAAAAAGTATCAGACGCAGTTCTATAACCTTGATGCTATTCTTTCAGTAGGCTACCGGGTCAACTCGAAACGAGGCACCCAATTCCGCCAATGGGCTACCAACGTGCTACGTGATCATCTGGTGCAAGGGTTCACGGTTAATCAGACCAGATTGGCAGAGAGGGGTATCTCTGAGATGCAACAGGCGGTTGAGCTGCTTTCCAGGACACTTGACCATCAGGCCCTTATTACCGGCATAGGCAAGGACGTTCTTTCTGTTATCGTAGGCTATGCAAGGACATGGCGGCTGCTCCTCCAATATGACGAAGATACACTTCTCATTCCCGCAGGCTGTCAACCCGCTCGCGGCGTGCTTGAATATGACTTTGCAAGGCAGGCGATTTTCGAACTCAAGCAAGAACTGAAAGGGCGTGGAGACGCTACAGATTTATTCGGATCTGAACGCGGTGATGCCCTGGCTGCCATACTCGGCAACATTGAACAGACTATGTTCGGTGAAACGCTCTACCGTACAAGAGAAGAAAAGGCAGCGCATCTTCTCTACTTTGTCATCAAAGACCATCCTTTCCTCGACGGCAACAAGCGGATCGGGAGCTTCCTGTTTCTTCTTTACAATAGGCAGGAAGAGATACCGGAAATCATTAGCGAGAACACATTGACGGCATTGGCACTCCTAATTGCTGAAAGCGAACCGGCTAATAAAGACCTGATGATACGCCTGGTCGTTAATCTTTTGATAGGGGACGAGAAATAGACTGGGTTTCTCTCTTCACCGTGAAAAGAAAAATGAAGTGGATTTTGTGATTACCTATGTCAAAAGAGATGGTGCAAATCTTTATTATTCACAATTGATTTTCAAAAAAAATACGCATAATTCTCAGGTTCAATAATTGTGAGGAATACTGTGAGTACTTGTTGTGGCGTCTCTTATTTCTGAAATCTTTACTTGTGGCTAAAGTCCGCGTTTATCGGTCACTTTGGATGACGTTTATTTCAACTGACATTGTCTGACAGGTAAAATAGCGGCAATTATAAAAACTTTTTCAGTATATCCGCCCTTACTGCTTTATGCTTTTTTATCCCCTTACCTTTATTCCGTATTTATCTCTTAAGTTGTCCCCGAGTATATTGAAACAGAGCGACGTCAGGGCGATCATAAAGCCGGGGGCAAATACCGTCCAGGGAGCTGAAGTTATCACCGCCATAAAAATGAAGATTTATTGTATTTGGGGTCCGTCCTGTGATAATTTCTCCAATGTTTCTTAACGGAGTATTTCACCACTATTCCATCCTTATCGATGCAGCTTCCGCACTTCCTCTCCTGCATCATATCTCCGATTCAGGAACCACAATCTCTTTTCCGCATCCCGGGCACTGATACACCCCCTTCTTCTCATCTATTGCGGCGAATCTCAAGCCTATGTCACGGTTCGGTTTTGATCGCTTCACAACGATCAGGAATCCTTCGAAAGTTACATCTTCCTCGATGTCGCATGGCGGGCATGAGAGCAACTCTCTGTCTTCGCAAAACAGACCCAGCCGTTTTTGCTGATCTTTGATCTTTTGTATTTGCCCGGCGAGAGCGCACATCCCGGCTGGAATTTGCGCTTTCTTCATGGACTTATTCGCTTCGCAAGTTTGTTCAGGTCTACATCGAAGCTGAGAAGTTGGTCATCGGCGATTACGGCCTTGACGCACAAGATACAGTCAACAATGTCAAGACTTTGCTCCGAGAACAGAGCCAAAGCCTGGATAAGCGCCTGCCGGTCATCATTTGCAATCCCCTTATAGTGCAAAATATCGATGAGGCTACCCGCGGCCCGGTCCCTCGGAACTTTATATATTTTCGTCAGGACATAGACGCATTCGGCAATGACACTTTCAAGGATGATGGCCTTGACACTGCCATCTATTACTTTGTCGAAGAATTCCTTCGCCTTTGCATGTAAGGTGGGATCATCTGCGACGAGATACCGGATAATGATGTTTGTGTCAAGAAGACTTCTTGCCGGTCTTTTCACGGACAGCCACCTCCCACGCCCTGTCTTTCATCTGCTTCATGGACACGCCCGGCTTAACGTTGCCGGCGTATGCACTGAGTGAAGCGGCAGCATCCCGCACTGGTTTCACCATGACAATATCATCCTCCACCTCGAAATAGACGGCATTGGCCTTGAGCTTTTCCCGAATCTCCTTGGGAATTGTTACCTGCCCCTTCCTTGTTATTTTAATCGCTGCGGTCGTCATCTCATTGCACCTTACCTTTCTAATTAGCATTACTTTATATTATTGTATTACTTATTGACATTGTTGTCAACTGCAACGTTATTCCTCCGCCCTTGCCGCTTTAGACTTTTTTATCCTCTTACTTTTAGTCCGTATTTGTCTCTTAAGTTGTCCCCGAGTATATTGAAACAGAGAGACGTCAGGGCGATCATGAAACCCGGAGCAAAAACCGTCCAGGGAGCGGAAGTTATATAAGCCCTGTTCGCGTTTATCATGGACCCCCATGTTGCCGTCGGAGGCTGAGCGCCAAGGCCCAAAAAGCTTAAAGAAGCTTCAGTGATGATATATCCTCCTATCTTCATCCCCGTCATAACGAGCAGGAGAGGAACGCATTGAGGCATAAGATGCGTAAAGAGAATCCTCTGATTACTGCACCCTAATGTCCTGGCAGCTTCAATATAAGTTGCCTCCCGTAAGGTCAGGACGTAGCCTCTGATAATCCTTGCAAAGGAGGCCCAGCCGACTGCAACGATTGCAATCATAACCGTATAAATGCCCGGCGGAAGCAGTATGGAAATACCTATGGCAAGGAGGAGTGAAGGAAAAGAAAGTATGAGGTCTACAAAGGCCATGATAACCGTATCCGTCCTGCCGCCGAAATAGCCTGAGACAAGGCCGATAAAAAGTCCGATGCCCATTGAGATAAGCACCGCCGTTACGGCGATACTTATTGATATCCTCCCTCCATAAAGGACCCTTGAGAGTATGTCCCTGCCTTTGTTGTCCGTACCAAGCGGATGCTCAAAATCCGGCGGTATTTTCAGACTGTCAAGGTCTATCCTGTCGGGACCATATCGGCTGACGGTAGGCGCAAAGGCGGACAGAAGGGTTATCAAAAGCAAAACAAGAATCGAAATCTTACCCGCCGTCTTCATGCTAATTCAATCTAATCCTTGGATCAAGATAGTGATACATAATATCAACAATCAGATTGATCGCCACAAATATTATCGTTCCGGTAATCACGCACCCCATTATCACCGGATAGTCCCTCTTGATGATCCCTTCCATCGTAAACCGCCCTATCCCGTCCCAGCCGAATATCGTCTCTGTAAGTACTGCCCCGTTCAGATAACTACCGAAATCAAGACCGATGACCGTAATAATCGGTATGAGGGCATTTTTAAATACATGGATACCATTGATCTTTGACTCCGGCAAACCCTTTGCCTTTGCCGTCGTAACAAAAGGCATATCAAAGATTTCCAGCAAAGCGGTCCTTGTCACCCTTGAAATTGCGGCAATGGCAGGGAGTGAAAGGGTTATCGAGGGCAATATTAGGAACCGTATATCCCCGGTGCCGGACGGCGGAAAAAGTTTGAGCTGAAGGCTTAGGAAGAGCATAATCAGAAGCCCGCTCCAGAAGACAGGCACACTGAGTCCTGTCACGGAAATTGCCGAAATTAATCCGTCCATCCATGTATCCTTTTTATAGGCTGACAGAAACCCGAATGATAGTCCTAATGGAATTGCTATCAGCATTGCGCAAACGGCAAGCTTTAAGGTATTAGGAAATTTCAGGAGCAGGTCATCGAAGACCTTTCTGTTGGTATAGTAAGACCGCCCAAATTCCCCTTGCAGCAGGAGCTTGATATATCCGTAATACTGACTGATAAGATTCCTGTCAGTTCCGAGTTCCTTTCTGATTTTTTCTATAACCTCCGGCTGCGCCCGCTCCCCGACCATGCTCAAAACCGGATCGCCCGGCAATGCCTTTGTGAGAGTAAAAGTAAGGATGGTAATGCCGAAAAGGAGGGGAATAAGGAGAAGAAGCTTTTTTATAAAATAAGTCTTAATAACAACCTCTTTTATGGTATATTTTCATCAAATCCGAAATTCAATAATATTTTAGCAAACCTTGTGATATATTTTTTTCTTAGTAGTATTATAGATACGCCCCGGAAAAAAAAGACAATTTGGTATGGTTACTGTTAATATGTATAGTAATGTTTTTACGGTCAACAAAATGGAATACGATAGAAAAATATCTAATTGCAATAATATCTTTCTTCCTCATTTCACCTGCTTATGCAGAAGATTATATCTATACCAATAAGGACCTTGAGAAATATAAAAGCTCTTCAAAAAAGATAGAGGCGACTGAGAAGGTAAAGAACAAAAGCAAAAGCAAAAAGAAAAGCGATAAACCTCCCAGGAAAGCGGAACCGGCAGTTAAGAAAAAAGAAGAAAAAAAGCCCGTGCAGTATGAAGTGCCTTATGTCTCTCAAGAAGGGTCATCGAAGAGGATCATTATCTCCGTCACCTTCAACGATTCCGTTAAGGCCCTCATGCTCTTAGACACTGGAGCACCCGGAATGTATATCTCCCATGGGCTTGCCGAGAAACTTGGCATTTTCGATAAAGGAGAAGGCCTGCTTCAAATTGAAGCCGGAGGCATCGGAGGGAAAATCCCGGCTGTCTTAACTGTAGTAGATACGGTACAAGTCGGAGGAGTAAAGGAAATTTTTGTCCCGACAACCATAGGTAATTCTTTGTCCGGCATCTATGAAGGACTTATAGGCATGAATTTTATGTCCGGATATAGCATCCGTATAGATACCAACAAACATGTTGTAGTTTTTGAGGAAATCCCTGCAGCTCCGGACATGCCTGGAGGCCATGATGAGGAGTGGTGGAGAACAAATTATCGCCAGTTTTCCTCGGCAAAAAAAGAATGGGAAGAATTCAAAGCACATGTATACAATATGAAAGATGAAAACAATAAACTGAAAAAGGTAAAAGAGTTTGCAGATAAACAGGTTAAAGAAGCGGAGAAGCTCACAAGAAAACTCGACAGCTTTGCTATAGACCATGCCGTCCCCATGAGCTGGAGAGAATATTAAACTATTACCTTATATTATGCCTATATCTTATTTGATACATTTCAACAGATAAAGCAAGCCCCGGTTATTCGTAACGTTGAAGCTGTAGAAAAAGCCACTTGACAAAATATTATGGATTGGGCAGGAAAAAACGAATGCGTAGAATGCACTGTATTAAGCGATCTCGGTTCGTCGAATGGGCAAGAGACCCCGAAAATT
>JBAZZX010000007.1:0-91073 GCA_041658585.1 Thermodesulfovibrionales bacterium
TTTTGAATATATTTTCAGCAATAAGTTTTATTTCCTCAAATTTATTAGTTGCTATGACAAATCGGACCCTATTAAACGCTTTGCTATCTCTTTCTTTTATCCCAAATTGGAAAATGGTTGGTAAATTATTTTTTATAAAATTAATGTCATCTGTTTCAACAATATAAATTAGAAGACGATTTCCGATATTGATTTTATTTGTTAGTAATATCTGATTGGAAAGTTCGATATCACGCTGACAATCTATAAAATCAAATACTTCCTCTGGACATTGACATCCTAATGTTTGTTTTGCAAAAGATTTTATTTTTGTATTGGACACTTTTCCCTCCTGTATAAAGGTTATTTACTTATCAAGGATATGGCTTAAAACTTCATTCAGGTTATCAAATAGCATAAATCCATTATCTGCATAATCTCGGTTCCACGGGAATAACAGCCCTGTAGCCATTACTCCCTTATCAACTGCCTTCTCCAATACATGTGGGGAATCATCCACCACAACATCAGTGGATTCGGTAAACAGTTGGGTCTTGTGGAATGAAAGGTGTAATTCATCATGCACCAGTCCATGCTTCTCAAGCCATTTCTCAGTCTGTATTCTGTAATCAGGAGACCTATGACTTGCTATCGTGATGTGATAACCATTTTCTTTTAAGCTGATGAGGAAATCTTTGGCTTCTGGATATGGTAAATTATTATCACTATGCTGATTAAGATGAACAGCATTTACGGCATTATAAAACTCATCCTCTGTACAATACCCTTCCCACAGATCCCAGTGTGTCCAACTTTCAGGGGTAGGAAAGGTCTTGTTAATCTTCCTCAGTTCCTCATAAAATGCATCGCAAAAATGCCAGAGGGTGTTATCAATGTCTACGATTGCTCTTTTAATGGATTTCTTTTTTTTAATCATAAAGCAACCGACCACAATATTGACAAACTTTAGCTTCCGGTTTTATAAATTCGGCACAATAAGAACATTTTTTCATTCTCTCAGAGATCGGCTTTTGTTCGACCTTTTGATTGCCAGGTTTAATCAGTAATGAATGCGTCAACGCCACAATAAATAACATAGCGCCATAAAACCACCATAACATAAAGCTTTTGCCTTTGTTTCGGGCTATAATCGCGGGGATTAATCCGATAATAATCGCTAATTTGAATACTTCCATCAGATCCGTTTCCATTATTTATAATAAAACAATAGATATTATATTTGGCGACGTTTCTTAAGGTGTCAGCGAGGAGTACGAAAAACTTCCGTCTGAATGTGTTAAAAATATGCTAAAAGGGATTGGAGAAAGATATAAGAATTCCAACAAGGATAGAGCCAGGATTATTGCATATTTTCAGAGTTTTCTCTCCGATAGCCTTTCAAATACGCCATAACCGCGTCTTTAAATCTGTCGAAATCCCCCATGTGCTTTCTCAGGATCAGGACAACAATTTCCGCGTCAACCTGCTCATACTGATGCACAACGATATTTCTAAACTTCGACATTTTTTCCATTATTGTAAAAAGTTCCTGGTCGATGACACCATGCTCGCATAATACCTTGAATGTATCTGCATAGCTTTCAGGTGTTCTCATCCCCCTGTCAGATACTATATGATTAGCAATATCGGCACAGGTCTCTATCATTATCTGAAGGGTTCTTTCAATAATACGCTGTATTTTCCAGTCTTTTCCGTAATCCTCACTGGTTATGTCGGAGAATTCCTTTAGCTGCTGCTGATATACCTCAAGCTCCGATATTTTTCTGAGAATAACAGACTTATCTACCAATGCCGTACCTCAGAGAAAATACTGTTTCTTCTTTTATTTTAAAATCAAAAAACTGCCTTAGTGCAAGAGACTCAAAAGCATGACGTGCTGCCGGATTTTTATCAACAAGGACTTGTTTGTTCTGCAAAACTCTTCCAGTAATGCTTATGGATGCAACGTTAAGAATCACGATATCCAGTTCGTCTGTTCCAAGAACGTCAGTTAGTCTGTCAAAAATCTGAATTTTATTTTCCGCCAGATTCTCTGTACTCCCGAGATAAACAGCAATATCGATGTCAGACAGAGGCCCTATTTTTCCTTTAGCGAGTCCTCCAAAAATATAGGCAAAGATAATATTATTATCTTCTCCAAGGGCTTTTTTTAAATCGGGGATTCTCAGCAGGATACCTGACGGCAGTCTTTCAAATTTAATCATCTCTAATTATCACGCAAGGCCATAAAGTTGTCAACCTGCCGAGTTGCCTCATTTAAAAATCTATACGAAAGAATCAGGTTCTGTCTCTGTAAAAACAAGAGGAGGCTGGGATAATACTAATGGTCGGTGAGAGGCATAAGACAACAAAGATCACTGCAGCTTGGAATTCTGATCTTATAGGAGCTTTTGTGATAGCAGATGTGTTTTCAATGAATTGTCCTATTAGGAATCAACATCCCGCAGTCCTTGCAGTCCACCTCATGGCTACCATCTCTGTGCGAGTTGCCCCTGATTATTTCGGAAATGAAATGTGATAATAGGTCAGGTTATGATGGGGTCAGTCAGGTTATGATGGGGTCAGACACCAAAATTGACTTTTATGCTGATATCATAAGAAAATCTGGTTATGCCGAAAAGGCTATCTATTCGGGGACAGCCTTCTTACGGCAACTTAATGTAGGAAAAATCAAAGGGGTCTGCCCTTGACATTGGACAAATTTTATCCATGGGCGACTTTAGGGAAGATAAAGCGGCCAATCTCTTTATGCTATAATCAAGCAAAAGGTGGTGATTAATATGGCGGGCATCAAAGAGAAAATCATGAAAGAAGTCGAAAAGATACCAAAGAACAAGATTGCTCAGCTTTATGATGTAGTTCACCTTTTCAGGGTAGAGGTCGAGAGTCCCAAAAAAGCGCCTAAAGACATGTGCATTGAAGCTAAAAAATTTTCGGGATTTGGAAAGATATATCCACTGAAGAAAACGCAGTGCTTGAGGAGATACAGGCGAGACGCAAAAGGACATATAGAACAAGGGTTCTGTGAGAAAATATCTTTTAGATACCAATATCATCTCTTATTATCTTAAAGGCATCGAAAACTGGAAGAATTAGTATTTGGACCCTACAAAAACAAATCCTTTATTCCACCGTCAGCAGAACGTGACAAGATCAAGCGGGAGATCGCGATAACGGATGAAAAGATTGCTGAGATTGTCTATGGGCTTTATGGGATAACGGAGGAGGAGAGGAAGATAATAGAGGTAAAGTCAGAGGCGCTGAACCCGCGATAGTGATGTTCAGTGTGATTTAAGTTAAAATAGGGTAAGGAGGTAAAAATGAAAGAAGCCCTTCAGCATACAATTAAAGCATTTATCAGGAAAGGCGAGAAGTATTATGTCGCAGAATGTCTTGAAATATCTGTGATAACTCAGGGGAAAACTCTTGATGAGGCTGTGGCAAATCTCAGAGAGGCAGTAGCTCTTCATTTAGAGGGAGAAGACCCTGAACAGCTTGGGCTTGCACCGAATCCGACATTGATTATCACTATGGAGATGGAGCCTGTAGTAAGTGTCGCCTAAGTTGAAGCGCCTTTACTGAAAAAGGAGTTCTACTCTGATTAACCTCATCTTATCTACTGCCGACAAAAAAAGTCAATTTGCAGGATCAGACTCAAATCTTATTCCTGACAAGCCTGAGTTACAATAAAATACTTTTCTTATGTTCTCAGTTAGTAATTAGCATTTTTTTCGTTGTTTGCAGGAAATTTTGAATATATGATAGAATTATAAAATTTTTCATATTTATTTACGGTCTTAGTTGTTTTTCTAAAATAAATATATTTTTCAAAATCCTGGTTGCAACCAACCGGTAATCAAAGAGGGAAAATGGGAATTACAAACGTGCTTTTTTCAGGGGTAGGAGGACAGGGGATTATCCTTGCGAGCAGGATTTTAGCCAAATGCGCCTTTATCTCGGGATACATGGTAAAAGAAAGCGAACTGCACGGCATGGCGCAGAGAGGCGGGAGCGTCACAAGCCATGTGCGTTTCGGGGAAGAAGTATATTCTCCCTTGATCCACAAAGGGAAAGCCGACTTTCTGGTTGCGCTTGAAGAGCTGGAAGGGCTGCGATACGCCTATTATCTCAAACCGAAGGGGAAGGTGATCCTGAACCAAAAAAGGATAATGCCTTCTTTTATTAATCCGGCTGTCGCTCCATATCCGGAAGATGTAAAAGCCCAATTGGAGGCTATGGATTTTCACGTGGATTATGTGAACGCCCTGGAAATCGCAACCAACCTGGGCAATCCCAAGGTGGAGAATATCATTGTAATGGGTATTCTTTCCCGGTATTTGTCCTTCACTCTCTCTGCATGGGAAACGGTGATAAAAGAATCCGTGCCGGTAAAGACAATCGAGATAAACCTTGCCGCTTTCAATAAAGGGAGAGAGCTTGCAAAGGGAAAAGCATAATGTTTTGGCAAAAAGATATTGAGACTATCAGTCGCAGCGCGCTTGAAGAATTGCAGTTGAAAAGATTGAAACAAACCGTCAGTCTGGCCTGCAAAAATATCCCTTTCTACAAAGAACAATTTTCAAAATTAAATCTTAAACCAAAAGATATAACCTCTTTAAAAGACGTCCCTAAATTGCCTTTTACTACCAGGGAAGATTTGCGTGAAAACTACCCGTTTGGTATGCTCGCCGTAGCAAAAGAACAGGTTGTGCGTCTTCATACCTCAAGCGGTACCACAGGGAAACCAAAGGCCATCTTTTTTTCAAAAAAAGACGTTGACAGGGCTGCCGAACTAATTGCCCGCTGCCTGATTATGACGGGAGTAAAAAAAGACGATGTGCTTCAGAACATGATGACATACGGGTTATTTACTGGAGCACTCGTCATGCACTACGGCGCCGAGAAAGTGGGGGTATTGGTCATTCCTGCCGGCCCGGGGAATACGAAGAGACAGATTGCTCTTATGCAGGATTTCAAAACTACCACCCTCCATCTTACTCCAAGCTATGCGCTCTATCTTGCCGGAGTAATGAATAATGAAGGACTCGATCCCAAAGATTTTTCTCTCCGGAGGGCGTATATGGGTTCCGAACCCTACTCCGAAGAAACAAGAAAAAAGATAGAAAAGTTTTTCAAGATCGACGTATATAATTCTTACGGATTGTCCGAAATGAACGGTCCGGGAGTCGCCTTTGAATGTACTGAAAAAAACGGGATGCATCTCTGGGAGGATAATTTCATCATGGAGATAATCGACCCTGATACGGGCGAAAGAATGCCCGAAGGGGAGAAGGGCGAACTTGTCCTCACAACCTTATACCGCGAAGCTATGCCCATTCTGCGTTACCGCACAAGAGACATCGCCATGATAATTCCGGGTAAATGCAAATGCGGCAGGACCCACCGCCGGATTTCACGCATCATCGGGAGAACGGATGACATGATTATCGTGCGCGGGGTGAACATCTTCCCTCAACAGATCGAGCGGGTCCTGATGGGCATAAAAGCCGTAGCCCAGAATTATCAGATCGTCCTCGAGTCCTATGACCTGATGACCGTGAGAGTGGAAATATCAAAAGAACTGTTCGACGGGAAAGTGGAGCATTTAGTGAGTCTGCAATCCGAGATAACGGAAAAATTAAGGGCTGAAATCCTTGTAAAGCCGAAAGTCGAACTCCTGGAACCCGGCACTTTGCCGGTAAGCGAGGGAAAAGCGACAAGGGTCATTGATAAAAGGATATTGTAAGAACTCATCAGTTGCATACCTTGAAAGGCAGGCATGATAAAAACCCTTTTGAATGCGACAAAAATTTGGCCTTATTCACCTGACGGCACTTTTAACCTAAAGTGCATTTTAGATGAACGTATGCTGCCATGTGTAAATAGTACATTATGGAGTCGCCAAAAGCTTTTTTATCATGCCTGCCTTTCAAGGTGGGAATATGTTTTGTAACGTTTAGTATAATTTAATTATGAGACTTTTAATAATATTCAGTCATCAACTATAGGAGCGCCCAATGGACAAATTAAGACAGCTTTCGATCTTTTCCGAAAATAAGCCCGGTAGGCTTAGAAAAATAACAAAGGTCCTCGCGGAAGAAGGCGTGAACATACTTGCAATAAATATTGCGAGTTCAAACGGTTTCGGTGTAATAAAGTTCATTGTCGATAAATTCGAGCCGGCTTACCAAAAACTCAAACAAAAAGGTTTTACCGTCTCTCTCAATGAAGTGCTGGCTATCGAACTGACGGACAGACCTGGGGGCTTATTTGAAGTAGCCGCGCTTTTATCCAAAAAAAGAATAAATATAGAGAACGCTTATGTATTGATATTAGAATCCAGGAAAAAGGCTTTCCTGATAGCAGATGTGAAGGACATCGAAAAAGCAAAAAAACTTCTGGAGCATGAAAATCTGCGCTTTTACCGGGAAGAAGGACCCAAAAAGAAAAAAACTGCAAGGAGAGTAAAATGATCTGGAACAAAGAAGCGGAGTCTATGCGCGTTGGGGAAAGGCAAAAATTGCAGCTCGAAAGAATGAAGGCAATCCTCAAACGAACATATAAGAATGTTCCCTATTACAAAAAACGGTTTGACGAAATGAAACTCAAGCCCGGAGATATAAAGAGTCTTAAAGACATACAAAAACTGCCTTTCACCACAAAGACCGATTTACGAGAAGGATATCCTTTTGGATTCTTCGCAGTTCCGCGCAGGGAAATAGTAGAGTTACACACTTCATCCGGAACAACCGGAAAGCCCACAGTATCGGGATACACAAGGAGAGACATAGAAATCTGGGGTGAAGTGATGGCGCGTGCACTCGCTATGTGCGGAGCGACAAAAGACGATATCATTCAAAATGGTTATGGTTACGGCTTATTTACGGGTGGACTTGGTGTGCACTATGGTGCTCAAACGATCGGGGCAACCGTAGTCCCTGTTTCTGCAGGGCAGACCAAAAGGCATCTCGACATTATGCAGGACTTCGGGTCTACGATCCTCACCTGCACACCTTCCTATGCGTTATATTTAACGGAAGCAGCCGAGGAAGCAGGCATTAATATAAAGAAGTTGAAACTCAAGGCGGGATGCTTTGGCGCTGAGGTTTGGACGGACAGGATGCGGGATGAAATCGAGAAGAGGTTCCATCTTATCGCTCTCAATATCTACGGACTGACGGAAATAATTGGACCCGGCGTTGCGCAGGAATGCGACCAAAAGAACGGACTCCACATTGCCGAAGATCACTTTTACCCTGAAGTCATCTCTCCGGAGACGCTTGAACCACTGCCGGACGGAGAGAAGGGAGAACTGGTGCTTACTACGTTGACCCGTGAGGGCATGCCGATGATCCGTTTCCGGACGAGGGATGTCACTACGTTAAGACGAGAGCGCTGTAAATGCGGACGAACTCTCGTACGGATGGACCGCGTCACCGGACGCACGGATGATATGCTGAAAATCAGGGGTGTTCTGATCTTTCCTTCTCAGATTGAAAAAGCGCTACTTGAGGTCAAAGGAGTAGAACCGCATTATCAGATTATCGTAACCCGACCACAGCACCTTGATGAAATAGAGGTGCAGGTCGAGACTTCAAAGAAATTATTCTCGGACGAAGTAAGACGCCTTGAGGAAGTAAGGAATAAAATTGAAAAACACATAGAAAGTGCGATCGGGTTGAGGGTGAAGGTAACGCTCGTTGAGCCGAAGACCCTTCCGCGCAGTGAAGGCAAAGCAAAGAGAGTTATAGACAAACGTCAACTGTAAAGGAGAGAGCTATGGAAGTAAAACAGATATCCCTGTTTTTAGAGAATAAAAAAGGAAGATTGTGGGAAGCTATGGACGTCCTTGCAAAGGCGCAAATCAACATCCGGGCCCTCTCAATCGCAGACACATCAGACTTTGGAATCCTGCGTTTAATTGTACCCGATCCGGAAAAGGCAAAAAAAGTTCTGACGAAAAGCAATTTTACCGTCAGAGAAAACGATGTGATCGCGGTCGGCGTATCCGACAAACCCGGAGGATTGGCCGGGATACTAAAGGTCTTGACCGACGCGGATATCAATGTCGAATATATGTATGCCTTTGTCGAGAAAAGCGGTAAAAAAGCGGTCGTGGTATTACGGATGGACAGCCTAAGCAAAGGCAAAACAGCGCTGAAAAAAGCCGGAATTAGCGTACTGTCACCTAAAGAAGTTTATAGTCTGTAAACTCCCTGTTTGGAGTTTGTTTGTAAACTCAACGTCTGAAAACAAACGGCAGGGCTGATACGATGAAAAGGTCTTGTAGCGACACCTTAATGTACTTTAATGCAGCGCTACAACCTTCTTCTGAAAGACATCGCAGGTCGGATCTACATTTATGTGTTTAAAATATGGTCCTCTGTCGCATTAGAAGACTTTTCATCGTGTCTGCTCTGCCGTTTGTGCAACATTTAGGTAAACGGTTTTTATTTAGAGCGGCGCCTTGTCACAAAAACACAGGGTCTGCGTGAAATAACGACATTTACCCCTTCAGAGTCGAGCTTTTCTTTAAGTAGTGCTTCCGTTTTCTCGACATCGTAAGGGTCGATCACTTCAACGGAATTCGCGCCGCAGGCCTTGCAGAGTCCTTCGAGAGAGGTTTTTCCGCCCTCTTCTCCTTTTGCAGTTATACCGGTTAACGGCGTCGGCTGGTGCCCCGTCATTGCTATCGCTGAATTATCCAGAATAAGAACAAGGATATTTGCCCTGTTATAAACGGCATTAATCAATGCAGGTATCCCGGAATGAATAAAGGTGGAATCCCCGATAACTGCCGCCACTCTTTTTACCCCTTGTTTGGAAATTCCTGCCGCCTTGCTGATGCCCGCTCCCATGCAGAGACATGTATCCACTATTTGATAGGGAGGATTGGCTCCCAGCGTATAGCAACCGATATCACCGGCAGTGAATGCCGGCTGGGCCGCTTTAAGCGCAACATAGAGCTTACTGTGAGGACAACCGGGACACAAGACAGGCGGCCTTGGCGTTAACGGCTTTGAAGGTTTATAAGCGCTCTGACCCGTACTCCAGCCATGGACATACCCGGATAAAACATCCGGTCCGAGCTCCCCTGTAAGGCTGATCTCTCCTGAAAGCTTACCCTTCACCCGGGAAGAATACCTCCTTGCGATCTCTTCCACAAAGGGTTCCCCTTCTTCCAGGACCCAGACTTCTTCAAGATCTTTCACAAACTCTTCGATCAATGTTTCGGCAAACGGATAATAAGAAATCTTCAAAACGTCATATTCAGGGCCGTACTCTTTTGCATAGACATACCCGAGACCACAGGCTATGATTCCTTTTTTCCGGCCGGTCTTAAAAGACTTATTTAATCCCGATTCTTCCCCCCATCGTCTCAGGCTTTCCTGTTTTTCGTTTAAATTTCTGTGACATCTCAAGACGTTGCTTGGAACTGCAATCATGTTCGCCGGGTCTTTCTTCAGCAAAAGAGGATTCGGGTCCCGCACGGCCCCGATCTCCACCGGAGAGTAGGTATGGGAAATCCTTGTCACCGTTCTCAGCATAACAGGGAGTCCCGTCTTTTCCGACAATTCGAAGGCCATGATCGTCATGTCCCTGGCCTCCTGTGAATCGCACGGTTCAAGGCACGGGATTTTAGCAAATTTCGCATAGAAACGGGAATCCTGTTCGTTCTGTGAAGAATACGCTCCGGGATCATCCGCAACTGCAAGCACCAGCCCTCCTCTAATCCCAAGATACGCGGCAGTCATCAAAGGGTCTGACGCGACATTAACTCCTACATGCTTCATGGAACAAAGCGCTCTCTTTCCAGCATAGGAAGCGCCGATGGCGGTTTCAAAAGCCACTTTTTCATTAACCGCCCATTCCACATCACCGGTGAAATTATGAGAGATATATTCCAGAATTTCAGTAGCCGGAGTTCCGGGATAACTTGTTGCCATAGAAATCCCTGCCTCTATCGCGCCCCTTCCGATTGCGTCATCACCCGTCAGCAAGGCTTTATTCATTTGATTTTGTTTCACCTGAAAACACCCCTTTAAAGATTTTTTACAAGCATATTTTATAATTAACTGCGATTTTCTTTCAATGAAAATGATTTTACCAAATCCGGATTTTGACTCTTTACTAAGGAGTTCATAAGTAAAGCCATACACCCTCACCCTTGCCCTCTCCCCTCAAGGGAGAGGGGAGGGGATAAAGGGGAGGGTGTTTAAATGTGTCCTTACTTATGAACTCCTTGGTAACATAGAAAAAGCAGTTAACCACAGAGACACGGAGGCACAGAGTTGAAAAGTAAGAAAAAAGGCCGGTATGCATCCTTCACCTTAGCGGTGAAACAAAATTATTCGACATCACATTGTTTTCTCAGTGCCTCAGTGGTAAATAAACTGCTGTTTTTATGTTTAAAGTTTTGCGCGCTCTACGAGTCGTAGACAATGTCATTTTTTGCTACCAATTGCCGGATTGATGATTGTAAAATATTCATTCAATGAAAGGAATTATTGATTTTCATACCCATGCTTTTCCTGATGAGTTGTCGGAAAGGGTGATAAAGATGCTCGAAGACGAAGGAGGCGTCAAGGCTCGTCTTGGCGGTAATCTTTCCTCTTTGCTGGCTTCTATGGACAACTGCGGTATTGAAAAGAGCGTTATCTGTAATATAGCTACAAAACCGGCGCAATTTGATTCAATTCTGCAATGGTGCAAAAAGATCGGGTCTGAAAGAATTATCCCGTTTCCTTCTTTTCATCCGTATGATCCTGATTTTAAAGATAGAATTGATGAAATAAAACGCGAGGGCTTTAAAGGCATAAAATTTCATCCCTACTACCAAGATTTTACAATAGACGAAAAGAAGCTTTTCCCGGTTTATAAAAAAATTTCCGATGAGAATCTTATTCTGGTAATGCATACCGGCTTTGATTTTGCCTTTCAGCGTATAAGGATAGCTGACCCGGAAAAAATACTTACAATTATTGAAAAGTTTCCTTCCCTCAAATTGGTCACAACACATCTCGGGGCATGGGAACAGTGGGGAGAGGTCGAGCAATTTTTACTCGGGAAACCGATTTATATGGAGATATCATTCTCGCTTGATTTTTTGGATGCTACCGTAAAAAAAATCATATCCAATCACCCTTCGGAATACATCCTTTTCGGCACGGATTCTCCATGGACGGACCAGCAAAATTCGGTTTCTTTATTAAAGGGCCTGCAACTCGGAGAAGAAAAAGAAGCGCGTATTTTCCGTGAGAACGCCGTCAAACTCCTGGCGTCGGTATAGAATTATCATTTTTCGTCGTGTATCGAAGCTTTTTATTTGTAGTTAATGAAAACGTTTCTGTCTTATAGGAGACTTAAAACAAAACAATTTTCTCAGTTACTCCATCAAATGTGCATAGCAGCGGAATCTTTGAGTGTGTTTGCAACACCTACGAGCAAACGTTTTCGACTATATGAAAGAACTGAGGATTACCAGTATAAATACTACTTATCTTGAATATCATCAGATTCGTTTGTTTCTTCATCCCGTACGTCATTTGTCAAATGCTCGTACAAACTCTTGCTTCTCAAGATATCAGCTAATGTAGCCTGTACAGATTGGCTGTATAAATTCTTGTTTTTCATGACATCGTCAAGCGCAGCTCGCACAGATTGGCTGTACAAACTCTTTGTGTCTCTTAAGATATCAGATAACGAAGCCTGTACAGATTGGCCGTATAAATTCTTGTTTTTCATGACATCGTCAAGCGCAGCTCGCACAGATTGGCTGTACAAACTCTTTGTGTCTCTTAAGATATTAGATAAGGACTGTGATGTTATCATTTGATTCTTACTCTCCTCAAAATCTCGAACCTCATTAATGGATTTTTCTTTAACAGGAACTTTCAGGAAGTTCTTCCCGTGTTGAAGAAAACGTTCAGAATTATACATATAAAAAAGTTTAACACCGGCCTTCGTTGATATTTCATCAATAAGTTCAGGTCGAGGACCAATGGTTTTCTTCCCCTTTGATTCAACTATGAGCCACCAATCTTCTTTGTTGTCATCAGTAACAAAAATGACATATTGATGTTCCTTTTCACGAATTTCCTCAATAATCTGATGCCAAAGAATTAGATCGCCATATTCTCTTCTGAAAACTAATCCTTTGTTGAAATATGCTTTTTTCTTTTCACCATTTCCTTTTTCTTTGTCCATATAGCCAGGTGGCTGGTATAATTCATATCTAATTTTTCCTTCTTTATATATATCTTCTAATTTTTGCTGAGAATCAGGTGGTAATCCTATTTTCCCATTTATTAAGGAATCAATTTCATCTCTTATTTTGTCATTATCCCCTACCCCTGGTTGTTCATTTTCTTTCTTTTTTAAATCCTTTAATAATGCTTTAAATAGACCATCAAATGTTTTATTAAAATTTTCAGGATTTATTGAGGAGTGTCTATTTGTTAGGTGCAATTTTTCTAAACTCTTTCGTAATTCGTCTTTAGCTTTTATTAATATAGTCTCCACATCAGAGAACTTATTTACTTGCTCTGCAATGACACTTAAACGATTTTCCTGATATTCCAATGCCACTTGGTAGGGAATCCAAAGACGATCAGAAATCTTTTTTAACAACTTTATGAAGTCTGCACGAACATCTTCCGAATAACGATATAGATTTGTAAATATATTGGTATCAAGTATAAAAACACATTTCCCCCACAATTTATCAAAGTCAGTATCACTAAGCTGATAATAGTTACCGAAATATTTTTTCATCTTTTTTGCCTTCCAAATAAACTTTATTCCCATTTCTAATCTACACCATTTTGACCATTTTGTGAAGCGACAAGTACAGGAAGGAGCAAACCGAGGCCGGAAATCTCTCGCTGCGCGGACTTCTATGTGAATTCAATGAGACTATTGATGGAAAAACGTGAAAAAACATACCTAAACAAGGAAGTGGCTAAAATATGTACAATATATGGACAAATGCTGTATAATATTATATGAAAAAGAAAAGACTGGCTGAAAGCGCGGAGGAGTTTGATCGCAGGTTCGACGCCGGAGAGGACATACATGACCTAATTGATACGGCGAAGGCCGAGGTAGTCCGTTACGGCAAGAAGGTACGTATCACAATCGATATGTCGGAAGCGCTCGTCAGCGAAATAGACGAGATAAGAAGAAAGATAGGCGTTGACCGGGGAGCATTGATTAAGGTATGGCTGCATGAGAGGGTAAAACAGGAAAAGGCCGCTACGGGAAGTGCCCGATAATATAATTGTCTTGAACACTAATTGTGTTTACAGTCCTTGTAAGCGCAACGCTTGACTTGCTATCATTATCAGCTTATACGAAAGGAAAAGAATGAATGTTTTGGACCTGCCTTTTAATAAGATCCTATTGATTAAAAAGTCGGATGAACCCGACACGATTCTTATGCTTGAAGACGGTGCAAAATATCAGAATCATTTAGGCACCATTCATGCATCTGCTCAATATGCACTGGCTGAAGCCTCAAGCGGGGAGATCCTGGAAAGAAACTTTGGCGACTGGAACGGAGCTTATTTCCCCGTAGTGAGGAGGGTTGAAGTCAAATATAAAAACCCGGCAAAGGGAAGACTATTTTCAGAAGGCTTTATTGACGCAGACAGAGCCATTAAGGCAAAGAAAGAACTCTCGGAAAAGGGACGAACCCTTGTGGACGTCATAGTAAAGATCGTGGACGAAGGGAAGAACATCACCTTTGAAAGCACATTCACATGGTTTATTGCAAAAGCCAAAAAGTAAAAAAACAAGGGGTAGATAGTAAGAAGTTGAGATCTGCGTTGACAGATGTTGTAAAGGCAACTCTTGACTATTGCATATAATTTCGTTTCAAACTTCAAATGTATGAATATTCAGGCAATTGATTACATTTTATGTGCAAGTTCGCAGCAGGTTTAAAGGAGTTTTAGTCTTGTAGCTTAAAAAAGCCCTGCTTGCCCTTTTATCTCTTTCCTTTCCAATTGCTCGAAAATCTTTACTTTGCCGAATTCACCGTCATAGCCGGGTACGATATGAACTTGTCCTGAACGCATCCTTGCTATTGCTTCCCTTAAAAGGGGAGAGCCTGCTCTTTCTATGTCATCAAGCGGTATGTCCATAAGTATTGTAAACTCGTTTCCAAGGGTCTCGATGAGATTGAAATACTGTTTATTTACTGCCTTGCTGTTTACACCAACCTTAATTACCTGAGCTATTATTTCCTGGAGTGGAATGATTGAATAAAAAGGCGGCGCATCTTTCGGCCTGAATCCGTGTTCCCTGACTGCCAGTTTTTCAACCCTGTGCATGACGCCGATGGTGACCTTTTTTCCACAGACGGGACAGAGATAATTATTGCGAATTGTCTCCTCCGGAGAAAGGTTGACCCCGCAATTCCTGTGACCGTCATAGTGATACTTTCCCTCTTCAGGAAAAAATTCAATCGTTCCGGCAAACCCTTTTTTCGTTTTTATTGCGTTTGTAATAAATTCATAGGAGACGTCCCTGGCAAGATCAGACGTCTCAAAAATATTTGCTTCCCTTCCGAGTTTTGCAGGCGAATGGGCGTCTGAATTCGAGATGAGCGTAACAGAGTCAAGTGCGGGAATCCTCCAGTTCATCAGAGGGTCGGAGGACAATCCGGTTTCGATTGCGTGGATATGGGGCGTCAGTTCCTCAAAACATTCCTCAAGCGAGTCAAAACCTGAGGCCGCTCCAAAGACGGAGAAATGAGGAGTCCATGCGTGCGCCGGAACAAGCATGGCTTTATCGGAGCTATCAAGGACAATCTTCAATAGTTCTTTCGCGTCAAGCCCAAGAATAGGTCTGCCATCTGAAGAGAGATTTCCTATCCTTGAAAGAGCCGCATTGATTTTTGAAACAGTGTGAAAATCGGGCGCAAAGATAAGGCTGTGGATCTTTCTCACCTTGCCTTTCTTTGAGTAAATGCAGCTAATTTCCGAGGTAAGCATAAAGAATACATCGGCACTGCAGGATGCAGGAACCAGGTTATTCTCCACATAATTATTATTTAATTTAAATAAGTTACTATCTACTTGTTCAAGTTTTTGTTTATATTCATCAAACCACTCCGGATGCGTAAAATCTCCCGCTCCGATGACGGTAATGCCTTTTAACTGGGCCCATCTATGGAGGCTTTCCAAAGACATCTCTTTGCTTGTAGCACGGGAATATTTAGAGTGAATATGAAGGTCGGCTATAAAGCGCATATCAGGCGGGATTCTGTTTTCTCTTATGCCATAGGATATACACAACAATAAGTAATACACAGGCAATAACAATATAAACCGTCCACTGTCTGCTCACTTCCATTATCTTTTCCTGATTATTTCCAACGAAATATCCGATATACGCAAGTATCCATACCCAGACGGCAGCGCCGAAGGCGGTATAGAAACAGAACTTGCCGAGATGCATCCTCCAGAGTCCGGCAGGGAAGGAAATATAGTGCCTTACACCAAGGATCAGCCTTCCTATGAATGTGCTGATAGTCCCGTGTTTTAGAAAAAATTTCTCGCCCTTTTCAAAATGTCTCTGTGAAACACCGAAATATTTGCCGTACTTTAAGATGAAGGGCCTTCCCAGAAATACGGCTATGGAATAGTTGAAAAGAGCGCCGAGAACACTGCCCGCAGTTCCCGATAAAACTACTCCCGTCCAGCTCATCTGACTTTGAGCTATAAGATATCCTGCAGGCGGAATAACAAGTTCTGATGGGAGAGGGATAAATGTACTCTCAACAAACATTAGAATGAAAATACCGGGATAACCCATTGTCCCTATTGTGTCAATCAACCATCTGAAAAATTCGTGCATATAATTTCTACCGATAAAAAAATTGGTCGGGGCGAGCAGATTTGAACTGCCGACCACTCGCACCCCAAGCGAGTGCGCTACCAGGCTGCGCTACGCCCCGATTCCTTGGATTACTACTGAAGCTGACTCAGAATATCCCTGAGCCTTTTTTTGACATGCTCGATTGCTCGTACAGGCTGGCGGCTATCTCTTTTCTGTACATCCTGCTGCACATCCTGCTCGGGGTTGGGGTCTGAATTGCCCGAGCTAAAGCCGAGTCTTTTTCTTACGCCTTCTATAGTATATCTCTCCTGATATAAAAGCCTTTTAATCGCTAACAGGAGTTCGACATCCTTTTTGATATAAACCCGCTGACCCGATTTGTTCTTCCTTGGCTTGAGAAAATTGAATTCAGTCTCCCAATACCTAAGGACATACGGCTCTACCCCGACAATCTTGCTTACTTCTCCGATCTTGTAAAATAGTTTATCCGGAAATGGCAAGTATGCTTTGAGGCTTTCAGAAGCCGCTTTATACATCTTTTGTTTCCATGACACCCTTTAACTGATTGCTTGCCCTGAACGTAATCACCCTTCTCGGCGTTATCTCAAGGTCTTCGCCTGTCTTGGGGTTGCGTCCCCGTCTGGACATCTTCTGTCTTACATTGAAAGTGCCGAACCCGGATAACTTCACCGATTCGCCCTCAACAAATGTCTGCTTCATTGTATCAAAAAGTATCTCGATAATCTCCTGCGCCTCTTTTTTGGAAAGTCCTATTTTTTCAAATATCTTTTCTACCAGGTCTGCCTTCGTCATAATATCCTTCCCTCAATTTTTTTAATTATATTAAGGACATACACTATTGTCAAGAAGAAATTGGTTGAATATATTATCCTAAATAAATAATTTTGTCAAAATTACTTGCACAAGCCGCCTGTTTTGCTGTATAAAAACAGTGATATGGTTTATGGAATAGGCATAGATCTCGTCAAGGTAGCGCGCATAAAGGAAGTCTCTGAAAAGTGGGGAGACAGGTTTCTCGAAAGGGTCTTTACAAGGGACGAGCTTGCCTACTGTTTCAGAAAACATTCTCCCTACCTGTCGCTTGCCGTCCGTTTTGCGGCTAAAGAAGCGTTTATAAAAGCGATTAGCTCCGAGGTTTCCGTTTCATTCACTGATATTGAAGTAACCAATACGGGTTCGGGTAAACCAGTTCTGAAACTTAATGAAAAACTTGAAGCTTTCTTCAAAACTAAAGGCATAATAAAAATACATTTAAGCCTAAGTCACGAGCACGAGTACGGAGTGGCCTGCGTTGTTTTGGAAACGTAATTAACCCGTATTATTCATGAATGTATATTGCGGATATAGTATTTTTGCGGTTTTAAATTCCGTGGAGATATATCGGAACGGAATTTTCCTCGGAGGGCGGCAGCCCGAGAATGAGCAAAAATATTATGTCCGTAATATGTTATAGCCAATTTATGAATAATACGGGTTAAGGCGGACTTAATGGTGTTTCTTTGGGCGTTATTGGCCCTTTTGGCTTTTCTCCTGTTTCCATTTTTTCCCCGCCCTCTTCTGCAACAACCTCATCATACTCGGGGACGACTATTCCGCGTCTGACCATGATGCTATAGATAAGATTAGAACGGTGAGCAACATATCTGCTATTGCCGAGAGGATTGAATTTCCTGGGATTCGGAAGCACGGCGGCAAGGTGTGCCGCCTCTTCCGGTCCGAGATCTGCCGAGGATTTCCCATAATAATGCCGCGCCGCCGTTTCAATGCCGAATATCCCTGCGTCTCCCCATTCAGCGACGTTAAGATACAGTTCAAGAATTCGCTTTTTTGACAAGACCCGCTCCATCCGCCACGTAATGACTGCCTCCCTGATCTTTCTTACGGGATTTTTGGAAGGTGAAAGATACAGGTTCTTCGCAAGCTGCTGGCTGATGGTACTGCCTCCCAATTTGAATTTCTTTGCCTTTACGTCTTTCTCGAGAGCCTTCTGTATTGCTTCATAATCAAACCCTTCATGGCTCCAGAACTTGTCGTCCTCTCCGATAAGCACCGCTTTAATAAGATATGGCGATATGCGGGACAAAGGCGCCCATTTCTGCTGGACCCTGTATTTCTTCCCCTCCCGCTGCCATTCCTTTTCACGGTATTCCATAAATGACGTTTTCTTCGGGTTCGCTTTTTTTAATTTTGAAAAATCCGGCACAAAAAACAGATATAGCATTGAAGCAGCAAAGGAAATACCTATAAGAATAAATAAGTTCTTCCTCATTTTATGTGGGTAATTACATCCCCTCCCTTGAGGGGAGGGGATTGAGGGGAGGGTGTTTAAATGTCACTTTACTTATGAACTCCATAATAACTGCTCCACATCAGTTGATCTTTTTCTGAGGCATTTTGCCACTGATTTAATCACCCTCTCCCCTCAAGGGAGAGGGAATCGATTATTTCATCTCTCATCTCCGCACTCGGCGGATTCGCCGGGGCGAAAAGGGAGATGGACTCTACACAATCAGCTTGAGAAAGAACCGATAAACAAGAGTCGCTTATGCCTGGATTTCCGTGCCAATGCCTTCTTTCGTAAATATCTCGAGCAGCAGGCAGTGCGGTATCCTGCCGTCTATGATATGCGTCTTGGCCACCCCGCCTTCAAGCGCCTTGAGACATGCCTGTACCTTGGGCAGCATCCCGCCTGTGATGGTGCCGTTTTCAACAAGTTTCTTTATCTGGGTCTTCTTCAGTGTCGAGATAATCTTTTCGTTCTTGTCCAAAATCCCCGGAACATCCGTCAGAAGGATAAGCTTCTCCGCCTTGAGAGAGGCAGCCACCGCAGCAGCTACATAATCGGCATTTATATTAAGCGTCTCACCCTTCTGCCCCACTCCTACAGGCGATACTACGGGAATGAAACCTTCATTCTTGAGACTGATCAATATTTGCGGATCAATGCTTGTCACCTCTCCCACGAGGCCTAAATCTATAATCTCTTCAAGCCCGGCCTTATCAGACTTTTTCATCAATTTCTTTTTGGCCTTTATCAGTCCGCCGTCTTTTCCGCTCAGGCCTACTGCCTTGCCGCCATGGTTGTTTATGAGAGATACTATCTCTTTATTAACAAGACCGCCGAGGACCATTTCAACGATGTCCATTGTCTCTTCGTCGGTAACACGCTGCCCCTGAACAAATTTCGGCTTTTTGCCCATCTTCTCCATCATCGCCGATATCTTCGGTCCCCCGCCATGTACTATAGCAGTCCTAATGCCAATGAAATTCAGCATAACTATATCTTTTGCAAAAGATTCCTTAAGCTCTTTTTTGACCTGCGCCGCGCCGCCGTATTTAATTACAAAAGTCTTGCCGTAAAAATTCCGGATATAAGGCAGCGCCTCAATCAGGACTTCCGCCTTTGTAATTATGTCGTTCATAAAATCGCTCCCGATGTTGTTTTTCATTCTCCCCGCCGTCCAGGATTTATTGCCGTCATTTACCGCTTCTCAAAACACGGGATACACACAATCTTTCCATCCCTGAGTCTTGCCCGCGGCTCCATCACCTTTTCATTGCAGCCGGCACATCTCACGCTCGGATATATGCGGGCCTCCTCCGGCAGAGCCATGCCGCTCTTTGTGACCGTAAAGAGTTCGTCATACTTTGCATTCATAATAATATCAATTTTCTTTGCTTTTCGGCTGTGGACCATATTTAATACTTCCTCGGACCGGTCGCCCTTTGTATATCTTTCCCACATGCTTTTCTCTTCTTCAGTTTCCTCTGGCGATCTCCAGTCAACGGAAATCCTGATCCCCTCACCGGAAGGTCTTCTTATAAACGTATATACGTGCTTGCCGTAATCCCTGAAGATGAGGTTGCCTTTACCAAATGTGCACCCTGTCAGCACCTGCACGGCGTCAACCGCACAGGAGCTATTTTCAACAGTCGCAGTCAATTCTTCATCGGACGCCCTGTCTCCGAGCATTTTCAGGGCATAGAGAGATACCCTGTAGCCAAGGGCAAGACCGGGACAGGCATGACCGTGAAACGCAACAACATCCTCAAATGTCTTCATTTGAAATGATTTTACATCAAAACAAAAGAATTTTGCTAAAATTACAGCAGCGCCAGATTATCTCTGTGAATAATTTCATCGGAGTATTTGTACCCGAGTATTTTTTCTATATCGGAGGTTTTTCCCCCTTTTATCTTATCGATCTCGGCAGAGGAATAGTTAGTCAGACCCTTAGCTATGCGGCTGCCTTTTTTGTCGAGGCAGTGGATGGCGTCTCCCGTGTCGAAGCTTCCTTCTACGCTTATAATGCCGGAAGGCAGCAGACTTTTGCCGCCTTCAACCAGGGCCTTTACCGCGCCTTCGTCAAGGGTGATGCTCCCTTTTGAACGGCTGCCATAGGCGATCCAGCCTTTGCGTGAGGACATCTTTTCCTTGCTCGATTCAAACAAAGTTCCTAAACGGCTGCCCTCCATAAGAGCAATAAGCAACCCCTCCCTTTTGCCGCTGATTATATGTACGATAATACCGTGGCTCAAGGCCTTTTTTGCGGCAAGTATTTTTGAATACATGCCTCCGGTGCCTACCATACTGCCTGCGCTGCCTGCCTTCTTCAATATCTCAGGCGTTATTTCATCCACATATTCAATAAGCCTTGCCTTTGCATTCTGTCTCGGGTCTTCGGTATAAAGACCGTCAACATCCGAAAGGATTATCAATTTATCGGCTTCTACAATATTCGCAACCAAAGATGCAAGATTATCATTGTCCCCGAATTTGATCTCTTCGGTGGAAACCGTATCGTTCTCATTGATTATCGGGATGATCCTGTAGGAAAGCAGCGTCATGATGGTGTTCTTGGAGTTGATATAACGTTTTCTGTCGGAGAAGTCGTCCCGCGTAAGGAGAATCTGCGCCACTTTTTTCCCGAACTCTGCGAAGCTTCTCTCATATGCCCACATCAGCCGGCTTTGTCCGACTGCAGCAGCAGCCTGTTTCAGTTTGATATCTTTCGGCTTTTCAGTTAAGCCGAGCTTCGTCATACCGGCGGCGACTGCGCCCGATGAAACGACCACAACCTCATACCCTTTATCTTGCAATGCGGATATGTCTTTTGCTAACGAAGATATCCTTTTTGTATTAAGCCCCGCTTTTTCGTCGGCAAGGATATTGCTGCCGATCTTGATAACAAGCCTTTTCACTTTAAGAATCCCTTCAAAGGTTTTTATTTGATACCGAAATTATACATCGGCGGTGATTCTATTGTCATCAGGCAGGAAATAGCACAGGCTGATCCCGAATGTTTTCAGGAATGGCGGACAACCCCATAATAATATTATGGATTATCTGAACCTACAGCACCTTCAGCGCCGCTTCCGCGACTTTTGGATCGAACTGGGTGTTGTTGCAACGTTTGAGTTCGGAAAAAGCAAAATCTTTACCGGGCGCCTGTCTATAGGGCCTGTCGGCGGTCATTGAATCATAGGATTCCGCAAGATGGAGAATCCTTGCACACAGGGGAATTTGTTCACCTTTCAGGCCGTCCGGATATCCTTTGCCGTCTATCCTTTCATGATGGTGTCTGATCAAAGGGATGATATCTTTAAGATCCCCTATCCTGTCCAGTATTGTCGCTCCCTGCATGGGGTGTCTCTTGATTAATTCGTACTCCTCATTTGAAAGCCCCTGTTTCTCAAAAAGAGAATCATGCGAGCAAAGCCTGCCTATGTCGTGAAGGAGCGCCGCAATACGAAGGTTTCTCATCTCTTCATGTTTAACGCCTATAGCCTTCGCTATCGCCATGGAGTATGACGCCACCCTTTCGGAATGGCCTTTCATCCATTTGCATCTTTCGTCCAGGGCATGCACGATGGTTTCAACAAAACTCAAAAAGAGTTCATCCATGCTTTTATATGCATTGCAGACGTCGTCAAGCATTTCCACATATACTTCCCTGTTTTCCTCTGATTTGCGCAGTTGCATCCTCAAGTTCAATTCGCTCTGCCGCAGCGCCTCTTCCGTTTGTTTTTTGGCGGTAATATCTTCGACTGTTCCAAGATAATAGATAAGCTTACCCCTGCCGTTGCGGACGGCCTTCACATTCTCGGAAATCCATATTATGCTCCCGTCCTTTCTGCAGACCTGAGACTCGAACCCGCTGATAGAATCATTTTCCTGAAGCAAGCGGAAAAATTTTGCCTGCCGGTCAGGTTTTACATACAACTTATGCCACTTACCGGTCATGTCCTTCAGCAGCGCGGTTGTCGATTCATAGCCTAATATGCCCGCAAGTGCAAGGTTTGCAGTAAGATATCTATTTTCGGATGTAATAAGATAAATGCCTTCAAGCATGTTTTGGAAAATCAGGTTATATATCCCTGCCGGCAACGCTTCTGCTTTTTTCATTTCACAACTCCCCTTAAATAATATATTTTTATCATTAGACAAAGATAACAGATTGATGGAAATAAAAAATATCGTAGAAATGAAAATTTTCTTGTAGTACTTCTACTACATTAATTACGGGTTTATTCTACCAGTCTGTGCTTGACGGCATAGCGTATAATATCTCCGATACCGTGCAATTTCATTTTTTCCAGAATCCGGGTCCTGTATGTGCTGATAGTTTGAATACTGAGGGTCAATGCGTCCGCTATCTCTTTTACTTTTTTACCCGAGGCAAACATGCACATTACCTGATACTCACGGTCGGAAAGCGTCATGTGCGCGGGTTTTTCTTCATATACATCAAGCTCGGAAATGATCCTTTCAGCAAGGGATGAACTCACATACTTCCCGCCCTTCGAAATCTTTCTGATAGCTGCAATCAACTCCTCAGGCGCGCTTTCTTTTGTAATATAACCCGAGGCGCCGGCTTTCAGCGCCCTCATTGCGTATTGATCTTCAGGATAGATGCTCAACATCAGGACCGGCAGCTTTGGTCTCCTCTTCTTTAACTGTTTAAGAACTTCAAGACCGCTTGCACCCGGCATAGAGATATCTAAAAGCACAACATCATAATGCTCCTGAAACACCTTTGACAACAGCTCATCTCCTTTCTCCGCTTCAGCCGCAATAAGCATATCGGACGTTTCGGAGATAATCTGCTTCAATCCTCTGCGGACGATTGCATGATCATCGGCAATAAAAATCTTTATCATGAATTCACCCGGTTTTCTTTATAAGGTATCTCTACCTTCAACGTCGTGCCTTTTCCCTCATTTCCCGTAATCTTAACTTCACCTCCGAGCAGGTAGACCCTCTCTCGTATCCCGGTCAGTCCAAAGGCCCGGGTACTCGAAATCTGCGCTTCCGTGATGCCTTTGCCGTTGTCGCCGACTTCGAGCATTAGTTTATTCCACGGTCTGTTTATGAATGTTACATTCACTTTGTTCGCATCCGCATGTCTGACGATATTGGTCAGCGCTTCCTGCAAAATGCGGTAGAAAGCTATCGAAACGTTACGGTCAATAAAAAGCTCTTCGGTATCCGAAACAAGCTCACAGGAAATCCCGGTCCTCTTCTGGAACTCTTCTGCCTGCCACTCAATCGCTGCTGCGAGTCCGAGATCGTCTAACAATATCGGCCTCAGGGCGGTCGAAATCCTCTGCACTGTTTTGATCGCCGCATCTATCAGGTCCGACATTGACTTTGTTTTATCAAGAAGCGCCTCTTTATCTCCCGGTATTTTACCGCTTAAGCAAAACAACTCCATCTTCAGCGCCGTCAGCATCTGGCCGAGCTCATCATGAATCTCCCGCGCTATATACATCCTTTCTTCTTCCCGCGCGGATTCAAGATATGCCGAGAGGCTGCGCAACTGTTCCCTGGAGATCCTCAGTTCCTCTTCAGCCCTTTTGCGGACGGTGATATCTTCCACACAGCCTTCATAGTAATGCAGATTGCCGAGAGTATTATAAATAGCGCGCGCATGCTCTGAAATCCATATCCTGCCGCCGTTTTTTCTGTAAACCTCCGATTCAAATCCGGTTATGATGTTGTTTTTCTCGATAAGTTTGATAAATTCCTGACGGCGTCCGGGTTTTACATATACATTGCCGATATCCGTTATTTTCGTAATCAGCTCTTCGGGTGAACCGTATCCTAAAATGCGTGCAAAGGCGCGGTTTGCCGTTATACAACGGCCTTCTTTTGTCGTCTGATAGATGCCGCCGATGGCATTTTCAAAAATTGAGCGGTATTTTTTCTCCTCTTCGCGGAGCCTGCCGGAATCACTTTCTTTTTTATTCATAGTTTGCTATATTTGGACAATACTAATATTAATTTATAGTTTAGCATATGCTTCAAGGCAAAATAAAGGACAAAACGAAAAAGAAGAAACTAAAACCGCGTCTCCCCCTTGACGCCGTCATGAAACTCCGCAGCCATCCTGTTGCAACAAAAAAAGGAGCGAAAGGATACGATAGAAAACGCTTGAAGAAACAAGAGAGAAGCACGTTGGAAGAAAAAAATAGTTAAGCAAACTTATTAAGCAAACTTATTGATTTTTTTTGGATATTTTGTTATAGTTAAAGTGGATTTTCATGGAAGACAGGGAAAAGAAGGCGGCGCTTGAAGCGCTGTTGTTTCTCTCAGGTGAAGTTACGGCGCTCGCAGCTTTAAAGGATTCGCTGGGACTGCCTGAGGCGGAGATAAAAAAATATATGGAAGAACTCATCTCCGAATACGGAGAGAGGAATGCCGGCCTTCTGATAGTCGAAATTGCAGGCGGCTATCAGATGGTGACAAATCCGGAATATGCCGAATTGATAAAAAAATTCAAAAGCATGCAAACATCAAGCAAACTATCCATGCCTGCATTGGAGACTTTGGCCATTATAGCTTATAAACAGCCTATCATAAGGGCGGAGATTGAACAAATAAGGGGTGTAAGCTCCGACAGCGCTATCAGAACACTTTATGAAAAAAGACTTATTAAAATCATGGGGCGCAAAGAAGGTCCGGGCAGACCGTTCCTCTACGGAACTACGCGAGAGTTTCTCCAGTACTTCGGTCTGAAAGATCTTACGGAATTGCCGACCCTTAAGGAACTTATCCGTGAAGAAGCGGCTTAATATCAGGAGGTTATCATGAAAGGCATTTATCTTTTCATTCTTAGTCTTTTTATTACAATTTCCGTTTCAGGCGGCGCCTTTGCCAACACAACATACACCGTCAAAAAAGGCGATAATCCAAAATCAATCGCCAAAAGGTTCAATGTCACTACTAAAGCTATTCTCCAGGCCAACAACACAAAGTCGACAAACCTTAAACCGGGCACAAAGATAACCATCCCTTCGAAGAAAAAAGAAGCCCTTCGCAAAGACAAGACCGATGCGAAAAATATTAAAAAGACTGCAAGCAATAATATTAAAACCCTGCTGCATGAGGATTCCGCATCCCATATCGTAAAAAAGGGCGACACTTTAATGTCGGTAGGGAGGAAGTATTCAATAGCGGTCCAGGATATTAAAGAAATCAATGAACTTAAGTCGGCAAAGCTGCGAGTCGGACAGAAGCTTCTCCTGGGAAAAACGGTCCCCGATGAATATATTGTCCGGAAGGGCGACACCGTATGGAACATTGCAAAACGGTTTAATATTGATCCTCAGGACCTGATGGATAATAACGGCCTTAAATCCGATTCACTTATTCCGGGCCGTAAGGTTCTGTTAAAGGCCGCCGCCGAGATTCCGGAACCGAAAATTTATGACACAATCCTTTCACAGGCGCCTATGGAAACGGTTATCGAAAGCGCTCCGGGAACTTCGGCTCTCAAAGAACTGGGCCTTCAGGACAGACTTGTGCTTTTTGCAAAAAAGATGCTGAACATACCGTACAGGTTCGGCGGGAACACCCTTGTAGGCATTGACTGTTCCGCTTACGTTAAAAAGGTTTACAGCCTTGTCGGCGTAAGCCTGCCGCGTTCGGCAAGGGAACAATTTGCGGAAGGCAAGCCGGTTGATAACGGCGAACTCTCCATGGGCGACCTTGTATTCTTCAAAACTTACGCATCCTTTCCTTCTCATGTAGGAATATATCTCGGAGATAATTTATTTATCCACGCCTCGTCAAGAAGCAAGAAAGTAACCATTGACAGCCTTGAAACACCGTATTACATTAAAAGGTTTATCGGCGCCAAAAGACTGATCGAAGGGAAAAACGAGCAGGAAACAACGGGGCAAAAAAGCTGATCAATAAATCCACCGGTTGCAGAAAACAAGGTAAGACGTGCTAAAAAACCCTTCTAATGCAACAAGATATATAATTTAGATACACATAAATGCAAATCTTATAGCTTGTGAATTTCATCAAAAGGCTTGCCGATCGGCCATAAGTACATTAAGGTGTTGCTACAAGGCTTTTTCAGCACATCTTACCTTGTTTTTAAAAATTCATCTAATTAACCCGAAAATATAATTAAATTGTCATAGAAACTGCGGATGTATAAAATAAATTTATTTTTCGATACAATAGTGTACTTATTATAGATGTATTACCAAAATATTTTCATGCAATTACCATGAACTATCTTTTTAAATAAAATCATCGAGTTAAATAAATTTATTTTAGACATTCGCAGTTTTTGGGTCAACCCTCAAACATTACTTTTCCCATATCCGATATGTCGTATCCGCCGAGTGAGGATACGGTTTCCCTGAATTCTCTGTCTTCCCGGATAATTGTCAAAAGATTCCGGATCATTTCCAGATCAAGAAATTCCATAGGCACGGCAATATCATACCGTTCTTTTGCCACAGGAATAAAATCAAGATTAAGCGCCCTTGCCGATGCAAGGATAGCCAGCCCGGTGTCGGCTACTCCCGTCAGCACCGCTGATGCAACGCCCATATGAGTATACTCCTCCCGCTCATAACCTTTTACCGTATGCGGGTCGATACCAAACTCTTTCAAACATTTATCCGAAAGCAGCCGTGTTCCTGCGCCTGCCTGCCTATTTACAAATACTATGTCGCTCCTTGTCAAATCATCAAAGCCCTTTATATTTTTCGGATTGCCTTTGAGGACCAACAAGCCCTGCTCCCGGTAAACAAGGTTTATGAGGGCTATTTTTTTATCGCCGAGCAGCCTTTTGATGAACGGGACATTATATTCGCCGGTTTCTTCGTCAAGCAGATGCGTGCCTGCCATATGCGCCTCGCCTTTCTTCAGGGCTATTAACCCGCCCATAGAACCGACATGGGCCGATGAGAGTGAATATCCCGGATATCTCTTCTTCAGGATATTCGCAAGAAGGTCAAGCGCATTATCATGGCTGCCTATGCAAACAATCGTATTTTCAATTTCCTCCTTAGACCTGAGCAATTCGACGTCGATTTCAGAGCCGGCGCCAATCCCCTCCGACATGGCAGGTATCCGGATAAATCCGTCAGCGCGGACCAATGACATCAACACGCCTGCGCCACGGCTTACCGGAGTAGAAATAAACGTATCGCCGACCTTCCCTACCTTGACCCTAAGGAATTCTTCCTGTCCGGCAGGGGAAGCAACCTGTCTTGATATCTTTGTCAAGAGGGTCTCGGGTTTACGAATGTCCAGGCCAAGCCATTTATAGATAATCGGTTTTACAAATAAGTTGAATGTTATATAAGCAGACACGGGATAACCGGGTATGCCAAGTACGGGTTTGCCCTTTATTATCCCGAGGATAACGGGTTTGCCCGGTTTTATATTAATACCGTGCAGCAACACTTCACCGAGTCCTCTTATAGCCTCTGCAGTGAAATCTTCCGAACCGGCAGACGAACCGGCGTTTACAACAATGATATCGCCCATAGCGTGAGCGTCAAGGACCGCTTTTTTTAATTCCTCAAGGCTGTCAGGGACGATCCGGTATCTATCGTATTCACCGCCCCATTCCGAAACAAGACCGCCGAGGACCCTTGAATTGTATTCTATAATATCACCCCTTTTCAGCTCGGAGCCCGGCTCCACAATCTCATCTCCCGTAGGAATAATGATGACCTTCGGCTTCCTTCTGACTTTCACATCGATATGACCGCCCGCAAGCATGGCGCCGATATCAACCGGCCTGACCTTTTGGTTTTCAGGCAAAATCAGCTCGGTCGCCACGATATCCTCTCCGATTATACGCACATGCTGCCAGGGGGTGGCAGGGGAAATAATCTCGATGTACTCTTCCGTTATTACGCCATGCTCTTTGCTTACGGCTCTTATTATATTCACATCTTCTATCATTATTACGGCATTGAATCCGTCAGGCATGGGGTCTCCCGTATTGACGGGAACAGCTCCGGAGCCGATTCCAAGTTTCATGGGAGTTCTTTCGGAAGCGCCGAAGGTATCCGTGAATCTTACCGCATAACCATCCATAGCCGACGAGTGATAAAAAGGAGAGGATACTCTTGCGATGACCGCTTCCGCAGTAACCCTTCCAAGAGCATCAGGGACGCTGACCGTATCTCCGGAGAAAGGCTTTGTAATGCCTTCGGAATCAAGCCTGGTCAGCCATCGTGATAACGCTTCAGATAGCGGCGTGTTTTCGAGGAAAATGTTACGGGACATTACTGCTTGCCTAAAAGCTTTTTGATCATAATCTTCAATTCATCCAGATCCGACGATTTGACAATATAGGCTTCCGACGCCCATACGGCAAAGTCGTCCCTGTAATCATATGCCGTGGACATTATCACCGGTATCTTGGGGTTCTTTTCCTTCATCTGCCTTAAGATCCGGATGCCGTCCACATCGGGCAACAGGATATCGAGAGTCACAATGTCCGGATTCTCGCGCTCGAACATCTCCATCGCCTCTGCCCCGTTTGAAGCCACCACAACGTCATAGCCTTCGTCCTGGAACTCTTCTTTATAAAGCCTCTGAATATGCAGGTCATCATCAACAACCAGTATCTTCATTTCTCTCCTCCCTTTTTAGTTTACTCAATTCAACCGGTTTGCTCAGTAAACTCTTCAACATATTATGTCAAAGGCAAAAAAACCCTAAATGTGCTGCCCTCTCCCTGTTTGCTTTCAACTTCGATACTTCCTTTGTGCTCCTCGACAATCCTGTGAGTTATTGCAAGTCCCAGTCCGGTGCCGGTCTTTTTTGTAGTGAAAAAAGGATCGAATATATATTGCATATCCGTTTCGTTAATGCCCGGACCTGTATCCTGTATCTCAAAAACACATTTATCGTCTTTCACATAGTTTCTGACCGTTATCATGCTTTCAGGACTTACCGCCTGGACCGCATTTTTAAGGATGTTTAAAAGGGCCTCGCGGATCCTTGTCGGATCAATGTAGATGTTTGCGGAGTCACGGTATTCCCTGACAAGATTGATGTTCTTTTCGTCGATTTCGGATATAGCAAGAGATACGACATCTTCAAGTAGTTTCCCGGAATTAACCGTCTCTTTGTTCAGCCTTGTTTCCTTCACAAAACCGAGTATCTCATTCAGTATCCCCTCAAGCCTTCCGACTTCCTTGGCTACTATGTCGGCATATTCCTTTAGATTGCCGTCAAGCTTCTTCTCAAGCCTCCTTGCGAACCCGCCTAATGAAACGAGAGGATTCCTGATTTCATGGGCAACCCGCGCGGCAACCTCGCCAAGGGCTGCCATCCTCTCTGTTTTGACAACACGCTCGCGGAGACTCCGAAGTTCAGTGATGTCACTCAAGACATTGACCGTGCCGATAAACTCACCGGAGGTGTCGAAGATAGGCGAACTTGAGGTGATAAAGGTGCCTCCGAGATACGGGTCTTCCACTTCTTCCACAAACGCCTTCTTCTGTTCCACTGTTTTCTGATGGGGGCATTCTTTCCAGGGTCCGTTCATGCCGTGGAATACCTCATAACACTTCTTGCCTATTATTTCATCGGGAAGCTTACCCAATCTTTTACAAACGGCTTTATTTATATTCTTAACGACAAAGTCCTCCGTAACGAAATAGACCATGTCCGAGATGGACTCAAAAATATTTTCGAGTTCCTGCTCCGTCAACTTGACCCATTCAAAGAGCCGCGCATTTTCAACAGCCGAAGCTATATGGTTTGAAAAGGCTGTCAGAAACCTCATGTCCTCTTCGGCGATCAGCCTTTTATTGAAATAATTGTCTACCCAGAGAACGCCTATTGCCTTATCTCTCGACACCAGAGGGATTACGGCATAAGCCTGCGTGCCCATCTTTTGGATAAGGACCGCATCAGAGAGCGGTTCTTTGGCGACATCCAGGACATTGAGCAGTGTTTTTTCTTTCACAGCCCTTGTCAGGATCGTATTTTCCGTCAAAGGTATTTCTATGCCAAGGCTCAATCTGTCAAAGAATGAATCCTTTCTCAAAGGCCCCGCTTCAATATCCTTCATAATATCGGGCAAGGTCTTCCGCTCAATCGAGAGCCTGTCCCATATCTGAAAGGCTTCATCGTAACTGGCCGGCCCGACGCCCATGGCGCCCTTTAATACATTTTTATTTTCGTCAACAAGGAAGAGGATCGCACGGTTAAAACCGAGACCGTCACCCATGGTGACCGCCGTGAGCACCATACGCAGCAGCCTGTCAAGGTCAAGGGTTCCCGTCATCGCCGAGCTGATGAAAAAGAGCCGGGAAAGTTCCTGATTCCTTCTGACTAATTCCCTCTCGACATCCTTTAATTCAGATACGTCCCTGGATATGCCGCTGATGCCGATGACCTCGCCGGCGGCATTCTTGACCGGAGAGAGAGTGAGGGTAACCGTTATGATAGAACCGTCTCTTCGTTTCCTTAAGGTTTCAATCCTTCTAAACAGCTCGCCGTTCCTGACCCTCCGGTTATTCTCCCATTCAGGGTCAATAAGGCCTTCGGGGACAAAGGGCAGAAACTTTCCCAATACCTCTTCCTTTGTAAACCCGTATATCTTCTCCGCGCCTTGATTCCACGAGGTGATAATGCCGTTCAGATCGGAGGTAACGATTGCATCGGCTGAATTCTCTATAATCCCTTCAAGGTATTCTTTTGTCTGGGTAACTTCGTTGTAAAGCCTGAGTATTTCATCGTGGCATACCATCCTGTCGGTAATATCCTGAATAAACACGACACATTCGGTCACTTCGCCTGCTTCGTTCTTTACCGGATATACTGAAAGTTCGGCATAATACGTAGTGTCATCAAGGTTGACTTTTTGTGTTACCGTATTAACCTCTTTTGTCTCAAAGGTGACCTGTGCCGCGCAATGAGGACATATCCAGCTATGGTCATGGAATACTTCCCTGCAGTCCTTGTCTATGATGTCCTGCGAGGCTTTTTCGATCCATTTCTCTATAGATTTATTAACGGCAAGTATCCTGTAATTTTTGTCGATCATGACAATGCCGTCGCGGATATTGCTAAAAATGATCTCGGTAAATTTCTGCATATGTTCCATAAGCGACACCCTTAAAACCTTTCCCTTTTTATTGCATTCTGATAAAGCTCAATGTACCGCCCAGCTGAACTTTTCCATGAAAAATCCATCTTCATTCCATCGGCAATCATATTTTTCATCTTTCTGCCGTCGGTATAAACACAAAAGGCCCTTTTGAGAGCTTCAAGCAGAGCATAACGGGTATAATCATGGAAGAGGATCCCTGTGCCGCTTGATTTCAACGGATCAAAATCCTGTATGGTATCGGCAAGGCCGCCTGTTGACCTTGCAACGGGAATTGTGCCATATCTCATTGCTATGAGTTGGCCAAGTCCGCATGGTTCATATTTAGAGGGCATCAGAAAAAAATCGGAACCCGCATAAACCATGTGGGCAAGCCGGTCATTAAATCCGATATTAACCGAGATAGCGCCCTTGTATTTATCCGCCAGAGTCAGTAAAGCCCTCTGTATAGCGTCATCGCCTTTACCGAGAATAGCAAGCCTCACTCCATGAGAAAAAAGTTCCGGAGCGCATTGAACGACAAGGTCCATCCCTTTCTGTTCGGAAAGTCTGCCGACTATGCCGACGAGAGGCGCTTTCTCAGCTTCGGGATTGCCTTGTTTAAATAATGTTTTTATCAACTCCCTCTTGCAGACAGCCTTTCCCGAGACATCCCGGCTGCTGTAGTAAGCGGGTAACAAAACGTCTTTTGACGGATTCCACTCTTCATAATCTATACCGTTTATGACTCCGTAAAGGTCTTTCTCTCTGTCTCGTATAACACCGTCGAGTCCGAACCCGGAGGCGGCTGTCAATATTTCCCGGGCGTATGTAACGCTTACGGTATTCAGGATATCCGCAGAAATAATGCCTGCCTTCAGAAAATTCACCTTGCCGTAGAACTCTATTCCCCTTGGGTGAAAAAGTTCCGGTCCGAGGTTGGTCAGAGACATCTCAGCCGCCGGGAACAGACCCTGATAGCCAAGATTATGTATGGTAAGAATAGTAGCCGTGTTTTTTAAAAATGTGTCGTCTTTAAAAAGCGTTTTCAGGTAGAGAGGAACAAGTCCCGTCTGCCAGTCATTACAATGGATAATTTCAGGTTGAAAGTTCAGCGCCCTGCACGCCTCAAGCAGTCCCCGTGAGAAGAAGATAAACCTTGCGGCATTGTCGCTATAATCTCCTTCCGGCGTACCGTACAGTTCCGGCCTGTTAAAATACTCTTCGCATTGCAGAAAATAAGTTGAAGACTGATGGCTGAATATCCTGCCTTCTACAAGCCTTTCCCCGACCGGGACTTTTATTGAAAGTCCGGTATCGTTCAGGGGAAAATCCTCCCGTATTTTTTTATATAGAGGCAGTATCAGGCATGTTTTATGACCCATCCCACGGTATTCCCTGCTCAGAGATCCGGCTACATCTGCAAGGCCTCCGGTCTTTATATAAGGCACCGCCTCGGGAGAGGCTATCAGTATCTTCACAGTTTTGCCTCCCGCATAAACCGGGCTGACTCTTCCGGAGGAGTGGGATTGATATAGAAACCGGAGCCCCACTCAAAGCCCGCGATCTTCGTCAGTTTGGGCACAATCTCGATATGCCAGTGGTAATAATCATTTGTTTCTTCAACAAAGGGAGAGGTATGCAGAACGAAATTATATGGCGGAATATCAAGTATCTTGTCCATCTGTTTTAGAATTGTCTGAAGGATTTCCGCCAGAGGCGCAAAATTCCTGTCCGGCGGGAAGTAACTCGATTCATGACTCTTCGGCAGTATCCAGGTCTCAAAAGGCGACCTCGGGGCAAAGGGAGCTATGGCGACATACCTGGAGTTTTCATAGATCACCCTCTTCCTGGCCTCCAGCTCCTGATTGATGATATCGCAGAAAATGCACCGTTCTTTCAGCTCGTAGTAACGCTTTGCGGCCTCCGTTTCTTCCTGCACCAGTTTAGGTATGATAGGCAAAGCTATCAATTGTGTATGCGAATGTTCAAGAGAAGCCCCTGCAGCGTCTCCTTCATTCTTGAAAATGAGTATGTACTTGAAGCGGCGGTCCTTCTTCAAATCGTTCAGCCTCATGTAATAGGCCCAGAGGGCGTCTTCAACGCTTTTTAACGGAATAGTTGCCAATGATTGCAGGTGGTCCGGCGTCTCGACAATGACCTCATGGGCGCCGACCCCGTTCATCTTGTCAAACATGCCTTCGCCGGTTTTACTCAGCTCGCCGTAAATCTGAAGGGCCGGGAATTTGTTCGGCATGACCCTTAGGGTCCACCCGGGAGAATTAGGAGCCGTGCCGGAAGGTCTGAAGGCTATTATCTCGGTAGGGGTAGTATACTCATTTCCAGGACAGAAAGGGCAGAACCCTCCCCTCTTTTTCTGGGAAGGAGAAATAAAATCAGTCGGTCTTTTTCCTCTCTCTACGGAAATAATGACCCAGCGGCCCGATATAGGATCTTTTCTCAGTTCAGACATCTCTCCTCCAATGAATCGTAATAAGGCAATAAAGTAAGCATTCAGTTAAGGGTTGAGAAATCCTCCCCTTTGCAAGGGGAGGTTGGAGGGGTTTTTGAAAAATAATTAAAACCACCCCTTCCCCTCCTTGCAAAGGAGGGGATTAAACCTGTAACTGAAGGATTACGCAATAAAGCCGTTTTCTATTAAAATATTTTTGGTAGTATTATATCATAATGGAATATAATCACTCATGAAACCCGCATTTATTCATCATCTTGTCAACGGCCCTTTTGAAGACCCTTCTCTTTTTGTCGGAATACCGGGGGAACGAAGGGCATTGTTGTTTGATATCGGGGATATTTCAAAACTCGGTCCCGGCAACCTTCAGAAAATTACGGACGTTTTTGTGACCCATACACACATCGACCATTTCATAGGATTTGATACTCTTCTCAGGGCTGTTTTACGGAGGGAAGTTCCATTGAAGATATACGGTCCGGCGAACATAACCGAATGCATAGAAGGAAAGCTGAAAGGCTATACATGGAACCTCATTAAAGATTACCCTTTAAAATTGGAAGTAATTTGTGTGGATGGAAACAGTGTCGCCCCGACCGGCTTTTATGCAGAGCAATACTTTCAGAGAACGGGTCATCCCCCATCGGCTTTCAACGGCATACTTCTTAAAGAACCTCCTTTTACAGTCAAGGCCGTCCAACTGGACCATCAGACGCCCTGTCTCGGGTTTTCCCTTGAAGAAGAATTCCACATCAACATCAATAAAGCCCTGCTCAATGAAATGGGACTTCCAGTAGGCCCATGGCTTTCAGAATTAAAAAAGGCCATCAGGGAAGGCCGATCAGGAGATACTGAGATCGTCGTTGAAGGAAAGGAATTCACCCTCGATACGTTAAGAAATATTGCAACGATAACAAAAGGGCAAAAGATATCTTATATCACGGACGTCTCTTTAACCGAAGAGAATATCCTCAAAATTATCGGGTTCACAGGCAATTCAGATACCCTTTATTGTGAGGCCTATTTTATGGATAAAGACAGGGACAGGGCAAAAGAACGATTCCACCTGACCGCAAAGACTGCCGGGATGATCGCAAGAGAGGCAGGCGTGCGAAATCTGATCGTCATGCATTTCTCACCCAAATACCGCGATACCCCTGACGGCCCCACGCAGGAAGCAATGGAAGAGTTCTCTTGATATTTTTTATATTTTTTTCATAACCAGCACTGCATTCACCCCGCCAAAGCCAAAGGAATTCGATATAGCATATTCGATGTCAGCCTTTCTGAGTTCGGTCACAATATCAAGATCACATTTTGGATCGCGTTCCGTGAGGTTTATTGTGGGCGGTATGGTCCCCTCGCACATACTAATCATAGTAATCGCAGCCTCCAGAGCGCCGGATGCGGCAAGCATATGCCCTGTCATAGATTTCAGTGAAAATACCGGAATCTCACAGGCTTTCTTTCCGAAGGTTATTTTTATAGCCTCGGTCTCTGTTTTGTCCCCAAGGATTGTGGATGTGCCGTGGGCATTGATAAAATCGATATCTCCGGCAGCGAGCCCCGCATCTTCTATTGCAGCGCTTATCGCCCTCGCCTCTCCTTCCGCAGAGGGTATGGTCTGATGAAAGGAGTCACAGGTATTGCCATATCCTGTGATCTCCCCGTATACTTTCGCGCCTCTTTTCCGTGCAGTTGTATATTCTTCCAGAACCATTATGCAGGCCCCTTCTGAAAGCACAAAACCGTCTCTCGTCCTGTCAAACGGTCTGCTTGCGGTAGAATCATTTATTTTCGATAGAGCGCCTGATGCGCCGTATCCCTGAAAACATATCCCGCACAGAGGCGCTTCGGCTCCGCCGCATAATACAGGGTATTTATATCCTGAAATGATTAACCGGTAGGCCTCACCAATCGCATTTGCTCCTGATGCGCAGGCATTTGAAACGCCAAGGCAGCAGCCTTTTATTCCGAGCTTCTGTGCAATATAGGACGGGGCCATGCTGATGGTTGTCGCAGGCATAAGATATGGAGAAACGGAATGTTGTTTCCGCGATAGTCGACGGCTTTTAATGATCGAATGCTCCAGAGAGCTTATGCCGCCCCGGCTCGAACCGACTATTATTCCTGCAGAAGAAAGGGATGAAGGATGAAGGATGAAGGATGAAATAAGTCCCGCGTCTTCTGCCGCCATGACCGCTGCAGCTACGGCATACTGCGCAAACGGGTCAAGGCGTTTTAATTCCTTACCGGAAAGATACCTGCCCGGATCAAAATGCTTCAGTTCTCCGGCAACTTGCCATGGGATATCCGAAGCATCAAATCCGGTTACCGGACCTATGCCCGCTAATCCTTTTTTGGCCGCAGCCCATGACTCCTGAAAGGTATTACCGAGCGGGCTTACAGCCCCGATGCCTGTCACAACAACCCTGTTCATAGTTTTTCAACCGGTTGCATAAAATGAAAGGGAGACATGATAAAAAACCATTTAGAACGCGACAAAAGATAATTCATATTCACCTGACGGCACTTTTAACTTTATGTGTGTTTTATATAAATGCATATCGAACAGTGCTAATAGTACATCAAGGAGTCGCCTAAAAGCTTTTTTATCATGTCTCCCTTTCAAATTTAGAACATCTTTTGTAACGTTCATAGTTTTTTATATTAGCACAGAATAAGCGAACTATTTCGTAATCTACACTCCCTTAAAGTTAAGCTTTATTGCCCTCTCGTAAGTTCTATGGTATATTAGAAAAAATCATTAATGCTTGCGGAGGAGTTTTGGTAGGGGAGATTCTGAAAAAAAGGCGCGAGGAATTGGGCATGGACCTCAGGGAAATCTCCGAGACGCTCAAAATAAAGTATGCCTATCTGAAAGCGCTTGAAGACGATGACCTGAAGAACCTTCCCGCCGAAGTATATGTAAAGGCATACCTCAATTCCTATGCAAGGAGCCTGGATCTCAATCCCGAAGAAATTTTAAACACGTACAATCTGCAGGTATCACCGCCGCAGCCTGAAAAAAAGATCGCTCAGGATACCGGACCCTCGCCGCAAAAAAAGACGCGTCTGAAATATTTCTTAATTCCTTCGCTGATTTTATGTCTGGCAATAGCGCTTGCTTCCATGCAGTTCAAACGGCCTCCGGCGCCGCAGCCTCCGGCTATTATTCCCGTTGGACCGGCACAAAAAAATCTCCCGGACCAGGTGAGCGCTCAACAGGTGCTTGAGATCAAAGCCCATGATCCGACATGGCTGCAGGTCATTTCAGACAAGACACAATCTCAGGAGTTAATGATGCGGCCCGGCGAATCGGTCACATGGCGTGCGAAAAATTGTTTTTCCCTGAAAATCGGCAACGCCGGCGGTATAAAGGTCTTTTTTAATGGAAAAGATATAGGCAAACTTGGGGAAAAGGGACAGGTCATCAAATTGAGTCTCCCTGAAAACGGCGCATAGTGTTGCATACCGGCAAAGACTTTTCATATTTTGTCGTCTCGGACTTGATCGGGCCTGCCCCTAACTTGATTAGGTGGAAACCGGTCTTCTTAATCCGATAGCGGGGTTATGTCATTACCAAAAGACAAAAGGCTGTTCAAAAGATATCCGTGCAAGACTGAATTTTTTTTATCATCCAAAGACGATTCCCTGAAGGCCGTTACAACCGATTACTCCCTAAAAGGCGTCGGCTTTTATATAGACAATCCGCCGCCTTTCCTGATTGACTCAAACATACACTTTACGATCAAAGACTTAAACCTCGATGAAGACGGCAGGATTATATGGTCGAAGAAAAATTCATCGCGTCTATCGGGCGGTATCGAGAGAAAAGCCATTTCCGGACGGTTAAAACACTATCCTCTTGCCGACGTATTACTGGATATGCACAGAAGCGAAAAGAACGGCATACTTGAGCTGTCAAAAGACCGCATCATCAAAAGGATTTATATCAGAAACGGCGACATGGTATACGCCACTTCAAACATGGCAGAAGACCGGTTTATTGAGGTCTTGCTCCATACCGGCAAAATCACGGACGATCAATATTATCAGGTGATTAATATCTCAAAGAAAAGCGGAAAAAGTCAGGGTTCGATTCTGGTGGAACTTGGTTTTCTGAAACCGGAAGATCTTATTCTTGCCGTAAATAGACAGGTCGAACATATTATTCTCACCCTGTTCCAGTGGGAAGACTGCGGATTTGTTATGATTGAGGGACCTCTTGTATCGGAAAAACTTATAACCCTGAAATTAAGCGCGGCAAACCTTATTTACCGGGGCGTCAAAAGCATGAAAAGTACCGCTTCCATTAAAGAAGCAATGCCTGGGAACGACGCCGTTTTATGTTATTCTTCGGACCCTATGGACCTGTTTCAGGATATTCAGTTGGATACGCATGATAAGGTAATTCTCTATGCCATAGACGGCAGGAAGAGCATCGGTGAAATAACGGCCCTCTCTCCAATTGACGCCCTTCAAACCATGAGGACCCTTTATGCTCTTTTGAATACGAGGATAATCGATATAAAGGAGAAAGGCATGCAGGAAGACACAGTAGAAAAAGATATACTGAAAGAACGGCAGCCTGAGTCTGATCCCGACTTTTTGAAAAAGGTTGAAGGTATTTTTAAAAAGCTTGAGTACACGGACTACTATAGTTTCCTCAATGTTGAAAAATGGGCGACCCTTGATAAGATAAAAAAGGCATACTACACCGCTGCCAAGGAATTCCATCCCGACAGACATTTGTATCTGCCTTCCGAGACTATGAAGGATAAGCTAAACGCGATATTTTCCCGTCTGACAGAGGCATATAAGGTCCTTTCCAGTCCTGTTGAAAGAAAACAATATGACAATAGCCTCACCGTAAATCCTGCAAAACTGCATAGCAATAACAAAGAACTCGCAAGGATCAGGTTCCTTGAAGGCGAAGAAGCCTTCAGAAAAGGCGACTATGCCGGGGCAAGCGACTTGTTCGGACAGTCCGCATATCTTGACGGCGCCGTGCCGGCCTATCACTTCAACCTTGGATTGACCTTTGAAAAAATGGGGAAATATCATCAGGCTGCAAAGGCGCTTAGTCAGGCTGTAAAACTTGAACCGTTTAACGTTGAATACCTTGCGGGACTGGGTCATATCTACCTCAAACTCGGGTTCCATCTGAGAGCGAAGTCCACCTTTGAAAAGGCCCTCAAAAAAGACCCCGCCAACAAAAGCGCATTAAAAGGTCTGCAGGAAGCCAAAGACCCGCACACATAAATACTACCTTTAATTGCAGCCTTTCTTCGGATTGTTTTGATTAATCAATAGCAGGTATTGCATAATGATAGTATGATACAAAACACTTTCAGCATATTGTCCGGTATCGGCGAGAGGATAGAAAAAAGGCTCTGGAGGAACGGTATACTCACCTGGTCCGATTTCATCAATGCCCCTGATATGGATTGCATAAGTCCGGACAAGAAGACTTGTTTTGACGGGCAGTTGTCTTCAGCCAGGGAAGAGCTCGACAATGCCAATGCGGAATATTTTGCCCGCACCATAAAGCGGCGTGAACACTGGCGGCTTTTTGAAAAGTTCAGGGATGATGCAGTCTGCCTTGATATCGAAACGAATGGTTTTATGCCTGATAAAGGCGGATATGTTACCGTCGTAGGCTTATACGACGGACATGACTATAAATGTTTTATCCGGAATGTAAACCTTTCCGCCGATAACCTCAGGCAGGAACTTTCCAGGTATAAATACCTTATAACATTCTACGGGACGGCCTTTGACATCCCTTTTCTCATAAGAGCCATGCCGGACCTGAAGTTCGATATGCCTCACTTTGACATCTGCTTTGGCTCAAAACGTCTCGGATTCAAAGGAGGTTTTAAAAAACTCGAGATAGCCCTCAACATCAAAAGGGATGAAACAGTCCAGGGTATGAACGGCTATGACGCGGTCCACCTGTGGGAGAATGCCAGAAGAGGGAGCATCGACGCCCTTGAGCGGCTCAAGATATACAACAGGGAAGATACCGTCAACCTTTATCAGATAGCCGATACAATCTATAAGGGCCTAAGAGCACAGACCGGGATAGAAGAGTATCTGTAAGATCATTAATCTGAAAATTATGATAAAATGAATTAGTTCGGAAGATTTTTTCGAGAGGACAAAAAGATGAGAATATTTTTCGTATATCCACTCTTCATAGTGTTGTCATTATTTGCATTTCATTGCATATTGTATAATCCCGCAGGAGCTGATGAGACTGCTCTCAATGTTGACGAAATACTGAAAAATCTTGATCCTGAACAGATTAATAAATTTCAGGCAAAGGAGTATTTCAAAGACATTAAAGGGAAGAAAGCCAAAGGTGAAGGAAAAGTAGTCTATGTCCTTCCGGTAACCAAAGAGCAATCCAAGATAAGAATTCTTACCCCTGCCAGTACTCCCCATAAAGGATACAATATTTTGCTATTTACTAATCAGGATGCATCTTTAGACCTGAATAAGGGGGACCTTGTAATATTTGAAGGTCAAGTCGAACGTGTCATTCCATATCAAGGCGCGAGTCTCGATATATATGGGACATATAAGAAATCAGGGGTAAAGTAAAGTCGCGGATGCACTCAAAGGAGTTTTATAAAACTCCGCGATAATGTTTCAGTAAAAGGTTGGCGGCAGAAACCAACCTATCTACAATTAGGGATTGATACGAATACTCTTGGCAACATTCTTACCACCCACCTCAAAATACCGTATAGTAACCTTTTGACCAGCTTTGACGTCATTGATAGTTTTGGTCTCTTTCTCTTTTCGGATGGTAGTCTTTTCATCAAGAGTTACATTAAAGAGGATATACCCCTGCTTTGCAGAAATGGTCTGTGATGGAAGATCTACCCCTGTGACTTCACCTGTAAATTTCTTTGCAATCACCACATCAGCTGAACCCATACCATGGGCAGCTTCAGCTATAATAGGAACTCCTGACAAGGAAAAGCAAAAGACAATTGCGATGATTGGCATCATCCATTTTTTCATATGAGTCATCTCCTTTCAATAGTTAAATTTTAGCAATCAAATTCTTAAATTTCTTTATATTATTTTAACAAAATAATGTCGCGTGCAGTAATATGCTATTCCCCTTTATCCGTTGACTCTTTCTTTAGAAATATCTCTATTTTGGCTTTGGCTTTAAGGTCAGCCATCCATTTTTCATTGAGTTCCTGTGTCAGTTTTGCTTCCATGTCTTTTTTGAGTTTGACTTTAATCTCTTCATAAGGAATCTGATGTTCAAGCTTCTTATCTTCCATTTTGATGATATACCATTTGTCGTCTGCTTTTATGATATCACTGACTTCGCCTGCCTTCATGTTGAAAGCGACATCATCAATTGCAGGGAGCATTCGACCTTTATGCATGTAAGTAAGTTCTCCACCTTTAACACGGTAATCGTCTTCTGACATATTATAAGCTATATCTCCGAAATCCTCGCCTGCCTTGATCTTAACAAGTATTTCGTTTGCCTTTTTCTCATCTTTCGTCGATATAAGTCTTATTTTTACACTTTCAGGCTGCTTAAACTTTGTGATGTTTTTTTCATAATAATCTTTAAGTGCACTTTCAGTTATCTGTGCAGGTTCGTTGACTGTTTTTGCTATCACAGTCTGTATAATAATATCTTTTTCTTCTCGAGCACGTAATTGTTCCTCCGTCAACCCTTCCCTCTTAAGCGCTGCTTTTAATCCATCTTCAGATTTAAACTTTTTCCTGATCGTTTCCATCTGGCTATCCGCTTTTTCTTTATCCAACTGAATGCCCCTTGCTATAGCGTCCTGATATTGCAACTCCCGGGTTATGAGTTCTTCAATAGCTTTATCATAAAATCTTTTGCGTTTTTCAATCGGCACATTTCTGTGAAATGTAGCTCGTAAAATCAGTCTATCAACCTGAGCTTCAAGATCTTTATCTGTTAAAACAGTATTGTTTACCTTTGCTACCACATTATCCTCGGCAAATAACATGGAAGAAAAAAGCATAACTAAAATTATTGATACTAATATTCTAAACATATAAAACTCCTTTTTATTTTATATTGCAGGATACTCACAATAATATGCAAGCATTCCCATTATTAACGAAAATTAACGAATCAAACGGGTAATCCGGCAGAGCAAAGTAAGTGCCATAAGCGGATTTCTGATAATTTCACCCGTCTAAACACCAAGGCTATTTGTAAGACAGAAATTCTATTGCTTATCCTGTATCAAACATACTACAATATTTCATGTTGAGCAAAGAGAAAACATGGGAAAAGCTGCTTGCAACCGGTAAAGTCGAGGGTCCGATGCCCTCCGGCTTATGGGATCTAAGCGGACTTGACCTGACCGGCGCAGACCTCAGCGAAACAGACCTGAGAGGCGTCATTTTTCGCGGTGCAAACCTGACCGGGGCTGCCCTGATAAAAGCATATCCTATCGGAGCCGATTTCCGGAAAGCTACGCTGAGAAAAACAGTCTTTACAGAAGCAAAATGTATGACTGCCATTTTTGACGAAGCAGACATGAGCGAAGCTATGGTGAACTCGGCTGAACTCAGTGCTGCGAGTCTCGTACGTGCCAACCTTACTAAGGCAAATCTCCAGAACACATTTTTTACTACTGCTAATCTCGAGGGAGCTATTCTGATAGGGGCCGATCTCACACGGGTCCAACTCAGCGCAGCCAACCTGAGTGGCGCAGATCTCAGCGAAGTCAATCTTAACGGCGCCGATTTAAACGGTGCAAAGCTCGTCAATACGAACATGGAAAGAGCAAATCTCGCAGAGGCTGATTTCAACTATGCAGACCTCTCGGGCGCTAATTTGAATGGTGCAAACCTTCAGGAAAGCAAACTGGTCAACGCTAACCTTAAAGAGACGCTGAACTTAACGGTTCAACAGCTTTCTCGGACATCTACCCTTTTGGATTCTAACTTGGATCCGATCATTATGCAACAGCTTCAGACAGAGCATCCCCGTCTCTTTATCGATCCGGAATGGTAATGTCTTTTTGAATTGTTTCACAGGAGAGCTTCTTGCAAAAGTATCTAAATTGTCACCCTGAGCTTGTCGAAGGGTCACATAACTTATTGATTAGTCATGATTCTTCGACAAGCTCAGAATGACATAAGAGCTGTTTTAAGGACTTTTGCAAGAGGCTCAGGAGTTTAAGTATAAACTTCTAAAAGATCTCGTAGATCAAGCAACTACGGAGCTTTATCGGGTTTTTTAGTATTATCAACAAGTTTGAAACATCAGAAGCGGTTATTCCTTTAACTCCTGTTTTAGTTTGAGTGAAACCTCAGGAAACTACAAATCTTATTTGATTGACATAAGCATGGTTTTTATTATACGTTAAAAATAAAGGAATAACAAAGATATCTTGGGCACATGTTAGACGATTTAGTTAGACATAATATCAGGAGTCATAAACGAATCAAAATGGGAAAAAGGACAATTATATCTATTAGTATATGTATCGTGGCAATCCTCTTCTCTGTAACAACCGGTTTCGCTGCCAATTCTCTGACTTTCAGTGAGACATATCAGCAGACTACCGACTGCTTTTATTTGTGGGGAGTTGATTTCTGCAACATTGATGCAGAAAATGGGAATTTTTCATTGAAGGGAAAGATTTCCCTCAGCGGTATTGATATCGGCAAATTTAACGATGACACGGTTTTTGTAATCGAAGCTGGAGGGTTCCATTTCGATACCCAGTTGGGAGAAGATTGGGTGTATGCTCCTGGAAAGACGTCCTTTAATGTGTCATTTGTGGACAGATCGGATTATTCGGACACTGCTATCAAGTATATTACCATAAAACTCAAATGGTCAACTAAGATTCTCACAGTAACGATAAACGGCCTTACACCCGATATGGTTTATCCTATTATAGCCGACTACTATCTCAATGCTACTATTGGCAACTTTGCCGATAGTACAACAGCATATATACAACTGGGTGATGAACTCTATGCGGGATTTAACGTGTATTACTCGGGTAAGCTTTCCGTTACGACATCTAAGAAAAAGGGCATAACCTATAAAAAACTAAAGATAACTGCCAAAGGAAAAGGAACCGAGACATCTGAAGATTTCAGATATATTTCTGAGGAAGAATAAATCCAATATCAATAATCTCCACTGTTACTAAGACGGCTATAAGTAAGGACACATAAATTCATAAAGCTGCATACCGTAAGTTGGGTTCCTGAAAAAATGCACAAATAGTTTCAGTATTTCGTTGTAATGATCACAAGTAATAGCGAACCTTCATTCCAAAACCGTCTGGTCCTTTTATTAATGACTATCCCGGTCTGCTTTTCACATTATTCCAGACATGTTTGTCAGGGTTAACCACACTTAAATCTTTGTATCCTCGAACCTCGGGTTCATGTTCTGCGGTAAAAATTATTCTCCGGAATCCGGAAGGTAAAATAATCGGTCTCTTCATGATATATCGGACTCATGATAAAATTCACTTCTTCTGAAAAATTCTGCGCAATCGAAAGCAATCTTTCCTGGATTACGATCCAATCCACAGGAGAAAAAATCTCCAAGATATAAAATTTCGACAAGGGCTGTATCCATGAATACCCATTCAGCCCCTGCTTCATGGCATCGTCAATCTCAGTACTTTTTTCGCTGGTTTCCTCTATTTTCCATGAAACAATCAAATGCATTTTACTTACCCCTAATATTCCTTTTTCTTAATAGATGGCAACCCATCAGCAAAGCCGGCCGTTTCATCTATAGATATAGACGGGTCTTTTTCTGGATTCGTCAAAATTACGCCGGAGATATTCTCCGATAATGCCAAGCATGATGAGCTGGACACCTGATACTATGAGTAGAACAACCATTAGCGATGCCCACCCTTCCATAGGCACCGAGAAAAACAACAAGTTGGAAGTTGCTATCACTCGATAGTTGCAAAGAGGACAAGTTTAATATTGTTCTATGTTACAATATTTTAATAGCAAATTGTAATATTCAAAAATGATAAGACTAAGATATATCTTCAGCAATATTTCGGCGCTTAACATCGCTCTTACTGCAGTCGTTCTTCTTTTTTTCAATTACCTGGTATACCCTATGTTCACTTTACAAAATTTATATGTTTTGCCCGCATGGAAGAAGTCTCAATCTCCCCAAAAAGAAAAGGCCTCCGGCCCATCACCTGCCTTGCCGGCTGACTATATCATGATCTCCGAAGCAAATCTTTTCCATCCTGAAAGGAAAATACCTGCAGAAAAAAAGGCAGCGGAACAACAGCAGCAGCTTCCAAAACCGGAGTTTGTATTGTATGGGACCTTGATTTTCGATGACGCCGGCATTGCATTTCTCGAAGATATGAAAGCGCCTCGCAACACTACTGGAAGGGGAAAGAGGCAGACGGCCCTGAAGAAGGGCGATACCTTGAGCGGTTTCATCCTGAAAGAGATCGATGTAGACAAAGTAGTATTGGTCCGAGGTGATGAAAAATACACAATCCTTGTTCATGATATGCAAAGGCAGAAGGTCAGAGAATCAACGGCCAAGGCTGCGACAACTCCGCGGTCTCCAGCCACCTCAATGGCTCCGGCACAAGTCAGCCCCCAAACTGCCCAGGAGAGGCGGGAAATACGCAGTCGTTTACAGCCACTGACAACGTTACCTATTTCTCCTAAACAGCCTGAGCGCATAGAAACAGAAATTCTTCAACCTCAGAATGCTGAAGAACAATCGATTATAAATTTCATAGAGAAAGGCAGACAGAACAAATAGCTTCTTGAGCCGATGCTAAAAAACCAAGGCCCTTCAAGAAAATGGACGCAAAAAAAAGAATCCGAAGAGGTTTGGTATATATGCATGCAATAAAGCGCCTGCCAGTCTCCAAACAATATGGAAGATATTTACCGTAGGATATGGGAAGATTGGGTACGGGGTATAGTGCAATGATATACATAGTTCTCCCCGTAGGCAGTTTCCATGGATGGGGCGTATGCGGTAAATACATAACCAAGGAACTTTCCAGGCTTGATGAAGTAACTTTAGTCAGCCCCGATTTTACCTTCAACGACATATACGACGAATTCGATTTTCGATTGCTGAAGAGCAAGATGATCCCGGAGGAGGAGAAGAGCCGCATCAATAACAGCACCGGCATATGTTTTGACCATCCGGTACTACAGGCGACGAACAACTCATTGAAGCCGATGATGCCCCAGTTGCGTGGAAGCATAAATGTCGGTTACACATTTTTCGAGGATACTGTTTTGGACCTTTCCGCCGTCGAAAATGGAAAGCGCCATTTCGACACGATAGCGGCCGGCTCGACATGGTGTAAATATATACTGAGAAATTATGGCCTTACACATGTAACCACGATCATTCAGGGCATCGATCCTACAATCTTTAACCCGCTTCATTCTGAAAAAGAATATTTGAGAGACTCATTTGTTATATTCTCCGGCGGAAAATTCGAGTTCAGAAAAGGTCAGGATATTGTAATCAGGGCTTTTAAGCATCTGCAGGACAAATATAGAGACGTGTATCTCATGAACAGTTGGTTCAATTCATGGGCCTTCAGTTTTAATACCATGAGCATGTCGCCTTATATCACTTTTTCTCCGCCTGCCGGTGATTACCTTTCAATCATAAACAAAGTTCTCGCTGATAACGGCATTAATCTCGAAAAAGTTATTACTCTGCCCGTCTATCCCAATATCATGATGCCGAGGATTTACAGAAATTCCGACATCGGCCTCTTTCCGAACAGATGCGAAGGCGGAACTAATCTTGTCCTGATGGAATACATGGCCTGCGGTAAACCTGTACTCGCTTCATATAACAGCGGCCACAAAGATATCCTGACAGAGCAAAACAGCCTAATGTTGACCGAAATGAGACAGGTCCCGGTTATTGCAGCTAATCAGGTAACTGCTGTCTGGGATGAACCGAGTCTTGACGAGACGATTGAGAAACTGGAGTTTGCCTATCATAACAGGGATGCGCTCAAAGATATAGCACGTCAGGCAGGCGAGGATTTGAGCAAAATGACTTGGAAACACACGGCTCAATACTTCTATCATATATTGAAACCAGGGATAGAATCTTGAATTTGCCATGCTATAACTCAACTTCTTCCGTCATGGATTGCCCGATCAGGTCGGGCAATGACAATTATTCAATAATAATTTTATGCAACATTTAGGTTTGGACGCTTTGAAAGCACAGGGTCTCGTTGCATACCAGCGCAAAGACTACGCCGCAGCAATGCATTACCTGAAACAGGCCCTTCATGCCGGTCCGAATGACGCCCGCATACATTACTTGCTGGCAAATATTCTGAGAGAAAAAGGAGAAGCCGGCGAAGCAGCAATGCATTATCGGGAATCCCTGCGCATAGATCCCAAGTTTGCTGAAGCATATAATAATCTCGGCCTCATTTTACAGGAAAAAGGTTTGTTTGATGAGGCAATAGAATGCTATCAGAAAGCCCTGGAATTAAATCCGGCTCTCACCGATATCTACTACAATCTGGCCACAGGTTTTCATGACAAAAAAGACTATGAAAAAGCCGAGATGTATTACCGAAAAACCATTGAACATAATCCGCATGATGCCGATGCGCATTATAATCTTGCAAACGTCCTGAAAGAGTGCAACAGAATTGATGATTCTTTGGTGTATTATCAGGCGGCTCTCGAACTCAATCCCGGACTCGTGGATGCATATAATAATATGGGAAGCATTTTCAGCGACCGCGGTCTTTTTGATGACGCCGCTACCTGTTATCTGAAAGCTTTGCAGCTGAACCCGAACGTTCCCGATATTTACAGCAATCTTGGTATCGTCTTCAGGGAACAAGGCCAATTGGACAAAGCTTTAGAGTATTTTGAGACAGCATTAAAAATCAATCCGTCCTTCGTGGATGCCTTAAATAACATGGCCGGTGTCTTTCTTGATCAGGGCAATCTGAGCAAAGCGGAGAAATGCCTGGAGGATGCGCTCCGCTTTAGCCCGCGTCCGGCTATTCACAGCAGCCTCCTTTTTGCAATGAATTATAATCCGTCACACAGCCCTCAGACCATATATACAGAACACGTCAACTTTTCAAAACGCTTTGTCGAACCGCTGTTGCCCAAAATATCTCCTCATACAAACGAATGTAAGGCGGACCGCAAATTGAGAATAGGTTATGTTTCGCCGGACTTCAGGAGGCATTCCGTAGCCTATTTTATCGAACCGGTCCTTTCATCCCATGACCGCCGGCAGATCGAGGTCTTCTGCTATTCTAATGTCAGGGCTGTTGATGACGTTACACACCGCATACATAGCTGCGCTGATCAGTGGCGGTCAATAACAGGAATGTCCGATGAGGATGTTGCCGGGTTAATTCGTTCCGACGGGATTGATGTCCTCGTTGATCTCGCGGGTCACACGGACAGGAACCGAATGCTCGTATTCGCCCGCAAACCGGCGCCTGTCCAGGTTACATGGATCGGGTATCCCGCAACCACAGGCCTTCAGACAATGGATTACAAGATCGTCGATGACGTCACCGATCCTCCGGGCATGACCGAACAATTCTATTCAGAGAAGCTTTTGCGGCTGCCGGAATCTTTTCTCTGTTATCTGCCTCCGGAGGACAGCCCCGGGGTCGCCGCATGCCCCGCTTTAACGGCCGGCCACATAACCTTTGGCTCATTTAATAATTACCCGAAAGTGTCTCCGGAAGTTCTCTCACTTTGGATTAAGATACTCAAAGCAGTGCCTGATTCCCGGCTCGTTCTAAAGGCAAGGAGTTTTCGAGACAGGAAAGTCACGGAAGAGCTTATCGGTAAATTCGTTGGGAAAGATATAAACAAGGCAAGGATTGAATTATGCACATGGAAGTCATCCACAAAAGAGCATCTTGATCTGTACAATCGTATTGATATCGCTCTTGACACGTTTCCATATAACGGGACAACTACAACCTGCGAGGCGCTCTGGATGGGAGTTCCTGTAATAACCTTAACCGGAGTGACTCATGCGTCGAGAGTTGGTACCAGTTTGTTAACAACTGTTGAAATGCAGGAGTTTATCGGGGACAGTGAAGAGGAATATGTCCGGAAAGCTGTCGATCTGGCCCACGATACCACGAAGCGGCGAACGCTCAGAAAATCATTACGGGATATGATATTACAATCGCCCTTGACCGATGCGAAACGCTTCACGTCGAACCTTGAGAATTGTTATCGGGCTATATGGAGGACTTGGTGCAAAAATGAATATCCATAGAGCGCTCCAATTCGCTCTTGAACATTTTCAGGCAGGAGATTTTGAAAAGGCGGAAGCATTATACAGGCAAATACTTGTGACTAAGCCGAATAATATTGACGCCTTACACAATCTCGGGATACTATGCTACCAACGTGGGGATTATGACTCTGCAATCCGCTATATCAATAAGGTCATTCAACACATGCCGAACAATGCCCCTGCATACAATAATATGGGTCTCGCTTATGCAGGGAAAGGGCACCACAATGAAGCGATAAAATTTTACCGCAAAGCAATACACCTCGACCCGATTTTTTCCAATGCCCATTATAATCTCGCTAATGTATTTAAAGACAAAGGGGATATTGACAGCGCTATTGCCGATTATCAGAAGGCGTTGCAGCTCGATCCAGGACTATCCTATGCATACAATAATTTGGGGATCGCTTACAAACAGAAAGGTGATATCGACGAAGCTATCAAGAATTTCAAGAAAGCCCTGAGTATTAACCCCCTCCTCGCAAATGCACATTATAATCTGGGGCTGAGCGTCCTGAAAAAAGGGCAGCTTGAGGAAGCAATGACATGCTATCAGAAAGCGCTCCAACTTAACCCACAATTTGCTGTTGTTTATAATGATCTGGGCGTTGCCTATCAGGTAAAAGGAGACCGTGACGCAGCTATAACCTGCTACAAAAAGGCGATCGGACTTAACCTCAACCGTCCGGATGTATTCAACAACATCGGGCTTGCTCTGCAGGAAAAAGGGCAGCTTGAAGAGGCGATGAGTTACTATCAAAAAGCAATCGATCTCAACCCGCATTTTGCCGATGCATACATAAATCTTGGGAATGTTCTGAAGGATTTTGGGAAACTGGATGAAGCAGAGGCAAACTACCGGCACGTTTTTCAGATCAACCCCGAGCACGCGATTGCTTACAGCAACATCCTCTTCACTATGAATTATGATTGCGGATATGACGCGCAGACTATCTTCAGGGAACATCTCAATTTTGCAAAAAAACTTGCCGAACCCCTTTCTTCCATCCGGCTTCGTCACACCAATGAACGCGACCCTTACAAAAAATTGAGGATCGGGTATGTCTCCCCCGATTTCAGAAAGCATTCCATTGCTTATTTTATTGAACCGGTTTTATCCTCTCACAACCGCGAAAAATATGAAATCTTCTGTTATTCCGATGTGCTTTTCCCTGATGATGTAACAAAACGCATTCAGGAATATACCGATCAATGGAGAGGCATTGCCGGAATGACGGATGATATGGTCTCTGAATCAATACGCAACGACAAAATAGATATTCTCATAGACCTGGCAGGCCATACAGCCAAAAACCGATTGCTGCTGTTTGCCCGGAAGCCGGCGCCTGTTCAGGTTAGTTGGATAGGATATCCGTCCACCACAGGTCTGTCTGCAATGGATTATAAGATCGTTGATCACTATACTGATCCGGAGGGTATGACAGAGAAGTTATATTCGGAGAAACTGATACGCATGCCGGAAAGTTTCCTCTGTTATCTTCCTTATGAGGAAAGCCCCGACGTCGGACCTTTGCCGGCTTTGACTAATGACTGGACAACTTTTGGTTCGTTCAACAATTTCTCCAAGGTTTCAACCGATATTTTAAAGGTGTGGTCCGGCATATTGAGAGAGCTTCCCCGGTCCCGCTTAATGCTGAAGAGCCAGGCATTTATTAGCAAAATGGTCTGCAACAGGGTAACTGATGTTTTCGAAAAAGACGGGGTTTCCGCCGAGAGGATCGAGTTCATGTCCTTCGAACCGTCAATTAAAATGCACCTCGACCTGTATAACCGGATCGATATCGCACTCGACACCTTTCCCTACCACGGGACAACTACAACATGTGAAGCACTCTGGATGGGAGTCCCTGTTATTACCCTTGCCGGAAATGCACATGTATCGCGTGTCGGCGTTAGCTTGTTATCGAATGTAGGACTTCCGGAACTCATTGCCTCTACATCCGACGAATATATTGCAAAAGCCGTCAATCTGGCAAATGCTCCGGACAAACTGAAAACATTAAGGGAACGGTTGCGACAAATGATGAAGAATTCACCCTTGACCGACCAAAAGCGTTTTGCGGCATATCTGGAGCAGATTTATCATGAAATATGGAATAAATGGTGCGTGACAGTTTGATATAATAGATAAGAAAAATGACAGATTCGCAAAAGGCATGGAAAAGATCATAAATCATTGGTAAGCTGTCAAACCATATTTGTAAATTGACGCTTACTGCACCCTTCGACAAGCTCAGGGTAACAAAAATGACATTATATGAAAACGTCACCAGGCAGGAAAGGTAAATATGGAAATAAAAGAAGAGCTTCTCGCCAAAATCAAGACCATTCCGTTCTGGTACCACAAAATAGAGCTTCCTTATGGTATAGTGACACCGGGCTGGGCCCCGATTAATCCCGCAGCCTATGGAATCCCTGATGATATGAGCGGCAGACGTGTACTCGATATAGGCTCATGGGATGGTTACTGGACATTTGAAGCTTTGAAACGCGGAGCGAAAGAAGTAATAGCCATTGACGACTTTTCCGATTATCTCGGGAGTTTGAATCAAAGCGACAGGAAAGCCTGGGAATCTTTCGACCTTTGCCGGTCGGCCCTCGGCTATTCGGAAGACATCTGTAAAAGAATCGAAATGTCCGTTTATGATATTTCTGAAGGGAATCTGGGGATATTTGATACGGTCTTCTTTTTCGGCACAGTTTACCATCTCCGCCATCCGTTGCTGGCACTCGACAAGATATCGGTCGTATGCACCCGGGACATATATGTTGAGTCCGCCATCCTGGATGATTTCAGCCCGTACAGGGGCGGTCTGGGGCACGGGTACCCGGGCCAACAGACGATCATGGAATTTTATCCTGGAAAACAATATGGCAATAACGAGACGAACTGGTGGGCGCCGACCCTTTTCTGTTTGATGAGTATGACGTATGCCGCCGGTTTTGCAAAAGTAGATGGATGGAAATTGATCGAAAAACCTGAGCATATCTCTCTCTGCAGAGGGTTTGTTAAAGGGATCAAGTAAGTGTTTTCATCAAAAGTTATTTTTGTCACCCTGAGCAGTTGACTGATGGTTCGACCGTTCGACAAGCTCACGGTTCACCATAACATAAGGAGATAAATATTCTCATGCTCGATCAAAAAGGAATCAAAAGCATATTGCAGAAAGAAAATCCGTTTGTATTGGAAATCGGAAGCCATATAGGTCTCGACACGTTGAAATTTTTAAATGAATTTAAAGACATTACCATCTATTGCTTTGAGCCGGACCCTCGATGTATAGCGGTTTTTAGAGAATTTGTTAAGGATACAAGATGTACTCTTATAGAGGCGGCTGTGTCAAATGCCGATGGGATAGTCCTCCTGCATTTATCCGGAGGCTGGCCTCCAGGTTATAAAGATCAATGGGCCTGGGTTTTTGGACGGGGTGACTGGAACGCGTCGTCTTCCATTAAAAATACAGTCTCGCATTCAAGTATGTATCCATGGCTTTCCTTTGAAAAAACAATCGAAGTGAGGACACTCAAGCTCGACACATGGACCAAAGAAAACAGTGTTGGGAACATTGATTTTATATGGGCGGATGTACAGGGCGCTGAAAAAGAATTAATTGAAGGCGCTGTTAATACTCTTCCAATGGTAAATTATTTCTTTACCGAATATGGTGAAAAGTCCCCTTATCCCGATGCCTTGACCCGGCAAGAGACAATAGACCTGTTTAATCAATATGATTTTGAAATAGTGCGGCAGTATTCTGATGATGGTGCGATAGGAAATCTGCTTTTCAAAAACAAATATTTATGAAACCTGTCGTGAACATTGACAATAAACTCCAGGCAGCCTTTGAATATTTTCAAAAAGGGAATCTCGAACAGGCAGAGCTTGCATGTAAAGACATTCTACAGCTTCAGCCTGACAATAGTGACGTACTTCACCTCCTCGGCGTAATATCCTATCAACAGGGGAAACATGATCTTGCCGTTCAATATATAAACAAATCCATTGAAGTAGACCCCTGCAACGCCTCTGCATATTATAATCTGGGAACAGTTTTCAGAGAAAACGCGCAACTTGACGAGGCTGTCGACAGCTATAAAAAAGCCATTAATATCGACCCTGCCAATGCGGCTTCATATAATAATCTGGGCATAGCGCTGAAAGAGAAAGGGCTTATTGAGGAAGCGATATCCTGTTATCAGAAGGCGCTCGAACTAAACCCTGATATGATTGCAGTCTACTATAATATGGGAAGTATCTCTCAGGAAAAGGGGCAATTCGATGATGCCCTTTCATATTACGGCAGGGCAGCGGAGTTGGACAATCGGAACCCTGCTGTTCACAACAGTCTGGGGCTGGTCCTCAAAGAAAAGGGACTTCTTGATGAAGCCGTATCCCATTATCAAAAAGCCGTTGAATACGAGCCTGATAATGCGGCCTTTCATAATAACCTTGGAATTGCCTTAAAAGAAAAGGGGCGATTGGATGAAGCCGTTGTTCATCTTGAAAAATCTTTTGATATTGAGCCGAACGATACCGCATTAAACCAGATATTCGAAATATCTTATTTGATCCTGCGCAAGGGTGACCTTCAGAAGGGGTGGAGCCTCTACTGGAGATTCAATGATTCCTACTGGCAAAAAAATATTCCCGCCAAACCTATCTGGAATGGATCGGATATACAGGGAAGTACCATCGTAATACAATCGGATGCAGGGTTCGGCGATGTAATTCAATATATCAGATACGCGCCGCTGGTAGCGGAAAGAGGCGCAAAGGTAATTTTGAATTGTCAAAAAGAGATTGTATCTTTACTGAAAAATGTTAAAGGGTTAACTACCGTAGTGACGGATATTCCATTATCACAGTTTGATCTCTTCATCCCCATAAGGCGTCTGCCACTTGTGTTTGAAACAAAACTGGAAACCATTCCTTCAGAGGTCCCCTATATAAAGGCAAATCCTGAATTGGTACGGAAATGGAAAGAAAAGGTTCATTCCGAGAATGGAAAACTGAAGGTTGGTCTTGTGTGGGCAGCGGGACACGGCGACAGTAACCGTTCATGCCCCCTCAGCCTGTTCGCGCCGCTTACAAGCTTGCAGGATGTCACTTTTTACAGTTTACAGGTTGGGAAAGATGCAGACGGAGCTTTGAACCCGCCGGAAGGCATGAAGCTTATCGATTACACCGAAGAGATAAAGGATTTTTCCTATACAGCTGCAATCATCGAAAATCTTGATCTGACAATCTCGGTGGACACGGCGGTTGCCCACGTTGCGGGCGCCATGGGTAAACCGGTCTGGAACCTGCTGCCTCATATTGTCGACAGCAGGTGGCTCCTGGAGCGCGAAGACAGCCCGTGGTATCCTACGATGAAGCTTTTCCGACAGCCGTCTACCGGCGACTGGGAATCTGTAATCAGACGGGTATCGGAAAGCCTGAAGGCGTTAGTATGTTTATAAACAGACATTAAATAATCCGTATGGTAACTACCCCATACCGCACAGCACTAAAGGTTTACATGACAGGATATGGTTTTTACAAAAGCGCTGTTTATATGATATATTTAATAAATAGAGCTTTTTGCAAAAGTATCTAAATTGTCACCCTCATAAGCGCTGTTTTAAGGACTTTTGCAAGAAGCTCATTAGTTAAATAATAAAGATATTTTCGACATAGCTTTGAATGCCACAGGCTTACGACTCTTCTTGAGACCCGTCCTGAAAAAGGTCATGAAGCGACTATAAAGGAGATGATTATGCTCACAGTATCGGTAACAGTCCTTGACCCGGACCCTAATGTATTTCTCAACCTGATGAAATCGTTGAAGCAATACACCCCGGAAATGACACAACTTCTTATTTTCGATAATGGATCAGTATCAAAAGATTTCGTCAATATTGCAGAGCAGCATTTCGGGACTTCTCTCGCCGACCACAAGGTGAAACTCGAAATCACCCATAGTGACAAGAATACAGGCTTCGCTGCTGCGCATAACCGGAATCTCACACGGGCTCAGGGAAAATATTTCGCGGTGCTTCATGATGATGTCCAGTTTTTCGACCAATGGGCCACTTCCATGATCAGCGTTCTTGCGGGGAATTCAAAAATTGCACAGGTAGGTCCCAAGACAAATGTCTTTAATACACTTGCAGGAGACAAAATAGGAGTATGGGAAGATACCGAAAACCCGGAGTATTGTGAAGGAAGCTGCTTTATTATGCCCGTCTCCCTGGCAAAAAAATACGGACTTTTTGACGAACAATTCCAGTATCACTATTTTGAGGACATGGATTTGTCCCTGCGTTTGAGGAAAGATGGATACACGCTGAAAAGTGTCGACATTAAATGGCAGCATCTCAGAAGCCAGACATCCGTCCGGTTGATGCAAACTAATCTTGACCTGCCCGGCTATTACGTCGTAAACGAATACCTGTTCAGGAAACGCTGGCATTCTTATATGGCAAAGCAGAGGTTTGGAAAAACTATTGTCATAAAGAGGGGGGCTGAGATCGAAGATGTGTACCTCACTTTGCCTGTCATTGAGGCATTGAGAGAAAAGAATCCCGACAGCCTGATACTTCTCATGACGAATTTTAATGACGCAGTTGAGGGCTGTTTTGATATTGACGGGTATGTCACATTCAATTCCCCGGTCCCGTGCGACGAGTTCATCGATCTCGATTTTACCTATGAAAAAGACTTCCGGAAACATATAGTTGATTGTTACGCAAAGGTTGCAGGCGTTAAGCCGAAAAGAAGAACGGGAACACTCTATACCCAAACCAAAGACACTGATTACATTAACAATGTTCTGAAAGACTATCCTGAGTTTGTCGCACTCGATTTCAGCGACTCCGTACCAGGCAGGCAATGGAGCAGGCAGAACTATGTCGAACTCGGAAGACGCCTTAAACAGGACGGATTCAAAATCGTTACCGTCGGCAAAACCGCTGCACAGCATCCCGATTTTCTCGATCCCGATCTGAATCTCGTCAATGTGCTATCACTGCAGCAGACAGGTCTTGTCATTTCAAAGAGCAATATTTTCATCGGCAGCGATGATATCCTTGCCCACTTTGCACAGACAACGCAAACTCCGCATATAATATTGTTCGGCGCTACCCAGCCTGAGTACATAATGGATACTGCCTTGCCGATGTTCATTCCCATAAGAACTCCTGTTGCATGCAGAGGGTGCAGGCACAGGTTCGCCGCCGGTGTCCACATTAACTGCCCGCGCAGCTTCACATGCATGGAAGCGATCACTGTTGACATGGTATATGGAATTTTCAAGGAAGTCATGGACCGGCTCAAGTCTCAGCGGAAATGATTTGTCTCAGACATATAGTAATCTATGAATAATGAATCATTGACTGTTATCTTCTCAACAAGATCCGACAATCCCGCATTTCAGGATCACATTCGTGAAACCTGTGGAATCAAAGACGTCGAGATACTCCAGTTTGTAAACAACGGTGAATATGCATTGACGGAAATCTACAACAGGGGTCTGCGGGAATCAAGGAATACGGTTGTCGTCTTCACCCATGACGACGTCGTCTTCGAACACGGGAGTAACTGGGGGAGGACCATTCTCAAACACTTTCGTGAAAGTGAGTTCGGAATCCTGGGAAAAGCGGGAACAACAAGTATTACCACATCAGGCAAATGGTGGGATGAGTTGCATCTTCTGGTCGGGATTGTATGGCACGAGGGTATACACCCTGATACCGGCAAACTTGCGACATGGGAGAATAGCTACAGCGGTGATTTCGGAGATAAGATAATCGAAACAATAATGGTAGACGGGGTCTTTTTTGCGGTACACAAAGAAAGAATCCGTAAAGGATTCGACGAAAACATCAAAGGTTTCCATTTCTACGATGTGGATTTCGGCCTTGTAAACCATCTTGAGGGAGTCATGGTCGGCGTTATTTTCGATATAAAAATAATCCATAAATCAATCGGAGAGACAAATAACCAGTGGGAACAAAACAGGTTAGTCTTTCTCAATAAATGGAGCTCCCGCCTTCCCTATCACATCGAGCCTGAAGTCATGTATGGTGACACCGGTACAATTTTAAGTGAAGGACCCGCTGTTGCGATCATCATCCACGTTCAGAATGGTTTCGATTCCCTGGTCCGCTGCATTGAAAGCATCAGGGGAAAATCGCGCTATACCAACTATAAGCTCTATATCGCTTTCAGAACCCCTGATTCCCGGATAACACAAAGGTTCGACGATGCGCAAGATATAATTCTTGTTCAATCTTCCGCTGCCAGCCACGCCGGAATCATGAACAACATCGTAAAAAACCATGTCCTTTCCGATACGGACATACTCATCTTCTGTCATGACGATGTAGAACTCCTGAATGACGCCGTATCGTTGTGTGTCCGGATATATGCCGAAAATAAACAGGAAATAGGAACACTCGGTATCAGGCTGCATCTCGGCAACAATAAGATACAGCATGCCGGCATTCAACTAACTATCGGCAAAGATGAGCAGTTGAGGATTTCCCATAAAGGATACGGGAGTTATTATAATTATACTGTCGGGACAGAGCGTGACATCTTCAGCAACTCCGGCGCTTTCATGATGGTGAGCAGAGAACGTTTTCTATCGCTTGGCGGCTTTTCCGAATGGTACATGCAATGGTTTGAGGATATCGATCTCAATTTCAGATTGGTCCTCGCAGGCAGGATAAATTATTTTTCCGGGGAGGCTGCCGGATACCACTACGAACTGGAGACAGCAAACGATCACGCTGAAAGTTTGAGGAAAAAGTCCGAAGACCTCAGGAACCTGCTTGGTTATATCCACAGGAACTTGAATAATCCAATAGTAATGAAACATCTGAAGTTTATATATGCATAACCCACGGTCCACCATGTTGTCACCCTGAGCCTGTCGAAGGGTCAAAGAGTCAAAGGTCGAGGAGTTAAAGAGTTAAAGAGTCAAAGAGTCATGGTTCGACAAGCTCACCATGCTGTCACCCTGAGCCTGTCGAAGGGTCAAAGAGTTAAAGGGTCAATGGTTCGACAAGCTCACCATGCTGTCACCCTGAGCCTGTCGAAGGGTCAAGAGTCGTGGTTCGACAAGCTCACCATGACACACTTTATGATGTCATCCTGAACCGTGAGTTTGTCGAGGGATCAGGTTATATAACATAATTTACTTGTGAGGTTAAACAATGAATAATGAATTATCTCTTAAAACTGCTATCGAACAGCAACAGGCAGGCAAACTGGATGAAGCGGAGCATGCCTACCGGGAAATCCTGCAGAGTGAGCCTGAAAATGCCGACGTGCTTCATTTTCTCGGAATACTTCTGTTTCAAAAGAAGGACAATGATTCGGCCTTGGCAATGATCAAAAAAGCCATTCAGATCAATCCGGGCAATGCAAATGCATACTATAATCTGGCGGGCATCCTTCAGGATATCGGAGAGCTTGACGAGGCATTAACATATTATCAGAAAGTCATCGAGATTAATCCGGATGTTGCCGATACTTATAATAGTATTGGCGCTGTACTTCAGAAAAAAGGACAGCTTGATGATGCTATAACTCACTTCAGAAAAGCACTGCAAATGAACCCGCAACTGGCGGTGACTCAACTCAATCTGGGGTATGCATTACATCAGAAAGGACAACTCGACGAGGCCATAACCTGTTATCAGAAAGCCATTGAGATCAATCCTGAATTCGATGACGCCTATTATAATCTTGGTGTTATCTTTCAGGCACAGGGGCGCCTTGACGAAGCTTTGGTAAATTACTACAGTACGATGCACCACAACCCTGATAAAGTCGACGTCCATAACAACGTAGGTATTATCCTGAAAGCAATGTGGCAACTGGATGGAGCAGTGGCCAGTTTCAGAAACGCCTTAGGGATCAACCCCGACATCCCGGAAATCTGGAGCAATCTCGGGAATGCTCTTCACGATAAGGGCGAAATCATCGAGGCCATTAAAGCCTATCAGGGGGCGCTTAAACTTAATCCCGACATGTTTCAAACCCACTATGATATGGGGAACGCGCTGAAAGAAGAAGGAAAGACGGAAGAAGCAATTTCAGCTTATGACAGGGCGATTGAATTGAAGCCCGGTCTTTTCAAGGCAAGCTGGGCCCGGTGCATGGCGCTTCTGCCGGTCATATATAATAATGAGCAGGACATAGGAAGGACACGCGATCTATATCGTGAGGAACTCCTGAAATTACAGGAGCGCCTCTCCCTTCAAACTCCGGATGACGTCGATGCCGCAGCGGAAGCAGTCGGAAGCCAACAGCCTTTCTATCTCGCAGCGCAGGGATTTAATGACAAAGAGTTGCAGAAAATATATGGAGCGATGGTATGCAAAATCATGGCCGCAAAGTATCCTCAATGGGCAGTCAATCCGTCCTTGTCTCCTACGCCTGATGGTGAGCCAATCAGGGTTGGAATTGTATCAGGGTACTTTTATCGGCATTCAAACTGGAAACTGCCCATTAAAGGATGGGTTGAGAACCTTGACCGGAAGCGCTTCAGCCTCCACGGCTATTACACAGGGAGAGAAAAGGACAAAGAGACGGATGCGGCGCGTGCCTGTTTCAGCAGATTTGTTGAGGACGTCTTTTCTTTTGAAAAGCTTTGTGAGACAATCCGGAATGATAATCTCCATATTTTGATATTTCCCGAAATAGGCATGAATCCGATATCTCTGAGGCTTGCATCTCTGCGACTTGCTCCTGTTCAGTGCAATTCCTGGGGGCATCCTGATACATCCGGCCTTCCGACTATTGACTATTATCTGAGCAGTGAGTTGATGGAACCGCCTGATGGCGACAATCATTACACGGAACACCTTATACGTTTACCGAATCTCTCTGTTTATTACACACCTCTGGAAATACCTGAAACTGAATCGAAGCGTGCATCCTTCAACCTTCGTGAGGAATCTGCGGTATATCTCTGCTGCCACGCTCTCTTCACCCATCTGCCTCAATATGACGAGATATATACTCGTATTGCCCGGCAAGCCGGCGATTGTCAGTTTGTTTTCATCGCCCATGAAAGTGAACCAATTACAGAAAAGTTCCGCACAAGAATGCGCACTGCCTTTGAAACATCCGGCCTGGATGCCGACAGGTATCTTGTATTTCTCCCGATACTTGATCCTTCGAAATACCATTCACTCAACTGCCTTGCCGACGTTTTCCTCGATACCATTGGATGGTCCGGAGGGAACTCCACATTCGAGGCCCTTGCTTGCAACCTGCCCGTCGTAACACTCCCGGGAGAATTCATGAGAGGAAGGCATTGCTCCTCTATCCTTAGGATGATGGGTCTTACAGAGACCATAGCCGGCTCACTTGATGAGTATGTTGAACTGGCCGTCCGTATTGGAAAGGATTCCGGATTCCGGCGTTCGATTTCGGATAAAATCGCGGCAGATAAACATCTGATATATCAGGACCAGACATGTATCACAGCCCTTGAGGAATTTATTAAGAAGGTTGTCCGGGAAAAGTTGTAATTCTAACTCAACGGTAAAATGTCATGGTTAGTACAAGTGTCATGGTGAGTACAAGTGTCATGGTGAGTCGTAAGCTTGTCGAGTGGTGAGCTTGTCGAACCATGGCTTTTCATTTCAACCCTTCGACAGGCTCAGGGTGACAGATTACTGATACCGTGCAAATGTCATAGTTAGTACAAGTGTCATGGTGAGCTTGTCGAACCATGGCCTTCACCCTTCGGCAAACTCAGGGTGACAGATTACTGATGAGGATAAACTATGGACGTAAACAAGGCGCTTCAGGAAGCCCTCAAACATCTTCAGTCCGGAAACTTGCAGGCCGCCAGGGACATTTATACCCGGATATTGAATATTCATCCCGACAATATCAATGCCCTGCATTTTCTTGGACTGGCCCATTATCAGGAGGGTGATCTCGATACCGCACTCCGGTACATTACAAAAGCAGTGGTTCTCGGTCCAAATTATGCCGATGCCCATAATAATCTCGGCAATGTTCTTCTGGACATGGGCCGCACAGACGACGCTGTGACCTGCTTCAGGAAAGCCATATCATTAAACCCCGGTCTCTGTAACGCCTATATTAATTTGGGGACCATTTTTCAGAAACAAGGGAATCTCGATGAGGCCGTCAACTATTATGAGAGGGCCGCGGAGTGCGACCCGGTCAGTGCAGAAATACATTTTACTCTGGGGCTCATTCATCAGCAAAAAGGAAACATCGATACGGCAATAGATTGCTACAAAAATGCGGTACGGCACGATGCAGACTTTTTCCCCGCCAATCATGCCCTTGGAATCACCCTTCAGAATAAAGGGTTGATTGCCGATGCGATCCCCTTCCACCAAAAGGCTATACAACTGAATCCAACCATACCCGAACTTTATTATAATCTTGGGGTCGCCCTACAGGAAACCGGACATTTCGACAATGCCATTGATCAATACCGGAAAGCAGTAGAATTGAAGCCGGATTATGCCGAATCGTACCTGAACATATCACTCATCCATCTGCTGACAGGTAATTTCAAAGACGGATGGAGAGAGTTCGAATGGCGGTGGAAATCGGAATTGTCCGGCACTCGTACATTTTCCCAACCTTCATGGGACGGGTCAGATATCAGGGGACGTACAATTTTAGTTTACGCCGAACAGGGACTGGGAGATACGATCCAGTTTATACGTTATGTACCTCTGCTTGCACGACGCGGCGCAAAGGTCATTGTAGAATGCCAAAAGGAACTGACATCTTTGCTGAAAGATGTGGGAGGGATAGACCAAATCATTGAGCGGGGCAACCCCCTGCCCGAGTTTGATGTGCACTGTCCTCTTTTAAGTCTGCCATTGCTCTTTAATACAACCCTTGAAAATATACCGGCAGAGATACCGTATATTTCTGCTGACCCGACAAAAGTCAAAAAATGGAGAGGCAAGGTCGAACAGGTCAATGCAAAACTGAGAATCGGACTGGTCTGGGCAGGGAAGCCAACATATCAGAAGGTGAGGCATCGCTCCTTTCCACTTGCATTATTTGCGCCTCTGGTGGATTTTAAAGGAATTGCGCTGTACAGTCTGCAGAAAGGAGAAGCATCTCAACAGGTCAAAAATCCTCCGGAGGGTTTAAAGATCGTTGACTACACCGAAGAAATTACTGATTTCTCTGATACTGCCGCGTTCATTGAAAATCTCGACCTGATCATATCCGTCGATACCTCTGTCGCACATCTGGCCGGCGCAATGGGAAAATCAGTATGGACACTCATACCCTTCATTCCGGACTGGCGTTGGCTGCTGAATCGTGAGGACAGCCCCTGGTATCCGACTATGAAGCTGTTCAGACAGCCGGAACCCGGCAACAAACAGGCAATTATAGAGCAACTCATAGAAGAACTTCGGAAGAAAATTCTAATTTAGAATATTTATGAAAAAACATGCTGCTTTGTCTGGAATAACAACACAGTTTCATATTAAAATAATTGAAAGTGCATTGTGATATTTTTGATGAATAAAACTTCTGTTTTTATCGCTGCAAACATATATGAATAAGTTCGTAAATATCGGCATAGCCACTTTCAACAGGCTTGAATACACAAAGAAATGTATCGAATCTGTATTAACATACACCGATTATCCACATGTAATTACGGTTGTTGACAATTACAGCCAGGATGGCACAAGAGATTTTCTGAACGACTTAAAATCAAAAGGATTAATAAAGAATCTTGTTTTACTCAATGAAAACATCGGCGTTGCAAAAGCGTCAAATATTGCATGGCTTTCGGAGTCGGAAGCCGGATATTATTTAAAACTCGACAACGATATCGTCATACAGAAATCTCCGTGGCTTACCCCGATGGTAGAAACAATTGAGTGTATCCCTGTTTCAGGCGCTGTCGCATACAATTTTGAAAAAATAAGTTATCCACTTCAGGCAATTAATGGTCATCCTGCCAGATTGAAACATGGCAATCTCGGCGGAGCGTGTGTCTTAATCCCAAAGCGAACTGAAAAGTTGCTCGGTTATTGGTGCGAAGATTATGGTTTATATGGGCAGGAAGACCTTGATTACGGCATTAGAATTCAGTTGGCAGGCCTGTTAAATGTATATATGGAAGACGAACAAATCGCGACACATAGGGATTCCGGTGAAAATAAAGAATATGCCGAATGGAAAAACAAACAGTTCGAAAAAAATAATAACTATGAGAGAATTGCAGACAATGTGTACGGATTTTTCAAAGGTTTCAGGTCCTTATATTATAGGTCTGCTTATGCCGAGACATATCTTTCACTCAGTGAAAACCCTTTATATAATGACGTTCAAGATGCTCAGAATAAAATGCATGCTTTAATCAGCAGCAGAAATTATGATGAAGCAATAAAAGAAGCGGAACTGCTGCTGCATGGGTATCCGGGTTTTGCTTTCTTGCACAACTTTCTGAAATCCATTTATCAAATAAAGGAAAATGCAATAAAAGCTGCTTACCACCACGAACAGGCAAAATTAATCAATCCCTTTATACATGAAATTCCGCCCAATCTTGCCGATTTCTTTGAACAAGTTATGAAGACATGATCCAAGATTGAAAATGAACATTGACGAAACAATCCAATTGGCCCTTGAGAACCTGCAGTCAGGGAATCCAGAACAAGCAGAGAATCTTTTATACAGGGTTCTGTCGGTACAGCCGACTAATATTAACGCCCTTCACTTCCTCGGACTTGTCTATTACGAAAGCAAAAATTACGACCTTGCAATAGAATATATCAAAAAAGCGCTGTGTCTTAACCCGTCATATGCGGACGCATATAACAATCTCGGCCTTGCCTTACAGGAAAAAGGAGAATTGAATGAAGCGATTATGTGCTATCAGAGAGCCATCGATCTGAAGCCCGGTTTCGAGACCGCGTATTCCAATCTCAGAAATCTCTTGTCCGAGAGCGGATATTTTAACATGGCCGTCAGAGATTATAACGAAGCTCTTTTCAAATGCATCAAGTTTATGGAAGCCGCCTCGGATGAAACTAAAACAAAAAGAAATAGTATTAATATTCTTGTCACCGGGACAGGCAGATGCGGTACTGGCTATATGGCGAAGCTCCTGACAAGTGCCGGGTTCCCATGCGGGCATGAAGAAATCTTCAGCTTTCTTGTTAATACCGAAAAATTGCTTCATAACCAACCTATATGTGAAAGTAGTTGGCTTGCGGTACCATTCCTCTCCTCACCACAGTTGTGTGAGACTACGCTTATACACGCTGTTCGAAATCCTCTGCGCACTGTCCAGTCATTAATAGAAATCAAATTCTTTCTTGAAAAGAACTTTTACTATCTATTTTCCGAACATTTTCTGCCGGAATTAAAGACATTGAAGCCGGACAAGTCACCTTTTTATTATTTCATGGAGTGGACAAAGATGATTTTACAATATGAGAAGGGAGAAAGATACTTCCGTCACAGAGTAGATGACGACCCTGTTCCATTAATTAAGAGACTTGGAGGAGACATAACACATCTTTTTTCAAATACAGCGTATAACACAAGAAGGAAGCTCGGATCAAACCTACAATTAACTCCCGATGATATACCTGATGACTACAAAACTGAATTTTTAGAAATATCAGAGCAAATAGGCTATAAGCTTTAGATTCTGTGAAAGATATTGCATAAAGGATACTTGCGTTTAGACGGAAGAAAGCTATGACAGACACTGAAACCATTCAAAAAATTGTTTCATCTCTGAATAAAGCGAAAAAATCCATTAGAGTGCTTGCCCGTAAAGAGCCGTTCTCGGCAATCTCCATCGGTCAAAATTGCAACACAGCCTGGTATCTTAAACAGGTTGGAGCAAGAACTGAAGCATATCCCTTTGACTGGATATTCTGTTCTGCGGAGATCATCGAATCATGTATGAGAGACGGTTTTTCTATATTCCTGGACAGGCAATATATCACACCCAAAAAAGACAGACATGCCGCCGGACACTCCGTCTATCATGAGAATATGTTCCACCACAGGAGTCCAATACAAACGGAAGAAGACTATAATTACTATGTTCGCTGTATTGAAAGATTTAAGCGCAAACTGTCTTCCGGCGACAGAATTATGTTTGTTTGCACCCTTATCAATGAGCCCGATAAACGGCCGGCATGGAGCAGCGGTTTTTGCAATAAATATCTGCTGCCGACTGCTCAATCTTATGACACCTATGAATCGTTCATGAAATATGCAGGGGAAATAAACCCAAACCTCATATATCTATTCATCGAACAATACACTCAAGGGAAATTAACTATAGATTCTGAAATCGTGAAGGACAACGTACTGTCGATCAAGTTCACTTCTCAGGGCAGCAATGACGGCGTCATGTATTTGGATGAATTTGATGATTCCATCGTCAAATCGCTATATTCCGGCCTGATAATCTGAAAGTGATATTGCAACTATCTCATATGGATCTGAATCAATAGCTTTAAAATAAGACATAGAGGATCAATTTATCATGTCACAGAATAAGGACATCCTTTCACAGCATATCTCTCACTGGAGAGCAATTCAATCAACTATTTTGAATAGAAATATGGAACATATGGTTAACAAGAATTACAGGTATTATTGCTACAAATTAGGCACCGTAAATAAACTATTTGTATTCCTGACAGCGTTGGTGCCTGATGAATATCTGCTTAATCCACAATATTTCCAGTGGGGACAATTCTCTCAGGAATTCCTGGACCGGCATCACTGCATGTTCCTGAGAGACGTAAACAACTTCTATTATATGCATACCTCCAGCATACAATTGCAGCGTCTGGAAACCATATGTCTTATTGAGTATCACCGCATGAATATAAATATTCCGAGAGAGAACGTAATTATCGTCGGATGCAGTGCCGGCGCGACTGCGGCCATAGATATCTCAGCCCTGGGGCAATACGGAAAATGTGTCGCTTTTTCTGCCCAAACAGACTTTGAAATGGATTTGGACCTGCTGGGAAAATATGATGAGACATATCGTCCCCGTTTTGAAATTGAGAAAAATATTATACAGCTCGGTTACTATCCAAATTTACTGCCGTCCTTCCATTTGTCATCAGCAGAATCCCGTTTCTTTTTAATATGGGGACAATACAATAAAATAGATAATGAAATTCATACAGATTTACAAAATCGTCTTCATAATAATAAAAATGTATTTTTTATCCCCGTAAATACGGATGACCATAACTCTGCGGGAAATTGTGACAGATTGTCGATAAAGCAACTTCTGACGGAAGGATAGAAACAGGAACTGCACAAAGACAAATAATGGACAGACTCTATTCGGAATCTGTGTATAAAGTCATGGTTTGTCATCCTCCGGCCCTAGTCGGCTCCGGCGCCGCCTAAGGCGAGGAAACTTGACCGGGCTACGACTCGTCTACGACCCGTAGGGTAGAGGGGATACTGTTATTCTCTAAGTAAAACCTCAATTTCTTGCCTCATATTTTCAACTTCCGAACCGATACTTGTCCAATGAACTCTGCCCTGCCGATTAATCAGAATGGTTGTAGGCCAGGCTTTAATACCATACGATGAAATTATTGTTGCTTGACGATCCACTAATACGGGATAATTTAATCGGTATAATCTTTGAAATTTCCGCACTACATCAGGGGGTTCTCCAATGTTAATCGCATATATTATAAATTTATTCTGGTATGCATGCACTAAGGCCTTAGTCTCAATTAACTCTTGCTTGCACGCATTACACCATGTCTTCCAAAATATAAGCACTACAATCTTCCCGCTCAAGTCGGATAAACGAATTTCATGACCATCTAACGTTTCACCTAATAAGTCCGGAGGAGATGCGCCTTTTTGGATTGCCGGCATCTCACTCCGAGTTACCGGGGAGCTGCAATCCGTTATTATGCATAAAGATAAAATCAGTAACAGAAGGCATATGCATTTTACTTTCATGATATGATCCAACAATCTGTAAACCACATACAAGAGAGACATTCCTATATATTATATCATCATATCAATCATTCCTATGCAATGAATAAACGAAATCACCGTGTATTTTATAAATCAAATAGGATTCACCCGGTGACCTTAAAAAAACCTTCCTTTTCTTCATCAATAAGAACTGCTATAATTTGGAAGAGTTGAAAGGAGGTAATAATATTATGAAAGAATTGAGAATCCGTTGCGCCGCGCTCTCTGCCATTATTTTACTTATTATCACTTCTACAGCGACGGCAGCGACTATTTTCTGGAAAGATGATAGTTATCAACAAGAGCCGTTCAAAAAGGTCTTTGTCCTGGTTACTTTACAAGACCCTACTCTTAAAAGACAGCTTGAGGATGAATTCTCAAAGCAATTGAATAATCACGGGACGGATTCAGTGGAAAGTTATCCTATTTTCTCCTCTCATTCATTATCCGACAAAGAAAGCATTACTTTAAAAATCAAGGAACTGGAAGCGGAAGCCATTTTCATTATAAGATTGATGAGAGTTGAGAAAGAAGATACAACGAGTTCGGCAAATAATTACGTTGTTCCAACATGGTATCATGATTGGTATAAATACTACAGCAGCGGGTTTAAATTTATTCGTATTCCAACATATACAGATGATAATTATCTTGTTATTGCGGAGACAAACATATATGAAACCCCAAAAAAAAGGCTTATTTGGGCTGCCCGATCCGATATGTTTACGGTTAGTTGTGGTTGTCAGGAATTAATATCATTTATCAACGTCATAATAGATAAATTATCATCCGATCATCTAATCAAATAAATGCAACATTTCGAGAATAGATAGATCCACAAACCTTGATACAGAACCAACTGGCGGAGACCTTGCAGCAAGAGCGCAATAGATAGTGATAGGAGATGAATAATGCTGAGTAATAAAACGATTCTAATCACAGGCGGGACAGGCTCTTTTGGGAAAAAGTGTACAGAAATAATCCTCAAGAAATACAAACCGAAAAAACTGATCATCTTCAGCCGCGATGAACTGAAGCAGTTCGAGATGTCCCAGGTGTTTTCATTCGAGAAATATCCCTGCATGCGGTATTTTCTCGGCGACGTTCGTGACAAGGAAAGACTATACCGCGCTTTTCGTGGAGTGGATGTCATAATCCACGCTGCCGCATTGAAACAAGTCCCTGCCGCCGAGTATAACCCGTTCGAGGCCGTGAAAACAAATATTCTGGGCGCAGAAAATATTATCAATGTCGCGATCGACATCGGAGTGAAGAGAGTTGTCGCCCTCAGTACGGATAAAGCGGCAAATCCCATCAACCTCTACGGCGCCACAAAGCTGTGCTCAGACAAACTATTCATTGCCGGAAACGCATATGTCGGACGTAAGGACACGATCTTCAGCGTTGTCAGGTATGGAAACGTCGTCGGCAGCAGGGGCAGCGTCATTCCGTTCTTCCTTAAGCTGCGGGAAACAGGCGTTCTGCCGATCACCGATCCCCGCATGACCCGCTTCTGGATCACTCTCGAACAGGGGGTAAATTTTGTGCTTGATTGCCTAAAACGAATGGTAGGCGGTGAGTTATTCGTCCCCAAAATACCAAGCATGAATATTATGGACCTTGCGAAGGCAATCGCCCCTGAGTGCAAAACAAAAATCATCGGTATTCGTCCGGGAGAAAAACTTCACGAAGTTATGGTCCCGAGAGACGATGCAAGGAAAACACTTGAATTCAGTAATTATTATCTGATCCAGCCGGATTTCAGATTCTTTGAACGCCGCTTTAAGAACAAAAAAATTAAACGGGTACCGGATGATTTTGAATACAGCTCGGGAAACAATACCCAGTGGCTGACTGTGGAAGAACTAAAGGAGATGATCAGAAATATATGAGCAAAATGTTTAAAACGAAAGGAGAAGTAAATACCGTTAATGAAACAAAAAATAGAAACTGTTACTTTTCCTCTTAGTATCTTTGAAACAGCCGATACAAAAGAGGACCTTGAGGATTGGCTTCTTGCTCAAAATACAGATTTTATTCAAAAAATGCGAAAAGCAAGACGAGATGATCTTCAAAATAAGGGCAAAGATTATCAGTCAATAAAAAAATAATGCTGCTCTCTATAGTAACACATGGAGGAATTAAGGCATTTTAGATATATACTTTAGGAAAATTTATTTATACCATGGATAGATTATCATTCATTGAAAATACAGCAGGAAAGTGTCGGCAGAATCTGGGATAACAAGTCTGAAAATTTATATGAGCTTTAAAAAAGGAGATATATTAATAGATTTAACCGGATGTTTTCTAAGAAAATACTGCCAGTCACAATAACTTAACAGCACATGCGACTCAAATAAGATTCTTTTCTCCGTGTTTTTGTCAACAAGCAATACGCCACTCTTTATTATCTGGAAAAGGAAAACAGGTGAATCCATATTGTTCAAGGCTACAATCTGGACCTCTTTGCCTATCTCCCTTGATATCTCAGCCTCAAGGTAAAAAGTTGTCCATCGAGGGAGTTTTTCCGGGTGTTTTGTATAATGGACTGCAATATCCCAGTCGCTCCTTTCGTCTGCCGCACCGCTTGCCTGTGAACCGAACAGGTAGGCGAATTCGACAAATGTATTTTTTCTTAGAAACCTTGATATTGTTTTTGTAGTGTCAATCATAACTTTTCGATAAAATTGATAAATTTTTTAATATCCGTTACTCCCACTTTTAAGAACTTTATCAACTCGTTAATTGTATCTATCAGGTAATCATGAGCAAGAAAATTTCTCAAACCGGCTATATAAACAAATTTTCTTGAAAAGCCTATTGGAATGATTTTATGATCTCCAAGTTTATAAATGGAATCGCTGTATGTAGACGGCTTAGGAAGACCTCTCAGCGTAATAACTAAATCTGCGATATCAAGTACTATCTCTGCACACAGATATACGGAACGTTCAGTTATCTTTTTTGTCTCAACAGAGATATTGATATTTTTCAGAAATATTGTTCGGTTTGTCTCCAAATAAAGCACTTCCTCTTTAAGCCTTTCAAGTTTCCTGAAAAGAACCTCATGCATGCACTATTATAGCATTTACCAAAAGGTTATAAAATGGTCATTCCCTCAAAACGGTTGTCCCTCATCCTGCACCCTTTTTTATCCTCCAGCTTCGACTATCATACCTCCCAATAGACTCCTCTCCCCGGTAGAACCTATAAATCTCCTTAATATTTAGCACAGGTTAAATTCGGGGCCCTTTCCCCCATATCCTTTTAAACCCATTGAAACATCTGAAAGAATTAAGGTATTTTAGATATATAATATCCGGCGGAGAAATAAACGATTCGCCATAGAGAACACTGAGAGGCAACAATAAATAGCTGAAGGATTCCTTTGTCCAAGATAATCAATAAAAACAGATTGAAGTTTATTCCTTACGGCAGACAATTCATTGATAACGAAGATATCCGGGAAGTCGTAAAGGTCCTCAAGAGCGACTTTCTCACACAGGGACCCAAAATTCCTGAGTTCGAGGAAAAATTGGCCGGATACTGCGGGGCAAAATATGCCGTCGTCTTCAACTCCGGGACCTCTGCTTTGCACGGAGCATATTTTGCCCTGGGACTTGGTAAAGGCGATGAGTTTATCACCTCACCGATAACCTTCGTTGCCACTGCCAACGCGGGATTATACCTTGGAGCAAAACCTGTATTTGTGGATGTGGAACCTGATACCGGAAACATTGACGCATCGAAGATTGAAAAGAAAATTACAAAAAGAACAAGGCTCATAACGCCCATCCACTATGCCGGACATCCAGTTGATCTGGACAGGATTCGTGATATCGCGACAAGGCATAAACTCTTCGTGGTCGAAGACGCCTGCCATGCACTGGGAGCAAAATACAGCCATCAGTCGAAGACTAATAACTGGACAAAGATCGGAAGCTGCTCTCACTCTGATATGACCGTGTTGAGCTTTCATCCCGTCAAGCACATCACTACCGGTGAAGGCGGGGCAGTCCTTACAAATAAAGAGGAGTTCTACAAAAAACTTCTCATGTTTAGAAACCACGGAATCACAAAGTATGATTTTATTCATAAACCCCATGGAGACTGGTATTATGAAATGCAGTCTCTTGGCTATAATTACAGGATGACCGATATTCAGGCGGCCCTCGGCATATCACAACTCAGGAAACTCGATACTTTTGTTGAGAAGAGAATAGCAATTGCGGATGTTTATCGGAAGGCATTTCTGAACAACACTTATTTTGATATTCCCATGGAAAAAGACTATGCATATTCGTCATACCACCTCTATCCGATAAGGCTCAAAGATAAATATAAAAACAGAAAGAAAGAGATATTTGCCCGCATGAGAAAAATCGGCCTCGGAGTACAAGTACACTATATCCCGGTCTACCTTCAGCCGTTCTACAGAAAACTGGGTTACAAAAATGGCTCATGCCCGGTTGCGGAGGATTTTTATCACAAAGAGATAAGCCTGCCTATGTTCCCCGGTTTGAAAAAGAAAGATATGAAACGCGTAATCGAAAAAGTTTTAACTGCTTTTAACTCTTAGGCCGCAGACCCTTCGACAAGCTCAGGGTGACATCATGCTTGTCATGGTGATTCTGTTCAGATGTCATGGTGAGCCTGTCGGGTGTCGTGGTGATTCTGTTCAGATGTCATGGTGAGCCTGTCGAGTGGTGAGCTTGTCGAACCATAGGCAGAGTTCATAATCAGGCAATTGACAGCACGTATTTTACGTGTTAATGTAATTTATATTCAAATTGATTGATTCGGCGGTAGGAGGCTGTTATGAAACAGAACATAACTCTGAGTCTGGAAAAAGATTTAATAAAAAAAGGGAAAATCATCGCATCAAACCGTGAGACATCCTTAAGCAAACTCCTAAGCAACTTTTTAGAACAAATCATTCATGAAGATGAGTTCTATGAAATGTCCAAAAGAAAGGCACTGAAGATATTAGAGAAGGGATATCACATGGGCGGTAAGATTACCTGTACAAGAGAAGAACTGCATGAGCGGTAAAATCTTTCTTGATACCAATATTCTCATATATGCACACGATGCCGATTCGGGTGACAAACACATTATCGCAAAGAATATCGTAAAAGAATTATGGGACAAGAAAAATGGCGTATTAAGCACACAGGTATTGCAGGAATTCTATGTCAATGTGACGAAAAAGATACCACGGCCCGTCGCTCCGATCGAAGCAAGAGAAATTATCAGGGCTTATTCAAGCTGGGAAATCAGGGACAACAGCATCATGTCTGTAATCAGAGCATCCGAAATAGAAGAAAAATACAAGCTCTCTTTTTGGGATTCCCTGATAGTAGTTGCAGCATATTCAGCAAAAGTTGAAAAGATTCTGACCGAAGATCTGAACGAAGGGCAGGTCATTGAAGGGATATTAATCGAGAATCCGTTCAAGACCCGATAGTCTAATCGCACTGGCGAGCAGTGGACCTGTCATGGTGGGCAGTGAGCCTGTCGAACTGTCAAACCATGAAGCATTTATCAAAATATATTAAAAAAGGTAATATATTATAAGACGGAAACAGACATGAGACTTGACACTAATGAAAAGAAAGCGCTGAAACATGCCTTAAAAGATTTCGATGGAGAGATATATCTCTTTGGGTCGCGGACCGATAATGTCAGAAAAGGTGGAGATATAGATATACTGCTTCTGCCAAAAAGGAAACAGAATTCGTTAAAATTGTCGCTTGCTGTACAGAAACGTTTTTTTTCATTGTGTGAAGAGGATATCGACGTAGTGATTTATAACGATAACCCGTTCTGCAGAGAGATACTTAAACATGCAAAAAGACTTGATATCAGAAGAATTTAAAGAGCTGCAGAGAGCCATTATTCTTCTGAGAGCATCCGTTAAGAAATTCAAGCCGTACAGAGTAAGAAAAACCTATACCCCTGCTGAGATGGAGTATTATGATTCTCTTTCATTTCGTTTCGAAAAAACTGTTGAACTCTTTCTTCATTTTTTCAAAGGACTCGAGTCCTTCCTCTTTGGCAAAGTCAGCGATACCTTAAGGGATCGCCTCTTTGCAATGCAGAAACTGAACCTTATAGACACTATTGACTTCTGGATCGAGGCAAGACTGCTCAGAAATAAAGTAGCTCATGATTACCTTCCGGAACAATTGAAAGACATTTACAATGAAATCCATAACAAATCAAAATCAATTATCAAAAATACAGTCAAAATCGAGAAGTATCTGAACACAATAAATACTAAGGGATGACTTCTGTTTTATGAAAGCAAAAATAGGGAATAAAGAAAGCGACCAGAAAAAGAACGGAGTTTATGTCGTCCTTGAAGCCGGACCGACACAAGACAGCAAATACTGCTAAAAATAAATGAAAATCGGAGCAATTATACAAGCAAGGACCTCCTCCACCCGCCTTCCCCAAAAAGTCTTGAAACAACTCCCATATGGCAGCGGCATTACGGTGCTGCAGCAGGTCATCAGACGAGTTAAAAAATCGACTGCGATTTCCCATATTATCGTTGCAACCACAAAAAACAAGGAAGATATCAAGATTGTTGAAATAGCAAAAAAGGAAAAGGTTCTATGGTTCAGAGGTAGCAAAGAGGATGTTTTGAGCAGGTATTATTCAGCTGCAAAAAAAAGTAAGTTAGATATCATTGTAAGAATCACAAGCGATTGTCCGTGTATTGATCCTGCAATTATTGATTTAATGATAGAAAAACATTTAACAACAAAATCAGACTATACTTCAAATAGCCTAAAAAGAACCTTCCCGCATGGGTTAGATACCGAGGTTATAAGTTTTCATGCTTTAGAAAAAGCATATAATGAAACCACGGAAAAATTCGAAAAAGAGCATGTTAGTCCATACATTTATAAAACAAAACCAAATTTATTTAAAATATCCTCGGTCGAGGCATCAAAGAAATTAGCCGCTCCTGATATTAGAATCACCCTTGACACAGAAGAGGATTATGCATTACTTTGTTCCATTTTTGATTATCTCTACAAGGCAGATCATTTTTTTGGAACAAGAGACATTATCAAGCTCTTTGGAAAAAAACCCTGGCTAAAGCTCATCAATAGAAAAGTCATTCAAAAGAAATTGTTTGACACTTTGGAAGAAGAGATAAAAGAGGCAGTAAGAATGTGCGACGTGCAGGATTTGAAAAGAGCTATAGGGTTTTTAACAGCATATAAATCATCTAATATTCTCGGAGAAAGACCATAAATATAGGAAACTGATACCAGGCCAACTGACCTGATGCGCGATATTACAGAAAGAAGACTTAAACAAAATAATAAAAAGATGAAAGCAAATAAAAGTTAATAATGAATTATATTGTTTTAAAAAATACTGTATTTAAACTGGACGAGCACAAATTGCTTCCTTTGAGAAAAAGAGATATTTTGTTAATAAAACTTTGGCGAAATGAACAGATTAATTTTTTGAGACAAAATAAGTTATTAACTGATGAAGATCAAATTGCTTATTACAAAAAAGTGGTTGAAGCGAGTTTTATTCAGCCTCAACCTCAAATAATTTTGTTTAGCTATTTATTTAAGAATCATTGCATCGGCTATGGAGGATTGACGAATATTGATTGGTTTTCTAAAAGAGCGGAATTATCATTCTTATTAGACACACAGAGAGTCAATAATAAAGAACTTTACGATTCAGATTTTAGTCATTTTATCAGCCTCATGAAAAAAGTGGCATTTGATGCGCTACATTTAAATCGTATTTTTACGGAAACTTTTGACATACGTGATTGGCATGTTTCTATCTTGGAAAAGAATGGCTTCAGGCTTGAAGGAAGAATGAAAGAACATTTCTTTATTGAAAACAAGTTTGTCGATTCATTATTACATGGTTTTTTAAGAAGATATCGCGATGACATTTAAAGGCAAGCGTGTTTTCGTCAGCGGTGGAAATGGAGTAATCGGGAACTATCTGATAAATGAACTCCAGAGGCGAGATGCTATTATTTATGTGGGGGATATTAAACCGAGGCCGCCATACTGGGACAAAAGTATTATCTATCGCCAAGGTGACCTAAATTATATTACGAAAGAAGAACTGGACGATTTTGCCCCAGAATTCTTTTTCCATCTCGCCGCTACATTCGAACGTTCCATTGAAACGTATGAATTCTGGCGAGAGAATTTTCATCATAACGTTCGATTGAGCCATCATCTGATGAGCTTATTAAAAGACAGTGTCGATCTAAAAAAGGTGATCTTCGCATCGAGTTACTTAATTTATGCATCATATTTATATAGTTTTGACAAGCCGGCAAGAAAAGCAGCCCGACTAAAAGAGGATGATCCGATATCTCCAAGGAATCTTACAGGAGCAGCTAAGTTATATCATGAGATAGAGCTTCGATTTTTGGACGAATTCAGAAATGACAGATTTCAATTCGTAGCAGCACGAATTTTTAGAAGTTATGGGAAAAAGTCGATAGATATTATATCTCGATGGATAAGAGCCTTACTGAGCGGCGAGACTTTAACAGTTTATGCAAAGGAAGGGATGTTTGATTATATATATGCTGAAGACGTCGCTGAAGGCTTAGTACGCCTAGCATTGAATCCAGATACAACCGGTATCATTAATCTTGGGAATGATAATGCCCGAAGAATAGAAGAAGTCCTTGAAATACTCAAAATATATTTTCCGGAAATGAATATCATTGAGAAAGAAGCCGAGATATCTTATGAAGCTTCTCAAGCAAATATGGACAATTTTAAGAAATTGGTCGGCTGGCAGCCGCAGAGACAATTAGAGGACACTATCCCGGAAATGATCGCGTTTGAGAAAGAACATCCCTTAGAAGACGATAAACAGATTTCATTTAATACATTAATTACAAGTATTTCACGCAAAGTTCCGTTAATCCATGCCGTCAGATTTGCTGCAAATAAAATAGGAAAGAATATAAAAGTTCTTGGCGGAGATACGGATTCGTCATGTATCGGAAAATATTTCGTCGACGAATTCTGGCACATGCCGGCCATCTCGTCACTTAGCTTAGAAGATTTTATGACCTACTGTGGCAGGAATAATATTCGATGTGTTATACCGACGAGGGATGGAGAGTTAGCATTCTTTGCTCAATTTAAAGAACAACTTTCAGAAAATGGAATTCATGTTATGGTCTCTCATCCTGAAAGCGTCAAGGGCTGCATCGATAAGCTTGTCTTTTATGAAAAAACAAAAGGTTTAGGATTCCCTGCAATAATGACGAGTACCAATATTGAAGACATTTGCTGTCAACAATTTGTGGTAAAAGAAAGATTCGGAGCTGGATCTATTAGTATCGGCATCGGCTTAAACAAACAAAATGCAATAACGCATGCGTCGACTTTACAGTTACCTATATTCCAGCCCTTTATAAAAGGGACTGAGGTCAGTGTTGATCTATATATTTCTAAGAATGGCGTAGCAAAGGGTGTTGTGGCACGCCGAAGAGATATTATTATAAAAGGTGAATCTCAAGTTACTTCCACTTTTCGAGATGAAAATCTGGAAAACCTTTGCAGTGATTTTGTGGCATCTTTCAATCTTTATGGACATGTAATTTTGCAGATACTCATAGATGAAAAAGGAGATTATCACATAATAGAATGCAACAGTCGTTTCGGCGGCGCATCCACCTTGAGTATCGCTGCTGGCTTGGATAGCTTTTACTGGTTTTTGCTTGAATCGAATGGGGCTGATATTGCGGAATATCCTTTCATGCGATCTAAAGCAGAAAAGATACAAGTCCGGTATCCTGAAGATAGAGTGATTAATGATTCTCGTATTTGATTTAGATGACACTTTATATGAGGAAATGAGTTTTGTTGAAAGTGGATTCAGGGCGGTAACTGAGTTTTTAGCGGCGATTTACAAGATTCCCAAAAATGATCTCTTTGAATTAATGATGTTAAATCTCGAAAACGGCAGAGGTAAGATTTTCGATGAGTTGCTTACAAATTATGGGATATTTAGCAAGAAATTAGTCGGCGCTTGTATTTCAGTGTACAGGTATCATAGACCAAATATTAAGTTATACCAAGATGCTATTGATTGCATAGAACGTTTTAAATCTTTACCAAAATATATTGTTACGGATGGCAACAAAATTGTGCAGGAAAACAAAATTAATGCATTAAATTTAAACAATAAGATAAAGCGCTATTTTATCACGCATCGTTTTGGTATTAAGAATGCTAAACCCTCACCATATTGTTTTAATTTGATTTGCAAGATTGAAAAAGTACAACCAAGTGAAGTCGTTTTTATAGGGGATAATCCGACAAAAGATTTTGTAGGAATTAAGCCAATAGGTTTTAAGACTATCCGACTTTTGAGAGGTAATTTTAAAGTTATTAGGCTTGATCCATCTTTCGAAGCCGATTTTGAAATTAACTCTTTCACTGAATTAACGGACAGCTTTTTGGAAAACATTTAAAATAAACCAGTAGATTATCGAGGCAGATATGGACACCAAGGAATATAAAGTTATCCAAGATAAGATTTATTCATATAAACGCCTTGACCCGATACCTGAAAACGAAGAGCTAACAAGTTTTTATCAAAGCATGTATTATGACTTGATTCGAAAAGGGGGACGTGCTCCGGAGCTTCGCCGGTTAATGAGCGGGGGAGAGGAAGGACCCCGCGAACGTCAATGGCTACGCGAAGGACTATATTCGGATATTTGCAATATCTTGAACCAATATGCGGCTGGAAAACGAATTCTTGATATTGGATGTGGAAACGGTGAATTCATAAGTTTTTTAAAAGAAAGCGGCTTTGAAACATTTGGAATAGAGCCTGCCTCGGAGGCAGCGGAAGTTGCTAAATCACGAGGGCTTAATGTTTTTAATTGTAGCCTTGAGGATTTCAAGAAAAATCATAGTTCAAATGTAAAGGGTTTTGATGCTATTACTCTGCTCAATGTCTTGGAACATGTACCGGACCCCGCAAATGTCATTGAAATTTGTAAATCTCTTCTAAATTCTCAAGGAATTCTATGTATCAGAGTACCAAATGATTTTACTGAAATTCAATCAGCCGCACAGAAGCACATTAATACGACAAAATCTTGGTGGATAGCAATTCCCGATCATATAAATTATTATAATTTTGAATCATTGCGCTCTTTTATCACTTATCTAGGGTTTGGAATCATTTATTCGCAGGGCGATTTTCCGATGGAATTTTTTTTACTAATGGGTGACGACTATGTAGATAACCTGGAAGTTGGTGGTAAATGTCATCAGAAGCGGATTAGTTTTGAGTTGGGTATCCCGGGCAACCTGAGGCGCCGCATATTTCAAGCGTTGTCTACAGTAGGATTAGGTCGAAACTGTTTAGTCTTTGCAAAACTTATAAATAAGTAAGTCTCATTATAGAAATTAATATTGATAACAGATCGATAGGCAAAATGCAGCCGGTTTTTATTATTGCAGGATGTGAATATAAGGCGGCATAGATCAATAATCGGCAAGACATATGTTGATGGGCAGGGGGCAAGAAGGATTGTTGAAGATATATTAAAATATTAAAAGAATCGCTGTTGTTCTATTCTTTCTGCTAAAATATATTTCACAGCAGCTCATGGTTCGACATGCTCACCATGACATTGTTTGTCACTATGTGCAATGGAGTAAGCAGAACCAGAAAAATCATGGTTCGACATGCTCACCATGACAGTTATTTGTCACCCTGAGCTTGTCGAAGGGTCACCATGACATTGTTTGTCACTCTGTGCAATGGGGATGAAAGAGGACACCATGGACCTTATAAATTTTGCAGAGCTGGGTAAAAAGCAAAAGTGACGTCAATAGAGGTATCAACTCGAAAGATCGGTAATAACCATCCCGTCTTTATCATCGCCGAACTTTCCGCCAATCACCGGCAGAAATACGAGCTTGCCGTGGAAACCATTAAGGCCATGAAAGAGTCCGGCGCGGATGCGGTTAAGCTTCAGACCTATACTCCGGACACAATCACGATTGATTCAGACAATGATTATTTTCAGATAAAGCAGGGAACGCTGTGGGACGGAAAGACGTTGTATCAACTCTATCAGGAGGCATATACCCCGTGGGAATGGCAGCCGAAGTTAAAGGAGATAGCTGAAGATTTGGGGCTTATATGTTTTTCATCTCCGTTTGATAAGACCGCCGTTGATTTTCTGGAGAAGATGGATGTCCCGGCCTATAAAGTCGCATCATTTGAAATCACGGATATACCGCTTATTGAATATATCGCATCAAAAGGAAAACCTGTTATTATTTCGACAGGAATAGCGGAACTTAGCGACATAGCAATGGCTGTCGATGCCTGCAAGAGAATGGGAAATGAGCAGATTGCCCTTTTGAAATGCACCTCGGCCTACCCTGCCCCATTGGAAGACGTGAATTTGAAAACTATCCCGGATCTGGCTGAAACTTTCAAAACAGTAGTCGGTCTATCTGACCATACATTAGGCATATCAGTGCCTGTTGCAGCAGTTGCTCTCAACGCAAGGATAATCGAGAAGCATTTTATCCTCGACAGAAAGCTCGGCGGACCGGATTCTGCGTTCTCTCTCGGACCTGAAGAATTCAAAGCTATGGTGACCGCAGTAAGGGAAGTTGAAAAAGCTCTCGGCAAAGTCAGTTATGATTTGACAGACAAGATAAAGAAAAGCAGGGAATTTTCGCGGTCGCTGTTTGTGGTAAATGACATCAAAGCCGGGGAAGTATTCACAGAAATAAACGTCAGATCGATCCGTCCGGGGTTCGGATTACATCCAAGATATTTGAAGGATATTTTAGGGAAAAAAGCAACGAAAGATATCGGGAGAGGAACTCCTTTGAGCTGGGATATGGTAGAGTAGAGACCCAAAAAGGGTTCTAGGATTCCAGGGTGTTTTCTTTTTGGATGAAACCTGCGATTTGGATGATTTACTTGATAAATCACGGGCATTCTCCTATAGCGGTCGAGTACAAGTCGAGAAGTTTCTTGAAGGATTACAAATCAGTACGGAAACTGTCATGTATCGGGGGCAGGGCGTGACGCCTGGATTCGCAGATCGGAATTATGATCTTTTAGCCCGATTTCGACCCCAAATCATAGAAAATGGTGGATGGATGCCGAGCATCCTATCTGCCGATAAACGTAAACAAGTAGAAGATTTAGTCGGTCGGGCTTCTTTGGCTCTTGGGGTTACCGATGGTGTCACTAAGGGTGATGTAGTCATGACTGAAGAGGGTCCAAAGATGATCGAGATGGCCGCGAGGTTAAGTGGCGGAGATTTTTGTGAAAGCTTGGTACCGTTAAGCATCGGAGTTAATTATGTCGAAGCAGCAATTAAGATTGCTATTGGTGAAGAACCAAATTTTGAGGCATTAAAACCTAAATTCCAACGAGCGGTTATCAATCGGTATTTTTTCCCTAAGCCCGGTCGTCTATTGAGTATGGAAGGGATTGAAGACGTTCAAAAACAAGATTGGATCAAAAAGTTGGAATTCTGGTACAACATCGGTGATCAAGTTCCACCCTTGTTGAGTCACGCTCATCGGTTCGGTGTATTTATCGCTATTGGACGGGATCGACAAGAGGTCAATGAAAGGGTTGCATGGGTATATAAGAAAATTAAAATTATTACGAAACCAATATAATACGAGTTACAAACAAATACAGGAAATTGTACATAGGAGAGCAAAAAAACAAACATTGTGCTCAAGCTTTATTCAATCTTTCACCTGAATCTCGCTTACTCATCAATTCCTGAAGCCAAAAGGAAGGAAGTAATCCAGAAGAGCTTCTGGCCTCTCCTGCGACTTGCAACTAAAGATAAAATCCCTGTTGCAATCGAATCACTCGCCTACAACCTTAAGGTTGCTACCCGGCTTAAGCCTTCTTAGAGCCGTTTGTGATAGAATAAAAAAAACGCATATAACAATCTTAAAGGAGTGTATTTATGCAGACAACTGTTTTGACTGACAAACAATATAAATCCCTTTCAAAAAAAATACTTAATTCTTTAGAAAAAAATTATAAGGCAATACCCTTAAACTCTCTAAAACACCCTGATTATATTTTAAAAAACCCTGTCTATATCACAATTGAACAGGACAAGAATATGGTCATTGCTTCACTGGATGACATCGAAGCGTTTGCTTATGCTGATACCGAATTTGAGGCAATTAATCTTTTATGTGAGGAGATTATAATTCTTTACGAAGATTTAAGGAGCGACAGAAAATTACTGGGGAAATTACCGGCTAAATGGCTTGCTTATCTGGAAGAAATCATTAGAAGAAAATGAAGAAAAACGACATTGAAAAAATATTCAGGAAACTGAAGTTGCAAGTCCGCTCTACAGGACATAATTACGGATGGTTAATTGTTAAAGGGAAAAAAGTTTTAAGGGTGCATTATTCACATGGGAAAGGTGACATTCCGGAAAAGATAACAAATAAGATCAGAGGCCAATTAAAACTATCTCAAAAAGATTTCAGAGATCTGATAGCCTGTCCTATGACACATGAAGATTATATCGATGTGCTGACAGAAAAAGGAATAATTGAAAAGTAATTTCTGAACCGGATAATCCCATGCTAAGACTTTATTCAATCTTTCACCTGAATCTCGCGTACTCATCAATTCCTGAATCGAAAAGAAAGGAAGTTATCGAGAAATGCTTTTGGCCACTTTTAACACTGGCAACTGAAGATAACATCCCTATTGCCATAGAAGCGCCTGCCTATACCCTTGAAGTCATTGCCGAACTGGAGCCTTCCTGGATTGCTGAATTAAAAAAAGCCATAGATTAAAACATCGTTGAATTTATCGGTTCGGGATATTCGCAACTGATAGCTCCTTTGGTTCCTGCTGATGTGAATGAATGGAATCTAATGATAGGAAACAACCTATATGAACAACTAATTCATTATACACCTGCACTCTGGTATATCAATGAGCAGGCATATTCAGCAGGGATTGTTGAGCACTATGTCAAAATTGGAGCCAAGGCTATTATTATGGAGTGGAATAATCCACGGACATTGCATCCTGAGTGGGACGAAGAATATCGTTACCATCCACAAATCGCTGTTGGTACAAACAGGAATGAGATAGCCGTTATCTGGAATGATTCGATAACCTTCCAAAAGTTCCAGCGTGCCGCACAGGGTGATATTGATAAAGAAGATCTCATTTCATACCTGAGAATGTCTGTAGCTGAGAAAGATCGTTATTTCTGCTTATATGGCAATGATGCCGAAATATTTGATTTCCGGCCCGGAAGGTTCAAGACGGAGCCTGAACTTAAGAGCATTCACGAGTGGGCAAAGATAAGGGACATCTATCACTTACTTAGAAATAATACTAATTTCGAACTCATCTTTCCATCAGAAGTTCTCAAATCCTCAGACACACATCACGGATACGTCCCTTTATCTCTTGAGTCGGCAGTCCAGCCAATTCCTGTAAAGAAACAGCCAAAATACAATATCACAAGGTGGGCAGTTACCGGCAGTAACAATCTTTTTATCAATACAAAATGTTATGAGATATATCAAAGAGTGTTGAGGCTATCGAAACAAGATGACTTCTCAAAAGATAAACTTCTTGAGCTGCAGAAGGAACTCTGTTATCTGTGGTCAAGTGATTTTCGAACTCACATAACACAGGATCGCTGGGATTCGTTCTTAAAGAAGATTAATCATGTTTCCGAAGAGTTAACGAGAGATTTTAACAACTCAGGATACACTATTTTAAGTAATAGAAAAACTATATCGGTGAGCAACCTCCAGGGAATGATTTACATCGGGGAAATAGGCCATGGTGAGAATATGGATTTGCCGGTTTCCATAGAAGGCTTTAAGATTAATAAGGATAACAAATTTTTACATGTAACCACCCCTTCAGTAGATGCAGTTTTCAATTGCAATAGAGGCCTTGCAATTCATAGTCTAAATATTTCCAGAGATTTCTGAACTTCCTTTATTCGGCACCGTTTCTCATGGTTATTTCAGAGATGTTGCATTGAGTGCGGACTGGTATTCAGGAAATACCGTATTACAGCGTCCCGGTAAATCACAAATAACAGACCTTAAGTCCGTAGATTATACATTTGAAAAGGGGACGAGTGATAAAGGAGAATGGTTAGGATGCTCCACTATAGTCACTACAGATGCAGGCCCTGTTAAAAAGAGATATACAATTTTCAGAGACATCCCACAAATTAATGTTGATATTTATTTTGAGTGGTTAACCATTCCGCATGGATCTTTTAAGACAGGAATGATGACCCTGATGCCTGAATCATTTGAGAAAAATGATCTTTTTTATGCAACACATAATGGTGGATATGATTTTGAATTTTTTAAAATGGCAGGTTCAAGTATATTACACGATGCCCCGGGTTCAAGTATTGTCACAGCGTCACATGGATTAGGCGCAACAGAAGGCCTGATTGTAATAGCTGATTCCAGTAAGGGGCTTGCAGTCTTCTATGATCAAACGATATGCGCTGCAATGCCCATGGTAATATATAAAGAAGAGTTGCCGTCATTCTTTTGCCGTCTGATGTTTTCCTGCGGTGAGATGGATGAGAGCAGGGTCCAGGACGTGCCTGGACCATTACACTTTACTTATAGTATCAGTGGTTTAGAGGCTAAGTAATAATGTGAAAGGATGCCAAAAGACGGGCTTTATTGAATATGCAGGCTGGTGGGAAGAGCAGGATGTTCTTGAAAAAACAGTAAATAGTTTAAGATTATTGCAGGATGTGAATATAAGGCGGCATAGATCAATAATCGGCAAGACATATGTTGATGGACAGGGGGCGAGAAGGATTGTTGAAGACATATTGAAATATTAAAAGAGTCGCTGTTGTACTATCCTTTCTGCTAAAATATATTTCACAGCAGCTCATGGTTCGACATGCTCACCATGACAATTATACGGCATCAATCATGTGTCACCCTGAGCTTGTCGAAGGGTCACCATGACATTGTTTGTCACTGAGTCTGTCGAAGTATAAAGGAAGCTTCGTATGCATACAGAGATTGAGGAGAGAGTTGACAAATTAGAGGCTGACAAAAGTGCCGGACAATACAGGAGAGCAGTAAATGATATATAAAGAATTGGATAGCCTCAGAAAAATATTCTACATGTATCCGGAAATAAAATTGGTATATTTTTTCGGATCAAGGGCCAAACGGTCACATGGACCGTTGAGCGATTATGATTTTGCGGTTTACTTTGGCGATACCAAAAAGAAAAAAATGTTTACGATTAAACTTGACCTCATTGCACAAATATGCCGCATACTGAAGTCTGACAGAGTCGATGTTGTTATTCTGAACCTGACAAAAAGTCCTGAACTGAAATATTCTGTTCTGAAAGAAGGAATTCTAATTTTCGAAAAAGAACCTTTTAAAGTAATTGTCGAACCAAAAATCCTGAATGAGTACTTTGATTTTAATATATTTCTTTCTAAATATGGTCATACAAAGGCTTATGCATGAGCAACATTAAAGCAATAGAAAACAAAATAAGTTCGGCAAAAAAATACCTGACCATCCTGAAAAGATATAGGGGATTTTCAAAAGAGAAGATACGGAACAATACGGATATCAGAGGGGCTGTTGAACGCTATCTGTATCTTGCCGTTCAATCGGTAATTGATCTGGCTGAGGCGGTAATAGCCCACAATGATTTCAGGAAGCCCACCACAATGAGCGAGGCATTTTATATTCTGAACGAAGAAAAGATTATCCCGGACAAATTGACCGAAAAACTGGGCAGGATGGTCGGATTCAGGAATGTACTCGCGCATGATTATGAGGACATTGATTATGATATTGTCTGCGATGTTCTTCAAAAAGGATTAAAAGATATTGAAGTCTTCCTGAAAATGATATCAAAGAAACTGGACATAAAATCCTAAACAGGTGAAAAGACTTGATTCAGATTAAAATCGAAAACCGGAATATCGGCGATGACCATCCCGTCTTTATCATCGCCGAACTTTCCGCCAATCACCGGCAGAAATACGAGCTTGCCGTGGAAACCATTAAGGCCATGAAAGAGTCCGGGGCGGATGCGGTTAAGCTTCAGACCTATACTCCGGACACAATCACGATTGATTCAGACAATGATTATTTTCAGATAAAGCAGGGAATTTTCGCGGTCGCTGTTTGTGGTAAATGACATCAAAGCCGGGGAAGTATTCACAGAAATAAACGTCAGATCGATAAGGCCGGGGTTCGGATTACATCCAAGACATCTGCGGGATATTTTAGGGAAAAGATCCACGAAAGATATCGGTAGAGGAACTCCTTTGAGCTGGGATATGGTAGAGTAGAGACCCCAAAAGGGTTCGAGGATTCCAGGGGTCGAGGATTCAAGTGTATAACTGCAGGGTTCAAGGATCCAAGGATTCGAGGATTCAAGTGACAGAGTTGAAAAGAAGAAACAAGGGTTCTAATCATTTCTTTTCCAGGCTCCTGATAAGAGATTTCAGCATCCTTTCTATATCTCCAAGACTGCTTTGACATTCCAATAGTTGTTCGGATTCGAGATACTCTAAGTATTTGTCGTTTCATTTTCCCTCGATCCCTGTTTTATCAGTGTTCCCTTGAATCCTCGAATCCTGGAATCCTTGACCCCTTGCCTTATTTTGTTTCTACCCTTGAATCCTTGAATCCTGGTATCCTTGGCCCCTTGTCTTTTCGCCTTATTTCAACAGTTTTACCCCTTGCCCCATGTTTTTAATTTTTTTCCCTTGAATCCTCGAATCCTGGAATCCTTGGCCCCTTGTCTTTAATTGTTTTCCCTTGAATCCTTGACCCTTTGAACCCTATTATATGTATATGGAAGATTTTATAACCAATCCTCACGAAAAAGCGATATGCGAGAAGTGCGAGTTTGAGTATTTAAAGAGCGAATTTTGCAAAGACTGTTACATCGACGCCCATGTCGTCAACAAATCCCACTCATGGTTTGAGAATGAGGACTTCAGGAAATTTGCAGTCTATGAAGGAATTAACCTTGGCGAGCTTATTGATTATGACATCCGCAGAATCCTGTTCGTTGCCATGTCGAAGATAGAGAACGATATTCTGTGAAGCCCACAATCCTGGGGATTATGCGCCCCAACAACTTTGAGCTCCTAAAAAACATTTATGCCCTCGATAAGTTCGATTTCGTTCTTTACCATCCTGCCGTGGAAAATAAATTCATAGAGAGCGGGATGAAATACGAGAGCCTTTACAAGTATTTCAGTCATGATGTAATGAGTAAATCAAACGCTGCTTTTCTCAGGATAGGACCTCAATGGGAACATCTCCTGAACAACCAAAACTTTCAAAATGAATTCGTCATCAAAAACAAGCAGTATTTCGATCTGATCAGGAACGATATAAACGCTCTCTTCCTTGATCAGTCCCATTCATGCATCCTTCTGATAGAGGCATTCAAGAATCTTTACTTACAGAAAAACCTCTGCCTTGTTTTGGTCTGGACGGATGTCATACATGACATCAAGGCTCTTACTTATATAGCGCAGAAATATGGTGTGAAGGTTTTGCAGCTAATGCATGGAGGTATTCTGGGATTTAAAGTTGGCCACTTTGAATCAAAAATTCATTCTGACAGGGTTGCCGGATTTGGGCGACATCATCTGGATTTTTTCCAGAACCAAAGTAATCTCAGTGAGGAAATTATAATTACGGGCGATCCCGAAAAAGATGAGTTCTTTGACGGAAGTATAGCTTACGACAAGGAAAAACTGTGTCACGAGTTAGGCTTTGATTCTCACTCCAAAATAGTCTTCTTCGCCTCAACATGGACCAGCGCTTTTTCCATTGGAAGTTTCAGGAACATTCAGGAGACCACGATAAAAGGATTTCTGAAGGCGTTCAAAAAACTCCAGGATGAAGTTCCCGATATTCAGTTGGCAATCAAACTGCATCCCACAGAATACGGTAAATCCGACCTTTACAAGCAGCTTGCCGATGAAGCAGGGGTAAAAAATTACCGGACCTTTGAGAGCAACCTCTATGAATTGCTGTACATATGTGACATCTACACCGGCTTCAGATCATCGATTATTATTAATGCCCTGATTTTTGGCAAGCCGGTTCTCCTGTTTGACTTTTATGAAATCTCCGATCATAAGTTCTTTGAGGGGCTCGCGATCAAATGGATATTTAAACCGGAGGACATTTATCCGAATCTGAAAATATATCTCTTCGACAAAGATGCAATCGATGAGATGAAGAAGCTCATTCCGAAATCCGTCGAGTACTTCAACTATAAATCGGACGGACAGGCCACAAAACGGGTGATTGACCTTGTCTGCGAAATGGCTGAAGAGACGTTGTCGGCGCCGGTGAAGGAGAAGGTTGTCGATATTAGCGCTGGACAACCCAATTCAAAGGACAACGTCATCCTTGATGCAATAGTTTTTGGGAGCAATAAGGTCCTGTTCATGAATTCTATGAAGAACCTCAACATGGATGAGTTATTGAAAAGAAAAGGCGCCTCCGCATTATATTTCGTCGAAGATGGGTCACCCTCCCCTAACCCCTCCCCTCAAGGGAGGGGCAAAAGCGGAGGATACTCCCCTCAGGATGAGGAATACACACCTCTGCACCCTTCTCAAGAGGGGTCTATCCTCTCTGCACAAAATGTTCTTTATCTTGATCTTAAGAATGAATCGATAGACTCGCTTGGGCTTGAGAAGGAATCCTTTGACTATATAGTCTTCAGGAATTCTCTTGAAACGTTGTACGATCCGTGGACGTGGCTGAAGGACATGCATTCATATCTAAAACCGGACGGGAAGGTCCTGATCGAAACGGCAAATATCCGCAACCTGAATGTCTTCTCTTCAATCATCAACGGCTATTTCACTTATTCCGACAATGGAATCGTCACTTTCAACAGTCTCCGGTTTTTCACTCCTGCCGAACTTTCGATCCATGCCGTAAATGCCGGATATGAGATCGTTGATGTCCATCACTTTATTGATACGTCTCTGGGAAACCAGCCTCAGGTCGTGCCGGGACAGGCATACAATTTTCAGGGCAGCAATTTTGTCATAGATAGTATCCCGGGGGAAAGCCTTTTGGAGATGTATTCAGACCGTTCACTCATAACCATGAAGAAACAGGATGCCGGCGGCAGTTTCATTTCTCCTCTTCATCTCCCAAAGCCGGAGGATTACTTCGAGAACCCGCGTCTGGATCTGATCGAAATGATGGACAAGGCGCCTGAGACAATCCTTGAAATAGGATGCGGCATCGGCACGACCTGTGTCGCGATCAGGAACAGGTATCCAGCATGCAAGACCATAGGAATAGATATAGATGAGAAGTCAATTCAGAAGGCCTCATCAGTCATTGATAAAGCAATTGTCGCAGACATCGAGAAGACCGAACTGTCGAAACTCGGCATTGAAGAAGAAAGCCTTGACTATATCCTCTATGGCGATGTGCTGGAACATTTCGAAAACCCCTGGGAGATACTTCGAAAACATAAAAAATATCTGAAACCGGACGGTCAGATACTCGCCAGCATCCCTAATATCAGGCACAATTCAGTCCTCGCTTCTTTGCTCTACGGTCGCTGGACCTATGCGCCTTCCGGCATTCTGGATGTAACTCACCTCAGATTTTTCACTCTCCGTGAGATTAAGAGGTTATTCCGGTCGGCAGGACTGTATCTTTATGATATTAAAGGCAACCCCGACATAAAGCCGGAGGACCTGAATCTACCTCCCGAATTTGCTCAGTTTTCCTTCAACATCCAGAACCTGAGACTGGAAAATATTCCGAGAGAGGAAGTCCCGGAGTTCTCGATCATCCAGTTCCTTGTTAAGGCAGGGAAGCAAGGGGTAAAGACAAGGGGCCAAGGATTCAAGGATTCGAGGATTCAAGAGCAAAAATAAGGCAGAAAACAAAATAAGACAAGGGGCCAAGGATTCAAGGATTCGAGGATTCAAGGGAAAAAATTAAAAACATGGGGCAAGGGGTAAAACTGTTGAAATAAGGCGAAAAGACATGGGGCCAAGGATTTGAGGGAAAGGCATAATAAATGTTAAGAAATTACAAGGATTTGAATGTTTGGCAAAAGGCATATCACTTTTGTTTGGATGTATATCGTATCACCAAAAAATTCCCCAGGGAAGAGAATTTTTGTATGGTCTCTCAAATGAGGCGGGCTGCGATTTCAGTCCCATCAAATATTGCAGAGGGATATGGAAGAAAGACAACTAAGGAATATATTCAGTTTTTGTACATTGCATATGGCTCTCTTTGTGAACTGGAAACTCAGATTCTCTTGTCTGGCGATTTAGAGTATCTCGAATCTGAACAACTATTGGAATGTCAAAGCGGTCTTGGAGATATAGAAAGGATGCTGAAATCTCTTATCAGGAGCCTGGAAAAGAAATGATTAGCACCCTTGTTTCTTCTTTTCAACTCTGTCACTTGAATCCTCGAATCCTTGGATCCTGCAGTCATACACTTGAATCCTTGAATCCTCGAATCCTTGAACCCTTTTTTTCTTCAATTGAATTAAAGAAGACTACAATAATATATAAGGAGAAGCTGATATATGAAGATTTATTTTGCACAGGCTGATTTTGGCGGCTGCGGGTTTTACAGGGTCATGCAGCCGGCGGCGTTTCTTAAATTTGTGATGAACCACGAGATCAAGATCGGGTTCCGGTTTCAACTCCAGGAACTCCTTGAATACGACTTTGTCGTTTTTCAGCGGCAGTACATACCCGAAGTGCTCCAATCTGTAAAGGCCCTTCAACAGCGGAATAAGAGAGCAATTTACGAAATCGACGACGATCTGTGGCACGTTCCGGCTGAAAACGAGGCCACAAAATACTGGCAGGCAGACAGAATCGCCGCTGCAGAAGAGATCATGCGGGCATGTGACGCGGTGACAACGTCAACTCAACCTCTGGCAGAACTTATCAAATCTTATAACAAGAATGTGCATGTTGTCCCTAACTACATACCGGACATGGCGCCGCTTGAGAAATTCGATTCGGTCATAAGGGTTGGCTGGTCAGGGAGCAGGTCGCACGGCGTGGATTTCAGCACCGATATCACGCGTGCACTGAAAGACATAAAGAAAAAATATAAAGAAAAAGTGGAGCTGGTATTCTGCGGCTGGATCCCTGAAGACCTTGTCGGCCAGGCAACCTTTTATGAGCCAGTGTCACCTATGCAATACCTCTATTTTCTGAACGAACTGCGGCTGCACATAGGTATCATCCCTTGTGCTGATATTAAATTCAATGAATGCAAGTCAAACCTGAAGTTCCTTGAATACTCGATTACGAAGAGTGCCTCGATTGCCTCCGCTATCTATCCATATGTAAATTCGATGACGGACGATACCGGTATTCTTATCAAAAACGGCACATATGATGAATGGTTCACAGCCGTAGACAGACTTGTTCAGGACAGGGAATTGCGGACCCGTCTCGCAGGCAATGCTTACGAATTTGTGAGGAATAATTACTTGATGATGAATAATATTGGAAAAATCGACCAAATTTATAAACACATCGTTCAGTCAGGCAAGTGAGGGCATGATAACTAATAGTGTCTGTGTATAAACTACGTTGTACTTATTTCGTCATGGTGGCCCTTCGGCAAGCTCAGGATGACATATATTGATGCCGTGGAAATGTCATGGTGAGTGCAGATGTCATGGTGAGCCTGTCGAACCATGCTATATATATATTGTAGCCCTTCGACAAGCTCAGGGTGACAAACAGCTTGTCATGGTGAGCTGGTCGAACCATGCCTTTATACACAGTTACTATATAGAGTCTGTGTATAAAGTCCCGGTTTTCTGATTTACAGATGCAAATCCACACCCGGTGTCTTTCATTTTTTTAAACTTTGTTGAATGTTTGTTAAAATCATACGTCGCATCAGCATTTTCAATGAT
>JBAZZX010000008.1:0-84791 GCA_041658585.1 Thermodesulfovibrionales bacterium
TAACAAGGAGGGAATATGGCAAAGGCAAAATTTGAGAGGGTAAAGCCTCATGCGAACATAGGAACGATCGGGCATGTAGACCACGGCAAGACGACATTGACGTCGGCAATCACGAAGGTATTGGCGATAAGCGGTGGGGCGCAGTTCCGGTCATTTGACAGCATTGACAATGCGCCTGAAGAGAAGGCGAGGGGCATAACGATAGCGACGGCGCATGTAGAATATGAGACAGTCAAGAGGCATTATGCCCATGTAGACTGTCCCGGCCATGCGGATTACATAAAGAACATGATCACCGGAGCGGCGCAGATGGATGGAGCTATCCTGGTGGTATCGGCTGCAGACGGACCGATGCCGCAGACGAGGGAGCACATTCTGCTGGCGAGGCAGGTAGGAGTGCCATATATAGTAGTATTCATGAATAAAGTAGACATGGTGGATGATCCCGAGCTTTTGGATTTAGTAGAGCTTGAGATGAGGGATTTACTGTCGAAGTATCAATTTCCCGGCGACAAGATACCTATAATCCGGGGCAGCGCATTGAAGGCGATGAACAGCGCTTCTACGGAGGCTAACGCCGAGGACTACAAGTGCATAGTGGAGCTTATGGAAGCGGTAGATTCGTATATTCCTACGCCTGATCGACCGATAGACAAGCCTTTTTTAATGCCGATAGAGGATGTATTTTCGATATCCGGACGCGGCACGGTCGTAACGGGCAGGATAGAGAGAGGGATAGTCAAGGTAGGGGAAGAGGTAGAGATAGTCGGATTGGGGGAGACGCGCAAGACGGTGGCTACGGGAGTAGAGATGTTCCGGAAGCTATTGGATGAAGGGCGTGCCGGAGACAATGTAGGCGTGCTTTTGCGCGGAATCGGTAAAGACGATGTAGAGCGCGGGCAGGTATTGGCGAAGCCCGGCAGCATTACACCGCACACGAAGTTCAAGGCGGAGATATATGTATTGACGAAAGAGGAAGGCGGCAGGCACACGCCGTTTTTCAAGGGATACCGGCCGCAGTTTTATTTCAGGACTACGGACGTAACAGGAGTGGCGCAGTTGCCTGATGGAGTAGAGATGGTGATGCCCGGAGACAATGTAAGTTTGGTGGTAGAGCTGATAGGGCCGATAGCGATGGAGAAGGAACTGAGGTTTGCTATCCGCGAGGGCGGCAGGACGGTAGGCGCCGGTGTTGTTACCGAGGTAATACAATAATAAAGCTGAAATGCAAAATTAAGGAAGATATAAGAAATGCGTGATATAATTCTTTTTCAGTGCACGGAATGTAAAAACAGAAACTATTCGAGCATGAAGAACAAAAAGAATACGACGGAAAAGCTCCAGTTAAAAAAATACTGCAGACATTGCAGGAAACATACGGCGCATAAAGAAATTAAGTCGTAGGCCAGTAGCTCTAACGGCTAGAGCATCGGACTCCAAATCCGAGGGTTGGGGGTTCAAATCCCTCCTGGCCTGCCAGCTATAAATTATATGAATCGTTTAGGTCGAAAAGGCAAGGGAAAGAATCATGCTGGATAAATTAAAGGAATTTTTCAGGGAAGTCAGGGTAGAGATAAAAAAGGTTGTTTTTCCTACAAAGGATGAACTGATAGGTTCGACATGGGTTGTCATTATAACCGTATTAATTATTTCAATGTTCCTTGGAATTGTTGATCTCGGACTCTCAAAATTAGTCGGGATGGCAATCAGATAAATTATGGAAAAAAACTGGTTTGTAGTGCATACATATTCGGGCTTTGAAGAGAAAGTGAAACTCACTATCGAGGAGAAGGTGGAGAAACAGCATCTCGATGAGAGGATTTCGAGGATACTGATACCTACGGAAAGGGTAATAGAACTCAAGGGCGGCAAGAAAAAGGAAAGCGACAGGAAATTTTATCCCGGCTATATCCTTGTTGAAATGGAATTGGATGACGAAACCTGGCACCTTGTCAGAAGCACTCCCCGCGTAACAGGTTTCGTGGGCGGGGCAAAACCGGTAGCCCTCTCCGAGGAAGAGGTTTCGGTAATCTTGCAGCAGGTAGAAAAGGGTCCCGTTCCACAGGTTAAAACCCAATTTCAAAAGAGTGAAGGCGTCAGGATTATTGACGGACCTTTCGCAAATTTTATCGGCAGCGTAGAAGAGGTGGATTTGGACCATGGCAGGCTGTGCGTTATGGTAAGTATATTCGGCAGACAGACGCCGGTTGAATTGAGTTTTTTCCAGGTGGAGAAAGCATAAAAAATTGAAAATGCAAAATGAGAAATTATCAATTTTAAATTTACTTTGTTTTTATAGGGGGTTTTATGGCTAAGAAGGAAGTAGTTGCCCAGGTTAAACTTCAGATACCGGCAGGCAAAGCAAATCCGGCGCCGCCGGTGGGTCCCGCGCTCGGACCGCATGGAGTAAATATTATGGAATTCTGCAAGGCATTCAATGCCCAGACCCAGGCGCTGGGGGATACCATAATTCCGATTGTGTTATCGGTATATGCCGACAGGTCTTTCACTTTTATAACAAAGACGCCTCCTGCTTCGGATCTCCTGAAGAAGGCAGCCGGTATAATAAAGGGATCGGGCACACCCAATAAGGAAAAGGTCGGCAAGGTTACCGCTGCACAGATCAAAGAAATCGCCCAGAAAAAGCTTCCCGACCTTAACGCTTTTGCCGTGGAGAAGGCGGAACTGATTATCCGCGGCACTGCAAGAAGTATGGGCATTGAAATAACAGATTAAAAGGATAAAGAGGTAGAAATGGGCAAGAAATTAACATCAGTCAAAGAAAAGATTGATACGACTCAACAATACGCTCTCGAAGATGCAGTAAAGATAGTAAAGGGCTCCCCTGTCGCCAAGTTCGATGAAACCATTGATCTGGCAGTCAATCTCGGTGTGGACCCGAGGAAATCCGATCAGATGGTGAGAGGAACGGTTGTTCTTCCCCACGGCATGGGCAAGAAGGTAAGGGTCCTTGTTTTTGCAAAGGGAGAAAAAGAGACGGAGGCCCGGGAAGCGGGGGCAGACTATGTCGGCGCGGAAGACCTTGTTGAAAAGATAAGCAAAGGATGGCTTGATTTTGATAAGTCTGTTGCAACTCCTGATGTTATGGGCCTTGTGGGGAAACTCGGCAAGATACTCGGACCGAGAGGACTCATGCCCAACCCGAAAGTCGGCACGGTGACCTTTGAAGTTGCAAAGGCCGTCAAGGAAATAAAGGCGGGAAAGGTTGAATATAAAGCCGAAAAGGCAGGGATTATCCATGTGCCGATAGGAAAGATTTCATTCGACGAGGATAAGCTTTTAGATAACGCAAACACGGTAATAAAGTCAATTATAAAGGCGAAACCGGCAACAAGCAAAGGCAAGTATCTCAAAAAGTTGTCAATTTCGTCAACTATGGGACCGGGGATTGCTATTGATACGGCGTCTCTGGGGAAGGGGGTGTAAGCTGAACAGGGCAGAAAAAGAACAGGTAATACAAAACCTGAAGGACGGTTTCAGTAAAGCAAAGGCTGTAGTCTTTACGGATTACAGAGGATTGACTGTTGCTCAGCTTTCAGAGTTAAGAAGCATTCTCAGAGAGGGCAAATTCGAGTATCGGGTGGTAAAAAACACCCTTGCAAAGATTGCCGCCGACGGCACGTCCGTATCAGCGGCAAAGGATGCTTTCAAGGGTCCTGTCGGAATAGCCATCAGCTATGACGATCCTGTCTTGACCGTAAAAAAGATACTTGAATTCTCAAAAAAGAATGACAAACTCAAGGTGGGAGTCGGCCTTATCGAAGGCTCAGTCTGTGCATCGGATGAGCTGAAGGCTGTAGCCGATCTGCCGCCCAAGATTGTCTTGCTTTCCATACTCGCGGGAGCGTTCCAGGCGCCTCTCAGCAAACTGGCCCGTTTGTTTAGCGCAACAGTCTGCAGTTCCGCCTATGCATTGGAAGCGTTGAAAAAGAAAAAATTCGGTGATCAATAAATATTGTCAATAGTCAACAGGCGCCGGTCGTTTATTAAGAAGCCGGCTGCGGGCTGTTGACTAAGGACCAAATAAAAGGAGGATTTTAGAAATGGCAGTTACAAAAGATGAGGTTTTTGAGTTTATCGACAACATGACAATCCTTAACATGTCGAAATTCATAAAAGAGTTCGAGGACAGATACGGTGTTACGGCTGCCGCGCCTGTTGCCATTGCAGCTATGCCCGGCGCCGGAGTTGCCGCGCCTGAAGTTGAAGAGAAAACAAGTTTTGACGTCATTCTCTCTGCTGTCGGTGATAAAAAAATACAGGTTATCAAGGTGGTCAGAGAACTTACTTCACTCGGGCTTAAAGAGGCCAAAGATCTTGTTGACGGCGCTCCGAAACCGGTGAAGACCGGAATTTCAAAAGAAGAAGCCGATTCCATAAAGGCAAAACTTGAGGAGCAGGGAGCAGTAGTAGAAATCAAATAAAAAGGAGATATATGTCAAGGGTTCTTAGAAAAAGACTGAGCTTTGGAAAAGTTCCCCATATCTTAGACATCCCGAACCTCATAGAAATACAGAAAAAATCATATGAAAAGTTTTTACAGAAAGATTTTGCGGCTGACAAGAGGGAGGAAACAGGATTACAGGCAGCGTTCTTAAGTGTTTTCCCTATCATAGACTACAATGAGACAGCCTCTATAGAGTTTTTGGGATATGCTATTGGCGAGCCAAAATTCGGTATACGGGACTGCCTGCAGAAAGGGCTTACATTTGCTGCACCGCTTAAAATAAAAGTAAAGCTGAATCTGTGGGAGTTCGAGCCGAAGGGGAATAAGAGCTTAAAAGAATCAAGAGAAGAGGATGTCTATATCGGCGAAATGCCTTTGATGACCGATACGGGCACCTTTGCCATAAACGGTACGGAACGCGTCGTGGTCAGCCAGTTGCATCGCTCGCCCGGCGTATTTTTCAGCCACGATAAAGGCAAGACGCATGTCAGCGGAAGGCTGCTGTACTCTGCCAGGGTCATACCTTCAAGGGGTTCATGGCTTGATTTTGAATTTGATACAAAAGACATCCTTTATGTAAGGATAGACAGGCGGAGAAAGCTTCCCGCGACTATCGTCATGAAGGCGCTCGGGTATTCAAATGAAGACCTGCTGAAGATATTTTACCCGATAGAAGTTATTACCATCAACGGGAACAAATTCATCCGTGCAGTCAGTGAAGTCCTCGTAGGACTCAAGTCTGCCGTGAATATTCTTGATCCCGGCACAAAAGAGCTGATTGTAAAAGAAGGAAGCAAGATCACAAGAGGCGCAATCAGGAAGATGGAGACCGGCGGTATCAAGACGGTCCCGATATCAAGGGAAGAAATTATCGGCAGGATCACACTTAGAGATATTATTGACCCGTCTACGGGAGAAGTGCTGCTTGAAGGAAATGAAGCGATTACGGAAAATGTGCTGACCAAGATCCTTTCGCTGAGTATCGAAACGCTCAACCTGCTTTTCATTGATAATGTCCATTATCTCCCTTCGCTAAGGGATACTCTCCTGACGGACAAAGTGAGCAATCAGGAAGAGGCGCTTATTGAAATATACAAGAAATTGAGGCCCGGAGAGCCTCCTACATTGGCTGCCGCAAAGGACCTCTTCAACGGCTTGTTCTTTGATCCGAAACGTTATGATCTTTCTTCGGTCGGAAGGTTAAAACTGAATAAGAGACTCAATCTTGATATTCTTTTAGAGAACAGGGTGCTCACGGATAAAGATATCGTTGAAATAGTCAGATACCTTTTCAATCTCCGTACGGGAAAAGGAGAAGTTGATGATATAGACCATCTCGGCAACAGGAGGATCAGAAGGGTTGGGGAACTCCTCGAAAACCAGTTCAGGATAGGACTTGTCAGGATGGAGAGGACTATCAAGGAGAAAATGACTCTGACCGAGCTTGAAACAGCCATGCCTCATGACCTGCTCAATGCCAAACCCGTCATGGCTGCGCTGAAAGAATTTTTCGGCTCAAGTCAACTCAGCCAGTTTATGGACCAGACAAATCCCCTGTCCGAAATCACGCATAAAAGAAGGCTTTCCGCATTAGGCCCGGGCGGTCTGACCCGTGAGAGGGCGGGCTTTGAAGTGAGGGACGTTCATCCTACCCACTACGGCAGGATTTGTCCTATTGAGACGCCGGAAGGTCCGAACATCGGACTAATCACATCTCTCGCTTCTTATGCGCGGGTCAATGATTTTGGTTTTATAGAAGTCCCTTACAGAAAAGTCGTCAATGGCAGGGTAACTAAAACTATCGAGTATCTCTCGGCCATAGACGGTGAAAAATACATCATTGCCGAGGCAACGTCTCCCATGGATGTGAAAGGGAATTTAACGGGAGAAACAGTGTCAGCAAGGGTCGGCGGCGACTTCAGGATGGTTTCCCCTGATGAAGTCGAATATATGGATGTTTCACCCAAGCAGATTGTCGGCGTGTCCGCATCATTAATACCGTTTCTGGAAAATGACGACGCCAACAGGGCTTTGATGGGTTCAAATATGCAGAGACAGGCCGTGCCTTTGCTTCAGCCCGAGGCCCCCTTAGTGGGTACGGGAATGGAACATGTTGCAGCAAGAGATTCGGGCGCGCTCGTCCTGGTAAAACGGGGGGGAGTTGTCGAAAGCGTTGACGCCTCGAGAATTGTCGTAAGGACCTCGGAAAACGGGGGCGGGGTTGATATCTATAACCTGATAAAATTCCAGAGATCGAATCAGGCCACCTGTCTCAACCAGAAAGCCGTGGCAAATGTCGGAGATCCCGTAGTCAGGGGCGACATTCTTGGAGACGGACCCTGCACCGAAGCCGGAGAGCTTGCTCTCGGCAAAAATGTGCTTGTCGCCTTTATGCCATGGGGCGGCTATAATTTTGAAGATGCAATACTTGTCAGTGAGAGGCTCGTCAAAGAAGATGTTTTTACCTCCGTGCATATTGAAGAGTTCAGTCTTGAGGCAAGGGAAACAAAGCTTGGCCCCGAGGAGATTACCCGTGACATCCCGAATGTCGGTGAAGAAGCATTAAAAGACATCGATGAGAGCGGCATTATCAGAACAGGCGCGGAAGTAAAGCCCGGCGACATCCTTGTCGGCAAGGTGACTCCCAAGGGAGAAACGCAGTTGACTCCTGAAGAGAAGCTTTTGCGGGCAATATTCGGTGAAAAAGCTGAAGAAGTTAAGGAGAGCTGTTTGTATGTTCCGCCGGGGATTGAAGGCACGGTAGTTGATGTAAGGATATTTTCCCGGAAAGGGACCGCAAAAGACGAGCGGGCTAAAAGTATAGAAGAAGAAGACATCCGGAGACTGCAACGCGACCTGGAGGAAGAGACAAGGATTTCCAGGGAAGAAAAGTACAGAAAATTAAGAGGTATCCTTGCAGGCCATCCGGTTTTAGAGGATTTGAAAGATTATAAAACAAGAGAAGTTATTTGCCATAAAGGCAAAAAACTGACGGAAAAGCATATTGAAAGGGTTAAAGACGAACATCTTATGCGCATTAAGCTCGAAGACGGCAGTGTGCGTGAAAAGCTGGAAGCCATAACCCATGACGCTAATCAGTATGTCCGCTATCTTGAATCGAGATACGACGAATTAATTGAAAGAGTAAAAAAAGGCGACGAACTGCCGCCGGGAGTAAACAAGGTTGTAAAGACATATATTGCAATGAAGCGGAAAATGCAGATTGGCGACAAGATGGCGGGCCGTCATGGAAACAAAGGTGTTGTAGCAATGGTCATGCCTGAAGAAGATATGCCTTATCTGCCTGATGGAACAGCTGTTGACATTGTCCTGAATCCGCTTGGGGTTCCCTCAAGAATGAATGTGGGGCAGGTTCTGGAGACCCATTTGGGATGGGCAGCCAAGGAATTGGGCATCCTGGTTGCAACGCCTGTCTTTGAAGGCGCAAAAGAGATAGAGATAAAGGACCTCCTGAAAAAAGCGAAACTGCCCTCAACCGGTCAGATTACGTTGTTTGACGGAAAATCAGGAGAACCTTTTGATAAACCCGTTACCGTCGGATACATGTACATGCTGAAGCTTCATCATCTTGTTGATGATAAGATCCATGCCCGCTCTATCGGGCCTTATTCGCTCGTTACCCAGCAGCCCCTCGGCGGCAAAGCGCAGTTCGGAGGGCAGAGGCTTGGAGAAATGGAAGTATGGGCGCTGGAAGCATATGGAGCGTCCTATACCCTCCAGGAATTCCTGACCGTGAAAAGTGACGATGTTACAGGGAGGGCGCGTATGTATGAGGCCATTGTGAAAGGTGACGCAACCCTTGAACCGGGAGTGCCGGAATCTTTCCATGTATTAATAAAAGAGCTCCAGAGTTTAGGACTCGACGTAGAGCTTCTGGAGAAAAAGAGCAAGGGGGAGTAGTTTGACTGAAGATATTTATTCTATATTTCAGAGGCCTAAGGATCCGACAGAGTTCGAGGCAGTGCGGATAAGGCTTGCTTCGCCGGAAAAAATACGTGAATGGTCGTATGGCGAAGTAAAAAAACCTGAAACAATCAATTACCGTACTTTCAAACCTGAAAGGGACGGACTTTTTTGCGCAAAGATATTCGGGCCGATAAAGGACTGGGAATGTATCTGCGGCAAATACAAGAGAATGAAGCACAGGGGCGTTGTATGCGATAAATGCGGCGTCGAGGTTATCCAGTCCAAGGTCAGGCGCGAGCGCCTGGGACATATAGAGCTCGCTACCCCTGTTGCGCACATATGGTTTTTAAAGGGTCTCCCCAGCAGGATCGGCACTCTGCTTGACATGACTATGAGGTCGCTTGAAAAGGTGCTGTACTTTGAAAGTTATGTAGTCATTGACGCCGGTGATACTCCTCTCAAGGAAAAGGAATTACTGACCGAAGAAGAGTATAAAAAGAAGACGTCAGAGTTTGGGTCCAAATTCAAGGCCGGCATGGGCGCAGAAGCGATCAGGGAACTCCTGAGAAGGTGTGATCTTAATGAGCTCTATATAGAACTAAAGACTAAAATAAGCGATGCGGTATCTCTCGGCGTTAAGAAAAAACTCACAAAACGGCTTAAGGTTGTAGACGCCTTCAGAAAGTCCGGCAATAAACCTGACTGGATGATTATGGACGTTATCCCCGTTCTGCCCCCGGATCTCAGGCCGCTTGTGCCTTTGGAAGGAGGACGGTTTGCCACATCGGACCTTAATGATCTGTACCGGAGGGTCATAAACAGAAACAACCGGCTGAAGCGGTTGATGGAACTCAAGGCGCCGAGTGTCATCATAAAAAATGAAAAAAGGATGCTGCAGGAGGCTGTTGACGCCCTTTTCGACAACGGCAGGAGAAGCAGGGTACTTAAGACCACAACTAAGAGACCGTTAAAATCCCTGAGTGATATGATAAAGGGGAAACAAGGCCGTTTCAGGCAGAACCTCCTTGGTAAACGTGTTGATTATTCGGGAAGATCTGTCATTGTTGTCGGCCCGGACCTGAAGCTCCATCAGTGCGGTCTGCCAAAAAGAATGGCATTGGAGCTTTTTAAGCCGTTTATTTTCAATAAGCTCGAAGACAAAGGATATGCAACCACGATAAAGGCAGCCAAAAAGCTTGTAGAAAAGGAAAGTCCGGAAGTTTGGGATGCGCTTGAAGAGGTTATCAGAGAACACCCTGTGCTTCTCAACCGCGCTCCGACTCTGCACAGACTCGGCATACAGGCATTTGACCCGATTCTCGTTGAAGGTAAGGCAATAAAATTGCATCCCTTAGTTTGCACTGCTTTTAATGCCGACTTTGACGGCGACCAGATGGCTGTGCATGTTCCCCTTTCGATAGAGGCGCAAATAGAAGCAAGAGTGCTGATGATGTCGGTCAATAATATCCTTTCACCTGCAAACGGGAGACCGATAGTCGTTCCGACCCAGGATATGGTGCTTGGCATTTATTATCTTATGAAAGAAAAGAACGGCGCGAAGGGTGAACGAAAGCAATATACTAATGAAGAGATCCACAAGATCAAAGATCCTTCCGAAAAACTAAAGGCATTGGTAAACGGAAAATATTTAAGCCCTGAAGACGTCCGGATAGCCTATGATTCCGGACAGTTAAGCGAACATGCGCGAATAGAAGTAAAAATTGACGGAGAGTATGTCGAGACAACGACAGGCAGGATAATCTTTAGTGAAATAGTGCCCAAAAGTATTCCGTTTTCGATGATCAATAAAGAGATGACCAAGAAGGAATTAGGCAAATTTATAGACTTTCTCTATAAAAAGACCGGGAAACGGGAGAGTGTCGTATTTCTCGACAGCCTTGAGCAGCTCGGTTTCAAGTATGCAACCAAATCCGGGGTATCCATATCCATGGCCGATATGCATATACCTTCAAAGAAAGCCGAGCTCATCCATAATGCCGAACTGGAAGTTGTTGAAGTCCAGAAACAGTATGCAGACGGACTTATTACCCATGGCGAGCGATATAACAAGGTTATTGACATATGGGCCAACGTTACTGAAAAGGTTGCCGATGAGATGATGAAGGAGCTCGGAGCGGAAGAAGGAAAGACCTTTTCCGAGGAAGAGTTGAAAGAACGAAGGGATTTCAACAGCATCTTCATGATGGCGGATTCAGGGGCGAGAGGAAGCACCGCACAGATACGACAGCTTGCCGGAATGAGGGGATTGATGGCGAAACCCTCGGGTGAGATTATCGAAACACCCATTACGGCAAACTTCAGGGAAGGGTTGACACCTTTACAGTACTTTATTTCGACCCACGGCGCAAGAAAAGGTCTTGCCGACACGGCCCTGAAGACCGCAAACTCAGGGTACCTTACCAGAAGGCTCGTCGATGTTGCCCAGGACGTAATCGTTTATGAAGATGACTGTGGAACAACAGACGGCATTAATGTAACATCGCTCGTAGAAGGCGGTGAGATCATTCAGCCTATCGAGGAGAGACTTCTCGGAAGAACAGCCATAGAAGATATAAGAGACCCGCTTACAAAAGAAATTATAGTCAAGAAGAACCAGGATATTGATGAGGAACTGACACAGAAAGTTGTTGATGCAGGAGTTGACAGGGTCAAGATACGGTCCGTCCTTACCTGTCAGTCCAAGTTCGGTGTTTGCATCAAGTGTTATGGCAGGGACCTTGGCCGCGGTGAACTTGTTGAAAAAGGCGAGGCAGTCGGCATTATAGCGGCACAGTCTATCGGCGAACCCGGGACCCAGCTCACAATGAGGACATTCCACATCGGGGGAGCCGCATCCAAGGTTGTTGAGCAAACAGTGCTTGAGGCCAAGAACTCCGGGATCATTAAATTTATTAATATAAACACGGTTAAAAACAGGGAAGGCCTTCTTGTTGTTATGAACAGGAACGGAAGCATTGCCGTCGTTGACTCAAAGGGAAGAGAAAAAGAAAAATACTCGGTTGTCTATGGCGCCAAATTAACGGTCAAAGAAGGCCAGAAGGTTGAGATAGGGCATAAACTTGTTGAATGGGACCCCTATTCAATGCCTATCCTGACAGAATTAGGCGGCAGAATAGCCTATGGTGATATTGTCGAAGGCACTACCGTAAAAGAAGAGGTTGATGAAGTGACCGGCCTCTCTCACAGGGTTATTATCGATTATCCGGCTAATATGAGGCCCAGGATATCCATAAAAGATGAACATGGGAGAGCTACCCTTAAGATCCCCGGAACTACCGTTCTTGCGAGATATCTCCTTCCCGCCGGCGCTCATATTATTGTAGACAGGAACGACATGGTATACCCCGGAGACATACTTGCAAAAATACCAAGGGAAACGACAAAAACAAAGGATATAACAGGCGGTCTGCCGAGGGTTGCCGAACTCTTCGAGGCAAGACGTCCGAAGGAACAGGCCATTGTTACCGAAATAGACGGAATGGTGGAATTCAGAGGCGCCCATAAAGGAATGCGCGTTGTCGTAGTCAGGGGCGGCGATGAAGTGAGAGAATACCTTATCCCCAAAGGAAAACATTTAGGCGTCCACGAAGGCGACTGGGTGAGAGCCGGCGAGCCCTTGATGGATGGAGCAGTCAACCCGCACAATATCCTTGATATTCTCGGGCCGCAGGAACTTCAGCGATACCTTGTTGATGAGGTGCAGAAGGTCTACAGGCTGCAGGGTGTTACCATCAATGACAAACATATAGAGACCATTGTCAGACAGATGATGAAAAAGGTCAGGGTTGAGGACCCCGGTGACACTAATTTCCTCATAAGCGAACAGATCGACCGGAAGATCTTCCAGGACGAGAATGCAAAGGTAAAGGCACAGGGCGGAAGGCCTGCACAGGGCAAGCCGTTATTACTCGGTATTACAAAGGCGTCTCTTACAACAGACAGTTTTATATCCGCAGCCTCCTTCCAGGAGACCACAAGGGTCCTCACCGAGGCGGCGATCAGCGGGTCCGTGGATGAACTCAGAGGACTCAAAGAGAATGTCATCATGGGAAGAGTAATCCCCGCAGGCACCGGCACGCCGCGATACAGAAATACCTTTGTGCATAGGGAAATACAGCCTCCTTTGATAGAGGCAAGTATTGAAGAATAAGATATATTAAAGTAAGGCTGTTATAATAAAAAGCCCTGCAATTTATAAGCAGGGCTTTTTATATTCAATTCAAAAAAGAAAGCAAATGAAATTTATTGCTGACGCCATGCTTGGGAGGCTGGCAAGGTGGCTCAGGTTTTTGGGGTTTGATACCTTGTACTATCCCGACATACGGGACGGCAGACTTATCAGTATCGCCAGGGAAGAAGAAAGATGTATTCTGACAAGAGACACACGCCTGATTCAGATAAAAGGTCTGAAGGATTATCTGCTGATTCATTCGAATAACACGCTTCAGCAACTCATTGAGGTAATCGGGACATTGCAATTGAAACAATCCCGGTTGCCCGGCAGATGTGTAGCCTGTAACGGTCTGCTCAAAATGGTGCCGGACAAGAATGAAGTTAAGGATTCCGTGCCTGAATATGTTTTTCTGAGTTTTAACATGTTTTCAATATGCCCTGAATGTGGCAGGGTTTACTGGGAAGGGTCACATACCAGGCATTTTAATGAGATGCTTGAGAAGATTAAGCATCTCCATGACAACCCCTTGACTTAACCCTGCTTTCTGTGTAAACATAAATAATTAAGTATAATATATAAAAAAGATTGGAGAAAAGAAACACTATGCCGATTTATGAATATAGCTGCAAGGATTGCAATGAATATTTTTCACTTCTTCAGTGGGGGAGTTCTAACCGGGAAGCTGTTTGCCCGCAATGCGGTTCTGAAAATGTAAAGAAGCAGCTTTCAAACTTCAGTTGCTCCTGTTCGATTGACTCCGGTTCTTCATACGGGGGGCCGTCCTCCGGTTTCAGCGGCGGCTGAAGACCTTCAGGCTGCTAACCCTTGCGTTTAGCCTGTAAATAAGTTCATCAAAATTTAGTGATTCTTTAAGGTTGTCATTGCGCGGGGCAGAGCGACACGGCAACCGTTTTCACTACCGATAAGATTCGGCACTTCATGCAGAATGACGGTAGTCTTATAAAATCAGTCCTCATTAAGTCAACTAATTCACCAACGTCCCCAATGTGCTACTACCGTTCTCTGTATCAAAAAGAAAAGCACGGACGGGCAGGAATCCTCAGACAGGTGCAATAATTAAAATAGCTGCTCGGAAAGTCCCCAAGTTCTCAGATGGAAAAGCATTCAAGGATGCAGTGAAATAGTCGATTAGAATCGGGAGTGCCTCTGCTCATTTGGTGGAGGCACTTTTGCTTTAGAACTGAGTGAATTCATTTTTACTTATCAAATGAAGATGAATTTTATCATCTTTATCTGTTAGGTTTTTGAATATATTTTCAGCAATAAGTTTTATTTCCTCAAATTTATTAGTTGCTATGACAAATCGGACCCTATTAAACGCTTTGCTATCTCTTTCTTTTATCCCAAATTGGAAAATGGTTGGTAAATTGCGGATTCCGGCACACTCGAACACTTGATCCTGTCCATCCGAACAGTTGTTTTGCATAGCGAAGCTGGACATCTGACATCATACGTTTAGTGTTCGGATGGAGTCAAGAGAGAGGAAGCTTATCTAACAGGTCTTGTGGAATGCTTGTCACGGTTATTTTCCCCTGTGGTTTCTTCTTTTTCTTCTTCATATTGCCTATCTGTTATTTTTTGTATCCTGTTATTCCGTCTAAGAAAGTAATGTTTTTGAGACAATGCCCTCGCTCATCCGTCTTCCCACCATCCCCCGGCTTAGGGCTTGACTTATTGTCTGATTTTGTGTAATATGTCTTACATATAGGAGGTAACTCAAATGAGCACGACAATTACAATTCGCATCGACCCCAAAACTAAAGACCGTCTCGAAAAGCTCGCGCAGGCTACGGACAGATCAATGTCATATTTCGTCAGTCATGCGCTTGAGCAGGTCATTGAGCAGGAAGAATGGCAAATAGGCGAGATTAAGCGCAGAGTCGAACTCGCGGACAAGCCGGGCGCCAAGTTCATTCCTCATGAAGACATCGAAGCATGGTTGCAGTCCTGGGGTACAAAAAAGGAGCGAAAGCCCCCTAAATGCGTATAGAGTGGTTACGTGAGGCAGGTCAGGACCTCGTTGAAATTCGGCGCTACATAGCAGCGGATCATCCGGGCGCGGCTGTGCAAGTGGCGAAGCGTATTCTCGATACTCTTGCCTATCTCCGTGATCATCCGGAGATCGGCAGAACAGGGCGGATTCCGGGCACGCGTGAATTGGTCATCCCCGGTCTTCCCTATATCGTGCCGTACCGGGTGAAAAGTGCGGCGATAGAAATATTAGGCGTTCTTCACACATCCCAAGAATGGCCGCAGGATCTTTAGGGGAAATAATGTAACCACTCGAAGGGGTAAAGGGCCCGGAAAGCACTCAACAAGAAAAGCCCGCAGCGCTCACGCCCGCGTTACAGGAAAGCCTAAGCTCATCCTGCAGGATCGAAAAACTCGAACTAACTTAAAATAAAATACCGGTTTTCTTGTAGTTTAAAACATGCCTCTGTCCAGCGTCCGGTATTGTATGGCCTCTGAGACATGGTGGGCCCGGATATCTTCGGAGGCGTCGAGGTCGGCTATGGAGCGGGAGACTTTTAATATTCTCGTAAACGCCCTTGCCGAGAGACCGAGCTTTTGCATGGCGTTATCGAGAATACTTTGCGCATCAGGATTAAGCACGCAGTATTTCTTTATATGCCGGGTCTTCATCTGACCGTTTGAATAGATCCTCTTATCGTTCCTGAAACGCTCAAGCTGCATTCCCCTTGCAGCAACAACCCGGTCCCTTATATCTTCCGATTTATCACCCGAGTATTCATTTGTTAATTCCTTGTACGGCACTGCCGGCACTTCAATATGTATATCGATCCTGTCAAGCAGGGGGCCTGAAACCCTGTGCCGGTAGCGGTGTATCTGGCTGGGTGTGCAGGTGCACTGATGCCGGGGATCGCCCCAGAAACCGCAGGGGCATGGGTTCATGGCGGAAACGAGCATGAAAGAGGCGGGATACGTTATGGATGCTACCGCCCTTGAAATGGTCACCTCTCCGTTTTCAAGCGGCTGCCTCAATACTTCGAGCACATTCCTTTTGAATTCCGGCAGCTCATCAAGGAAAAGCACGCCGTTATGTGCGATGCTGACCTCTCCGGGTTTCGGTATCTGTCCGCCGCCTATCAGCGCAACATCCGATATGGTATGGTGCGGGGAGCGGAACGGTCTGACCGCAAGTAGAGACTGCCTGTTTTTCAGCATACCGGCGACGCTGTGTATTTTTGTGGTTTCCAGAGCTTCGTCAAAAGTCATTCCGGGCAGGATCGACGGCAGTCTTTTTGCAAGCATTGTTTTGCCCGAGCCGGGCGGGCCGATCATAAGCACATTATGCCCTCCGGCAGCGGCAACTTCAAAAGCTCTCTTGGCGTGTTCCTGGCCTTTGACCTCTATGAAATCCTCCTCATAGATCGAGTTCTCCATTATGGCCTTATTAATATCTACCTTGTAAGGTAGTCTTAGATTGCCGTTTTTTAAAGACTCGATGACTTCGGGCAGGTTCTTAAAGCCGAATACCGGGATGCTTTGAACGACTGCCGCCTCGGGAGCATTTTCTTCAGGGAGGATCACGCCTTTCAGGCCGAGTTCTCTGGCGGTCATTGCCATAGACAGAGCGCCCCGTATGGGTTTCAATTTCCCGTCGAGTGAAAGCTCTCCGGTGAAAAGGTACCCTTCGACTGAGGCCGGATCAAAGACGCCTTCCGCTGCCGCAATCCCGATAGCTATAGGCAGGTCAAAACAGGAGCCTTCTTTCTTAAGGTCGGCCGGCGCAAGATTGACGGTGATCTGTTTCAGGGGAAAATGAAAACCGATATTTTTCAGGGCTGCCCTGACACGGTCTCTTGATTCCTTGACTGCCGTATCGGGCAGGCCGACCATCGAAAAATGCGGGAGACCTCTGGAGGTTATATCAACCTCCACCTCTACAGGGTGGGCGTCGATTCCGATGATACTTGCGCTCAGGACTATCGAAAGCATATGCTTAATTATATTTTTAACCGTACAGTAATTGCAATATGTTAAAATATAGATTGTGTATATTTATTAAAGGAGTATAAATGGCAAGGGTACCGATAAGCATAGAAGAGGAGATGAAGGGCTCATATCTCGATTATGCCATGAGCGTAATCATAGGAAGGGCTTTGCCCGAAGTCAGGGACGGCTTAAAGCCTGTCCAAAGGAGGATCCTCTATGCGATGTTCAGAGAGGGTCTTCTTCCGGGAAAGAAATATTCAAAATCCGCCGGTGTGGTCGGCGAGGTCTTAAAGAAATATCATCCACATGGCGACACGGCAGTATATGACGCAATGGTCAGACTTGCACAGGACTTCAACATGCGTTACCCTTTGGTTGACGGTCAGGGCAACTACGGGTCCGTTGACGGCGACCCGGCCGCTGCCTACCGGTACACCGAGGCTAAGCTTGCAGCCTTTGCAGAGGAACTCCTTGCCGATATCGATAAAAATACCGTTGATTTCACGGCGAATTTCGATGAAACCACTGAAGAACCTCTGGTCCTGCCGTCAAGGATACCGAATTTAATCGTAAACGGGTCCACTGGAATTGCCGTTGGAATGGCCACCAATATACCGCCGCATAATCTCGGCGAGATTATCGACGCCCTTATTCTCTTGCTCGAAAATCCCGATGCAACCCTGAAAGACCTGCTCACTTATGTTAAAGGACCTGATTTCCCGACAGGCGGGATCATTCATGGGACTGACGGCATCATGCATGCATACAACGAAGGAAGAGGCATTATAAAGATCAGGGCAAAGGCCAGGATAGAACGGGAATACAGAGGAGGAGAAAACATTATCGTTACCGAACTCCCCTATCAGGTCAATAAGGCGAGATTAATCGAGAAGATCGCTCAATTGGTAAGGGAAAAAACCATCGAAGGTTTATCTGAAATAAGAGATGAATCCGACAGGGACGGGATCAGGATCGTCCTTGAACTGAAGAGGGGAGAGATAGCCGAGGTTATTTTGAACAACCTTTTCAAACATACACAGATGGAATCCACCTTTGGGATAATCCTGCTTGCGCTCGTCAACAACCAGCCCAAGGTGCTTGCGTTAAAGAAACTGCTCGGTCATTTTCTTCAGCACAGGCGGGATGTTGTTCTGAGGAGGACACGGTTTGAACTGAAAAAGGCCGAGGAAAGGGCGCATATTTTAGAAGGACTGAAAATAGCCCTCGACCATCTTGATGCGATCATAGCATTGATCAGAAGTTCAAAGAACCCTGAAGAAGCCCGGATCGGACTGATGCGGGATTATCCGTTGACCGAGATTCAGGCCCAGGCAATACTCGAGATGAGGCTCCAGAGACTGACCGGACTGGAGAGGGAAAAGATTGTAAAGGAATATACGGATATTTTGAAAGAGATAGAGCGGCTAAAGGCCATTCTTGAGAGCGACGCCCTTGTAGTGCAGATTATAAAGGATGAACTTGTAGAGATCAGGAACAAATATGCCGATGAGCGGAAGACGGAGATTTCTACGGATACAAAGGAACTGACCCTGGAAGATCTTATAACGGATGAGGAGATGGTGATAGCGCTCTCCCATCAGGGGTATATCAAAAGGAACCCCCTCAGCGCTTACCGGAGCCAGCGCCGGGGCGGCAAAGGGCTTATCGGCATGGAAACAAAAGAAGAGGATTTTGTCAGCGAGCTCTTTATCGGCGCTACTCATGATTACATGCTCTTCTTTTCAAATATGGGACGCCTTTACTGGCTGAAGATATATCAATTGCCTGAAGCGGGCCGCGCTGCAAAAGGGAAAGCCCTCATAAATCTCCTTGCTTTGTCCGAAGGCGAAAAGATAACGACAGCCCTTCCCGTCCGCGATTTCAAGGACAGCTTCCTTATCATGGTCACCAAGAACGGCACGGTTAAAAAGACCGCCCTTGAGGAATACAGCAATCCGCGCGGGAAAGGTATTATTGCAATTACCCTTGATAAAGGCAATGAGCTGATCGCGGTACGAAAGACCGACGGTAAAAGCGATCTTATTATAGGGACCAAGAAGGGTCTCGCAATAAGGTTCAACGAAGAGGATGTCCGGGGCATGGGACGCACTGCAAAAGGGGTCAAGGGCATTAGACTTATGAAAGGCGACGAGGTTGTTTCTGCTGAAGTTGCCGCTGACAGGACCGCGATCCTGACAGTTACTGAAAAGGGGTTCGGCAAGCGTTCAATGGTAGAAGAACACCCCGTGCAAAGCAGGGGCGGCAAAGGGGTCATCGCAATCAAACTTACTGAAAAAGGCGGCAAGGCCGTCGGTCTCATGCAGGTAAGGGATGAAGACGAGGTCGTTATGATAACAAGTTCCGGGAAGCTCATCAGGACCCTTGCAGGCAACATCTCTCTCCTTGGAAGAAACACCCAGGGTGTGAAGCTCATGGACGTTGAAGGAGATGACAAGATCGTCAGCATCGGCAGGGTGGCTGAAAAGGATTAATCCGTAAACTATTTCTCCTCGCCGAGCTCCGTATGCCGGATCATCTTCCCCTTGCACATGTAAATAATCATCTCGCAGATATTCGTTGCGTGGTCTGCAATCCGCTCAAGATACTTTGCGATATACGTTCTCTTTACCGCTAAAGGAATATTTTTAGGGTCCTGAATCATGAATGACAGAAGCTCCTCAAAGTTTCTTACTGTGAGGTCATCCACTTCATCATCCCGTTTAATCACTTCGTAGGGCAGCCTTGAACAGCCTGTGACAAAAGAGTCAAGGGAATCCCGCACCATTGATTGGGAGATCTCTGCCATCCTCGGTATGTTCACAAAAGGTTTCAACTGCGGTTCTTCATTCAGTTCTATCGTCCTTTCGGCAATGTTGACTGCGAGATCACCCATCCTCTCAAGGTCTGTCGTTATTTTCATGGCAGTAGTGATTAACCGCAAGTCGCTTGCCATCGGCTGTCTCAGGGCGATGAGTCTCACACATTCTTCATCTATCCTTACATCGAGCGCATTAACAAGATGGTCCCTTTGGATGACTTCCTTTGCAAGCTCGCTGTCCCTTTCTACAAGGGCTTTCACGGAATCGCGTATGGCGTTCTCGACCATACAGCCAAGCTTTAATATATTTTGCCTTAATTCCTTCAGCTCATTGTCAAAGATAGCCATTATCCGAATCTCCCTGTTATATATTCTTCAGTCAATTTATTAGCCGGATTCACAAAGATAGTATTTGTGTCTCCAAATTCAACCAGCTCCCCTATATACATGAATGCAGTATAATTCGATATTCTCGCCGCCTGCTGCATGTTATGGGTCACTATTACTATGGTAACAGTTTTCTCCAGTTCCTGAAGCAGGTTTTCTATATGCCCCGTTGATATGGGGTCCAGCGCCGAGGTAGGCTCGTCAAAGAGAATTACTTCCGGCTCCTGTGCAAGCGACCTTGCAATGCAGAGCCTCTGCATCTGTCCTCCGGAAAGGCCGAGTCCGGGCTCATTGAGTTTGTCCTTTACCTCTTTCCATAGATCGGCTTTTACAAGTGCATTTTCTACAATCTCATCGAGCAGGCTCTTCTTTTTTATCCCCCGCAGCCTGGGTCCGAATGCAACATTTTCATAGACGGAACTCGGGAAAGGGTTCGGTTTCTGAAAGACCATGCCTACCCTGCGTCTTAATTCGATAACATCCGTGTCCTTATCGTATATATTTACACCCTGAAAGAGAGCCCGGCCTTCTACCCTCGAAGACGGAATAAGGTCGTTCATCCTGTTCAGGGCCCTCAGGAGCGTTGATTTTCCGCAGCCGGAAGGACCAATGATTGCGGTAATCCTGTTGATCTCGATGTCGAGCGCTATATTCTTCACCGCTATAAAATCGCCATAATAAATATTAAAGTCTTTTATCTCGAATATGTTTTTATCTACCACGATCGTTTCTTTCTTTGCCTTGAACGTAAAATGATCCCTAAAAGGTTCATGCTGAATACCAATAAAATTAATACAAGAGCTGTCCCATATTGTATGGGTCTTGTTTCCTCTATATGAGTGCCGGCTGTTGCCAGAACATAAATATGATATGGCAAAGCCATAACAGGCTCAAATAACGATTTTGGTATCCCGGGGGTAAAGAATGCGGCAGCGGTAAACATAATGGGAGCCGTCTCTCCCGATACCTTTGCAGTCCCAAGAATTGCACCGGTCAGGATTCCCGGCATGGCAGTCGGCAGAACTACCTTTCTGATAGTTTGCCATTTCGTTGCGCCACACGCAAGGGATGCCTCTCTGAAGCTGAACGGGACAGCTTTTAACGCTTCTTCCGATGTCGAAATGATATAGGGCAGAACCATTATAGCAAGTGTCAGGGAACCTGCAAGCAGACTCATACCAAAGTTAAGCGCAACCACAAAGATACCGAGGCCAAAGAGCCCGAATACGACAGAGGGCACACCGGCAAGGGTATACATGGACATCATGACTGCCGTAAGCATAAACCCCGGTTTTGAATATTCGGCCAGGAAGATTGCGGTTGTTACCCCGATGGGGATAACAAAGATCATGCATAACATGGTCAGCAGGACTGTGCCCATAATAACCGGGAAAATGCCTCCCTGAGTCATGGCTTCCAGCGGAGGCTGTGTTATAAAATCCCAGCTTAGAACCTGCAGTCCATAATAAGCGACAAAAAATAATATGATGAAAAGTGTTATTGCTCCCGTAAAACCGAAGGTCCTCATCAGGGACAGGAAAAAACCCTGTTTGAGATTAAACTTTTTCCTGCGGACAAGCCCGAAAGGTTTATGGATTTTTTCCATTCCCGGCATTATACCTTTTCTCCTATTCTCACCGAACGGTATTTCTTTGATACGAAGTTCGAGATGAAACTCAAGATAAAGGTGATGAAAAACAGGATCGCGCCGACGCCGAACAGCGCATGGTAATGGAGGCTGCGGTAAGGCGCTTCAGCCATCTCCGCCGCAATAGCAGCAGGCATCGGTCTGGCGGCGTCAAATATCCAGTGGGGAACAACGGCTGCGCCTCCTGCAACCATCAGGACAATCATGGTCTCGCCGATGATCGTTCCGATGCCGAGGATTACGGCAATGCTTAACCCTGAAACGGAAGAAGGGATGACCACTTTCCATATAGTCTCCCACTTGTCTGCGCCAAGCGAGTATGAAGCCTCCCGGTATGTGCGCGGGACCGCAGTCAGCGCGTCCTCTGCGATACTCGCTATAACAGGTATTGCCCTTACCGTAAGCATTAAGGCAGCAGTGGTAATATTCAGTCCCGATGCTATGAATAATTTGTCATAACAAAAATCCGCCAGGGTGGTTGAGATAAAAGGGATATGGGTACTTTGCAGCAGTTCCGGAAGCTTTTCCGAAAGCATCGGTGAAAGCCGGTTAGAGAGTATAGGCGCTATTATGACCATGCCGAAAAAGCCGAGGACGACAGAGGGAAAGCTTGCGAGCATTTCTATCATCGGCTTCAAAAACTCCTTGACTCTGTGGTTAGCAACCTCTGCTATGTAAACTGCTGTTCCAAGACCTAAAGGGATAGCCATAAGAGCAGTAAGGATTGTAACAGCAAGCGTGCCCATAATAAGCGGCCACATACCGAAACTCGGAGGGTCATAGGTAGGGTACCAAGCCATTCCAAAGATGACCTTTGAAACCCCGGCTTTATAAAAAATATAAAACGCTTCTTTAAAGAGAAAAAAGGCAATAAAAAGGAGGACAAGAACCGAGAGCAGTCCTACAGAACTTACTGCAATTTCAACAAACTTCTCTTTTGTCTGCCATTTCATAATTGTAATAAAAAGGTTCAAGGATTAGAGGGTCCAAGGGGCCAAGTCAAGAAAAGCCGGGAACCATCGAACCCAATCCCAATCTTTATTTTATACTCACATACTTTACTTCATTAACAATCTTCTGCCCGTCTTTAGAAAGCATGAAGTCAATGAATTTCGCTATAACGCCGGCAGGCTTTCCATTTGTGTACATAAACAGGGGTCTTGCAATAGGCCATGAACCGTCGCGCACCGTATTTGCAGAAGCTGATTTGCCGTTTACCGTAAGCGCTTTTACGCTTCTATCAATATACCCGATGCCGATATACCCGATCGCAAATCTATTTTGTGAAACGGTCTGGACAGCCTGACCGTTTGAGGCAACGAGCAGTGCATCAGGTTTTACCTTGTCGCCCTTAAGGATCTTTTCTTCCCAGACCTCATAGGTGCCCGAGCTTGTATCTCTGGAAACCGTAGAGATAGGTCTGTTCGGACCGCCGAGATCTTTCCAGTTGTTGATCTTCCCGTTATAAATATCCCTGAGCTGTTCCGTGGTGATATCTTTGATCTTCATTGAGGGGTGTACAACCGGAACAATCCCGTCAAGGGCAACCTTATGGCCGGTGAGCGTAACCCCTTTCCCCTTTGCAGAGGCTACCTCTTTATCCTTTGCCTCACGGGAACTTGTTGCAATATTTGTCGTGCCGTCGATCAATGCCTTGATGCCGGTTCCCGAACCGCTTCCTGATACGAATACTTTTGCGGCGGGATTCTTTTTCATAAAGACCTCGGCGCCCTTCTGTGCAATCGGCAGGACCGTTGTCGAACCGTCAATCCGAAGGTCCTCTGCATATGAGACCCCCATAATTGAACAGACAAATAAGACCGATAAAAATACCGTCATAATCTTTTTCATTACTTACCTCCCTTGGTTTTACAATACTACCGGATTATTACAATAATGTTACATTTCCGTTAAATTTATGTTACATACACCACCTCCCCGACAAATATAAGAATCAAAATAAGGATAACAACAATCACTTCGCTATAATATAACCTTGTTTTGTTACAGGGATATTAAGCGAATGTTACAATTAGCAGTGTGCTGTTGAAACCATACGGTCAATCTCTTCCGAATTTGTTCTGAGGGCATAAAACGGACATTTTTTGTGGCTCTTTCTTTTGCAGTATTCATACACCTGGAAATCACTCGGGTAATAAAGCTTCTCCTGCGCCTTGCAGGCACATGTCAGCCATTTTATAAGATGCGGGCATTTCATCTCTCCTCCTTTGTGTAATATTCCTTTTATTAAAGCATTCGATTTTTACAGGAGTATGAAAGTAATGTTAATTCCTGATTAATTTTTTATATAAAGAAAAATTATGAAAGAGTTACTGGACATTTTGACTTAAAGAATGTTTGTATAAAAAAGATGAATCATTTCAGATAATTCATGAACTAAGAGTCATTCCTACAGGAGGTAATGTGTGTTGAAAGTCATGTTTTTATGCACCGGTAATTCATGCCGTTCACAGATGGCTGAAGGCTTTGCGCGGGAACTCGGCAAAGGTTTTATTGCGGCCTATAGCGCCGGGCTTAGTCCGCAGGGAGTTAATCCCAAAGCCGTAGCCGTAATGAAAGAGATCGGGATTGATATCTCTCAACAGCAATCTAAAGCTATTGACCCCGAACTGCTTGAAAAAATGGATACGGTTATTACGCTCTGCGATAACGCTTCGGAATCCTGCCCGTGGACGCCACCTGCAATAAAACGCATTCACTGGTCGTTAAAAGACCCGGCTCATGCAATGGGATCGGAAGAAGAAGTCTTGAACGAGTTCCGGAGGGTCAGGGATGAGATAAAAGAAAAAATAGTCAATTTTCTAAAGGAAATATCCAATAGCTGATAGCTTAGCCGCACACATTACATCTATGGACGATATAATCAGGAATTGTTAACGTGCGCCCTAATCAAAACGTTCGTATCAAATACGACAATTATGATATCGCTTTGAACACATCTTCTTCACTGACGATTCCAAGCTTCTTTGCCTTTGGGCCGAGTTCTGCAATTCAGAAACAACGTCACTTAACATTACAAAAATAATGAGTTAATGTCCCATATGCATCATATTGTTTTCGGTCATTTTTTTCGTTGAGGCAGGACTGAACCGTAAATAGCCTTCAATGGAGAATGGGAGTTCCCCGTATATTCTTCTGAGATCACGCTCAACAGGAGAGACCGTGCAAAGCGCTCCGATTGATATTGATATGTTATGACTGCTGAAAATGGTCCGGGCCGTTCCGAGGGTAAAAGCACTGATTGAAAAAAGATCGCGTGCCTTTTCCTCTTCAAGTCCTAATTCTTCACCGGATTTTTTTATAAATTCCATCCTTGTGAATAATGCATTTTCCCCGAATTGATAATCCGCCTCTGCCAGAAATGAATTTTGTGCTTTGCCGTGATCCGGTTTGTTCATTCCCCAAACCAGTGATGTTGAAAGCGTGCTGTCAGAGGAAACAGGATAGTTCCAGATAAGAGATGCGGTTGTACGGTGAATGCTCACCCCCGGCTCAAGGACTTCAGGTTCTTTGATATACCCGTGAGAAAACTGCAGGCAGGTATTGTTTGAGGGATTCATAGAAAGCCTTATGCTCCCGGAATCGAATCTCGGTTCATCAATGTCATACCTTTTTTCATCCGGTTCCCTTCCATTGAAGAGGGAGGTATCGATCTTAAACTGTTTGTAAAAATAACCTGCCGTTATTACGCCGAATGTTACATGGGATGAATCCTGCCAGTGATGGCCGAGAGGCGCATCCGGATTATTCTGTGCCGATGGCCTGTGCAGGTATGTGGGCGGGCCGAGAGCGGGCTCTCCGGGAAGACCGAAGTAGAGGAAGAGACCGGAATTCCTTCCTGTTGCAAGACCATATGAAACAGATAACTCGCCAAAAAGATCATGGGGGTGCTGCCGGTCGATAAGCCTCCTGCCATGCCAGGTTTCACCGCTCTGGAAGAGAAGAGGATATCCTTTCCCCCCTTCAGTCAGCAGATCGAGTGATAGCATACTTCTCAGCATGAGCGCTGAATTATCACCAAGTTGGCGCTTTCCCATGATCATAAACCAGTTTGGCGCGTCAAATTTCTCATTTCCCCTTGTGCCGTCACTCCCTGCGTCCTGGTTGGTATATCGGAGATAGACATTCCAGTGCAACATGAAATCCCATGATCCGGATTTGAAATGATGCCCATGCAGGGATGATGAATCCGGAAGCCAGCTTGTTCCGGAGCCCTCCCGCTGCATAGGCTGTCCCTGAAAGAGTGCGCTCTGCATGTCCATCTGTGTTTCTGCGCGGCTATCCATAGGAAAAACGAGGATTATACATACCATGAAGCAAACACTGATAATAATTCTGAATGAATTCATCTTTCATCCCTCCATTCTTATGAATAATTATTGCACAAGACAGCCCAACAGTAAATTACAGGAATACAAACAACCTGTGACCTGGGCAGAAACCGGTGAAATCCTTATTATCTTTGGGGATGTTTGGTTCACCGCGCAAGTGCGCAGAACCAGCATATGATGAAAAATGATGAATACCATTTGCAACATGTATTCGAAAGTTTTGCAATCCATTACATTTTATAATTCAACTAATTCATCACCGTCCCTTATTGTCTGGTCACGCGATCGCGCATAACAAGGTCATGGGCAACATGATCGTTTTTTGTGGTCAGGCCCTAAAATGTCAATAGGCAAGTCTGACCCCATGTCCTCATGCCTATGAGACCCCCATAATTGAACAGACAAATAAGGCCGATAAAAATACCGTCATAATCTTTTTCGTTACTAACCTCCTTTGGTTTTACAATACTCTTGAATTATTACAATAATGTTACATTCCCGTTAAATTTCTGTTACATGTATCACCCCCTAAATAACAATAATAAACACATCTATCTAATATAATCCGATATTGTTACGGCAATATTAAAGGAATGTTAATTCTTTGTAAAATTTGAACCGTTACAGGCAAACAATGATAAGATTTATGGATATTGCTCCGGGATAATGGTTAAATAGTTTTATATCGGAAGAAGAAGTCATGAACGAGTTCCGGAGGGTCAGGGATGAGATAAAAGAAAAAATAGTCAATTTTCTAATGGAAATAGCCGATAGCTGATAGCTCAAAAGATCATTCTTTTTGACTTTTAAAAAACAGGACTTGTCCTTTTGTACTTTAGATACAAAGCTTCAACCTTATTTCTGGCCCAAGGGGTTTTTCTCAGAAACTGCAAACTATTAGCTGAGATGTTTATTGACTAATTTAGTCATCTCGAACATTGAGACTTGCTTCTTCCCGTCGAATACCGCCAAGAGGTTCTCATCAGCATTGATATTCCTCTTGTTCTCTGCATCCTGGAGATTATTCTTCTTTATATATTCCCATAGCTTCTTGGTCATTTCCGACCTTGGAAGAGGTCCATTCCCCACTATCTTAGACAGCGCCTCGCTGGGTTTCATAGCCTTCATAAATCCTGAGTTAGAGGTCCCTTGCTTTACAGCTTTTTTCTTCTTTTCTGCCATCATTCTTCTCCTTATGTTTACGGATATATAGTCTTAATTCCTGAGTCTCAGGATGCACGCTTCTAAAAGTATACACTAATTCGCCAAATCCACGCATTCTTACATTGAACTGGTGGGATCCATTCGATCCATCAGAACAGATCTCAACGAGTACGCACTTTTGGATATTGCAGATATAGACTATACTTGATGCAATTACAAAGCTACCTGCAGGGTCAGCTGAATTCTTTTGTCGTCTTTCTTGTCTGATTGTTTGTAGTTCACGGTATCGTAATCTAAAACAATCATGTTCTTGTGCGGCTTGTCGAGATGATATGCGGCGCCGACAATATATCTGTTATTTTCATCGTTTTTTGCATCCGTATTAGGATCAAAATGGTCATAACGGCCGATGACGCTGAATTGTTTCAAGGGTTTAATCTCGGTGAAGAAGGAATAGCCGTCTTTCTTGTTCTCATCATCGCCCTTTTGATTGCCTTTGCCCCAATAGTATTGGCCTGTTAAGGTAACATATTGATGTTCAAAACTTACAAATCCCAGATTGGCTGTCCAGTCAGGCTTTGTGTCTTTATTGCCTTGGCCGGTTAACCCGAAATAAGAGAATTGGAGTCCCGGAACGATGTCAGGGAGCGGCCGTAGAGTGAGTCTTCCTTCTATAACCTTATTTTCATTCTTTTCTGCTGCAGCATATCCGCTGCCGTTATAAATTCCGACAGACATGCTTCCATAACGGCCGGGGTAATCTTTTGTGACATTATTTTGATAATTCTCGTCGATTGTGCCGCCTAACAAGGAAGCGAATGTTACTCCAATATCGGCTGAATTGAGCGTATTGTTTCTTTCGATAAACATGGTGTCCTGGCATCTATAGAAGTTGACATGTTCTTCATAGTCAAGCCAAGGCATATGCACGACGCCTACTTCGATGTTAGGTTTTGTAAGGAACGCAAAGTCGGGAAGATTGAACTGACCGTATGCATACTTAATCCTTACGGCGATAGACCCGTCATAGTTGCTGTAAGTCTTATTTTTTGAGTCTTTTGCCTCGTCTTTGACCTGTGTTATGTCGAGTGTCATTCTGGCGCTGAACCATGGCATGAACTCTTTCTGCACCGTTAAATACCCGCGCTTTATGGCAAATCTGCTGAAATCCGTACCGTTGTTCTCCTGCCCGTCCTGATAGGAGAGATACCATAAAAGACCGAATTTGAAGCCTTTCAAAGCGTTGACAACCTTCTCAATATCTTTCTGGTCGACGCTTTTTTCCTCTGCTGCCGATGCTGCAGAATATACTGCTATCAGCAGCAAGCAGCATAAACTGACAACCAAAACCGAAAACCTTTTCTTCATACTTTTCCTCCTTTTTCCTTTTTCATTAATCCGTGTAACAAGCAGATGATTCCAATCCCCGGCTTTCTGACCTGCCACGCATGAATTAGAATAATTTAATATGTGAATGTTACAGGAATATTAAGGAAAGATTAATTTTGTGTTAAATCAAAAACTGCAGATGTCTAAAATAAATATATTTAACTCGTCTACGACCCGTAGGATGATTTTATATAAAAAGATAGTTGATGGTAATTGCATAAAAATATTTTGGTAACACATCTATATAAGTACACTATTGTATCGAAAAATAAATTTATTTTAGACATCTGCAGTTTCTCTTGCAGGTTAATTGCATTTTTAGGGTTAAGCTACTGGTAAGATAAGGAGTATTTTTGTGCCTGTGCCTTCACTGCTTTGGATCTCCATGTCCCAGCCATGCGCCTTTACAAGGTGTTTGACTATAGCCAGTCCGAGACCGGTCCCCCCGAGATCTCTTGAACGGGCCCTGTCAACCCTGTAAAACCGCTCGCCAAGACGGGATAGGTGTTTCTTCGGAATACCGATGCCGGTATCCTCAACGGAAATTTCGATGAAGGATAAGGGATGAGGGATGAGGGACAAATCAGCCGTTTGTTTTGCATTCTGCATTTTGCATTCTGCATTCTGCATTCTTATTGTTACTCCTCCCTTGTCCGTATACTTTATCCCGTTGTCGACAAGGTTGATTAGTATCTGTATCAGACGGCCTCTGTCCGCGTTTATCCGTATGACTTCGGGAGATATCTCTTTTTTGAGATAGAGACCCTTGGCGTCGCTCTTGTCTTTCAGGGTTTCAAAAACGGTCTCCGTCACTTCATCGGGATTGACATCCGTCTTTTCAATCGTTATATCTCCAAGCTCTATCCTTGAGAGGGTGAGAAGATCATTGACAAGGGAGTTCAGGCGTTCGCTGTTGCTTTTAATTGTCTCAAGGAATTTGAAGGCACTCTCCCTGTCATCGAGGGCGCCTTCAAGGAGCGTTTCCGCAAAACCTTTTATTGCCGTGATGGGGGTCTTTATCTCGTGGGAGACATTTGCAACGAAATCTTTTCTTACCTCTTCAAGTTTTTTCAGTCTGGTGATATCATGAAACGTCAACACAACGCCGGATAATTCTTCGATGGTTTTATGAGAAGAGAAGGGTGAAGCGGTGACCATCAGGTGAAGCTCCCTCGGATGGTCGATCTCTATTTCACGGGATATTTTGTGACCGCCTTCGGCAACCATATCTATCAACTCCATAAGCTCGGCCTTCCGGAATGCCTCCATTAATGTTTTGCCGTCTATGCCCGATGATATGCCGAACAGTTTTGAAACGGCGTCATTACTCAGTATAATCCTGCCCTTTGTATCGGTCAGTATCAGGCCGTCCGACATATTTTGGATAATCGCCGCTATCTTCTGTTTTTCATCTTCGCTCTGTTTCAGTTTTGTCTGCAGTTCATCCGCCATATCGATGATATTTTTGCCGAGCTGACCGAGTTCATCATTGTTTTTCAGAAACAATCTTTTTTTCAAATTCCCTTCCGCCACTTCTTTTGAAAATTCCGCGATCTCCTCGATAGATTTTGTGACCTTTCTTGTCTGGAAAAGTCCTGTAAGAAGCGCTATGAAAAGTATGGAAAGAGAAGCGATAATCACCCTCATCCTGATCTCATTGACAGCCTGTTCAACCTCGTAGAGGGGCATTGACAGCCTCAGGAATCTTTTCGGGTCCGTATCGGTTGATATGGCAAGATAAAACTGATTCCTGCTGAGAGTGCTGCTGAACCTTACAGAACTCCCTGTGCCGCTTATATCGGCTTCCTTAATCTCCGGCCTGTTTGCATGGTTCTCCATGATATTAGCCGGCTCGTCGGAATCTCCCAAAACTTTTCCTGAATCGTCAATAACCGTTACCCTTGCTCCGGTCCGGTCCTTGAATTGTTTGCTGAAAGCGTCAAGGTTGTCTGAAAAAGAAAGAGGTATCTGATCCGCAATCAGGCGGGCCTGTATACCGAGGCTTTTCTTGAGGTTTGCAATATAGCTGTCCTTTACTTCGCGTGAGAGATAAAATTCAAGGGAAAGAAGCAGCAGAGGAGCGATAATAATATAAATCAGCACTATCCTTCTGAAAAGAATATGCTTCATTATTTTCCGTCGAAGAAGTAACCTATCCCGCGCAGGGTTTTTATATATACCGGTTTCGCCGGATCTTCTTCTATACTTGAACGCAGTCTTCTGATGTGTACGTCGACAGTCCTCGGCTCAACAAACGCCTCATCACGCCATACGGCATCGAGGAGCTGGTCTCTGCTGAATACCCTGCCTTTTCTTTCGGCAAGAAAAAGGAGCAGTTTGAACTCTGTTGCGCTCAGTTTGACGGACTTCCCTTTGACTGCAACGGTATATCTTTCCGAGTCTATATCGAGGTCTCCTGTTTTCAATGTCCTGACGGATGCGGGTTGCTCTGCGGATCTCCTCAGCACAGCCTTGACACGCGCTATAAGCTCTCTCGGGCTGAAAGGCTTTGTCATATAATCGTCCGCCCCCATCTCAAGACCGATTATCCTGTCTACTTCCTCTCCCTTTGCAGTAAGCATGATAATCGGCAGCCTTGCAGTCTTTGGATCGTTTCTTATGATGCGGCAGATCTCCATCCCCTGAACGCCGGGCAGCATAAGGTCAAGGATAACCAGGTCGTATTTCCCTTTCCTGATTTTTGCGAGCGCATGTTCCCCGTCCGAGGCTGAATCAACGGCAAAGCCTTCCTTTTTCAGGTTATATAAGACCAGATCCGCAATATCGGCCTCGTCATCAACAACAAGGACATGCTTTAAGGTATCCACATAATACTTATAGCATTTTCAGGGATTGTTCCGCAATAAAGCATTCAGACAAATGCAAATGTCCCATACATTAATGATACAATATGGACATTGGAGGTTTATCAATGAAAAATTTACAACCCTCATTGAAAGATTGGAAAGCCCTTTATGAAGTTGCCGTAGAATTCAGGAAAGCGGAGCCGTGGTCATGGATCAAGGAAACCGATGTGTTCGGCGTTCAGAATCCGAAGACCGGCGAGATCGGCTATTGCTGCATAATGGGCGAACTGGGGGAAGTCCTGGCAATGGCCATATATGAGGGGACTGAAGGTTTGCAGAGTTATTTAAAGATACAGAAGGGACAGATAAACCCGGGCGATCCCGACGCCCTTTTTATGCAGAAGTGCCTGATGCTGTCCTTCGAGAACGGAAAATTCGTCGAGGAAGACGACAAAGAGATTATAGATGAATTAGGTCTTACATTCAGGGGACGAAATGCGTGGCCCGTCTTCAGAAGCTATCAGCCGGGCTATTTCCCCTGGTTTCTGAACAGGGATGAAGTTTTGTATATGACGCTTGCATTGCGGCAGGCGATGGATGTCTGCCTCCGTATAAAAAAAGACGGGAAGATATTGCATGCTCCCAAAAGGAACTTTTATCTGGTCAGAGCGGCTGAAGAAAAGGCCGGCAAGGTTTTCTGGAAGGATGAATGGAAGGCGCCTGCCCCTGTCAAGAAGAAAGCGGAAGTTCTCGATGGACCGGTAAATGAAGTCAGGATTCAAAAATTGAAGAAAACGGCAAAGCCTGCTACGGCAGTATGGGAAATAGATTTCTTCCATACACCTACGCCCGTGATGCAGGGAGAAAGGCCGATTTTCCCTTATGCGATTATGTTGATGGACCACGATACGGGTCTTATTCTTGATATGCACCTTGCGGGGACCGCCGCATATCAGAGAGAATTCCTCGATAAATTTCTTGGCTGCATCGAAAAAACATCCGTTATTCCCCTGGAAATACTCGTGAGGAAAGAAGAGGCGGCCGGGCTTTTTGGACCGTATGCCGCCCGTTTGAATATAAAGCTAAGCACGATTAAGAAACTTAATAATATCGAACATGCCCGCCGGGAGATGGAGAAATTTATGCAGTGATTACGGGCCGAACGGATAAAGCAGGGGATCCTCAGGTCGCTTTTCTCCTTCTCTTTATGAAGAATTTTGTGATTACATAAGCTATGCCGGAAAATAGAATTCCAAGGACGATACTCCCCACAATGATCGGCCATAAATAATGAGAAAGCAGATTGATGTTTTTTGAGAACTTAATTTCCAGAAAGTGTCCTCTGAGCATGAGATTCCCGACCTCGGCGCAGATAAAGAGCTGAAAAGGGTAAGTAATGGGATTGGACACCTGGGTGCCGAGCAGTACTACCAGCGGACTGAGCCGCAGGAGAGAAGCAAGCCCCAAAGCGATTATGGTGTGAGTGCCGAAGACCGGCACAAAAGCAACGAGTATTCCCACCGCCATCCCGACTGCAATCTCATGGGGAGTCAGCCCTTTTTTGGTGAGGCTGATGATATAGGTTTTTAATTTTGCGAAATATTTCATAGTTAACTGATCAGTTGCATAACTTGAAAGGCAGACATGACAAAAAACCTTTTGAATGCGACAAAAATTAAACCATATTCACCTGACGGCACTTTCAACCAGAAGTGCATTATAGATGAATGCGTGCTGCCATGTGTGAATAGTACATTATGGAGTCGCCAAAAGCTTTTTCATCATGCCAGCCTTTCAAGTTCAGAATGTCTTTGCATCGGTTAGGTTAATAATACCCAACTTCGGGAATAATTAGCCCGATTAGCTTATCAAAGGATATTTCAAGTCATAATACAAATAAACAGCCAACGGGATTTTCCGGCATCGCAAAAACTCTTTCACTCGAAAATCACATAGCTCTTTACCTTTTCAGACCTTTTACCCTTCAATTCGACTTCTTCCGGCCGGGTAATCTTTTTCTCGCGGCGTATTTTGAGTATCTTGCCAACCGTTTCAGGCCCGAGTCCCGGCACCCTGAGCAGTGCCTCCCTGTCGGATGTGTTGAGCCTGACGGGGTAGAATTCAGGATGTGTGTCAGCCCAAACTTCTTTGGGGTCCTTGTCCATGCGCAGGCTGCCCGATTCATTAAAAAGGATGTCCTCCCTTTTAAAGCCGTATTTGCGGTTAAGAAAATCGACCTGATAGAGACGATGCTCCCGCAGAAAAGTCTTTTCACCGTTTGTGAGAAACAGCCTTTCTCCGGGGATGTCCGGATCGCCGAGACCCTTCTGGTATGCTGAAAAATAAACCCGCTTGAAATTCATAAGGTCGTACAACCCGAACATGGAATCGATGATCTCCGCGTCGGTTTCATCCGAAGCCCCGACAATGAATTGAGTGGTGCATTTGACTCTCGAAAACCTCATGCCCTTCTCAGTGAGCCTCCCCATCAACTTTAACGGATGAAGGATGTCTTTATCGTAGTCCTTTTTATTTGAAAGGACCGCGAAGTGTTTTTTGCCCGGCGTTTCGATATTAAGCGATGCTGCAGATGCAAGAGAGAGGGCGTCTTCAATTGCCGCATCGGATGCTCCCGGGATAATCTTCAAATGAATGTACCCCCTGAAACCGTATTTGTATCTGAGAAGCCGGGCAGCGGTATTGATTTTATCCATAGTATAATCCGCATCCCTGATTACGGCGGAACTCAGGAACAGGCCGGATACCCTTCCCCTTCTCTGATACTCCATGAACACGCGGGCAACCTCTTCAGGTTGGAGCGTACAGCGACGGACATTCGTTTCAGAGCGGAGAGGGCAGTACTTGCAGTCGTTGGCGCATGCATTGGAAAGAAGGGTTTTCAAAAGGACGGAATACCCGCCCTGAGGCAGAACAACCGGGTAAAGCCATTTGCCTTCCGATCCTCTCCTGCGATGCTCATTCTTACCGGTGCCGCACGCGCAGGCCAGATCATACTGTGAATCTTCGGACAGCACTTTCAGCTTTTCGATAGTATCCATAGAAACCCTTTAGCCATTATATCACAGCGTCATCCGACTTATGAATGAGAAGAAAGCAGTGAGAGAATATGATAGAATAAATCAATCGTGAAAACCCTTCTTACGCAGAAAAGTTGATAATATGACGATTTTTGAACGTCTTTATCTTGCCGGCTATTCAATAAAAAAGCGATATAAACTCAATAACCGAAAAAAACTGCCGTGCAAGGTTATCAGCATCGGCAACATAACACTGGGAGGCACCGGCAAGACCCCTACTGTAATAGCCCTGGCCCAAAAAGCTTATGGTAATGGATTTCGGCCCTGTATCCTGACGAGGGGATACAGGGGTACTGCAAAAGGTCCCTGTTTTGTCGGCATTGGAGACGGCCCTTTATTAGATGAAAACCGGGCCGGCGACGAAGCCTACCTAATGGCATTGAAGCTGAAGGGAATACCCGTAATAAAAGGAAAAGACCGGTATGAAGCGGGTATTTTTGCCCTTAATAATTTGCCTGCGGATTCCCGTCCCGATCTATTCATCCTCGATGACGGTTTTCAGCACTGGGGGCTTTGCAGGGACAATGATATCCTTTTGATAGATGGCACAAATCCCTTTGGCAACGGGAAACTGTTTCCCGTCGGCTCATTGAGAGAGCCGGTAAGCGAGATAAGCAGGGCTGATATGATTGTAATCACAAAAACGGAAGGAAGCCGGAATTTAAAAACAGACGGCGTCTTGGAAGAAATAAGGAAATACAACAAAAAAGCGCCGGTTTTTTTTGCGGTGCACAAGCCGTCGCGATTCATAGCCGTAAACGGGGAATCCTTTCCTCTTGAATGGGCAAAGGGCAAAGTCTTTTTTGGTTTTTGCGGCATAGGTAAGCCCCGGTCTTTTCAACAGACACTGGCGTCTGCCGGTGCGGAATTAACCGGATTGAGGACCTTCAGGGACCATTATCGCTACAGTCAAAAGGACATAAAAACGATAGTTGACGAGGCCGGAGAACGCAATGCCGGATGGATTGTTACGACTGAAAAAGATATAATGAGATTAAAAGGATTCGTTTTGCCGGAGAATCTGGCGTCTCTGGAGATAGAATTTGATGTAGAAGAAAAATTTTATCATAAAGTCTTTACGGAAATACAAAACAAAAAAGATTAAGAATTTTTTATTTTTCATCGAATATCGGAGGGGTCTATGGTCAGGTATATCAATGTGAGGAGCAAATCACGAAACGAGTTTATTGACATTACCGAGATGGTCCAGGAGGTGGTAAAAGAGGCCGGTATAACAAAGGGGATATGTTATTTGTATGTGCCGCATACTACTGCCGGGATTACGATAAATGAAGGGGCCGACCCGAGCGTGCAGCGGGACATCGTCAATGCGCTGAGCAGGCTTGTCCCTCATGAAATGAACTATTCCCATCGCGAGGGCAATGCAGACGCCCATATAAAAACCACCCTTGTCGGCTCATCGTTGAATGTAATCGTCGAAGAGGGCAAATTGCTCCTCGGTACCTGGCAGTCGATCTTTTTCTGTGAATTTGACGGCCCAAGGCACAGGAGGATAGCGATTAAATTCATATAGCTATAAGTTCTCCATCAGTTACATAAAACAACATCGCAAGAAGTCCTTTTCATGGCTGTCATTCCCGAAGTCTTTAATCGGGAATCCATTCTTTTCAAGAAGTTGCGCGCACCTGGATTCCCGCCTTCGCGGGAATGACAACTCAAAACACTCGAAACATATGTAAAGAAGCGTTGGACGCACTACAATAGATATATGAAGCCTGATAAACATACCAATGAATATAAATCCCTCCGGGATGAAATCAAAAGGCTCAGGAAATCGCTTTCGGAACTCACCCCTCCGTTAGAAATATTGCTGAAACGCAGAGGGTTTAAAATATATAAAAAAGAACCATCCGACGATCTGCTGCTGCCGGGAAGCGAATATATCGCAAGCTATTACGAAATGATGAAGAAATATTCCTTCCGGCTTTTTCTCCGCGAGGTTATCAAGCACCAGACGTTTTTCAGGCTCGAAAACGTTACGCGCTATGCGACGTCGGAGGTGACGGCGGCTTATGTTGAATATGCAAAGAGCATAGGCATTATTGGGGATGTGCCTGGAGGTTTCAGGCTTGTTCCCGGTCCGATCAAGAGTTTCGGGGAAACCCTTGAGTGGTTTACGGCGGAAATATTCAAACAGGAACTTGCAACTGAAGCCGTGTGGGGGATACGTTCTAAGCGTCCCGGGGTCGGAGGTGACTATGATCTTATAGCAAAAGTGGAAGGCTCTATCCTATACATGGAAATAAAATCCTCTCCACCCAAGCAGATATATCAGAAGGAGATTTCAACTTTTCTTGACCGCGTTATAGATCTTCACCCGGAAATAAGCATATTTTTTGTGGACACGGAACTTAGAATGAAGGACAAAATCGTGCTTATGTTCGGGGAAGAACTTAAAAACAGACATACGGACCCTCCTGAAATCATGAGGATGGAAAAAGAACTCTTTCAGATATGGGACAAGATATTTATAATAAATGCTAAGGACAGTATTTCAGCAAATATAGAAAAGGTATTATGCCGGTATTTCAGGAGGGACAAATGAGTACAACATTTATATGTGCAATATGCGCGTGGAGAGCAACCTGTCAGAAGAAATTTTCCGTTTCAGGCAAGGATGTACGCTGTGCCGAATTTGTAAAAGACGTCATGATAAAAGAAGAGCCGGCGGAAGAGAAAGAGGGGAAAAAGAAGGAATAAAAGCGGACTAAAATTCAAAGGAGTTCCCTGCTTGTAGACATATGTTTCTTTTAGCACAACGCCTGTGATATATTTCTTGCATGATCAGTGATCTTAGATTGCATGGAAGCCTGGGTCCGATAGAGTTCTTTGCCCTAGTGGGGGGCACAGGCGCTTATAATACCTATTTCTATGAAGAAGGTCCCTGGGGGATCAGATTTTTTTCAAGGGGCAACGAGTTTACCATAACCGAGCAGGGTATCCATTATAAAGGCACGGGCGGAAGTTTCTGCGAATACATGTTCGGGGTGGAAAAGCCCTTCAAGGATTTAATCAAAAAGTCGGTCGCCAACAGGCTTATTATGTTCGGCGCCTTCCTCGACGAAAAGGAAAAGGTAATCTTTACGAATAATACCGAGGGCAGAGAGTCTTTTTATCGTCTCTTCCTTCAGGGACATGCGGTAGAGAATTATTATTTTTTCATTTCTTCGGATTTTCAGGGAGACTGCACCAAGAGGCAAAAGCATATTTTAAAAGGGGTCGGCAAGTTCCTTAAGCGGACACATCTTCTCGCGGAAGACCAGGATACGGAACTCCTTGACGGGTTTTTTGCAGAATTAAAAGAAAAAAATTCCACTGTTTTTGTCTTTAAACTTGTGCATACCGGCAATAAAAAATTTTATAAAGGGCTGAAAGAGTTTTATTCCAAAGACCGTTTGCTGAGCATGAATGAAGAGCTCTATCTCGAGGATATCGTTGCCAGATATGATATAGACCGCTACCAGCTTGAGAGGATGAGGATAGATATCATGTCCCGGCATATCGACAACAAAAGCGTTGTCGATGAATACCGGGACATCCTTCTTGGAGGGATACTTAAAGATACGATGCAGCACTCGGAGTATGCCCGCCTCAACCGGCTGCGGACCCTCGGGATAAGAAATAACATACCCGACGTACTTTTCGAGACGCTCGATGAGCTGCTCCTGAAAGGCAGAAAGATACAGGAGATCGAAGAGCCGGAGCATCTCAGAGAGACAAGGGTGATTCTCCAGAGCCTGTTTTTCAAGGACCCGTCCCTGAAGAGGCATATTATCAATAACGAAGATATTATAAGGCTGGTAAAGGCAAAAAATGCCGCAGAGTTAAAGGGAGATAAAGGTTTTGAACAGATACTTCTTGATACGGTCCGGACCTGCGATGAGATTGTCCGTGAAACGAATGATTTCAGTTACTTCGAGGAATTTACGTCGATAGCAACGTATTTTGACAGATATGACAATGTCGCAGCTTTGTTAAGTAAAACGGCATTCCTTGAGAATGTCGAGTTTACCGAGGATTCTCTGCGAAGCCTTATCGGGAATAAAAAGGAGTTTGACGAACTGGACGCAGGGCTTTTTGATGATATTTTCATCAAGACACTCCTGAACAACAAATATATCAGCGCTTATGGCAGAAAAAAGATTCAGGCCATATCCAGGGGGATTAAAAAGATTTCCGTAGGAGATGCGTCATTGCGGGAGGTTATTAAAGAGTTAAGGATAATAACCGAAGAAGAAAAGCTTTACCGCAAGGTGCATACGGCCCTGAAAGAGCGTATGCGCAGCTTCTTCCCCGGCCTTGATACAAAAAGAGGGCGTGACAAGATACGGGAGGATATTGCGCGCGAGATTTCCGAAAAAGGGTTTGCCGGCGAGGTGACAAAGAGATTATTTGAAAAGGTTTTTCTTGATCTCAGAAAAGAGTCTTTCTATCTGAACCACCTTTTGCCGCTAATCATACAGAATAAAGATGTTTTATTAAGGGAAGATTTCCTGAATAACAGCGGCCTTGACAGGTTTTATATCGAAACTCTGGAAAAGGAATATTTTGAGCAAAGAAAGCTGGATCCGTCTTTGCTTGAACATCTGCTTGTTGGAGGCGGCGAGCGGATTTGAACCGCTGCATAAAGGTTTTGCAGACCTCTCCCTTGCCACTTGGGTACGCCGCCTTATCAGTTCCGGTCAATTAGTCTTGCGCTTGGGGAAAAGAGACCTTTAACCGTCAATTCTTAACTTTTAGCTTTTTAAAAATGGAGCGGGAAACGGGACTCGAACCCGCGACCCCAACCTTGGCAAGGTTGTGCTCTACCAACTGAGCTATTCCCGCATTCTCGATTCAGATATGAAAAACCAAGAGATTCTCCGGGGAATCTCTCAATGTAAAGCCCTTAACTTATATGCAAGCAATAAGCTATAATGAACGTTACTATAAAAATAGTAAACGGAAAGGGCACTTTTTGTCAACATGTTATATCCTGATTTAGAAACTTTTAAAGCTCTTTCGTCTCAGGGCAACCTCATCCCGGTCTACAGAGAGATACTTGCCGATACGGAAACTCCGGTGTCGGCAACCCTGAAACTTGGGGGTTCACCGGCTTTCCTGCTTGAAAGTATGGTAGGCGGGGAGAAATGGGCGCGGTATTCCTTCCTCGGCTCAAAGCCGTCAAGAATTATTAAAGCCCGGGGGAACAGGATCGAGATAAAGGACAAACAAACAGGGACACGGCGTTTCAAGGCAGACAACCCCATGGATGTTGTTAAAAAAGAACTTGCTGCATATAAACCGGTAAATGTGAGGGGGCTGCCGAGATTCTTCGGCGGGTTGGTCGGATATATAGGCTACGATATGGTCAGATTCTTTGAAGAGCTCCCTGACAATAAAAAACAGGGCCTGAAAATGCCCGACCTTTTTCTCATGGTCACGGATACGGTTATTATCTTTGACAACCTGAAAGGCAAGATAAAAGTCGTCTCCAATGCCCATATCAACGGCAAGTCTCCCGAGGAGGCATACCGGGAAGCAGAGGAGAAAATAGATAGTATTATCGAGAAGCTGCGGAGGTCAAAAGGCAGGACCAGAAAGGCAAATCCCCTTCTGCCTTCTCTTACCGAAGAGAGGCGGGAAGGCGGGTATTCATCCTCATTTACGTCAAGAGAGGCTTTTGAAGACGCGGTAACAAAAAGCAAGGAATACATTCTATCGGGAGATGTGGTCCAGGTTGTCCTTTCTCAGAGGTTCGACCGTGAATTTGCCCTTGATCCTTTCAATGTATACAGGGCTCTGCGTATTATCAACCCCTCTCCTTACATGTATTATATCGACACGGGGGACGCAAAACTCGTCGGTTCATCCCCTGAAATTCTGGTAAGGCTTGAAGGTAAAAAGATCATCCTGAGACCTATTGCCGGGACGCGGAGAAGGGGTGAAACGGAAGAGGAAGACAAGCTCCTTGAAGAGGAACTCAAGAAAGACCCCAAGGAAATGGCGGAACATATTATGCTTGTTGACCTCGGCAGAAACGATGTAGGAAGGGTTGCAGAGATCGGTTCCGTTAAGGTTACGGAGCTGATGTCCGTGGAACAGTACAGCCATGTTATGCATCTTGTGTCAAACGTAGAAGGCGCTCTCAGAGACGGTCTTGACGCCTTCGATGTGCTTGAAGCCTGTTTCCCGGCAGGCACCGTCACCGGGGCTCCCAAGGTCAGGGCTATGGAGATCATTGAAGAGCTTGAGCCTACAAAAAGAGGGCCCTATGCCGGCGCAGTAGGCTATATCAGTTATTCAGGCAATATGGATACCTGCATAACGATCAGGACCCTTATAATAAAGGGGAATAAGGTCTATGTGCAGGCAGGCGCAGGGATTGTCGCCGACTCGGTTCCGGAAAAAGAATATGAAGAGACGGTCAACAAGGCTATGGGCATGATGAAGGCCGTTGATATGGCGGAAACGCAATTACAATAATGGTAAGTTTATGTTATTAATGATCGATAATTATGATTCTTTTACCTATAACCTCGTCCAGTACCTTGGAGAGCTTGGCGCGGATATCAGGGTATTCAGGAACAATAAGATTACGGTTCAGGAGATAGAAAAATTAAATCCCGAGCGTATTGTGATCTCGCCGGGCCCATGTACGCCGAAAGAAGCCGGCGTTTCCATAGAGGTGATCAAACATTTTGCGGGGAAGATGCCGGTCCTCGGTGTGTGTCTTGGTCATCAATCCATAGGCGCCGCCTTTGGCGGTAATATAATACGGGCGCCGAGGCTTATGCACGGCAAGACGTCTCTTATATACCATAACGGAGAAACCGTCTATAAAGGACTTCCCAATCCCTTTGAGGCAACGAGATATCATTCGCTGTTGATAGAAAGAGAAACCCTTCCCGACTGTCTTTATATTACCGCATGGACGGACGCAGGAGAAATTATGGGGGTAAGGCATAAAGAATATATTATCGAAGGCGTTCAATTTCATCCCGAGTCGATACTTACTGCCGTCGGCAAAGACCTGTTGAAAAATTTCCTGAAGTTATGATTAAAGAAGCGATAAACCTGCTGGTCAATAATATAAGCCTTACAGAGCCTGAGATGGCGTTATGTATGAGCGACATCATGGAGGGCAAAGCCACGGATTCCCAGATCGGGGCGGTCTTAACGGCATTGAGGATTAAAGGCGAGACCGTTGAGGAAATAACAGGCGCGGCAAGGATGATGAGAAAAATGGCGACGACCATCAAGGCGCCTGAGGGAGTGCTTGACACCTGCGGCACCGGAGGAGACATGTCGCACACCTTCAATATCTCGACAACAACCGCCTTTGTGGTTGCAGGAGCAGGTACGCCGGTTGCAAAGCACGGCAACCGTTCCGTATCAAGCCAATCCGGCAGCGCCGATGTGCTCGAGGCTCTCGGTGTAAAAATAGACCTGCAGCCTGACAGGGTCGAGAAATGTCTTTTCGAGACGGGCTTCGGCTTCCTCTTTGCGCCCTTGTTTCATCCGGCAATGAAATATGCAATAGGTCCGCGCAGGGACATGGGGATCAGGACGATATTCAATATCCTTGGACCGATAACAAACCCTGCCGGCGCTAAGAGACAGATACTCGGCGTATTTGCAGGAAAGCTCACCGATACCCTTGCACAGGTATTGGGAAACCTTGGGGCTGTTGACGCCATAGTCGTCCATGGAGAAGACGGGCTTGACGAGGTCAGTTTGTCGGGCAAGACAAAGGTGGCAAGATTCAGAGATGGAAAAGTGGAAAACTTTCACATACAGCCGGAAGATTTCGGAATATGGAGAAGTGATATCGACTCAATACGGGGTGGAAATAAGGAAGAAAACGCTGCAATAACGCTATCAGTTCTACGCGGGGAAAAAGGTCCGAAAAGAGATATCATCCTCATGAATTCAGCCGTTGCTCTGATAGCCGCAGGAAAATCAACGGACTTTAAGACGGCATTCAGTATGGCAGCCGCTTCGATAGACTCGGGCATGGCATTAAAGAAACTTGAAGAGGTCAAGAAGGTCAGCAATGCGTTGTAAAGAGGAGGTTTTTTGGCTGTTAAGGTAGGAGTTATCGGCGTCGGGTATCTCGGTCAGCATCATGCGCGTATTTATTCGGAGCTTGAAGAGACGGAGCTTGTTGCCGTCGTTGATATTGACAGGGAAAAGGCCGGCGCGCTGGCCGTGAAATATAACTGCGAAGCCTTCGATGATTACAGGGAAATCTTTCATAAAGTAGACGCCCTGAGCATTGTAACGCCGACAACATTTCATTATTCAATAGCTCTTGACTGCCTCCGGGAGGGCAAAGATATCCTCATAGAAAAGCCCGTTACCGTGACTATTGAAGAAGCCGATGATCTGATCAAAGAATCAAGGCATAGGAACCTTATAATTCAGGTCGGCCATCTTGAAAGATATAACCCTGCAATTCTTGCAGCTTCCGATTTTTTCAACACACCGGTATTTATGGAGTCCGAAAGGCTTTCACCCTTTCTCGGAAGGGCAACCGACGTTGATGTGACCCTTGATCTTATGATTCACGATATAGATATTATGCTGAGCCTCATTGCTAAACCGGTAAAGACTGTCAGGGCGGTCGGAGGCAAAGTCCTCACGGACAAGATTGATGTAGCCAAGGCATGGCTTGAGTTTGAGGGCGGCTGCGCAGCACTGGCCACCGTAAGCAGGATGTCTCCCGAGAAACACCGGACGTTAAAGGTTTTTCAAAAGGATTCTTTCATATCCATTGATTATCAGAATTCAGAGATAAAGCGTTTTTTCAGGACAGGCGGAGATATATCCTCGGAAGTAATAAAACCTGAAAAAAAGGAGCCCTTAAAAGAAGAATTGAAAGACTTCATCCGATGTGTCAGAGAGAGGACAAGGCCAAAGGTATCGGGGATTGAAGGAAGAGACGCACTCAAGGTTGTTCTTGAAATAAATGAGATGATAAAAAACAATAATTGAGGAGAAGTCAAAGCATGGTTCCGATGGTTGATCTTAAAAAGCAGTTCAGGGAAATTAAAGGTGAAGTTTTTGATATTCTTGCGGAAATATTGGAAAGTGGTCATTACGTACTGGGTGCAAGGGTTTCAGATTTAGAAAAAAAAATATCGGATTACCAGGGTGTTCAGCATGCAATAGGTGTTGCCTCAGGCACCGATGCGCTTCACCTATCGATTGAGGCAATGGATATAGGCCCGGGGGATGAGGTCATCACAACACCTTTTACTTTTTTTGCCACTGCCGAGGCAATCCTCTATACCGGAGCCACGCCGGTATTTACAGACATTGATCCCGATACGTTAAATATAGACACACGTCAAATAGAGCATCATATTACAAAAAAGACCAGGGCGATTCTTCCCGTTCATATCTTCGGACATCCTGCCGATATGGATGCAATTTTAAAAATCGCTAAAAAACACAGGCTGAAGGTCATTGAAGACTGCGCCCAGTCTTTCGGCGCAGAGCTTAACGGCAAGAAAACCGGCAGCATCGGAGATGCAGGCTGTTTCAGTTTTTATCCGAGCAAAAACCTTGGGGCTTATGGCGACGGAGGCATGATAACCCTCAATAATCAAAAGGCGGCTGAAATAATCAGACAGTTAAGAAACCACGGGTCCAAGGGTTCGTACAGACACAAACGTGTAGGTTTCAACAGCAGGCTCGATGAGCTGCAGGCCGGCATCCTTCTTGTAAAATTCAGGCATATAGATGAATACAACGGCAAAAGGAGACAAAAGGCGGCCCTTTACACCAGGCTCCTTTCCGATACCGTGCAATGTCCTGTTGAAAAGCAGGGCGCAGTCCATGTCTATCACCAGTACACCATCAGGAACAAAAAGAGAGACATTATACAGGCCAAACTCAGGGAAAACGGCGTCTCCTCAGTCGTCTATTATCCTACGCCTTTGCACCTGCAGGAGGCATTGAGATTTTTAGGCTATCATAAGGGCGATTTCCCCGTTACAGAGAAGGCGGCCAAAGAGGTCCTTTCTTTGCCGATGTACCCGGAGCTTGAGGAATCAACAATAAAGAAGATAGCAAAGGTCATCAAAGAAACCGTCTGATTATTTGCAGCTTCCCCCCATCACTATAAGGGTATTAAAATAGTAACTCCAAGAGAATTTTGGAATTTGTTAAAACTAAAAGAGCGTAAGGATAAATCGTAGGTATGGCAGCGATAATGATCATTTCCGGCGAAAGTTCCGGCGAATTATACGGGGCGCTCCTTGCGAATGCATTAAAGAGCAAATGGCCTGATGTCCGCATTATAGGCATCGGAGGGCAGAGGATGTCGGAAGCAGGGGTCGAAGTCGTTTCACGCATATCCGACGCCTTCGGCATTATCGAGGCGGTTGCTTCATTAAGAAAACTTAAAACGGCATATAACAACGCTGTAGAAGCCCTCAAAAAATTCAGGCCCGACGTCCTCGTGCTGATCGATTATCCTGACTTCAATCTGAAAGTTGCAAAAAAGGCAAAAGCGCTCGGGATAAAGGTTTTATATTATGTCAGCCCCCAGGTATGGGCCTGGCGCAAAGGCAGGGTCCCCAAGATCGCAAGCCTCGTAAACAGAATGGCGGTTTTACTTCCTTTTGAAGAAAAGATATATAAAGACGCCGGATTGAAATGTGATTTCGTAGGACATCCCATACTGGAGGAAATTCAAGGTGTTTTAGCAAAGGGGAATAAAGCGGAATTTAAAACCGCTCTCGGCCTCGACCCGGTCAAACCTCTGCTTTCCCTTCTCCCCGGCAGCAGACCTCATGAACTCAAAAAACTCCTGCCTCTTATGATAGAAGTCGTAAGGCAATTCAGGAACGATCCTGAGATATTAAAAGGCAACAAGGAATATCAGTTCTGTATGCCCCTTGCTCCTAACACCGATGAACAAAAATACCATATCTTCATAGAGACACTTAAAAAAGAAGGAGTAGCAATAAAGAAAGGGGAATCCGTCAAAGTCCTTGCTGCATCCGATATGGCGGTTGTTGCATCCGGCACCGCGACCCTCCAGACAGCCTTTCTCGAAGTGCCTATGGTGGTGGTGTATAAAATGTCGCCTCTTGAGTTTCAGATCGGAAAGCGTATCATAAATGTGAACCACATATCTCTCGTAAATATTCTCGCCGGCAAAGAGGTTGTTGTCGAACTCCTTCAGGAGCGCGCAAATCCCGGAGAAACCATAAAAGAGCTTAAGAAGATAATATTTGATATGGAATACAGGGGAAATATGATCAACCAATTCAAAAAAATAAAAGGACCTTTTATCGGCAAAAAAGCATCACAAAGGGTGGCGGATATCATATTGGAAATGGTCATCTGGAGAAAATAAACCTAAACGTTGCAAAAGACATTCTAAACTTGAAAGGCAGACATGATAAAAAACCTTTTGAATGCGACAAAAAATTAGCCATATTCACCTGAAGGCACTTTTAACCTAAAGTGCATTTTAGATGAATGCGTGCTGCCATGTGTAAATAGTACATTATGGAGTCGCCAAAAACTTTTTCATCATGTCTACCTTTCAAGTTATGCAACTGATGAGGTAATACTCTATAAAAATGTATTTCATATATAGCCTCATATATATTATCGTAATCATCATTCTTTTGCCTTTTGAATATCTCAAAAGACCGGCGGAGATTAGAAGAAAATGGCTTAGAGATAAGTTCGGTCTTTTAGATGCATCCTTCATCCTTAACCCCTCATCCGTTGTTTGGGTCCACGCCGTATCAGTCGGCGAGGTTATGGCCGCATCACCGCTTTTAAAAAAATTAAGAGAACGCTATCCGGGAAAAAGGATAATCCTTTCCACTATAACCGACACCGGGCAAAAAGTTGCAAGAGAAAGAGCGCCCGAAGGAACAGCCGTTGTTTATCTTCCCTTTGATATCCCTTTCATATTGAACAATGTTTTGAACAGGGTAAAACCCGACCTGCTGATCGTCATTGAAACCGAACTCTGGCCCAACCTGATAAGGGGTTTCAATGAGAAAGGAATACCCGTACTGCTGCTCAATGGAAGGATATCCGAAAAATCATTTAAAGGTTATAAAAAGGTATCACGCTTTATGAAAAAAGTCCTTTCCCATGTAGATTTCTTCGGTATGCAGAGTGAGGAATACGCAGACAGGATCAGGCAATTGGGAGTTGATGCCCGCAGAGTTGTGACATTAGGCAATTTCAAATTTGATACCATACCTCCTTCAGAACTCCCGCTATGGACAAAGGAATTGCAGGGTCCGGTTATTGTTGCAGGCAGCACCTTTGAAGGTGAGGAAGAACTGATGACCGATGTTTATCTTAAGCTTAGGGAAGACTTCCCTGATATCAATCTGATCATCGCCCCACGCCATCCCGAGAGGTTTAAACCCGTTGAAGAAATGCTCAAATCAAAAGGGGTCTCATTTGTAAAACGTTCCGGAATTGATAGCTTAAAGTCGCAGAACGTTGAACGCAGAACGTTGAACGGTTTTATCGTCCTTCTCGACACAGTCGGCGAACTGTCATCCGTTTACGGCATATCGGACATCGCCGTTATCGGAAAGAGTTTCAGAGGCCGTGGAGGCCAGAATCCCCTCGAACCCGCCTACTGGGGCAAGCCCATCATATGCGGCCCGCATATGGAGAATTTTCCGATTATCGGGGAGTTTTACAAAGAAGGCGCTGCTATCCGGGTCGGAGAAGAAGACCTCCTCACAAAATTAAAAGACCTCCTCCTTTCACCCGAAAAGTCAAAAGCAATCGGCTCAAAGGCACGGATGCTATACAATAAAAACGCCGGAGCAGTTGAAAAGGCGATGGAGATTATTGAAAGGCGAATTTCTAAAACGGATTATTCATAAATTCTTCATCTAAGGTTAACGTTTTCCAGGGTCTGCCTTTATCTTCTATAGCAGACTTTAATTTTGGATCCTTCTCAAATATTTACAAAGTTGGTATATGATTTAAAGAGCGACGGTTGACGGAGGTAGACATTATGGCCTGCTGCTATCTTAGAATAGCGCGAACTACCTTCAAGATCAGGCGCATATTTTTACTGTCGGCTTCAAACAAGATTTGTCGCCAGATCATAACTAAATTATCACTTCCTCCGAAGAAACACTCTGACATTTGCTAAAAAAATGAAGAATTGCCCGAAAAACAAACAGTGACCATACCGGACCTTACAGCGCGTTTCTTCCCCATAGAAAGACGCAACTTCAAAAATTCTGTCCCCTGCTGATTACTAAAAAAACTCACAACCCAATGCTTCCAGTGAGAGGGGTGAATTGCTTCCGTAAAATAAGTTTTTGAACTTCAGGTCACAATGCAACAGTTCAAACGCAAATCGATAAAAATGATTTTCTTGACTTCCATGCCCCCCTTAGAATTCCTCTCGTCTTGAGATTCATTGAGAGCTTGGCAGCCGGCTCAGCCTTGCTCTCTTTAAATGAGAAATCATTGAAATATAATTGTCTTTTAATACGTACACACGGTTGAATTATGCTGTACCCTTGCTATACTATGAGCTAAAGGAGATCATAGTGCTTATGAAGAAAAATGATTTTCCTGGAATTGAAGACATATTCGAAACGGTCCGCGAACCGCTTTTAGTTCTGGATGCTAACCTGAATATTCTCTCTGCCAACCGGAGCTTCTATAACATCTTCAAGGTAGAGCAGGGAGAAACCATCGGACATCTCATCTTCGATGTCGGCAATAAACAGTGGGACATCCCTGCGCTTCGGACATTGCTTGAGGACATTCTCCCAACACACAAACGGCTTGATAGCTACGAAGTTGAGCATGATTTCCCCACCATCGGCCACAAAACAATGCTCCTGAATGCCCGCTAGGTCTATCGGAAAGATGTCGGCACGCAGATGATACTACTCGCCATTGAGGACATTACCGAGCGTAAGGAGATAGAAAAGGGTCTGGAAAAGACCCGTAAAGAACTGGAGGTAACTAAAATATCCGAAGATGCCGCCCGCGAGTACGCCGAGAGCATCATCAACACCGTGCGTGAACCCTTAATTTCTCTGGATCAAGATTTAAGGGTAGTCACCGCCAGCCGCTCCTTCTATGATGTCTTTAAGGTAACCCCTGAAGAGACCGTGGGACAGCTTATCTATGACCTCGGCAATAAACAGTGGAATATCCCCAAGCTGCGGGAACTGCTGGAAACCATCCTTCCCCAAAAGGCATCCTTTGATAACTATGAGGTTGAACACGAGTTTTCTACCATAGGCAGGCGCATAATGCTTTTGAATGCCCGGCAAATTCAAAGAGTGTCGGGAAAAGAGCGGATAATCCTTCTCGCCATTGAGGACATTACCGAGCGTAGGCAACTGGAAAGCTTATTAGAGGAATCTGAAGAGCGCTTCAGACGTCTTTTTGAGACGGCAAACGACGGGATAGTGCTTCTCGAAAAACACGAAGGGAAGATAACCCATGCTAATCCAGCCTCGACGGAGATGTTGGGCTATTCCAAAGAGGAGTGCATCGGGAAAAAGCTTCAGAATATCGGTGTCTCGCTTGATATGGGTGATTTTCAAAAGATAATGCAAACATTGGACAAGAGCGGCATTATTTATTACGATGATGTTCCGGTAAAAACCAAGGCCGGGCAATATATTGATACGGATATATATATGGTTGACAGGGCAAGATTGGTTCAATGTAATATGCGCGACATCACCGAGCGGAAGCGGGTTGCGGAGGTAATAAAAAAAAATGAAGAACAGTTGCGAAATCTGACAGCATACATGCAGAAGGTAACAGAGATGGAAAGAACCAATATAGCTCGTGAAATTCACGATGAACTTGGACAGGCATTGACTATATTAAAGATGGACTTGTCCTTGTTCCGAAAGATGTTTTCTGAGGATCAAACATCAATTCTTGAAAAAACAGATGCGATGTCAAGACTGATTGATAAAACGATCCAGACGGTTAAAAGGATTGCCACTGACTTAAGACCCGGACTCTTAGATGACTTGGGTCTATCGGCAGCTATTGAGTGGCAGTTAGGAGAATTTCAGGAACGAACAGGCATCACATGTAAGATAATAATAGATCCCAAGGATGTCACATTTGATAGAGATCGTAATACTGCTCTTTTCCGTATCTTTCAGGAGACCCTGACGAATATTGCCCGACATGCAGAGGCGACAGAAGTCAGCGTAAGCTTAAAGCAGAAGGACGGGCAGATAGAACTGAAGGTTCAAGACAACGGCAGAGGAATTACAGAAGAGGAGCTTACTCATCCGAAATCATTTGGTCTCATCGGGATTAGAGAACGTGCTATAATTTTTGGCGGAGATAGCAACGTTAAAGGTTTTCCCGGTAAAGGAACAACCGTGACCGTGAAAATCCCGGCTAAGAATATTCAAGAAAGTTGATGATAAGAATTCTCATTGCAGATGATCATCCCATGTTTCGTGAAGGACTGAGACGCATCCTCGCAGGATGTCCTGATATTAATGTTGCCGATGAAGCAAGTAATGGACAGGAAGTCTTTGAGAAAGTGTGGAATAATGAGTACGATATGGTTTTGCTGGACATTGCAATGCCTGGAACACCGGGACTTGAAGTCTTGAAACGACTGAAAAATGAAAAGCCAAAACTCCCTGTTCTTGTTTTAAGCATGTATCCTGAAGAGCAGTATGCAGTCCGGGTTATAAAGGCCGGCGCTTCCGGATATCTTACCAAAGAAAGTGCGTCAGAAGAGTTAATATCAGCAATACGAAGAATATCAGGAGGGAGAAAATATATCACTTCGTCCATTGCCGAGAGATTAGCTGACGATGTGGAGCCCACTGCTGAAAAGCCGCTTCATGATACGCTCTCGGATCGTGAATTTGAAGTGTATCGTATGATCGTAGCAGGAAAGACGACAACACAAATTGCCGAGGAACTTTTTTTGAGCGTCAAGACTATTAGCACCTATCGATCCCGCATTCTGGAAAAGATGAAAATGAAAACAAATGCGGAATTGATACACTATGCTATTAAGCACAATATGTTTGACTGATTCGATCTCACTTTTATTTAGCAATCCTTCAAAGTCTTCATCATTTCTTTTTCATATGTCTGCCTGATGTAGGACAACGCCTACAAAAAATAGTCATCAAATCCGTCCCAAAAAATAGACAACCACTGATATTTTTATCATTTCCACTTTGATAAAGTAAATCATGGGTACACAAAAAGGCGTGGCTCAGACAAAATCAATAGTCAATATTTAATAGGTGATCATTTAATGAAACAAGCTGTATTTATGAAGTGTACAAAAGACGGATAATATTGCTAAGAAATTGAGAAAATAGTGATTTATCATATTTCGTTTCAGAAAGGTGAAGTAGGATGAAAGTTTTTATTGCTGATGACTCAAGTGAAATTCGAAAAAGGATTATAGCTATGCTTTCTGATTTAGCAGAAAGCATTGAGATGATAGGAGAGGCAGAAAACGTTCAAGATGCAATAAACAGCATCCATGAATTTGATCCGGATGTGGTAATTCTTGACATTAGGATGCCGGGAGGAAGCGGTATCGATGTGCTGAAAAAAATCAAGAAAAAAAATGAGGTACCGGTAATCATAATACTGACAAATTACCCGTATTCCCAGTACCGGAAAAAATGTATGGAGGCTGGTGCAGATTTCTTTTTTGATAAGTCGGGAGATTTTGAAGAAATTGTTAAGGTTGTGAGTGATATATCAGGAGGAAGGATTTTATAATGGCAACAGAAATAGTAGAAATTTCAGGTATTGAAACTTCTCAAAAGGTAAAGACTAAAGCAGAGGCTCCTGCTGCAAAATCATGTAAATCAAATAAATGTAAAGTATGCGGCATAAACACATACCAAAAAGACGGTATGTGTGTCCTATGCAAAACCGGTATCACGCAGATATATGAAATGATTGAATCATTAAAAACCGCTTAAGAACAAGAAGGGGAATAAGTTATATGCGGACAGAGGTACCGGATACAATGAGAGAAGATGATATTTTTACAGAGATTATAGACTCAGGCAAGATGCGTGGAATGCTCACCCATAGTGGAATAAATGATGCATTCCCGCCAGGCTCTCTCTGCAACGATGAATTAGAAGACCTTCTGGATCTTCTCCATGATAGAGGAGTCAAAGTTGTAGACAGTCAGGAAACCACTAACTTTGAAGAGGAAGAACTGGTAGAGCAGGAGAAACAAGATGAAGAGGAACATGAACATGAGAAGACAGAAGACCTTATTCAGGCATATTTCCACTCTATGGGTGATATTACGATACTTACAAAAGATGAGGAAATAGAGCTTGCAAAAAAACTGGAAGAAGGAAAAGAGGTTCTAAAAGCAACGGTAATGGCAATGCCCTTATACGTGAAAATCGAAGCAGGCTTAGATCACAGAGAGCAAGAGGATTCAGATAATACAGAAGAAGAAAAACAAGATCTATCCTTAAGCAAGACCTTGGAAATACTCGATGATCTTATGATGAGCAGGGGAGATAATAAGAGAAAGATTTCGGGATATGAGACGTTACAGGATTTGAACGGTTTAACAGATGGGAAAGAGAAGATAGATTTCACTACAAAAGACTGTCAGGCTGAAAATATGCATGTTGAATCAGAGACAGGAATGACAATTGATATATTAAAAAAGAACTATGAAAGAATCTCAAAAGCAATGGAGCTTGTCACGAAAACGAAGAATGAATTAATAATCCATAACCTGAGACTCGTTGTGTATGTCGCTAAAAACTATATAGGAAGAGGCCTCTCTCTACTTGACCTCATTCAGGAAGGCAATATCGGTCTTATAAAAGCTATAGATAAGTTTGATTACAAAAGAGGGTTTAAATTCAGTACCTATGCGACATGGTGGATAAAGCAGAAAATTTTAAGGGCTCTTATGGATCAGGTAAAAACGATTAGACTCCCTGTCCATATAACAGACCTATATGGCAAGATTATCAAAGTTTCCAGCGAACTGGTATCGAATCTCGGCAGGGAACCAAGAACAGAAGAAATTGCTAAAAGATTAGGAGTCCCTGTAAAGAAAGTCGATGATATTTTAGGGGCGATTCAGGATCCGATAACCCTTCAAACCCCGATAGGAGATGAGGAGTCGACCCTTGAGGATGTTATTGGTAATAACAGTCCTTCTCCATATGCAGATGCTGAAAGAAACAAGATTACTGAGCAGATACTCAAGGTGCTGCACACGCTGACACCAAAGGAGGAGGAGGTAGTACGCATGAGGTTTGGGATCGGAATCGATAGAGACCACACGCTTGAAGAAGTTGGAAGACATCTCTCTGTTTCGCGTGAAAGGGTACGACAAATAGAGGCTAATGCAATGAGAAAACTCAAACATCCAAAAAGACTCAAGACATTAGAGATTTTAGATAAGGCCTGATTTTGATAGGGAGATGGAAGAAATATTCTTAGAAATGGAAAGAGATTATTGATGGAGAAAAATTATTTTGGGTTTCCCAAAAGACCAAAACGTTTCTAACACCTCCAACTAACACTTTCAATTGCTTGATACCATCGAGTATTACCGGTACAAGTATTGGACAATCTGATCTGACATCAAATACCGCATGGGATCAGAGGGACCGGAGCTGCTATTGCGGAATGTGCAGGTGGCGCCCGTCATAAAGTAATCAATCAGCCACGAAGGAGCTCTTTTTTTTCATTGGTTCTGTTAATAAAGTATGCAGAGAGTATTCACAGAGTTTAAAAATCTTCCGGTTTAGATATACAATAGCTGTATGAAAGCCAAGAAGAATTTAATAATTGTCGGTGACCGGGTACTTGTAGAACCTGATGAGGGGGCTGAAAAGACAAGCTCCGGGCTCTATCTTCCTGCGACAGTCAGAGAAAAGGAAAAGGTGGTCGGCGGTTATGTCGTTAAAACAGGCCCCGGTTATGCCGTCCATGACCCGCATACTTCGGACGAACCCTGGGCTTCCGGGAAGACGAAAGAAATAAAATATATCCCTCTCCAGGCTTCAGAAGGTGATTATGCGATCTTTCTCAAAGAGTCTGCCGTGGAGATTGAATTCGAGGGGAAGAAGTATCTGATTCTCCCCCATTCTGCTATTCTGGCACTTGTTAGGGTTGAGATAGAAGATGTCGAAGCAGAAGGTTGATTTGAAAGAACTCGAATCCGCTTTCAAAATTCTAGAGCAAAAACTGCCCGGTTATGAAATCAGGCCGCAGCAGATGAAGATGGCTGGGAAGGTTCATGAATGTCTGACAGAAAAAAAGAACCTCCTCATCGAGGCCGGTACAGGCGTCGGCAAGTCATTTGCATATCTGATTCCCGCAATACTGTCTCAGGAAAAGACTGTTGTATCAACCGCATCCATTGCATTGCAGGACCAGCTGGTGAACAAGGACCTGGCATTTCTCCGGGACGTTCTTCCTGTAAAATTTTCCTATGCGATCCTGAAGGGCAAGAACAATTATCTCTGCCTGAAACGGGAAAACGAGTATGCGGAACTCGATGAGAAGTATCTGAAATTCCGTGAATGGGTTTCGGATACGGAGACCGGCGATAAGGATGAGCTTCCGTTCATTCCTGAATTCTGGTCGAAGGTATGCGGGGATACGGATGATTGCAGTGTAACAGTATGCCCGTACTACAAGGTGTGTTTCTATTACAGGCATTACCGGAACCTTTATAAATATGACGTTATTGTCGTCAACCATCATCTCCTGATGTATGACCTTCTTTCGGAATTCAACCTTATGCCTTTTCATGACCAATTGATTATAGATGAGGCGCACCAGCTCGAACATGTTATTTCCCATGTTCTGGGGAGCAGCCTGAGCCATTCCAAGATAACATGGCTTCTTTACAGGTTGAAGGGATTGAAGATAGCGGTAGATCACATCTTTGAACCGGTCGACGGTTTTTTCAAAAGACGGGATATGTCTTTTCAGTCCCTTAACCTGATATCCGATGATATCGTTGAGGGATTAAACATGCTGAAAGATCTCCTTGCTCTTGATAACGTGCTGCAACGATTGACCGCCTTTGAAGAGACCCTTGACGATACCATGCTCAGGGACAGAATACAAACTACCCTGATCTATATCCGGTCTCTTGAGGCTACAATCAATGATTTCATAAGCCGGCAGGACAAGGACAGAGTTTATTTTATGACGCACGAGAAGGGAATGATAGAGCTTAAAAGCAACCTTGTGGAATCCCGGAAGCCTTTTCAGGAATTAGTCGACGCCTATGACAGTCTGATCATGACTTCTGCTACACTGACAGCCGGAGGAGCTTTCGGTTTTATCAGGGAGAGACTGGGCATGAAAGACTTTCAGGAAATGGTTGTAGGTTCCCCCTTTGATTATAAAAGACAGGCGCTCCTCTATATCAATAGAGACTTGCCGGTCCCCGATAAGGAGAACAGCGAATCTTTTTTCAGGGAAAGCCTTAAGACTATTGAGGATCTGATCATTGCTTCCAGAGGCAGGGCGCTGGTTTTGTTCACTTCCCATAAAAATCTTAAGTACGTCTCAGCCCGTATCAGGACGGATTACCCCGTCAAGTCACAGGGCGACATGCCGCCGGGAAAACTGATCCAGTGGTTCAAAAAGACGCCGAATGCCGTGCTGCTCGCCACAGCCACCTTCTGGCAGGGCATTGATATCAAGGGAGAACAGTTAAGTCTGGTTGTTATCGTAAAGATGCCGTTCGGCACGCCGGGAGACCCTGTGTATGACGAGCGGTGCAGAAGGCTGCAGGAGAGATGGTTCACAGACCTTGCGCTCCCGTCCGCCATTCTCCTCTTAAGGCAAGGCTTTGGAAGGCTGATCAGAAGCTCGGAAGACTTCGGAGTGGTTGCTTTGCTGGATCCAAGACTTGTTCGCAGCTCCTATGGGAAAACAATCATCTCATCCTTGCCGGAAATGGATGTTGTCCATACCATTGAGCCTGTGAAGAGTTTTTTTGATGCTGTCCGGGATTCTAATGGAAAAGAGCATAGAGATGCGTCTTTAAAGGACAAGAGCAAGAAATCAAGAAAGGTGCGCATATGATATCAACAAGTGTCATATTATTTATTCTTCTGGGGGTTTTTGCCGGCGGTATTATAGGCTGGATCATCGCTGCCTTGCGTCAAAAGCAGAATTATGCAAAGCAGATTGCCGACATTCAGATATATCATGCAAATAAGCTGACAGAAGCTGAGGGGAAAGCGCAATATGCAGGGGCGCAGGTTGATGAACTGAGGCAGCAGAACCGGAAATATGAAGAAGAGATATTACAGATAAGAAATGAACTGAATGGAGAACGGCAGACAAAAATTGAGGCCCTCACAAAACTCGAAGCCTCACAGAAAAGCTTTGAGGAGCAAAAGGCATTGATCGAGGCGATGAAGACTGAGATGACTGATACTTTTAATGCCCTTTCAGCGGCAGCTTTGAAAAGCAGCAGTGAAGATTTTCTCAGACTCGCCTCCCAGCATCTCGGCAAGGTGGTTGCAGATACGAAAGGAAGGCTCGGAGAGCATCAGGCTGCGCTGGATGGAATGATAAAGCCTTTGCATGAAACATTGAAGCGTTATGAGGAGCAGATAAGATCGATAGAAGAGAACAGGCATAAGGCTTACGGCAGCCTCGAAGAGCAGTTGAGATCTTTGGCCACAACCCATGAAAATCTTCAGAGGGAGACCGGCAATCTTGTATCAGCCCTGAGAAAACCCCAGGTCAGGGGCAGGTGGGGTGAGATGCAGCTTCGGAGAGTTGCTGAACTTTCCGGCATGTCAATACACTGTGATTTTACGGAACAGCAATCCGTGGACACGGATAAAGGCAGGATAAGACCGGATATGATTGTGCATCTTCCCATGGAGCGGGAAATTGTTGTAGACTCTAAAGTGTCTCTTGAGGCTTATCTGGACGCTGCATCTGCGGTGACAGAAGAGGAGAGAAAGATAAAGATGGCAAAACATGGCCAGCAGGTAAGGGCGCATATGAACAAGCTGTCATCAAAGGAATACTGGAGCCAGTTCAGGCAGTCTCCTGAATTTGTCGTTCTTTTTATCCCGGGCGAATCCTTCCTGAGTTCAGCCCTTGAAATGGATAATACCCTTATTGAAGACGGCATACAGAAAAAGGTTATCATTGCCACACCGACTACGTTTATCGCATTGTTAAGCGCTATTGCCTATGGCTGGAGACAGGAGCAGATGACGAGGAATGCTCAGGAGATCAGCGAGATCGGTAAGCAGTTCTATGAAAGAATGCTTACCCTTGTGCAGCACTTTGAAAGTATAGGCGCCAACCTCGAAAGGGCTGTAGGAGCGTATAATAAGACGGTCGGCTCGCTTGAGACAAGGATACTGCCATCGGTGAGGAGGTTCAGAGAACTGGGGGTCACCGGCGCCTCCGAGATACCGGTTATCGAGCCGATAGACCAAAAACCGAGAACTTCAGGTATACTTGAATGAAATATAAGACATAATATAGAGATTTTAAACTTAAAGGAGGGTCAAAAAATGTCAGAGAGATTAGGTCATGAGGAGTTTATCAGAAAGGCGATCGTGAGCCTGAGGAAGGACAATTTCAAGGGGATTCATACCGTTTTTTCCGGCTTTAATAACGCTTTCAAGAAATATTTTGAGGGAGAAAACCCTGTTGAGGTGACAAACAAACTTGCCGAAGAGGGAAAGATCGTTATCAGACCCGTTAAAGGCGGGGTCATGCTTTATATGCCCGAAGACGCCCCTGCTTCAAGAGATTCCGCTGACGAAGCATTGAAAAAAATGGGACTTTAAAAGCAAAAGGCATTTGAAACTGCAAAAGATCCGCGAAATATCCGGGGCGAAAATATATTTTCGCCCCGGATATTATAATGCGGCCTGAATTTGCGCCTTTAGTTATACCTTATTCATGAACATGAAAACGTGAAGGCTATTTAACCTGGATTATTTATAAAATTGGCAATGGCAACCGAGGATAGAGTATTTGCGCGGTTTTTTTTGCCGATAGTCAAATACAGTATTTGAAAATAGAGAGGCAAAAGCCTCGCAGGGAGGAACGACCGAGAATGAGCGCAAATACCCTATCCTCGGTTCAATCAGAAATATTTGTGAATAATCCTGGGTAAGTTATTTAACCGCCTGCATATGAGCCTCTTTAAGTTCTATTTAAAAACAAGCCTCTTGTTTATTGTTACCGTCATGCTTGCGCCCTTCTATTTTTTTGTGCTGTTAATCTTCTTCACATGGCGACATAGTATCGGACCTAAACTTGTCCAATGGTATTCAAAACTCTGCCTCTTGATATTCAGAGTCGATATTGAAGAAATTAAAAACTTCGATATCTTCACAAGCAGTGGGAAAGGCGCAATAATAATTTCAAACCACGCCAGTTTCCTGGATATTTTTGTGCTTTCTTCTCTCTTTGGATCGGTCTTTGTAAGTAAAGCCGAGATCAAGTATTATCCAATAATCGGGCAAATCGCGTGGTTGGCAGGAGTTATTTTTCTTGCCCGGGATTCCTCAAAGGAAAGGCTGAGATTACTCAGGACAATTGCGAACAAATGTTCAACTCGCATTCTTGTTGTTTTTCCACAGGGTACGACCAGCCGCATTACCGAACGATTAGCTTTCAACAGAGGCATTTTCAAGGTAATAGAACTGAACCCGGAGGTATCATTATTGCCGGTAACGCTTCATTATAAAGAAGATGCGGAAATTGCATGGAACAAACCGCAATCTTTGAAAGAGAATTCAATCAGGATCTGCGCTCAGAAAAGAATCCATGTCAAAGTGCTCATCCACAATCCTGTAACAATTGAAGATTACCGGGAAAAGACCTCCGCACAAATATGCAAAATCGTAGAACAGACCGTTTTAGGGCCTTTACAGGAAGAACATTAGAAGTGCAAGTACCGCAGTTTTATGAGCAACCCGGCATTTCATGGTGGAGGAGGCGGGAATTGAATTAATGTCAGGCTTTTTATGTATTTTTCCCCTCACAGAAAGAAATGTTTTTTCCAGAACCAAGAACAGCGTTTGTTTTCTCATAAAACTACCACCCAAATGATATCTCTGCGGACACGCATAACACAAATTTAGGATCATGTGATGATCAATGTTGAGAATTATCAGAAGAATTAATTATAGATATGAGACGCTTGGGTGAAGCTTCTGTGAAGCAAATTGGGACTCGGGAATATCTACAACCTAACGAACCATTTCGGTAATGCGTGAAGCTAAAGAACCAGCCCCGAGAGTTGCAAGGTGGGTCTGCATTTCATCCTTGGATAAGGTACCGATTTGCCATAGGAGGCTGTCGAGATGCACCATTGTCACTTTAGGATTCACCTCCCGAATTCGTTCAAGCACCTGCTGCCATCTTTCCCGTTCAGCCTGTTCGTTAACATGCGGGAGGCCGAGACGAGTGGAAATGGTGAGGATGCGTGAATCGACCGGCACCGGAATTGCGCTGAAGTCAAACATAGTTTCGTCAACCATAAGAAGTGCGAGCGCCAAGCACTTCATTGCAAAAGCTATCGTTTTCTTTTCTGGATTTTGACTCATTGTACGACCAAGGGCATGCCAAATTCTCCCGAAGTCCGCCGCAATTGAAGCTGAATCACTTCCCCAAATCTTGCTACAAAACTCACTTGACAAGAATCGATGAAGCCGTTCGACCTTGGCTTTCGCCATTCGTTCTTGGTCGTAAAAGGGTTCTAAGAGGCCTATCAACTTAAGTGGCTCTTCTGGGTCGGAGTTAAGCGGAATCAGGGGTACCACTTTTGGCCAATAAGCAACCTCCGCCTTTCCCTTTAATTGATAATCGTTCAAACCAAGGATTATGAACAGGGTAGCAAAATGTCCGAACACCCACGTGTTTGAAAACGGCTGCATCCATTTCCATCCAGCTGATCCTTCCGTCATGGTGGCCTTCCATGTCGCTGGCGGAAGCTGGGAAAGCAATTCGACAAATTCATCTAATCGATTAGACGGCACCAGGGGCCTCCTTAAAGTGCGGCACCGGATTGGATGCTAAAAAACTAGCGCTTTTATCGGCCATTTATAAAAATAAACTTTCTTGAGAGCTTCTATATGTTCTTTTTGGTTTCGCCCTGAGCCTTTGTAACCCTCTCCAGGGATGCCAGTTTTCTTGTTAACTACCAAAGCTTGCAACGGAGGCAACTTCCGTTTATTGCAGTATATTTGAATTACGCTAAGAAAGTACCGCGCCGAGCGTGGGTGCAACCCTATTTTGTTGCATAGTTCGCCATAGGTCAGCGGCTTATCTTTGTTAAGTGCCCTCCGAGCCAAGATGGGCCAAACCTTACTCGCTCGTTTTCTGTGGTTTATCATGTAAAGCCCTTATCCATTTCCAGTTGCTATGCACAGATTATAACAAAAGTTAGAGTTCTCAACAACAGGAAGGAGGCTTGCTTTCTTGGCCTCTCTGGAATATCGTGAGTCTTTCGCCCTGTAAGACGCATGTTATTTCTATCATGCGGGGGACTCGGGGTCAGACTTGTTTATTGACTTTTCCCATGTATTTCCATCGTTAATCAGCATATTTGTCAATATACCGTAATTATTTAGTTGCAGGTCTTAGAAACGTTTTTGTTTTCTGGTGGACGTAAACCAATTTTTCCAATTCGCACCGGGTATATTGTTCATGAAATACGAAGTATATGCAGACATTCGCAACCTTGCGGTTTAGCTATTGATCTTATGTTTACCCATGCCACACTTCTGAATGTATTAGTGAATCAACTATTTCCTTCAGAAACATATAGCTGTAAAGTTTGCATAGGTGTAAGAAGGGCGGAAGGCAGGCAAATCTAAATTTCCACAATCTCCAGATCATCTGCTGAATGAATGAACGGCTTTTCAAGATCTGCGATTGCAATGAGACGCGTAAATGTATACGCATATGAAGTCATGAGTGTAATACATCTCTTGTCGAATATTATGGGCTTGATCCGGGGCTGATGTGACCTGATAAGCACATTCTTTCCGAGCTGCTTCATGACATGCATAAAATAATCTTCACCAAACTTGGGTCTGTCTTCCAAATCATTGACAATTTCACCTTTCATTTCTACAAAGTCACCCCATGTGATCTGGTGCCATTGTTCACTGCATAACTGAATAGTGTCGATTTCCTCCAATGTATTTACGGCAGGCGGTACTCCATGAACAGCAAAAATGCCATTTTCCGTAACTACTGCAAAAGACAGAAACCGGAATATATCCGAAAAAGAATTATATTCATCAGGAGCGAGACTTTCCCAAAAATCTGCCGGGTTGAATGGTACAGAGCAATATCCTTCATGGTTACCCATGAGCAGAAATACTTGATCAGGAGATTCAGATTTTTTTTCAAGCAGAAACGCAATATTGTCTTTTGAATCCGGCCCCCTGTCGACATAATCCCCGAGAAAGACCAGGGTATATCCGGGCTTAAAGTACCGGCTGAATACGGTTTCAGTTGCATCAAGATCTCCATGCGTGTCACCGACAAATACGGCCTTACCTTTCGCCTGTAGCCTGATAAGACGCCGGTCCCTGGCTAATATTTCCCTGACAGATTTAAAATTTTGCATATTTCTGACCCGCAAGCTTACATATCATCGAACGGTGTTATCCGCAGGACAGCCCCGGTTCCGCTCACGTTTCTGTTGAACTCTTCGATAAACCGTTTCAAAACAAGTTGTTCTTCTTCCTGATACACTAAAAACATCGCTATCATTTTATTCTGCCTGCAAAAGCAAGGCTCTGATTTCACTCCTAACCTTTCTGCAAGAGGATTAAGATCTCTGAGTGCTTCCGTAATATTGCCGTATCGTTCAGAAGGATCTTTCCTTATTGTTCTCATGAGGAAATTATGCAATTCATCCGGCAGATCTTTTATTGTCGTACGAGTGTCGGGAATATCTTCCTGCAGATGCCAGGTTATTATGTTTTTCATATGACACCCAGGGAACGGCCTCTTGCCTGTAATCATCTCATACACAGTTATGCCAAGCGAATAAATATCTGCACGTTCATCAACAGGGTCTCCCTTGATTTGCTCGGGAGAAATGTAATAAATTGTACCAGGGAAAAGAAAATTTTCGTCAACAGTCCCACGGCGGCATGCCAGTCCGAAATCAATAATCTTCACCTGCCCTTCGGGTTGTATGAAGATATTCCCCGGATTAATATCCTGATGGATGATGCCATTCTTGTGTGCATATTCGAGACCATGACATATCTGCATGGTAATGTCCACTATCTGTGAAACAGAAAGCTTTGGTTTGGCCCTCATAATATTTTTCAAGAGAGTTCCATCAAGGTATTCCATAATGATGAAGACCGTCTTGTACAGTTCCTCTATATCATATACTTTCACAATATTGGGATGGTTTAACTGTGCTATTGTCTTGGCTTCATTACGGAATATGTCGAGGAAATCAGGATCCATCGCTAATTCATGATTCAACATCTTAATGGCTACCGGTAAAGTAAGAACGCTGTGAACGCCCCTGTAAATGATACTCGAACCACCATGCCCAATTTTTTCGGTTACTGTATATTTGCCGATTTTTCTCTCCTCTGCCACTTTTGAGGCAATCAACCTGCGGGTGAGCACGGCAGACAGAAAATTCCTGAGTTCCGGGTATTCTCCGGACAGTTTTTCAAACTCTTCTCTGCTCATACTCAATACGTCCATATCGGTTTCCGCATCTGCGTGAGCTTTCCGCGGCTCGTCGCTAAACAGCACTGATTCTCCTGCCACATCACCGGGACCGAGCTGCCCCACATTATAGAGCAGGTTTTTTTTCTCAACATTAACGGCACATGTACCCTGAAGAATAAGATAAAAGAAGTTCCCTCCTTCTCCCTGCGTGATAAGCCGATCCCCTTGCTTTATGCGTATGAATGTCGTATGCCGTAAAAAATGAAGTACAAGCTCTTGAGGCAGAGGATTGAGCATTTCCGAACATAGATGGAACTGTACGGATAAAGGTCCCTGTACGGTCAGCTGCTCTCTCTGTGTTAAGGAAGAGGTATCATCCGGATGTAATTGCTCCTGAGGCATCTGAATCTCGAGAAAATAGCAAAATGATTGAGTATGTGAAGGGGTTACCTGTTTTATCTGTCCATCGATAGACATTTTCCTGGTCCTTTGTTATTTATTTAATTTCTTTCAATCGTTATGTCGCTATAGTTAATCAATCTGACTTCATAAACAAAGCTATTGGTATGTGTGTCAACTAATTTAGATGCAATATCCTTATTTTTAAATATACCATAAGATATAGATTGTCAGTGCGAATGCGCACACGATTTATAATATATAAAATGCATCTTACCATGAAATGCTAACTTGGTATAACATAAAAAATTTGTCCATATTAAATTTCGAGGGGGAAAACTAAGACTTGTTTATTGTCATTTTATGACTTTTTAGGAGTATGAATTTCGTACGCTTTTCTAATGCAGATTAAGCACAGAGAACGAAGATATCTTCCTTTATTGATTTTTAAAAGAAATACGCTGAAATTCGGGATTCGGCATCCGCAGTTTTCGGGTTAAGAAATGGGATTGTTATTTACAACTCAGCATGTCAGATGTAAGGCTGCTATGACTGTTTTGTTTTTTTGTAATTCGTTGAACAGCTCAACCGCTTTTCCGGTCCGCTCCACATAAACCATAATGCCCTTTGCTTCAAGATGTGAAATGGTTTCCTTCGATACTTTTATTACCCCGAAAAAACCCGTTCCGATTATCACTACTGCGGGCTCGGCCCTGAGAACACCCGTCAGATCTTCAATCTGCAGATTATGCCCCTCTTTTCTCCACCAGGAAGCATCTACCCTTTCCGTATAGATGATCACGTCAGAGGTATAGGTTTTACCGTCAATCGTTATTTTGCCAAAGGTGTAATGTTCGATCTTCATTCCCCTTATTACCCCTTAAATATGATATTATAAATAACTGTACCACAACGGGAGTGTATAGGGTTCCGGTGTCCCTCTTGGACTTCAAATCCAATGTTGCCTGTTACAAACGGGCAGGGTGGGTTCGATTCCCACACACTCCCGCCATTCATTTCCGTAGTTTGCGCGTTGAGAAATCAATTATCCAATTTATAGAGAGGTAATAAATCATGCTTGATGAGAATATCGAAAATAAGCCCCCGGATACTGAAAATACGGATTTAAAGGGAGAGCAGGAAGAAAACTTCGCTGCAATGCTCGACCAATACTGTATGGGTAAAAGACTTTATCCCGGGCAGAAGGTCAGAGCAAAGGTCGTAAGTGTATCGGGGGGCCGTGTGTATATCAATCTCGGGGGGAAAAGTGAAGGGGCCGTGGATCTGACCGAATTCACCGATAAAGAGGGAGTAGCCGGTGTTCGGGAAGGTGATGAGATAGAGGCATTTTTTGTGACCGTCGAGGACGGGTTAATGAAACTGACAACCATGATAGGCGGATACTCGGCCTTAACATTGAACTCTATCAGTGACGCATACGAGGCCGGGGCGCCGGTGAACGGCGAGGTAAAACAGGAGATCAAGGGAGGCTTTGAGGTATCGGTAGGCGGGGTGAGATGTTTCTGTCCTTTTTCCCAGATCGACATGAAGGGCCAACACGAAGGCGACGGATATCCCGGCCGCACATTCCCCTTTAAGATATTGGAATACGGAGAAGATGGGAAAAAAATAGTCCTCTCCAGAAGAGCGCTCCTCGAACAGGAGAAAGAAGCAAAGGTCGAGAAGCTTAAGGAGAGCCTTGCAGTAGGAATGGATGTCACTGTCGAAGTAAAATCCATACGGAATTTCGGGGTTTTTGTGGACCTGGGAGGCATTGACGGTCTAATTCCCATGAGCGAAGTGTCATGGGACAGGAATGTAACCCCTGTTGATATGCTGTCCATCGGGCAGAACATAACCGCAAAGATCATCTCTTTAGACTGGGAGAACAACCGTCTCGCGTTGAGTTTGAAGGCAATGCAGCCGGACCCCTGGGCTTCAGCCGCTGAAAAATATTCGGTAGACGCAAGGGTAAGCGGTTCCATTGTCCGTCTCGCCCCCTTCGGCGCTTTTGTGAGGCTTGAACCGGGGGTTGACGGTCTGGTCCATATCTCTAATCTCGGCGCAGGCAGGCGGATTAACCATCCGAGGGAAGTTGTCGAGGCAGGACAATTGGTAGAGGTCTATGTTCTTTCAGTGGACCAACAGAACAGGAAGCTCTCTCTCTCGATGCAGCCCAAGGTTGAGCCTGTAGAGATTGTCCTTCCCGCTGTGGGAGAAATCCTCGAAGGCACCGTTGAGAAGGTAATGCCCTACGGGATTTTTCTGAAGATAAATAACGGTATAACGGGACTGATTCCCAACCCTGAAATGGGAACGCCTGCAGGCACGGACCACAAACGCATGTTCCCTCCCGGCACAAAGATGCAGGTTGCCGTGATCGATGTGGATACTGCAAACAATAAAGTCGGCCTCAGCCGCAAAAACATTATAGAAAAGGCGGCGCAGGATGAGTTCAACCAATATAGGGAATCCGTAAAAAACTCCGCTGAAGCCTCGGTTAGCCTCGGTAGTCTTGGAGACATACTCAAGGCCAAACTGGAAGAGAAGAAAAGTTAGGGTTAACCTTTCGCCGGATTGTGGAATTTGACAGCTTTACCGTATTTGTGTTTTAATAAATTCACCTTTAAAGACGGCCCTGTGAGGCTGAAAAGGTAAAGGAGGCAGCGTGAGCTGCAAGGGTTAACAAAAAGATATGCCTTCCGCTCAATCGAGGGGAAGGCTTTTTTATGCCTGTTTATTGTCCCCATGGAGTTGTAATAGTATGCCTAAAGAATTAATGAACAAAAAAGACATCGACAGGGCCATAACAAGGATGGCCCATGAAATCCTTGAAAAAAACAAGGGCATGGAAAAACTATGTCTTGTCGGGATACAGCGGGGCGGGGTTTTTTTGGCGCAAAGGCTTGCAGCAAAAATAAAACAGATCGAAAAGAAGGACATACCGGTCGGTTCGCTCGATATAGCTTTTTATCGTGACGATCTCAATATACGAAAAGAGCAGCCTATGGTCAGGAGGACCGAGATTGCCTTTGAGGTGACGGATTTAAAGATAGTTCTCGTTGATGACGTCCTCTTTACCGGCAGGTCTATAAGGGCTGCGATGGATGCATTGATGGACATAGGCAGACCGTCGCTGATTCAGCTTGCCGTGCTGGTAGACAGAGGCCACAGGGAATTGCCTGTTAAGGCTGATTATGTCGGCAAAAATATCCCTACTTCAACAAGTGAAACCGTTGTTGTACAGTTTGAAGAAGAAGGTTTGGAAGACAGGGTCATGCTTGAGAAACCGGACGCCGGAGAAGTAAAGAGTGCTGAACAGTAAAGACCTTTTAGGTATAAAGGAACTTTCAAAGGAAGAGATATACCTTTTCCTCGATACCGCAGCAGGTTTTAAGGATGTTATCGGAAGGGATATCAAGAAGGTCCCCGCCCTCCGGGGCAAGACGACCGTCAATCTCTTCTTTGAGCCGTCTACCAGGACAAGGACGTCCTTTGAGCTTGCTGCAAAAAGACTAAGCACGGATGTTATTAATTTTTCGGTCCCGACAAGCAGTGTGATCAAGGGCGAAAGCCTGATTGACACGGCGCTCACTGTCCAGGCTCTTGGCGCTGACTTTATCATCATCAGGCATTCCTCATCCGGGGCGCCGCACCTCCTTGCAAAGAAAATGAAGGCGTCTGTTATCAATGCCGGTGACGGCACGAACGAGCATCCGACACAGGCGCTGCTTGACGCCTTTACGATAAAAGAAAAGAAGGGTAAAATCGAAGGTCTTGAGATAGCAGTCGTGGGAGATATTGCCCATAGCAGGGTTGCCAAGTCGAATATATATTGTTTGACAAAACTTGGCGCAAAGGTGAGATTGATCGGTCCTCCGACCCTGATACCGAAAGAGATAGAAGAACTCGGCGTCGGTATTTTTCATAATATGGAAGACGGCGTCAGGGGCGTGGATGTTCTGATGATGCTCAGGATTCAGATGGAAAGACAGGACAAGGGGTTCTTTCCGTCAACGGAAGAGTATTCCAAAAACTGGGGTCTGACAACAGACAGGCTTTCCCTCGCAAAAGACGATGCTATTGTGATGCACCCGGGGCCGATGAACCGTGGGATCGAGATCGTCTCTGAAATTGCGGACGGACCGAAGTCCGTAATCCTTGAGCAGGTTACAAACGGTATTGCCGTAAGAATGGCGGTCATGTATTTACTTGCAGGAGTCAAGAGATGAATATCGTAATAAGGAATGGACATATTATTGACCCGTCACAGGGGATTGACGGAGTTGGGGACATATATATAGAAAGCGGAAAGATAAAAGAAATAAACATAAAGAGCATGGAGCATGGAGCTCGGAGCACGGGGCAAAAACCGCAATCATCCGACGTCCGGATTATTGACGCAAGCGGGCTTCTGATTGTCCCCGGCCTTATCGATATGCATGTGCATCTGAGAGAGCCGGGGTTTGAATACAAGGAGACGATAAGAACCGGAACTCTCGCTGCAGTCAAAGGCGGTTTTACGACAGTCTGCTGTATGCCGAATACAAACCCCGTAAATGACCATGCAAGCGTTACCGAATTCATCATAAGAAAAGCGAAACAGGAAGGTCACTGCACCGTTCATCCTATCGGCGCAATAACCAAAGGCCAGAAAGGCGAAGAGCTTGCGGAGATAGGGACGATGAAGAATGAGGGCTGTATTGCCTTCTCCGATGACGGCCAGCCTGTGATGAACAGCGCCATGATGCGCAGGGCGCTTGAGTATTCAAAGGCTTTCAAAGTGCCGGTCATCTCGCACAGTGAAGATCTTACCCTTTCAGACGGCGGAGTAATGAACGAAGGACTGACGTCCGTAACTCTCGGACTAAAAGGAATCCCGGCAGAGGCTGAACAGATAATGATTTTCAGGGATATCCTGCTGGCAGAGCTTACAGGCGGAAGATTGCATATAGCCCATGTATCAACTGCCGGTTCGGTACATCTTATCAGAGAGGCCAAACAAAGGGGGATAAACGTCACTGCTGAAACGTGTCCTCATTATTTCAGTATCACTGAGGACGCCGTTAAAGGATATAACACAAACGCAAAGGTCAACCCCCCTTTAAGAACAAGCCGTGATTTGGAAGCTATAAAGGATGGGTTGAGGGACGGCGCTATCGACGCTATAGCAACCGACCATGCGCCTCATCATGTTGATGAAAAACTGCAACCCTTTGACATGGCCCCTTTCGGGATATCGGGACTTGAAACCGCGCTGAGTCTGAGCCTGCAGCTTGTAAGGGAAGGTGTTCTGACAAGAAAAGAACTCGTTGGAAAGATGACCCTGAATCCTGCAAAGATACTCGGTCTTGATAAAGGCTTTCTAAAGCCCGGTTCCGAGGCGGAGTTGGTCGTGATAGACGAGAACAAAGAATTTGAGGTTAAGTCCGAACGATTTGTATCAAAAGGTAAAAACACGCCTTTTGAAGGAAGGATATTAAAAGGAATGCCTGTATTCACGTTTTGCAAAGGAAAACTCTATGAGCTGTAAGGCGCTGCTGGTCCTTTCCGACGGCATTGTTTTTGAAGGAAAGAGTTTCGGCGCAAGCGGAGAGACGCTTGGCGAGGTTGTCTTCAACACCTCGATGACAGGGTATCAGGAGATACTTACCGATCCTTCATACAGGGGTCAGATCGTTACCATGACCTATCCGCAGATGGGCAACTACGGTGTGAATGAAGAGGATATTGAATCTCTGAACGGCCCAAAGGTCGAGGGTTTTATTGTAAGGGAATATATCGATTTCCCGAGCAACTGGAGGACTAAAAAGTGCGGAGCGCAAAGCGCCGGGCGCGGAGTCATACACTCGTTAGGAGATTATTTGAAGGCTTATGGGATAGTCGGCATAGAACATATAGACACTCGCGCATTGACAAGGCATCTGAGAAACCACGGCGCCCGGATGGGTATAATTTCTACCGTTGATCCTGATCCTGAAAGCCTTTTGAAAAAGGTGAAAAAACATCCCGGCATATCGGCCTTTGATTTAGTCAGGGATGTTACGGCGAAAGAGATATATAAATGGCAAGACGGAGTATGGAAGTGGAAACGGGAAGAAAAAGAAGCTGAAAAGGAATCCTCCGCCCTACGCCCTACGCCCTCTGCATTTAAACGGGTGGTTGTTTACGACTTCGGAGTCAAATTCAACATCCTCCGTAATCTTGTTGACGCGGGGTTTGACGTTACGGTTGTGCCTGCGCAGACCCCTGCGGAAGCAGTGCTTGAAATGGACCCTGATGGGGTTATCCTCAGTAACGGCCCGGGAGACCCTGAGACAGTCACTTATGCAATCGGGAATGCAAAAAAAATAATTGGCAAAAAGCCCGTCTTCGGGATCTGCCTGGGACATCAGATACTCGGTCTTGCAATGGGCGGCAGGACATATAAACTGAAATTCGGCCATCACGGCGGCAACCATCCTGTCAAAGCTTTAGTTACCGGCAGGGTTGAGATAACATCTCAGAACCATAACTACTGCGTTGATATCAACAGTCTTCGCGGCCGGGTCAGGCTTACCCATAAAAACCTCTACGACGGGACTGAAGAAGGCATGGAGCATGTGGAATTGCCGGTATTTTCCGTCCAGCACCATCCGGAAGCAGGCCCGGGACCGAACGACGCCGCGCATATTTTTAAAAGATTCAGAGATTTGATAGAGGGAGTTTGTGCCGAAAAGAACTGATATTAAAAAGATACTCCTCATAGGCTCCGGCCCTATCATAATCGGCCAGGCATGTGAGTTCGACTATTCCGGCACGCAGGCCTGCAAGGCTTTAAGGGAAGAGGGATATAAGGTCGTCCTGGTCAATTCCAATCCTGCAACCATTATGACGGACCCTGAGACTGCCGATGTAACATACATCGAGCCGTTAACTGCCGACATCCTTGAAATGATAATAAAGAAAGAAAGACCGGATGCCATCCTCCCTACAATGGGCGGCCAGACCGCACTGAACCTCGCTGTCGAACTTGCCGAAAAAGGCATACTTGATAAATATAAGGTTGAACTCATCGGAGCAAAGCTTGACGCTATCAGGAAGGCTGAAGACAGAGAGCTTTTTAAAGAGGCCATGAAAAAGATCGGGCTTGATGTCCCGGTATCCGCACATATCGGGTCTATGAAAGACGGGCTTGAAGCGGTCGAATATATAGGTTTCCCGGCTATCCTCAGACCTTCTTTTACCCTGGGAGGGACCGGAGGCGGCATTGCGTACAACATAGAGGAGTATCAGGTATTGCTTGAGCGGGGGTTAAAGCTCAGTCCCGTCGGGCAGGTGCTGGTGGAAGAGTCCGCCCTTGGCTGGAAAGAGTATGAGCTTGAGGTCATGCGGGATGTGAAAGATAATGTCGTGATAATATGTTCAATAGAGAACTTTGATCCGATGGGGGTCCACACCGGCGATTCGATTACTGTTGCGCCCGCACAAACCCTCACCGATAAAGAATACCAGAGGATGCGCGATGCGTCTATCGCGATCATACGCGAGATCGGGGTCGATACCGGCGGCTCGAACATCCAGTTCGCCCTGAATCGGGATAACGGCAAAATGATAGTTATAGAGATGAACCCAAGGGTCTCACGAAGCTCGGCCCTTGCATCAAAAGCGACCGGTTTCCCCATAGCAAAGATCGCGGCAAAGCTTGCAGTAGGGCTGACCCTCGAGGAGATCCCGAATGACATAACAAGAGAAACCCCTGCGTCCTTTGAACCGACGATAGATTACGTAGTTACAAAGTTTCCCCGGTTTGCCTTTGAAAAATTCCCGGAAGCTGACCCAACCCTTACAACTCAGATGAAATCCGTTGGCGAGGTTATGGCAATCGGGAGGACGTTTAAAGAATCCCTGCAAAAGGCGATAAGAAGCCTCGAGATCGGAACACGCGGTTTTGAAGACGTCCAGGCTGATATGAACGTCATCAAATCTAAACTCAAAACTCCTAACGCTGAAAGAGTCTGGTACATTGCACAGGCAGTGCGGGAGGGAATGAGCATTCAGGAAATCCATGAGCTCACATGGATCGACCCGTGGTTTCTGGAGAATATAAAACAGATTATAGAAATGGAAGGGCGAATTTCTGCAGAAGCCCCGAAGCTCGGAAGTTCGGACCCTGAACTGATCTTCCCGCCTTCTCATCTTCATAACTTCTTGCCTTTGCTGAAGGAGGCCAAACAGCTCGGGTTCTCCGACAGGAGGATTGCCCAGCTTCTCAATCTGCAAGAAGCCGATATAAGGCATTTAAGAAAGCGGAACAGCATAAAAGCTGTTTACAAGATGGTCGATACCTGTGCCGCAGAGTTTGCCGCTTACACCCCTTATCTGTATTCGACTTATGAAATACCATTTTACACAATTCATCCTTCATCCCTCACACTTAATCCTTTGGTCGAGTGTGAAGCCAACCCCTCGGACAGGAAAAAGGTCATTATACTCGGCTCGGGTCCGAACAGGATCGGCCAGGGCATTGAATTCGACTATTGCTGCGTCCATGCAGTGTTTGCATTGAAAGAACTCGGTTATGAAACGATTATGGTCAACTGCAATCCCGAGACGGTCAGCACCGACTATGACACTGCCGACAGATTATATTTTGAACCCTTAACTATAGAAGATGTTTTGAACATTATAGACGCCGAAAAACCGGAAGGAGTTATTGTTCAGTTCGGAGGACAGACTCCGTTGAAACTTGCAGTGCCTCTTGAAAGGGAAGGTGTTAAAATCCTCGGCACTTCGCCTGATTCTATTGACAGGGCGGAGGACAGGAGACGCTTTAAAGAACTCCTTCATAAACTCAACCTGAAACAGGCCGACAGCGATACGGCGATGTCGGTTGACGAGGCTTTATCCGCTGCCGGAAGGATCGGGTATCCTGTTATGGTAAGGCCGTCATATGTGCTCGGCGGCAGAGCGATGGAGATCGTCTATGACGAGAATTCACTCAGTGAATATATGAAGAGGGCCGTCAAGGCATCTCCGGAGCATCCCGTGCTCGTGGACAAATATCTTGAAGACGCCATAGAAGTAGACGTAGATGCTATCTCGGACGGCAAAGACGTAATCATCGGCGGCGTTATGGAACATATAGAGGAGGCGGGCATCCACTCGGGCGATTCAGCCTGTTCCCTTCCCCCGCACTCTCTGCCTAAAGAAATCGTCAGAGAGATAAAACGCCAGACAAAGGCCCTTGCCAGGGAACTAAATGTCATAGGTCTTATGAACGTTCAGTTCGCCGTCAAGAATCAGGACATTTATATCCTTGAAGTCAATCCAAGGGGATCAAGGACAATCCCCTTTGTCGGAAAGGCAACCGGCGTTCCATTGGCAAAGCTTGCCGCCAAGGTTATAGTCGGCAGGACATTAAAGGAATTAGGGGTTACGAAAGATAAAAATATCAAACATATTGCAGTGAAAGAAGCCGTTTTCCCGTTTGACAGGTTCCACGGAGTCGATTCCATCCTCGGCCCTGAGATGAAATCTACCGGCGAGGTAATGGGTATAGACAAGGATTTCGGCATTGCCTTTGGAAAATCCCAGATATCCTGCGGCAACAGGATCCCTTTGGAAGGCAGGATATTTATCAGTCTGAAAGATAAGGACAAGCCTGCTTCCGTTCCGATAGTGAAAAAAATGCTTGAACTCGGCATTTCGGTCATCGCAACCAAAGGAACTGCCAAATATCTGAAAGACCGCAGTCTTGATGTAGAGGTTGTGAATAAGGTTGCAGAGGGCAGGCCCCACATTGTAGATAAGATCAAGAACAAGGAGATACACTTCGTCATAAACACCGTAAGCGGCGCGCAGGCACAGAAAGACTCGTTTTCGATAAGACAGAGCGCCCTTCAGTACAGGGTGCCGTTTACGACAACCATATCGGGCGCAACCGCGGCAGTAAACGCCATAGAGATGCTGAAAAAGAAACGGATGGACATAAAGTCGCTTCAGGAGTATCACGGAATTAAACCGAAAGAATAAACATAACATTGAAAGAGACCAAGCTCCGTTTAATAGAACCCGTAGAAAAAACCGGCCTTATTATCGTCCTGACCGGTGACGGCAAAGGGAAGACTACCGCTGCCTTAGGGACCGTCCTACGGGCTGCCGGACACGACATGAAGGTCTGCATCATAGAGTTCATGAAGGGCGACATGTACTCCGGGGAGATTGACGGCGTCAGGAAACTTGCCCCGAATGTGGAGTTCCATATTACAGGCAAGGGATTCTGCGGAATAAAGGGTGATCCCTATCCATTTAAAGAACATCGCGGGAATGCACAGGCAGCGATAAAACTTGCAAAGGAGAAGCTGCTTTCAGGAAAATTCGATATCCTGATCCTCGACGAAATCAACAATGCCGTTGATCTGAAACTCGTTGACCTCCGGCAGATTATGGAATTAATAGACGTCAAGCCGCCGCTGATGCATTTAATCCTTACCGGAAGGAACGCCCATCCGGAAGTTGTTAAAAGGGCCCACACTGTTACGGAAATGAAAGAGATAAAACACGCCTTCCGGCAGGGAATTAAACCGCAAAAGGGGATAGATTATTAACGCGTTAAAATTGGTAACGGCAGGATTTTCTCCGGTTTTACAGTATGCTCCCCGTTGTCTCCGAATCCATTGCTATTTCACGGGTTTTTTTGGATAATGAATAATGGTTAAAAAAGTTATTCCGGAAATATTTTTAAAATCCGCCGGGGAATATAAGGACAACATTGCCTTCAACTATTTCGATCGGGAATGGAAAAGCATTAAGTACCATGAGCTTCTGAGCAATACCAAAGCGATTGCATCCTATCTCATTAATAACGGCATTCAAAAAGGCGACAGGGTTGCAGTCCATTCTGAAAACAGGCCCGAATGGTGCACGGCATATCTGGCGCTGTCTATGTCAGGCGGCATAGGCGTACCGATTGATGTACAGCTTGGTCCGAATGAAATAAAAAACCTGCTTGATGATTCCGAAGCAAAGGTCATATTCCACAGTTCTAAAACGGAAGAAAATGTTACAAAAGCATTAAAACAACCCGGCAAGCCGCAAGTTGTTCAAATAAATTTTGACTCACCTGAGTTCAATAAAATCCTGCAGACGCCCGATATAGGCAAATATCCGGACATTTCAGAGGAAGACCTTGCATCTATCATCTATACCTCCGGCACGACCGGCAAACCAAAAGGGGTTATGCTTACCCATAAAAATTTCTGTTCGGACGCCGATGCGCTTATTGAGGCGGGGATCCTTTCGCATGATGACAGTGTTATTTCAGTGCTTCCATTGCATCATACCTATCCTTTTTTGGGCAATTGCATCCTGCCCGTTTTTTTAGGAACAGCCATCACCTATCCTCAAAGCCTGAAAGGTCCCGATCTTATGGCCGCGATGAGGGATTTCGGCGTGACCATGCTTGTCAGTGTGCCTCAGTTGCTTGAATTGATACGAAACGGTATTTTCAACAAGATCAGGCAATTGCCCGGACCGCTGCCTAAAATAATGTTCAGGATATTGAATATCTCGGGAACGCTGAGAAGAAAATTCGACATAAACCTCGGCAAGGTTGTTTTTAAATCAGTCCACAGGTCCCTCGGCGAGAAGTTCAGGTTCTCCGCCTGCGGCGGCGCAAAGCTCGACCCGCAGGTGATGAAAGACCTTGAGGCGCTTGGGTTGACAATACTTGAAGGGTACGGCCTTACAGAGACGTCTCCGGTTGTCGCCTTTAATCCGATTGAAAAGAGGAAACCGGCTTCCGTAGGGAAGCCTTTACCATCGGCAGAGATAAAGATAATCGACCCTGAAAGCGGTAAAGAGATGGATATTATGCGGGAAGGCGAGATTATTATCAGAGGCCCGATGGTGATGAAAGGATATTACAAAAACCCGGAAGCAACCTCGGATGTTCTAAAAGACGGCTGGTTCCACAGCGGAGATCTCGGGTACATTGATAATGACGGCTATATCTTTATAACCGGCAGGATAAAAGAGGTGATTGTTTTAAGCTCGGGGAAGAATATCTATCCCGATGAAGTCGAAAAACAGTATCTGAAAATACCGTTGATCAAAGAGATATGCGTAATGGGAGTCGAGGAGAAAGGAATGATCGAATCCCTTCAGGCGGTTATCGTTCCGGATACGGAATATGCCAAAACAGCGCAGATCAGCCATATACAGGAAGCCCTGAAATGGGAGATAAATAATGCTTCTACCCATCTGCCGTCATACATGAGGCTTAAAGGATACACTCTGTATCCCGAACCTCTGCCAAGGACTCCGCTTGGAAAACTCCGGAGGTTTATGGTCAAAGACTTGTTACAAGCTAAGGACAAGGAGCAGAGAGAGAAGAGCGAAGATCAAAGCCTGATACAAGATGAAATAGGTGGAAAAGTAGCCGAATGTATCCGGCCTCTTTTAAAAGAAAAAATTCCTATTCAGGCAACGGACAATCTTGAGCTTGATCTCGGGCTCGACTCATTGGCCAAGATCGAACTTGTCGTTATGCTCGAAAAGGTTTTCTCGATGAAACTGCCTGAAACCCTGACTGCGGAGGCGCAGACGGTTGCAGAATTAATTGTGAGGATTAAGGAATATGACTCCGGTGGAATCAGATCCGTTAATAAGATGCCGGCCTGGAAAGATATTTTAACGACCGAACCTCCTTTTGATGACAAAAAAAAGGTCGGGTTTCATCACAATTCATTTGACCGGCTGATTATATTCATGGGGCTGCAATTGGCAAAGATCGTCTCGAAAATATTTTTCAGCCTGATAACCGAAGGTCTTCAAAATATACCGGCACAAGGGCCGTATATCATCACCCCGAACCACGCGAGCTATCTCGACGCCTTTGCAGTTGTTTCGGGAATGCCGTCAAAAACATTCAGGGACTTATATACCCTGGGCATTCAGAAATATTTTACCGGAAGAGCCGGGAAATCCTTTGCAAAGCTTGCCAACGTTATACCTATCGACCAGGAAAAATATCTCAATAAAGCCCTGCAGATGTCATCATATGTATTAAGAAACGGGAAATCGCTTCTGATTTTCCCTGAAGGAGGCAGGTCCTTTGACGGGGAACTTATGGAGTTCAAGAAAGGCGTAGGCATACTCGCCCTAGAGTTGAATATACCTGTCATACCTGCATATATCGAAGGCTCTTTTGAAGCCTTGCCGAGGAGTGCAAAATGGCCCAAATTCAGGCAGATAAAGGTAGCCTTTGGGAAACCGTTATTTCCATACAATGCAGATATGTTGAAGAAACCGGCGGGTACTGATAACTACCAATTCTTTGTCAATGCACTGAAGGAGCGGGTGAAAAGCTTAAGAAGTTAAGAAGTTGCGAGGTTGTTTGTATTACAAGGCCAAAAGATTCAATGATTGCAAAAGATTCATATGGTCCGACAAATCCTTTAACACATAATCCGCCTTTGCTTCTGTCAGCTCGTCCATGGAATACGGGCCGGTAGCCACGCCGATACAGACGGCGCCGTAGATATGGGCGCATTCGACATCGCGGGGGGTATCGCCGATCACGATGCTTTTTTCAATATCTATCCTTTTATCAAACATTTCCTCAAACCTGTTTACTGCAAACGGCAAAAGTTTGTTCCTGTCTTCATCGTCGCTTCCAAAGGCCCCTGACGGAAAATATTTATTGAGATCAAAAGGCTCAAGTTTTATCCTTGCGCCCTGTTCAAGATTTCCAGTGAGAAGTCCTAATCCGATATCTTCAATGGGATTTAATTGCTCCAATATCTCATAAATACCGGGTTTTGTATGTTTTCCGTCATTCCGTATCTCTTGCCTGAGCTGCAAAAGATAGGCTTCAATAATCGCATCAAAATCGTCCATTGAAAGCCCGTGTTTTATCAAGCCTTCTTTAATTATCTGAGTGTCAGTCTTGCCCGCCATGCTTATGCCCTGAAAGGCATTGAGAACCGAGAAGACCTTCCTGAATGCAAGATCCAGCGAACGGACCCCTGCCCCGCCCGAATGAATCAATGTCCCGTCTATGTCGAAAAGGACCAAGCGCATGAATTATTGTAACCTTTACTGTATTTCTCTCTCAAGCTTTAAAGAAAACTTCTGTAAAAAAAGGGCGAGATTTTTAGCCCACCCTTTTTTATTACGCTATGAAAGAATTATTATTTACTTTTTATGCGTTGCCCTCATTGTTTGCGCAAGTTCCTTGATTTCTCCAAGGTCTTTTACCATCATTGCCCAGCCATACCAATATGCATAATCAGGATTGACATGGAAGAAAGCCTGATATGTTCTCATGCGGTGCTTCATATACATCTGGAACAGTACCTGGTCTATATGTGAAAGCTTATTCGTATCGCCGCCGCCTGTTTGCATGAAGTACAGGAAATCCGGATAAGCAAAGGAATAATTATCAGGCTTTTTGATGATACCTTCTTTGTATAGACCTGCAACTATCTCTATTGCTTCGGCAAGTAGTCTGTCTGCTTTCTGCATCATGGAGTCACCCATTGCAAGTTGTTCACGTGCATATCGTGAAGAATGACATTGACTGCAAATCTTTATCATTTTTTCACGTTCGGTTTTCCATGCATCCTCGGTTAAACGAGCCAAATCCACCGCCTTTACGGCGTCGAGACGGGCGGTAGGTTGCCCCGTTTCCGGATTGAGCACTCCAAGCGCCTTAAGCAGGGTTATCTGGTCCGCTTTCCATTGAGCATTTTCAGGCAGCGGCAGCCTCACGCCAAGGAATCCCCAGGCTGTTCTGTTTTCATGGCTGCCATTCGACATATGGCAATCCTGACATTTTGGAGCTTGAGCGTCTACCGGGAGATTTCCTGAATCCTTAGCGAACCATCTCGATCCATGTTTTGCACTGCTCCACATCTCCCACTGTGGGTGATCATATCCCATATGGCATTGCTGACAGGCCCTGGGATCAAGGGCTTCTTTTTTAGAAAATGTATGTCTGGTATGGCATTCATCGCAAGAATTATTTTGATATCGATACCCTTTCGCGCGTTGCTCTTTTTTCTGGTCCTCGCTTTTGATCCCCATATTATGACAACCACCGCATCCTCTCCCGCCTTCCATAAGCTCATCGGGTTCGACATGAGTGATCGGCATAGCATTCAGCGATGTCCAGCCAAAATTGTGTTTTCCTTTTGCAAATTCATCGAACTGTTTTTTGTGGCACTGAGCACAGAGGTGTTCATCCGGAAATTGGGCAAGTTGAACATTCTGCAGGCCGGTGTGTTTGTCCCCATGGCATGTTGAACAGGTCACCCCCTTCTTGCTATGGTTGCTCGCTTCCCAGTCTTTCACCATTCCCGGCGTAACACCCCGATGGCAGTTTACACAGGATTCCGTGTCTGCTGATGAAGAATCCGGGAACCCCCAGAATGAGATGAGAAGAGAAAATGATACAAGAATGATTAATTTTTTCATTGACAGCCTCCTTTTTTAAGTAAAAAATCTCTGCTTTATTATGCTATTCCGGAATGCCTGCTAATACAATTATTTCTTTACTATTGCGCTAAAAACTTTTTCCTTATCGATTTTTTCAGGACCTCCTTTAAATTTATTGTTTAATGCTGCACCGTTACTAACGAACTCCACTTTTTCAATTTTACCACCTTTTCTTTAAAACTTATAGGCCTAATGCCGTTTTGATTTTGTTTTCATGAGATCCAACGATAACTTTATCGCCGATAACAGGTCATGGGGTCAGGCTTGCCTATTGATATTTAGTCCTCTCTTCAGAATTTCAATCACCTTTTCAGCTTCGATTTTGTGTCCTGTCCTCGGAGAACATCCTCAGTACTTGATCCCTATCGATGATACCATCTCCTGATTTTCCTGTATAGCTATTATGGCTGCTCCACCAATACTCCTGCGCTCTTTCAACAACCCTTGCCTTCACCGGGTTGAGATGAATGTATTTTACAAGCGATAACAAATACTCATCCCGGTCACAAAGTATTCCTTTATTTTAGACATCCGCAGTTTCTCCGACAGTTTAAATGTATTTTTCGGGGCAACATACCCCGGTGTTTTTTTATTCAATTTTTTGAGTATAATCTTTCTGTTATGAAAAAACAGGTCAGCATCAGGATGAGAGCGTCAAAAATAATCCAAAATGCTCGCCTCGGCGAGTCGTCTGGGGCGACAAAACTCAAGACTCAAAACAAAAATATATCGGAAATCCATATCTCCGGGGCGGAAGGGATATATGAATCGTCTGAGATATTCAGAACGGTTAAAAAATATATTCAAAGGGCTCTAAGGCATCCGAAGGGAGAAGCTGACAGGATTGTAATTACCATAGAAACTATTCAGGAAAAGCCTGAAAGCATTTCATCCCTGCCGGTGTCAACGGTTACATGCAACACCCCTGTTGAAGGGAGAAAAATAATCAAAAAATTACTTCATTCAATTGGGGTATCAAATAAGGCCGTGAATACGGCGTTGTCAATATTGAGAAAAGGCGCTATGCGGGGTGCGGCTATTATTACGGCAGAAAGCGGACTGCGTCTTGAACCTGACAGGGAACGCGGGGTCAGGGCGTCAAGGCTCGGCATCAGCAAATCGGCGTTAAAACGGCTTAGCGCCGGTCTTTCACGCTGCGGGATTAATACCGATATTGTTAGAGAGGCTGTTATCCTTGCATCAAAAGTAGCGGCATCCCGGGAGGTAATAGCGGAATTATGCATGTCCGACGACCCAGATTACACGACCGGTTATGTGGCATCGCAAAGGTTCGGGTATATAAGGGTCCCCAATATCAAATTTGTAGCAAACAGGAGCGGCGGCAGGGCCTTTTTTATCAGGGAAGCCGCAGATGTTGAAAAAATAATAGATTATCTCGAAAGGACCCCTGTCATTATAGATAGTATTTCTCCCTGCCGGGGTGTTACAGGAATCGATGAAATCATTGATTGTGTTAATAAGTAATCCGTCGGCCAAAGGAACAACGGACAATAAAATCAGGGCTGCCTGTCATATCCTTGAAGCCGGCGGCTATGAAGTCGAGCATATATCTACGGGACAAAGAGGCGATGCAGAGGTCTTTGCAAGAGAGGCTGTAAAAAAATCTCCTTCCATGATAATTGCAGCCGGCGGCGACGGTACGATCAACGAGGTAATAAACGGAATTGCAGGTTCGGAAATACCATTGGCTTTTGTGCCGCTCGGCACCGTTAATGTCCTTGCAAAGGAACTCGCAGTGCCGGAGAATGTCGAAGGCGCAATAAAAAAGGCCCTTCATGGAACGCCGAGGATTGTTTCGCTGGGTAAAATAGTTATTGCTCATCCTTCTACCGCCGGCCGGTATTTCATCCTGATGGCGGGTATAGGTTATGACGGGGAGACGGTATTCGGGATAAACGAGACACTGAAAAAATATTGGGGCATGGGAGCGTACTTTTACTCCGGCATTAAAACCCTGCTTCGATTCAATCCGGCGGAACTGATTTTTGATATAGACGGGCAAAGGTTTTCAGGTTATTCCGCAATCATAGGAAATGCCGCCAAATACGGGGGTAATTTCATGGTAGCACCCCATGCAAGGCTAACCGATCCTGCACTTTATATTTGTATCTTTAAAAAAAGAAAACGGACAGATATCATCAGATATGTCTCCGGGATAGTAACAGGAAGACATCTGAACTATAAGGATGTGGAATATTTAAGGGCGGAACAGATAGAAATACAGGGAAATGCGCACATACAGATTGACGGCGATTACATGGGAATGACCCCCGCGCGGGTGGAGGTTAAAAAGAATGCGCTTAGGCTGATTTATTAACTCATCAGCTTGAACCGAGGATAGAGTATTTGCGCTCATTCTCGGTCGTTCCTCCCTGCGAGGCTTTTGCCTCTTTATTATAAATATTGTATTTGACTATCGGCAAAAAAAACCGCTCAAATACTCTATCCTCGGTTGCTGGTGCCATTATTATGAATAATCAGGGTTAGTTTAACCTGAAAAATACAATTAAACCGTCGGAAAAACTGCGGATGTCCAAAATAAATTTATTTTTCGATACCATAGTGTATTTATAAAGATGTTTCACCAAAATATTTTTTGCAATTACCATGACCTATCTTTTTAAATAAGTTTATCGAGTTAAATAAATTTATTTTGGACATCCGCAGTTTTTAGGTTAAGCCAAGTAGGTCTTTTTTATCTTTTCGATATTTACTTCGATTGCCTCGATATAGAAGTTTCGTGAATCGTTGAAATGCCTGGGGATGTATGAATACACTGAACCCATATGCTCGAATCGTTCCCTTACTGTAACTTCGTAAAAAGAGGGCGTATGCTTAATTAAATCCTCGGCGCTTTCAAAGACGACCATGCCCATTTCCCTCAGTTTTTCCTTTCCCTCATAATGATAGGCTTCATCGAATTCACTGAAGAGCGCCGGGAGTTTTTCAGTATAATCTGCCGCGGACATCTGTCCTAAAAGATCGGCGGTGCCCAAGGTGTATCCGATGATCCTTTCCTCTTCAGACTGGAAGGGAAGGTTATTGAAATTGATTATTACGCCGGTGCACATGATAATGTTCTGTATCCTGTGGATCTTGTTTTTATCAAACCCTATTCCGGAAAGATAATGCCCTGCAAATTCGGCGCTCCTCTGTATATGGACAAAGGTGTATTTCCCGCCGGTGCCGCCGGTGTCCTCCGATATTTTTATGTAACCGGTATCATGCAGTAACACCGCTATGATTCCCATATCAAAATACTCTTTGGAAATCCTCGGGGTATTTTTGCTTTTATTCCATCCGTCTATTATCCCGATAAATGGCGGGATAACCTGAAGCGTATGCAGAAGGTCATGGTATCGGGTATCAGATTTTTGAAAACCCTTTATTTTGCCGGAAAAAAGGTCAATAACATCGTTGAAGACGGTTTCAATGATATGTAAATCGGCGTCTCCATAATTCTCTGCATGGATCGCTCTTAGATGCTCGAGAATTTTCTGCGGGCTCAGATCGTTGCCAGGTCTCATCTCCGCTTATCTCTATTCGTAGAAAATTAATACACAGGAATTATAGTATAATCCCGCCTCCGATTACTATATCTCCATTATAAAAAACCGCGCTCTGCCCTGGCGCAGGCGCCCACTGGGGTTCGTCAAAGACAACACGAACTGAATCAAAGGATGAGGCAGGAAAGGATGAAGGTGAAGAGACAGGGGGGAAATAAATAGTAGCCGGTTTGTCCTTCATTGTGGACCGGACTTTTACAGTGGCCCTGAATGTATCTTCTGTTCTGCCCGCAGAATTTTCAAAAGACGGGGCTATCCAGTTCAAATCTCCAACAAGAAACTCCTGTTTTTTTGCTGCTTCGCGTGGTCCTGCATAAATCGTATTATGCTCAATATCAATCCTGAGAACGTACAGTGGCTTGGGAGATGATATCCCCATGCCTTTTCTTTGGCCGATAGTATAGCCGTAAATGCCCTTATGAGTTCCTATTACCTTACCGTTGGTATCAACGATTGGTCCGGGAACTGCTGCGCCGGGAGATCGTTCCTCTATAAACTTAAGATATTTTCCGTCTTCGACAAAGCATATCTCCTGGCTTTCGTTCTTTTCAGCGGCAGGGAGTTTCAGGTCGGTGGCCATCTTTCGAACTTCATCCTTTGTAAGGATCCCAAGCGGCAAAGTAAGCCTTCCGAGTATGTCCTGATTTAAAACATACAGGAAATATGACTGGTCCTTCTTCGGGTCAACTCCCTTTTTAAGGCATAACATTCCGTTATCCGGGTTATGCAATTTATTAACTCTCGCGTAATGCCCAGTCGCAATAAATCCTGCGCCTTTGTTGTCCGCTTCTTTTATGAGCAGGGGGAATTTGATATATCTGTTGCATAATATACATGGGTTAGGGGTTGAGCCGTTCATGTAGGCGCTGACAAAAGGCCCTATCACCTTTTTCACAAAATACTCGCGGGCGTCAATAGTACTGTGCGGTATCCCTAAATGCCGGGCGGTTACTGAAGCCTCTTCTATAGACCGCAGTGAACAGCATGCGATGCAATCTTCCCGGATATCCGGATCATATAGACGAAATGAAATGCCCTCAACATCGTATCCCTGCTTTTTCAGAAGATACGCCGTAACGGATGAATCCACTCCTCCGCTCATTCCTACGATTACCTTCGGCATACTAACAATATAACAGATTGACCTCATATGTCGTAACTACTTAAAACGTATCCCATAAGAGATAGCAAAACGTGTAAGAATAGGATGGCAGGGTGAAGGCTCGACTTCGGTCCGAAACATGCACAGCGATGTACTTCCTGTTGTCAACGCACCGGGGAGTCGCCGTGGAGCACCACAGTTCACCGCGCTATACGTAACAAAACCTACTTTTTCTTGTATTTTCAGTTAGTTAAATCCTATTTTCCATTAACCCTGATCTCATTGAAGAGTAACGTAATTTGTTCGTCTCTAAGATGTTTGGGCAGTGGTCGGGGCAAACGCAGCCTGTAATTTTTTTTGACCGGATTGCTAAGAGGCATTCCCTCATCTTCTATCAGGTAATTGTAAAAATCATGGATGCAGCCGAAATGACAGTTGATGGTCTTTGGTTTCTTTCTCCTCCTTAAGAGAATGATGAAAAAACTTGGCATCCAAAGAAACAAGAAGAATACCTGATATATCAGGAGTCTCCTGATATATCAGAAGTCCGCGTTTTTCAAAGTATCATCCCCTCATCGTAGCTTCCGCTGAAATGTCAATGTTTTCAACATCATAGAGCATCCTGTCCTGTCAACAACAGTCCTGGCACACATTCTGCAATTAAATACAATAGCAAACACCAAAGGCAGAGTTTAAAAAATGTTGCTGATTATCGATTACAGAAATGATGACCATGAAGATTTCCATTAGGACAAAACAGTTACAGGGAGAGAGCAAACGAAGCAGGTGGATAGCAAAGAGAAAGAGGGTATTGGATGAAATCAAAGCAACCGGAACAGAAAAAGCCTTCTGAACTTCGTAAACGTGCAGAAGAGAACTTAAGGACTCAAATAACCCCTCCTGGGGCAATGTCTGATAAGGAAGCCAGCCGGTTAATCCACGAACTGCAGGTGCATCAGAGCGAGCTGGAGATGCAGAATGAGGAACTCCGCAAGGCTCAATCAGAAATTGAAGAATCCCGTACCAGGTATTCCGACCTCTATGACTTTGCTCCTGTCGGCTATTTTACTTTTGACAAACATGGACTAATACTGGAAGCTAACCTTGCCGCTGCAACTGAGTTAGGGATAGAAAGGAGTCGGCTCATTAACAAACCATTTCGGGCATATATTGTTACGGAAGACAGGAATATATTTGATCAACACTTTCAGGAAAATTTTAAAAGCGACGACCGACAGACCTGTGAGATAAGGCTAAAAAGAAAAGATGGGAGTGAATTTTATGCACAACTGGAAAGCATAGCAGCGGAGGACTTGAAGGGCAATTCTTTATGCAGGACTTCAGTCAGTAACATCACTTTGCGTAAACATGCGGCGGAGGCGCTCAGAAAGACATATGATGAGTTAGAGCTGCGCGTGAAGGAACGGACTAAAGATTTGGCCGAAGCAAACGAGCAGCTCTTGCGGGAAATAGAGGAACGCAAGAAGGCGGCGGAGTCACTGCGGGAAAGCGAAGAAAGATACAGGACCATAACCAATTCATTGCCAAATGTGGTGTTTGTTTACAAGGGAAGCACAATTCATTATATCAACGAATCAGGCTTAAAGATTTTAGGATATCTTAGAGATGAGGTTATTGGAAAGAATGTGTTTGATTTTCTTGCTGATGATTCAAAAGAGTTAGTTGCGAAAAATATGCAACGAAGGATTTCCGGGGAACACGTTGAGAATTATGAGGTGAAAGTTATTACGAAATCAAAAGATATAAAATACTTCCTTTTGAACGCTGCTATCGTCCCCTACGAAAAAGAAAAGGCTTTCGTGGTTGTTTTGTTTGACATCACCGAACGCAAGCAGGCAGAGGATAAAATAGGACAGAAAATGAGTGAGATGGAAAGCCTCAATAAACGTTTTTATATATAGAGAACAGCGTATGATTAAACTCAAAAAGGAAGTAAATACGCTCCTTGAGAAAATGGGTCAACCAAAGAAGTATGATAGTAATCATCAATTCTAACCCCATCAAAATTCCGAGTAGTTTTTAGGTGGACACGACACCCTTAAAAGTATCAGACACTCAAAATCTAATTCTCCTTAAAAAAAGTATCAATATCGTTGAATTGCATTTGTAAGTCTCAACCATAGAAAAGTATCTATGGTGTTGACTTGATGAAGCTATACGTAACAAAATTAATTGATTCTTAGGGCTGCTTAGGGTCATGATCAACCTACTTTTTCAAATAGAAAGAGGAGGAAACAATGATCCAGGCAATGCCGATTATCAGCAGATC
>JBAZZX010000009.1:0-83458 GCA_041658585.1 Thermodesulfovibrionales bacterium
TATAACTATGGGTTATCCCGCAGTCTGTGATACGGACGTGCCGGTCATCCATCCTTCCGGCGTATGTCTCTACGAAGAAGTTGACAAGGAGCTTGACCACAGCAAGATCGTCCAGAAGGCCATTGAAGTAAGAGGTCTAAAAATTACAGTAGAGAAACCCCCGATACCCGTTGGATACGGACCGGCCTTTGAAGGTGAGAGGATACGCAAAGAGGATATGTTCATAGAGTTCGGCGGGGCGCGAACGTCTTCATTTGAATGGGTGCGGATGAGGGAGATGGAAGAACTGGAAGACGGCAAGGTTATCATAGTCGGCAACAATTGGCAGGAGAGATATGAAAAGGGCGGCAAGATGCCGCTCGCTATCGTTATAGATGTTGCGGGAAGAAAGATGCAGAAGGATTTTGAATCCGTTATAGAGAGGAAAATCCATCATAATATAAATGAAGCTCAGGGTATATGGCACATGGGCCAGCGTGACATAAACTGGATAAGGATAAGCCGGAACGCAAAGAATGAGGGCTTTACCCTTGAGCATTTAGGTCTCCTTAATGCAACCATGACCCATCACAGGTTCAAATCTATTGTGGACAAGGTCCAGGTAACGATTTATACCGAAGAAGAAGACGTACTAAGGATCCAGGAAGAAGCGAAGCAGTCATACAAAGAAAGAGACCAGAGGCTCGGCGGACTTGTAGATGAATCGGTTGATCTGTTTTATTCATGCCTCCTCTGCCAGTCCTTTGCTCCAAGCCATGTGTGTGTCATAAGTCCCGAAAGGCTCGGTCTCTGCGGCGCATATAACTGGCTTGACTGCAAGGCTGCATTTGAGATAGACCCGACAGGAGGCAATCAGCCTATACCAAAGGGTGATATGCTGGATTCCAGATACGGCAGATATTCGGGCATAGACGAATATTTAATGAAGGCTTCGGGCGGCGCTGTTGAAACGCTGAATCTCTATACCATCATGGAAAACCCTATGACATCCTGCGGATGTTTTGAGTGTATTGTAGCAATAATCCCGGAGGCAAACGGAATAATGATCGTGCAGCGAGGTCATACAGGCATGACACCGGTCGGAATGAAATTCTCCACCTTAGCCGGGACTGTCGGCGGAGGCACACAGAACCCGGGGTTTATGGGTATCGGAAGGATTTTTATTACCAGCAAGAAATTCCTTGCCGGTGACGGAGGCATAAAGCGGATTGTATGGATGACCAAGAATCTCAAGGAAAGCCTGAAAGAGGCCTTTGGCAAACGCGCCGCTGAAGAGGGGGTCCCCGACCTTCTCGATAAAATAGCGGATGAAGACGTCTGTGAAGATTCGGAGAAATTACTCGAGTTCCTCGCCGGCGTCAATCACCCGGCATTGGAGATGGAACCGATACTTTAAATGCAAAATGAAAAATGTAAAAGTCAAAATAAAAGAATTCAAGAAAATTGCAATTTGCAATTCTTAAGGCTGGAGGTTTTATGAGCAAAGTTGTTAAGAGTGCGGATAAGTCTGCGGATAAGATAATAGAATGGAGCGAAGCGCATAAGATCGAGACGTGTTTTGACAGGGCGCAGAAAATGAAGCCTTGTCCTATCGGGGCAGCAGGCGCCTGCTGCAAGATCTGCCATATGGGACCCTGCCGTCTGTTAGGGAGCAACGCAGAGGAAGACGCAAGGGGAGTATGCGGCGCCACGCTTCCGACAGTTGCTTCGAGGAATTTCCTCAGAATGGCGGTTGCAGGAGCTGCAGCCCATTCGGACCATGCGAGAGATATGGCCTTTACTCTGCTTGCAGTGGCAAACGGTGAAGCAGCCGATTTCAGGATAACCGACGTAAGGAAACTTTACAAGGTCGCAGGGATCCTGGACATCGAATTTGAAGGTCGTTCAGTCACGGATGTTGCCAGAGATGTTGCGACGAAACTCATTGAAGATTTCGGACGACAGAGAGGTGAGCTGAACTATATCAAAAGGGCGCCGAAAAAGACACAGGAGAGATGGAGAAAGTGGGGTATTATTCCAAGAGGCGTTGACCGGGAAATAGCCGAGTCAATGCACCGCACACACATGGGTGTTGACCATGACCCTGACAACCTTCTTTTAAGCGCTCTGAAGGTTTCCATCGCGGACGGATGGGGCGGCTCTATGATCTCTACGGACATTACCGATATTCTCTTTGGCACTCCCAGGCCGGTAAAGGCTGAGGCGAGTTTCGGGATATTCAAGGAAGATGAAGTTAACCTTGTTGTCCACGGGCATGAGCCTTCCCTTGCAGAAACTATTGTTAATGTGGTGAATGAGCCTGAATTGATAGAGTATGCAAAATCAAAAGGCGCAAAAGGGATAAACCTCGGCGGAATGTGCTGCACTGCAAACGAGGTGCTCATGAGGCACGGCATCCCGACGGCAGGAGGTTTTACAAACCAGGAGCTTGCAATCCTGACAGGGCTTGTAGATGCGATAACGGTAGACGTCCAGTGCATTATGCCGGCATTGACCGAGCTGTCAAAAAAATTCCATACAAAAGTCATTACCACATCGTATAAGGCGAAAATTCCCGGCGCAATACATATCCAGTATGACGAACACAACGCAAAAGATATTGCCCGGCAGATCATAAAGCTTGCCATTGATAATTTCACAAACCGCAAAACGGAAGGCAGTCATGTCTCCGAAAAATTCCCTGTGATTGCGGGTTTCTCTCATGAATACATAGAGTATATGCAGGGCGGCAGATGGAGGGCGTCGTTCAGGCCGCTAAACGATGCGATTATGGCAGGAAGGATACGCGGCGTTGTCGGGCTTGCAGGCTGTGACAATCCGAGGGTTCCTGCACAGGGTCTCCATCGTTTTCTTGCAATTGAATTAATTAAGAATGATGTGCTTATCGTCTCAACAGGCTGCGGCTCTGCTGCATGCGGCACTGCCGGATATCTGACGCCTGAAATGGCCCTTGAAAACGCAGGTCCCGGATTAAGGGAAGTCTGCGAAGCAATCGGTATCCCGCCGATCCTCCACCTTGGAGCATGTGTCGATAACTCAAGGATACTTACAATAGTTTCCGCAATGGCAGCAGAAGGCGGTCTTTCCGATGAGATTGGAGGGATGCCTGCAGTTGGAATTGCGCCGGAGTGGATGAGTGAAAAGGCGATAGCGATCGGATGCTATTTTGCAGCATCAGGTGTCCCTGTAATATTCGGAGGAGAATCACCTGTCGAGGCAAGTAAAGAGGTAACGAAGATAATGACGGAGGTATGGTTTGAAAGATTCAGAGGTTCGCTGCATTTTGAGCCGGACCCGGAAAAGATACTCCGCCTTACTCTTGATTATATCGATAAGGCAAGGGAAGCTCTGAAACTGAGAAAATATGAACCCGGCAAATTCGGGGCGGAAAGGGTGTTATTGGATATGGCTGCGCGCCGTGAACTCGAAAAGGCAGCCAAACCGCATCTGGGAATATATTAGGCCGAGGTTAATGTTGAACCTTAACCTTAACCTTGATTTAAGGAGGTGCTTATGAGTGCAACAGACGTGGATGTTGAAAAGCGGATTGGAGAGATAGGCGTCATCCTTGAAGCAAGGGAAAAAAACAGAGGCGTTCTGATCCAGACACTGCATCAGATTCAGGAAGATAACGGTTATCTGCCGGAGGACGTCTTGAAAAAGCTCTCTAAAAGCCTGAACATAGCTCTTTCAGAAATTTACAGCGTTGCGAGTTTTTACAAGATGTTTCATTTCAAACCGAGAGGTAAGAAGGTAGTCAAGGTATGTCTCGGCACCGCCTGCTATGTAAGGGGTTCCAAAAAGGTGCTTAATGCGCTTGAAAACGAGTTTAAGGTAAAAAACGGAGAGACTACTGAGGACCTTGCCATGACCCTCGAGACGGTAGGGTGTGTCGGGTGCTGCGGGCTTGCGCCTGTTTCCACGATAAACGAGGAAGTCATCGGTGAAATTATCGGGGAAAAGAAGATGGAGAAACTTGTAAGGTCTATAAAAGAAGAATAAAAAGTTATTAAGGGAGATTCCTGCTAATGCAAAGGTTGAAAAATATTGAAGAACTGAGAAATCTCAGGGCGTCGCTTCTTGAAGATATTTACAGGCCCGGCAGAAACGTAGTGAAGGTGTGCTGCGGGCTTCCCTGCAGCACACTGGGAGCCCATAAAGTTGTCAAGGCATTGGAAGAAGAGGCGTCAAAGAGCGGTCAGCGGGTTTCCATCGTCAAGACGGGATGTCAGGGCCTTTGCCAGAAAGGGCCGCTGATTCAGATAGAACCCTACGGCTATTTTTATCAAAAAGTCAGGCCAGAAAGGGCAAAGGATATTGTATCTGCAACATTATCTGCAGGAGAACCGGTTAGAGAGTTTGTCTACAGGGATTCATTCCTTGATGAAACGCATAAGTTGACGGAGGAAGTCCCTTTCTACAAAAAGCAGATGAAGATCGCCCTCAGGAATATGGGCAATATAGACCCTTTTGATATACAACATTATATAGCGGTCGGAGGTTACCGGGCCGTCGAAAAAATGTTTTCCTCAATGGACCCCGAAGCCGTGATCGAAGAAGTTAAGAAGGCAAACCTCAGGGGCCGCGGCGGCGCCGGATTTCCCGCAGGCGTCAAATGGGCGCACAGCAAGAAATCGCCATCCAAAGTAAGACTCGTGATCGCCAACGGCGATGAAGGCGACCCCGGCGCTTTTATGGACAGATCGGTTATGGAAGGCGACCCGCACAGCCTTCTTGAGGGCATGCTTGTCTGCGCATATGCGATAGACGCCCGATACGGGTTTATCTATGTCCGTCATGAATATCCCCTTGCTATCAAAACCCTCAAAGTTGCCATCAGTCAGGCTGAAGAGCTTGGATTGCTGGGTAAAGATATCCTCGGCTCCGGGTTTGAATTTACTATAGGGATCCGTCAGGGCGCAGGAGCTTTTGTATGCGGCGAGTCCACCTCTCTGGTTGCATCTCTTGAGGGTGAGAGGGGTTTCCCGAGGCCGAGGCCTCCGAGGCTCTCCGAGACAGGCGGAGGCGCATGGGGTTATCCCTCCAATTTGAACAATATAGAAACCTATGCGTGTGTCCCTCCGATCATTGAGAAGGGCGCCGACTGGTTTCTGGGCATAGGCACCGAAGGTTCACCCGGCACAAAGGTGTTTTCTCTGGCCGGTAAAGTGAGGAATACCGGACTTGTTGAAGTCCCGATGGGAATAACACTGCGGGAGATCGTTTTCGATATAGGCGGCGGAATCATCGGGGACAAAAAATTAAAGGCGGTACAGACCGGCGGTCCTTCAGGCGGCTGCATACCCGGGCAGTTCCTGGACATCCCTGTGGATTTCGACTCTCTCAGTAAGGTCGGTTCTATCATGGGTTCCGGCGGCATGGTCGTAATGGATGAAGACAACTGCATGGTTGATATTGCAAAGTTTTTCCTGTCCTTTACACAGGCTGAATCCTGCGGTAAATGTCCTCCCTGCAGGGTCGGAACATATCAGATGCTGCAGATACTGGAAAAGATTACCTCCGGCATGGGAGAGGTCGGAGATATTGAAAGGCTTGAGAGGCTTGGGATAATGGTAAAGAGAGGTTCTCTCTGTGGACTTGGCCAAAGTGCGCCAAATCCTGTTTTAACAACGATCAAATATTTTCGTGAAGAATACGAAGAACATATCAGAGACAAATACTGCCGGGCAAAAGTATGCAATCTCGGCGGTTTCGTTATAGATAAAGAGGAATGCATCCTGTGCGGTCTGTGCAAACAGGCATGTGCATTTGATGCAGTAAAAGAGACCCGCAGGAGTTTCTTTATCGAGCGTGATTACTGTACCAGATGTAAAGCATGTTACAATGCCTGTCCGGTTGATGCTGTAAAGATAATCAAACCTATGTATGTAAGGCTTGAAACGGAGCTGAAGCTGCCTGCCGAACGTTTGAAAGTCATCGAAATGAAAAGCAGGATGACATTGAAAGATATACTTGAATCAAGACCGTATGAGGTTATAACCATTCATAAAGATAGTACGATTTCTGATGCGGTAAATCTTATGAGCGGCAAAAATGTAAGCGGTCTGTTCGTGGTTGATAAAGATAATAAGCTGACAGACATTTTTACGGAACGGGATATTGTACGATGTGTATTCAACAATATACCATATAGTGAGACGATTTCTAATCTGACCAGGCGTGATATAACTATCTTCGACCCGTTGACGGCGGTCAGCACCGCAATATCTATCGCATCCAGAAAAAAGATAAGACATCTGCCCGTCGTTGAAGGCGACAGAATAATAGGAATGGTCACTTTCAGAGACCTGGTCTCATATATGCTTCCGGAGATTTCCTTTATGTCGTAAACGGTGCGTTAATTATATCTAAATAAGAGGAGTTTAAGGCATTAGCGAAAGGAGAAGCGGGATGACGTTGAAAGATATTTTAGAGTCGAGGCCCTATGAGATTATAAAAATTAAGCATAATTGCTGTATCGCCGATACCGTAAGGGTGATGAGCGAGAAGAATGTCAGCGGCGTTTTCGTGGTCGACGAAAACGATAAATTGGTAAGCATATTTACGGAACGGGATATCGTGCGTTGCGTATTCAGCAATATCCCTACAAATGAGCCGCTGGAAAACCTTATCATGCGGGATATAACAACTTTTGAGCCTACGACCAAGATAAGTTCAGCCATAGCTGTAGCCTCCAGGAAAAAGATAAGACATCTGCCTGTTGTCGAAGGAGAAAAAATCATCGGAATGATTACGTACAGAGATCTGGTAGCTTATCTTTTGCCGGAAGTATGTTATATGGCAGAGACGATGTATTAAGGAGAGGGTAATAATGGCTGAAGAATTCTAATTTCCCGGAGTTAAAAATGAACGAAGAAAATAATACGGCAGAAAAAACAAAAACAGTTGAGCAGATTAAAAAAGAGGCTGAAGAAAAGACGTGTGCCGTTCAGAAGGCTTTCTATTATATAAATGAATTCATTTCAGGACCAATGTGCAGCAGATGTTTCCCCTGTGCGCTTGGCACGGCAGAAGCAAGGATAAGACTGCAAAGACTTGTTCGTCATGCAAAAGATATCGATGAAAAGGATATTGAAATTTTAAAAAGAATCGGTTCTCATATGATCGAGGGCTCTTTTTGTAAAAAAGGAAAAGACACCGGAAAATATCTTGCTGAAATACTTTCTGTTTCCGGGAATGAATTCAAAGAGCATCTTTCGGGTATTTGTCCAAAAAAGGAATGTACAAGCCTGATTGAGTATGTTATAAAACCTGAACTTTGCACTATGTGCGGCGATTGTTTGGAAGTGTGTAAATATGATGCTATTCTCGGGGAAAAGAAAGTACTGTACCGTTCAGGATATCTTCCATTTGAAATAAGAAAGAAGAGATGTATAAATTGCGGCGAGTGCGTTAAAGTCTGCCCGACAGGAGCGATTGAGATTGTTACGGTTTCGGTTGAAGAATTGGTGAACGGGTAACTCATTAGTTGTACAAAACAAGGGTTCCGAAATCTTTCGGAAAAAACCCTGCAATGCAACAAAAGCATTTTATTTGCGATACACATGACTGCAATCTTATGGTTTATATAATATGGCGGAAGGCTTGCCGACCGGGCTTAACGAGATAAGGTGTTGCTGCCGGACTTTTCCCGAAAGATTTCGGAACCCTTGTCATTAAAGGTTTTCCGTTTGGTTTAATGAATAAATTGTGAATTGCGGATTGATAAATGATAATTGACTAATAGTTTCTGATAAGGAGGATTAAATGGATAATCAGGTGAAGGTTACGATAGACGGTAAGGAGGTTGCAGTCCCTGCCGGTATTACCCTTATTGATGCCGCAGCGCATGCCGGAATTCACATACCGAACCTTTGTTATATAAAAGGGATGAAGGGTGTGGGCGCATGTAGATTATGCCTTGTAGAAGTTGAAGGACTGAAGGACCCGGTTATTGCCTGCAATACAAAAGTCAGGGAAGGTATGATTATAAATACCCGTACAGACAGGGTTCAGGAAGTAAGAAAGTTTGTCATCGATCTTATTCTGTCCATGCACCCGCTTGACTGTATGACCTGTACTAAGTCAGGCGTATGCAACCTTCAGCGGTATGCATATGAATTCGAGCTTAAAGAATCATCATTCGAAAGAAAAAAATTCGGCTATCCGGTTGACGCCGCAAATCCGTTTATAAAAAGGGAGCCGGATTACTGCATCCTCTGCGGCAGATGTGTAAGGGTCTGTAAAGAGCAGGGAACCGACGTCCTCGATTTTATGGGGAGGGGCATTGAATTAAAGGTAGTTACTGCAAAAGATAAGCCATTACAGGAATCAGGATGCACTTTTTGTGGAAGTTGTGTTGACGCCTGCCCGGTGAACGCACTGCTTGAATCGGACAGATGGCGTAAGGGCAGGGAATGGGAATATGAAAAAACAAATTCCGTGTGTATGCTGTGCGGCAGTGGATGCGATATTGCTGTAAGCACAAAAGACGGCGCAGTGCAGAAAATAAATGCAGGTGCGCCTGATGGATCTGCCGACAAATATATCTGTGCCTTTGGAAGGTTCGGGTTTGACTCAGCGGGAGCAGACTCGCGCCTGACTATGCCAATGAAAAGAATAAACGGACAACTGAAAGATACCACATGGGAAGACGCCCTTTCGATTGTTGCCGGCAAACTGAAGGAGGCGGGCAACAATGCAGGTTTCATCAGCACGGCAGGCATTTTGAACGAAGATGCTATTAACCTTCAAGACCTTGCAAGGGATGTTGTAAAAACAAAGAACCTTGATACTACGCTGAGCCTCTATGGAGAGCCTGATTCGTTCAGAAATTCACAGTCGGCAGACATCAATAAGGCCGACCTTATCATGCTTATAGGCCTTGACCCATCCCAGTGGGACAGGGTACTGCCTGCGCTTGATGCGGCAGTAAGACGGAGGGTAAACAGGGGTGCAAAGCTTATAGTCATCAACGAAAAAGAGATAAAGATCGGTGAGGCCGCATCGATCAACCTTACAGGTGATGCACTATCCGCCCTTAAACGTATTGCAAAGGCCTTAATCGGAAAAGGACTGAAAGCCGATGAAAAGCTGAATGATTACGTAAAAAATGAAGAGGTTGATGAAGATACCGAAAAGGCTGCAACCCTGATTGCCGGAGCGAAGGAACCTCTGATATTCTCCGCGCCTTCCCTGTTCAGGGCTGCGGCAAATATCGCTCTCCTCAAAGGGAAGATCATATCGGTTGGCCTTGAAAGCAATGCAAGGGGTGTTGCCCTGATCGGACTGACAACGGAAGAGAAAACTTACAGCCGGATGATTTCCGGCGGAATAAAGGTCCTTTATGCCATAGGTGAAATCCCGCTGAATCAAAGACCGGATACCGATTTCCTGATTGTACAGAATTCTCATCTGACGGAACTTGCAAAACAGGCTGATGTAGTATTGCCTTCAACAACGTATCTTGAAGCTGCCGGGACGATTATAGATTATATGGGGAAGATGAAATACCTCCCGCAGGTGACGGAACCCCGAGGAGAATCAAAAAGTCACAGCCGTATATTTATTGAACTCGCCGGAGCAATGGGATCAACGCTCAAACGACCGAAGGAGTCGGATGTAAAGAAGGCGTCAACCGTGAAAGCAAAACTTTCGGTTAGTCCATTTGAAAAGAAAGAAGGACTTAATCTATCGCCTAAGGAGTTTATCGAATCCATCAACCACTCCGTTATCAGCGGCTCAAGGCTCCTGTGGCTAAAAGAGAGCATTAAAGAAGTTACGGCTTAGGAGATTTCAGGGTGTCGGAGAGACGGAATGACAGGGTATGGAGGCTGCCAGGTATCTTGAGGTTGCAGAAATCACAATCAGACGATGGGTAAGAGAAGGGCCGCTGAAGTCGCGGAGAATAGGCAAGAGTATAGTGTTTGATCCCGACGATTTAAGGGGCTTCAAGCGGTCAAGGAGGTGAAGACTTTATAAAATGTTGCATTGGGTGCCTTTTCTTGAGTGTAAACACTACATAGAAAGAAACGCCTTTCAAAATTTCCGGTCTCCGTTTTGTACTTCCTGTTATCAACGCCTCTTGGATTCTGGATAGAGAGTAATAGTTCACATAGCAGGAAGTACTGTGCATTGCTAAAACCTTTAAGCAGCGTGTATTTCCCCTTCAAACATGCATGACGGGTTGCTTTCTTGAGTAGTTAAGACTACCTTTGGAAATGTTCAGGGTAAATGTTTTGCTGTGACAAGCATAGTCAGGTTTTTCTCAATAACAAATAATACCTCTTGAGATTATCAGGCAGGCATATTTCCTGAACAGGAACTTTCACCTCAGCTATTCAGATTGCCGCTGTTCAGAGTAATTGCAATCGGTAAGGAGAACCTGCCGGTACTTGAATTTTCTTCTGAAATTGCTAATATCTAATATGAAAACAGGATTGTAGGGGGTCTAAGGTTCTGTGGGTATCAGCAAACGCAGAGAGATTATCAATGAGATTCTGCATTACGTGGGAATCGCTATGGATGGATCCAATCCATGCGACCTGCGTATCAAAGACGAGAGGTTTTTCAAAAGGGTTTTTAGAAACGGAAGCCTTGGTCTTGGTGAATCCTTTATGGATGGGTGGTGGGAGTGTGACCACCTCGATGAATTCTTTTGCAGACTCATGCCGTTGCAGCCCGAAAAGGCTGTTAAAAAAAACTTGAAGCTCCAGGGCGAGATACTTAAGGCTGTTTTTTTCAACCAGGGAAGCAAGTCGAAAGCATTTACAGTCGGGAAGAGGCATTACGATCTCGGCAATGAGCTCTTCAGAAGGATGCTTGACAAGCGTATGGTTTACAGTTGCGGCTACTGGAAACACGCAGGAACTCTTGACGAGGCCCAGGAAGCTAAATTGGACCTGAGTTGCAGGAAACTGGGACTTCAACCCGGTGAACGGGTGCTCGACATCGGCTGCGGCTGGGGTGGCTTTGCCGCATATGCTGCAGAGCGGTATGGCGTGAATGTAGTGGGAATAACTGTGTCGGTAGAGCAGGCAGCGCTTGCACGGGAATTCTGTACAGGACTTCCTGTTGAGATCAGGATGCAGGATTATCGTGAAGTGAACGAACCATTCGACCACATCGTCTCCATAGGCATGTTCGAACACGTCTGTTATAAAAACTATAGAAAGTATATGGAGGTTGTGCACAAATGCCTGAGGGACAAGGGGCTGTTCCTTCTGCAGACCATCGGAAATAATTACTCAACGATAACCATCGATCCGTGGATTGGCAAATATATCTTCCCGAACTCAATGATACCATCCATGAAGCAGATAAGTGAATCGGCGGAAAAGCTTTTTATTATCGAAGACTGGCACAATTTTGGTCCAGATTATGATCCTACGCTGATGTCATGGTTCGATAACTTTGATAGGAATTGGCATGAGCTGAAAGGACTATACGATGACTACTTCTACCGCATGTGGAAATACTATCTCTTGAGTAGTGCCGGCACCTTCAGGGCACGTGACATGCAGGTGTGGCAGATCGTATTCTCTAAGAACGGAATCCCAGGAGGCTATACTCCGGTTCGATGAGAGATTAATTGTATCTTCCTGTAAGTGTGATTCTTAAATGCCCTTCCACAATACTATCTTACAAACGGAAATTAATAAGACAATTTAACTTTTTCTTGACTTCCAAATTTTTCAGGAGTTAAATATGAGTAAAAGTTCTCTATTTACAAGGAATAATATTTCGAAGATGAAAAGAGAAAGTGTGGTGAGATAACAGTGATAAGGATCGAAATAGGTAGAGCAGGGTCGATGATAAAGGAATATAAAGACGACGATATAAAAGATATAATGTCTTTATATTTTAACCATCCTATATGGCAAATGAAAAGGGATGATCCAGTTCCTGACATGCCCTTAGATATCCAAATTGAACTTATAAATCGTTGTAATTTAAAGTGTGAATACTGTTCAAGTAATTATCAAAAAAGAAAAAAATCGTTACTTGAATGGGATGTTTTAAAGCAAATCATTGATGAAGCTGCAAAGGCGGGTATATGTTATTTTACAATTTGCGGTATTGGTGAAGCTGCACTCCATCCAGATTTGTTTAGTTTTTGTAGATATATTCGTGAAAAGAAAGTCCAACCAAAAGGATTAAGGGTATTAACCATGATGCCTTCGATTCTTATTTCCAATGGCATGTGGACTTCTTCACAAGTAGAAGAATGTATAGAAAACCCTCCAGATGTTCTATCTCTCTCTCTCGCAGGTTTAACTGATGAAGAAATCAAACAACGAAGGAGTCCTATTAATCTTGATCTTCTTTGGAAAAATATTTCCAGTATTTATAAGGGAAGAAAACATGAACGTACTGTTGATGGTGGCATAGTTCCAGTAATCCATTTGTCAACACATATATACCCTTCTGAAATAGAAAGCCGCAAAGAAGATATAATTGCATTTAAGAATAAATGGTTTGAAATATCTGATGCAATAGTAATCAAGCCTACTATGTTAGGCAAAAGAACTATACCAATTCTTAATCTATTATATGAAAAATACTTTAGAGTGAAAGAAAATTCACCATTATCCTATGCAAATATTTCTGAAACTCATTTCGAACGGACTGCACCTTGTTTCGAAACTTCTCGTCGCCTATCTATTAACTCTGACGGAAATGTTTGGTGTGGGCATCATCTTTCTGAAGATTTTGGAGATTTTTTGGGAAATGTTAGAAAACAAACCATACATGAAATTTGGCATAGTGAGGTCATGAAAGAATACAGACAAAAAGTCCGTTCTGGCATATTTAATCGAACATTATGTAAAACTTGCGGTGGAGAAATAAGGGAAGTTCAAAGATAAAACAAATAAAGAGATATATTTCTTATATTGCATATTACAGCCAATAATCTTCAATATTTATGAATACTCAATGTTAATACCTTGTAGGTGTTATGCGCCTCCCGATGAAATCCGCTGCTATGCACATTTGATGAATTATGTGCAGTTGCCCGTTATGTGAAGTATTTGCCTTAAAACCCCATTAGATAAGCACTCTACAAAAATTTACTGCACATAATAATATTGCGGCTTTGAATAAGCCCCTCGTTGACGTGCCTACATTAATGTAGAGACAGCGGATGGTTACGGCTTATAAAAGTATGATGAATGAAGCTGCGGAGGATACTATCACGCCGAGCTGCTCACTGCATATCAAGGCTTTCTGTGAAACCATCGGGTCCTTCCTAAAGCTGCTGTCTGCATTCTACGAATGAAATTCGATCACTAAAAACAATGACATCATGTGTGGCTTAAATCGTTGAAAGCATAAGATGAAGGAATTCGTATCGAATGTGTCAGTTTGTAAGCCCCTTTTTTTAGGTCTCGCCACAGCGGGATGAGGCGAACAATAGAGTAATATAAAATAGCCGAAATTACTTTCAAAAACAGATATGTTTGGCTTATTGGTGTATAATATTTCAAAAGAAATATTTGGTTTTACTGAGAGGATCTATAATGCTTTTGCATGAAAAGGATGCATTAAGGAGTATAACGAAACAGCTCAGAAAAATATTTTCCGATTATAAAGGACGTCAAATCATTCGAGATGGAAAAAAAGTTCAGGACCCCGTTTTATGAAAATATCACAAAAGAAGGTGTTCTTTTATGACTCTGGAATCAAAGGATAAAAATGCCGTCAGCGACGTAAGAATTGAAGACGGAATCAACATTAAAATACCTGTTTTTGAAGGCCCCTTTGACCTCCTGCTGCATCTTATAAGGGAAAATAAGCTTGATATATATGATATCCCTATTGCCTTGATAACGGGCCGGTATCTGGAATACCTCGGGATAATGAAAGAGCTTAATCTTGAGATCGCAGGGGAGTTTCTTGTTATGGCTGCAACCCTGATACATATCAAATCAAGGATGCTGCTGCCGCCTGATGAACAGGCGCCGCCGGAGGAACAGGAAGACCCGAGGATCGAGCTTATCCAAAGACTGGTCGAATATCAGAGATACAAGGATGCCGCCGGAAACCTGAAAATCAGGGAAGAGGAATGGATAAAAGTCTTTCACAGAGAGCCAATCTCATCGGATGAAGAAGAGGAGGGCGAGCTTTACCTCTTTGATTTAGGACTATTTGATCTCCTTGACGCCTTCAAAAAGATATTAGATAAAGCGCCGCCGGAAGTCGGGTCTATTACAAAGGAGACCCTTACCGTAAAGGACAGAATGTCGGTTATTATGGAGATTATCGAGGGACAGGCGGTTGTAAGGTTCGAAGACCTGTTTAAAGAAAACGTAACAAGAATCCAATTGATAATCACCTTTGTAGCGCTCCTTGAACTCATAAGGCTCGGCCTTACGAGGGTCTATCAGGAAAGCCAGTTCGGAAGCATTTTTGTAATAAACCCGGAGAAACAGCCTACAGCAGAAGCCGCCATAGAAAATCCGGTATAGCCCGGATTATTCACAATTTTTTCTGATCGAACTGAGGATAGAGTATTTTCGCTCATTCTCAGTCGTTCCTCCCTGCGAGGCTTTTGCCTCTTTATTTTTATATAACGTATTTGACTATCGGCAAAAAAAACCGCTCAAATACTCTATCCTCAGTTGCTTTTACCGATTTTATGAATAATCCGGGCAAAGCAATTTCAATTTTAATCATGAACAAATGACGTTGACAGAAATGTTGTATTATTGATAAATTAAGCTTAAGCTAAATAATTAGCTGTGGCACTATTTATGCTTAATACTATGAGGATATGCAACGTAAACAATTGCTCATAATATGTTCGCTTTGTCTTTTCTTGATAGCCATCTTTTCGGATCCAAGTATGGCAACAGTCGGCGGAGACTGTTATGCATGCCATAATATCTTTCCCGGAATGATGGAAAAGACCCATACGGGGAAGGCCTTCCAGTATGTCCTGAAAAATGAGTTTTGTGTGAACTGTCATTCAAATGCAAACAGTGATACCATTAAAAATCTCGGCGGCAACAGAGTTCCCGTAGTGCATAGCACGGTTGCGCCTATACGCCCTTTGGCCGGAGGTAATTTTCATTATGTGGCAAAGGATTTCGGCGACAGGAAAGGCCATAATGTAGACGGAATAACCTCGGTAGACATGAAATTCAACGGCTTCCCTCCCGGCTATACAAGGACGTCCGATCCTTCCATTGTCGGATACAACCCCGGAAAACCTTTGATGTGCGCGGGATCGAACGGTTGCCATGGCGACAGGAACATTGAAGACCCTTTTGCAGCGATTATGGGAACACACCATGCATTGGATAAACCGATAGACGGGAGCACGATGGCCAAAAGCTACAGGTTTTTAAAAAATACCGGAAAAATGAAAGGTGTTTTAGGGACTGAAGATAAAGACTGGAACCAGAGCAGCTCTTCAAAAAACCATAATGAGTATTACCCTTCGATAGATGTCCTCTGTGAAAACTGCCACGGAGATTTTCACGGCAAGGATAACAAGGATACAGGCCACTGGTTCAAGCATCCCACAGGCGTTCCCATTCCCTCAAAGGGTGAATATTTAAAGTACGGTACATACAACACAGATGCCCCGGTTGCACGGAAAACGCCGGAAAAAACACCGGGACCGGAAGTGGATCATGGCAGTGATATAGTGATATGCCTTTCCTGTCATGTAGCGCACGCAAGTCCTTATGAGTCGATGCTTAGATGGGATTATGACAGGCTTATGACTGAAGGGAAGGGCGGATGTCTGATATGCCATTCCGGAAAATAAGGATAACACTTTTTATATTTTTTTTGTTTCTTGTCGGCCTTGATTGTATTCCCGAAAATGTTGAGGCAAAAGTAAAGGGAAGGTGCAAGGACTGCCATACAATGCATAACAGCAAAGAAGGCAGGGAAGTGACCTATGCAGGCAAAATGGGACCCTTTGCTTCTTTGACGATAGGCGGTTGTCTGGGATGTCACGGACAGAACCCAACCGGCGCCCAAAACATCATAATACAAGGCGCTATGAGAATCCCACAGGTGATACATTATATGCAAGACGGAGACCTTGCAGGAGGGAATTATATTTATGTCGCCGACGGATATAACCCCGTTTATTTAAAAGGGCATAATGTCTCAGGTATTTCGCTTCAGGAGAATCCTCCAATGAATGCTCCTCCCGGTTTCATAGCAGGAGTAATCATTCCGGGGGGAACAGTGCCTGCCTACTGGACTACACAGAAGCAGCTTACCTGTGCAGGCACATGGGGGTGTCACGGCAACAGGGCGTTGGAGGACCCCTGGGAAGCTATCCATAACGCGCATCATGAGGATGACAGCGAAATTGACGGTTCTACCGTAGGCAAGAGCTATCGTTTTCTCTACGGTATAGTCGGGAAAGAGCATAAGAACTGGGAGTATCTTGCCGTTGATGATAATCATAACGGATATAAAGGAGACCGGACTCATGATTCCATGAATACGATCAGTTATTTATGCGGTGAATGCCATGCTAAATTCCACCCGAACCCCAATCTTGGCGGCAGCAGCGAAGTCGGCCATGCCTATAATTCAGTTTGGCGCAGGCATCCTTCAGATATTTCCTTCGATGGAGTGCATACGGGTTATTTAGGCTCTGAATACCAGGGGTATGTAAAATATAGCCTTGAGTCGCCTGTGGCCTATCAAAATCCTTCCGGGACCGAAACTACAGTTGATATGGACAGCATCATCATGTGCCTTTCATGTCACAGGGCCCACGCGAGTCCCTATTCCGATATCCTGAGATGGGACTATTCCAAGGTAACCTCACAGAATAAGTCCGGAACAGGCTGCCTCGTCTGTCATACCAAAAAAGGCCAATAACCCGCTTTCTTGCCTTTCTCAGTTTTGTCTCATTCTCATTCTCATTCTCATTTTTGAGAATGCAGGATATTTTGCAATATTAAGCAAATAATAAATTAATCTTGACAAGCACTATAGTAAACATTCTATATTAAAGCAACAGCTAAGTAACGGTACGTAATTTTTAGTAGAATCAAATAGTTAGTATAGTGGTACGGATATTGCTGTTATATGGTAAAAATAGGTTTAAGAGATGTCATGTAATCCTATTATTAAGCATTAAGTATATATCAAATGATATAATTAGAAGTTTTTAAAAGTTGGCAAGCTTTCTTGCTAATACAAAAAGAAAGGAGGTGAAACTATGAAAAAGAAACTTTCAATATGTTTAATCACACTTCTCTCCCTCGTTCTGGTCTACGGCTTTGCTGACGCTAAAGTAACCGGCAGATGCGATAACTGTCACACCATGCACAACAGTCAGAACGGATCCAGAATGGCAGACCAGGATACACCTTACGCTCATCTTACAAAATCATCCTGTCTTGGATGTCATGGAGCGGCCGGTCCGGGAACAGAGGTAGGCGGGGCGCCGGGTATCTTCGGCAACGCAGCTGCTAATTTCACCGCGGGCGGCACCTTTGCAGCGAGCGTTGTTGATACCGGTACGACACCTTACCACAAGGTCCATAATGTCAAGGATATTACCTGGACTAATCCGGAAGTGGACCTACTCAGCAAGACCCCCGGTGCGGAAAGCGGCGGTTATACCGAACCTGTAGGCGCTAACGAATTGACATGCGCCGGTACATTGGGCTGTCATGGTGAACATGGCGCTGGGCTCAACAGCGATGCAGGCATCAGAGGGTTCCACCACGGCAGTAAAACAGGATACCGTTATCTCCAGTTCAATGACGGAACCGCAACGCATACTCCTATTAAAGGATTAGGTTCAAGCACTTGGGAAAAGGGCGGCGCTACTGCAAGCAATCACAATGTATACTTTGCGATGAACGGTACCGGAGGAGCTACTAATGACTCTATCAATGCCCTCTGCGCGTTATGCCACGGAGATTTTCACGGCACGGATGATGTTAAAAGCGGCAGCAACTGGACCAGACACCCGACTGAGAATCTTCTCTCTGATGCATCAGGTTGGACCATGGCGAGTGTCACCGTTGACTATGAGAAGAACCCCTTCAGTTTTAATGACTTAACAGGAGAATCTACTACTACAGCTTATGATACCACCGGAGCGCGGGTGGCCTGTGTTTCTTGCCATCGTGCCCACGGCACAGCTTACAATGATATTCTGAGATGGGATTACGCAACCATGTTAGCAGGCGGCGGAGGGACAACCGGTTGTCTGGGATGTCACCACCTCCAGAGATGAGAGATCAGCAAAGAATGTAGAGAGGAATGGGCCAGTCGGGCACTGGCCCATTTTTCATAACAAAATAAAAGCGTAACAATGAAAAAATTATCATTATACATTTTAACCGCCATACTACATTGCATATTTTTTATATCCTCAGGGTTGTGCGCCGACGCCGACCTTCCGGCATGTTATTGCGATTGCATTACCAGTGATGAAGAAGACGAAAAAATGCACTATCCTTCAGCCGTATTCGTCGAGCCTGTCAAGAACGAGATATATGTAATCGACGGCATGGCAAGGATAATCATATATACATCGGATTTATTTCCAATACAGACCCTCGACAAAAGAAACGGCATAGATGCGCCTCAGGGCCTGACTGTCGATGCGAAAGGGAATCTGTATGTTGTTCAGGGCATAAGCAAAGAATACTCGAGATGCAGGATTTCGGTTTATAACGCATGTTTCAAGTGGGTTCGGGACATTTATGTGCAAGGGTTTGACGGCTGCGATAAATTTACGCCTTATCGCATTGCGGTTGACGGACAAGGAAAGATTTATATCGCCGGGCTGCATTACCCCGGAATTGTTGTTACGGATAACAGCGGTAAATTTATCGAAATGCTTGCTCCTGAGGAAAACGGCAAAAAGGCAAAATTGAATTATGTGAGCATAGATAAATATGGACGAATTTATCTTGTAAGCGAGGAAGAAAGCCGGGTCTATGTCTACGACGATAATAAAAAATTTCTCTTTAAATTCGGTGAAAAAGGCGGCGGCACGGGAAAACTAAGCCGACCGATATCCGTGAGCGTAGACAACCGCAACGGTACTATGTATGTCGTGGATTACATGCGGCATACCATATCGGTCTACGACAGGAACGGCAGATACCTTTCGGAATTCGGCGGACTCGGCTGGGGAGAAGGGTGGTTCCAGCATCCGAGGGACATAGCGGTCGACGCCTCAGGCAGGATACTGGTAGCCGATACTTTCAACGACAGGATAGAGATATTTAAACCGAATGACAAACAGATGGAGCACCTGATAGCCAATGGAAGGAAATGATTGTGCAATTAACAAACACTGACCGGCAAATAGACGGAGCAAACTCAGTAAACAGAGCAAACTCGGCAAATATAGCAAACTTTTTAATTTTAATTCTACTTTTTATTTCGATCGGTTGCGCATCGGTTCGGGAATATGCAGGTTCTTCCAGTGCCGGGGGCGGGCAGATAAGCGTATATCTTAAAGGCGCCGACAAAGTATCAACGGATATAACCTTTGATTTGCAGGCGGTTAATATCATTACGGAAGACGGAACCGTGAAGGAGATAACAATAAACCCGATTAAAGTAAATTCCGTTTCCGTAGCCGGCCGTCAGCTTCTCCTTAGCGAACAAACATTACCCGAAGGCAAATACAAAAGACTTCAGCTCATCGTAAAACAGGCGTCTGTAAAAAATCAGGAAAAGACGGCAACGCTTGCATTGCCTCCGGAGGGCATAGAGTCGGCAATCGACGTCAACATAAGGAGAAATGCCAATACTTCCGTCTTTTTGTTTTGGAATGCGGACGGCTCGATCGGAGACGGTTATCTGTTTAAACCCGCGCTCACCGTTACCGGACAAGTCCCGGAACTTAGCAATCTGCTCGTATATGTCACTAATGAAGAATCGAATAATGTATCCGTCCTGAACAGGCAGACGGGAGATGTAGTCGCTGCCGTAATGGTGGGTAAAAAACCTCGCGGGATAGCCGTAAGCCGGGGCAGAGAACGTCCGAGAGTTTATGTTGCAAACTCGGACTCCGACAGCATATCGGTCATTGATCCTACTACCAATAAGGTTGAAGTGGAGATACCGATACGCTTTGGCAGGGCGCCTGAAGGCATTACAGTCGTAAGAATATCGCCGGACAGGGAACTGATTTTCACGGCAAATTATGCTTCAGATAACGTCTCCGTTATCGACGCCGCAACGTATCAGGAGATAGACAAGATCAATACAGGAGACGGACCCGTTGCTATAACGGCAGACCCTCCGGCAGACCTTTTTTCGGGCTCGAGATTCCTGAATTTTGAAGACCTAAATGTCCTGAGAAATTACAGGGAAAGATTCTTCAATGTATATACGGCAAACAAAAACTCAAAGGATGTATCGGTAATTAAAATGAATGCGTTAACTGGCCGGTTTGAAGGCGTTTTTCCGGTCGCGGTTCAATGGAGTCCGATAACCCTTGCGACGGATTATCAGAGAGGGAAGGTTTATGTCGGCAATTATAACTATGATAATCTCTCAGTCATCGACATAGTTCAAGTCGCAAGAGAATTTACGTCAGGGATAGTCAGCGAGATCACGAATGTCGGCAATACCGTAACCGGAATCATTGCAGATCCGGATATTGACAGGCTATATCTCCTGAAAGAGGCATCTTCCGAAATTATGATTTTAAGGCCCTTTTCAGAGGCTTTCGGTGCAATGAAAACTTCCATGGGACCTGTAATCGGAACAATTGCGGTAGGAAATTCTCCGAGGTCTTTTATTATGGACCCTGAAGGAAGAAAGCTATATGTGGTAAACAGGGGTTCCGATTCGGTTTCTGTAGTGGATAAAACGACGTCAAGGGAAGAGAAGGTAATACCCGTAGGGGAAAAACCTTACGGGATAGCGATGTTTCCTTATTAATAATACGGTTCTCGAAGCTCTGCTTCGGTAAAGAATATATGACTTAATTATGGGTGACAGCGGAAATTATGGAACGTGCAGTAAGGAACATTGTCGTTGGATTAATTGTGTTGTGCCTGATAAACACATCCGCCTTTGCCGAAGGGCCGAGCGCCTGGCTGAATGTGAATTATACCGATACAAAGCAATATGAAGACGATAAAAAAACCGGATCAACGGACAGCCTTTTTCAGAACTATTATTTCCGTCTCGACAAGCCGCTTACGCAGCTGTTATCTTATCAATTTTATTTGAGAACAACTCTTAATAATTCTCATGCAGTTGATCCTGCCGGCAACAGGACAAACTCATATCTCAGGGCTGCCGAGCCGTCTATTGATTTCTTTCTGCACAACCCGCTGTATAAATTTGACATAGGCACGCGGTACCTCGAACAATGGTCTACCGCAAAATTATCGGATGAAGGCAGGAAAACGACCGAATATTATTATTCCAGGCTGAACATACAGCCGTATTTATTCCCTTCACTGTCTTTTCAGGCCGACCTTCAGAAGGATTACGACCATCTGTCACAGAGAAAGATAGACGCTACAAACATTAAATATTCGGGAAGTTCATGGTATGATCTGAACTTTAAGGCGATACGATTGTCGTATAACGTTACGTACAACCGTGATGAGATGAAAACCCCGGTCTCAATAACTGCAAAAAGTATAAGCAATAATTTCAATGCATCGTACAGTCTCGGCTTCAATAAATCCTTCATAGGCAACAATTTCAACTTATCGGCAGGTTATCAGGGGAATTACGGCAGGAACAAAAATAAGCAGTTTGCTCCTGCAGGGAGTGAGATAAATACGAAAAGGAAGTTCCAGGAGGGCTTGTATGCAGCCGGTTCCCAAACCGAACATTACGCGGATACCTTGGGACCGGGAAATCCGTTGATCGACATGAATTTCAATACGCCTGCTGCAGTTCCTTCGGGAACGATTAATATAGGCGGCAACGGCGTCAAATACCATAATATGGGAATCCATTCGGCGTCGAATGAGGCTGTCAATAAAATCTATATCTATGTAAATAAAGACGTCAGAAACGATACGAAGCTCAAGGGCACAATGACCGAGCTGGAAGTCTACCGCAGCGATTTTAATACCATAGGGAACTGGACGAAGATAGATATTCAACCTGCAGAGGTGGAAGTTTATGATGCGCTCAATAATATTTATCGCTACATAATAAAGTTTTCAACTTCCCAGACCGCCTCCTATTTCAAGATTGTAACCCTTGCCACAGCCTCAATAAACGATGTTTTTGTAACGGAGCTCGAAGCCTATGGAACGGACATAGTGTCCAGGACCGGAAAGCTGACCGACGTTGCCACATTTCTTTCGCAGGGCATCAATCTGACTACGAGTATAAAACCCGTAAGGACGGTTGTTCTCTCGATGAATTACTTTTTGAACAGAGCAGACCAGGGCCCGGATTCGATAATCGGTTCAACAGGAGGCGCCTTTGCAAATATTTTCAGGGATCCGAAAATTGAAAAGGACAAAGATGTAATAGTCAATTTAACAAGAAGCTACGGCGGCAATATCAACTGGCAGACCCATAGACTTTTGACTACAATGCTTCGGTACCAGAGAAATGAATCCCTGGACAATATGGATAAAACAAATATAAAATCCAATACTTACTCCCTTAGTTTCAGTTCGTCCCCTCTGAAAACGCTCGACGCCGTGCTTTCCATGATAAGGACATACAGCTTCAGTTTTGATGAGAAACAGTCAATCAATAATCTCTACATACTTACGCTCGGATCAAAACTCCACAGGGACGTCAATATGATCACCGACATAGGATATACACAGACAAGGACGTATGCGCTGGAGGACCAGCCGTTGGCGATGTCTGCAACCGGCGAAGGTTCACATTCCAATGTCCGTTATATCAGAGGCGCTCTTGACGCCCATCTCACGGAGAGGCTTTCGGCAAACCTCAACTATGGGCTGAGCAATACCTCGGGCAGTACATCTTCCCGTTCAAAAGACGGCAGTTTCATACTCACATACCGCCCGGGCAGATTTTTCAGCATCTCGGGAACTCTGAGGGTATCGGATACCGACGGTAATATGGATTCAACGGAAGGCATCCTTCTTGACTGGCTTTATCTGCCTACCGTGAGAATCAACGCGAACTATCAACACAGCGTAATTGAATCCGATACTACCAGGACCGCAGATATATTGAGCGGATATTTCATATGGTACATAACCAAATTTCTTGAGTTGCAGTTCAATTACAACTATACCCGAGAAAATGAAGATATCAGAAAAGAAATTTTCAACCTGGGAGGAAATATAACCTGCAGGTTCTGGTAATGGCATATATATTGCAATTATAAAATTGAGGGACAAATTTATGAATCAAAAAAAGTTTACACGGTTTGCACAGTTAATAGCTTTCGAATTTAAAATTCCGGTAGTTCCTATTAACATAGTAAACCCTTTAAACAGTGTGAACACAGTAAACCGTGCAAACTTTCTTCTTTCCATTCTTATTTTTATTTTTTTAATAACAGGATGCGGTCCGAAACATTATGTACGTGAAAAAGTCGACCCCGCCGGCATTAAAAAGGTTGCTGTTATGCCCTTTGAAAATTTTACTGCCGATGAATATGCCGCCGAAAAAATAAGGAGGATCGTTATTACAGATCTTTTATCAAGAGGCGTAGAGGTAGTCGAACCGGGAGAGATAACAAGGATAATCAGGGAGTCTAAGATTAAAAGTTTAAGTTCTATAAAGACGGCGGAGGTGCAGGAGATCGGAAAGGCGTCGGGTGCGTATGCGATTATGATCGGGTCGGTGGAATATTACGGCATATCGCGTGGCGTTTCCGTCACCTATCCGGAAGTTACGGCAAATTTCAAATTGATGGAAACGTCAACAGGAAAGGTCCTCTGGTCCGTGCGGCATACTTCCGGCGGCGCCGATTTCTGGACGAGGCACTTCGGTTCGGAGGGGAAATCGTTAAGCGAGGCTGCAGGGGAAGTCGTTAGAGAGGCGATGAATACATTCTTTTAAAATCTTTTGTGAGGTATTTAAGGATGAAATATCTTAAGCGAAATTTAATATTTGGGTTGCTCTTTATGCTGCTTATAGTTTGCGGTTGCGGGGGTAAAAGCAATCCCGGCTTTTATATCAACCAGGAGATAGACTTCAGCTATATAAAGAGGGTTGCGGTGCTTCCGCTGGATAATCTTACCGGCGATAAATTTGCGGGTGACGCGGTCAGGCATGTTGTTATGAGCGAACTTCTTGCAACGGGACTTGTGGAGGTTTCCTGTCCCGGTGATGCAATAGCCGCCCTTGAAAGTATGAAGATAAAACCCGGCCAGGCGCTGAATGCCGAACAGATAAAGGCTATAGGGAAAACGCTGAATGTCCAGGCTGTTGTTCTTGGAGCGGTCAATAAATGCGGAGAGATACGCGAAGGAAATATCTCTTCGCCCGAGGTTACCATTACTTTAATGATGGCTGACGCGGGTTCAGGCAGCATAATCTGGTCGATAACAAAGACACGGGGCGGCGCCGGTTTTTGGGCAAGACATTTCGGCGCACGGTCCGCCACCATGAGCGAAACCGTCCTTCTGGTTGTAAGAGAGGCTTTGCAAACTTTATATAAATATTAAACATGAACTCAAGAAACTTTTTACTATTGCTATTTATTGCTGGATTGTTTATTGCCAACGTAGCATATGCTTTTCAGAATAACCCTGATGAGAAGATTGCTATTTTCCCTTTTGAAAACTTCAGCGGGGATAAAATAGCGCTGGAAGTCCTTATGCCTATGGTAAGAAGCAGGCTGGAAACGAAAGGATATTCGGTTTTGAAAGAAGAAGACCTAAACGCCTTTCTGCTCAAGGAAAGGATCAGGAATGCAGGGTGCGTTTCAAAAGAGACGGCAATGAAAATCGATGATGAACTGAAGGTCAAAACGATTCTGACCGGAGCAGTGAATACCTTTTCCGACGGAAACGATCCGAGGGTGGGATTTGTCGTATGTCTCATCAATACCGCGGACGGTTCATTGATATGGGCAAACCATGCGGCTGCAGCCGGTGAGGACTTTGAAAAAATATTGGGGATCGGGAAAATAGAGGCGCTCAATAAACTTTCCGAAAGGGTCCTCGATATTCTTTTCAAATCATTTACTGCAACGCCTCCTGAAAAACACCCCGAATCATCTTACAGAATTGCCGTTATGCCTTTTCAAAACAAGAGCAAGGTGAAAGATATGGGTATGATGGCTACGTTTATGTTTATCGTTGAACTTTTCAAGAATAAAAAATTCATACCTCTTGAATACGGCGATGTAAGACGCCTTGTCATTGATCTGAGGCTTAAAGAGAAGGGTGAGATCGATTTAAAAAATACCGGGGCAATAGCCGGATTGGCGGGAGTGGACGGTATTGTCGTCGGTTCCGTGGATTTCTACCGGGAAGGCTCCGCTATTGCAGTCCCGCCGGAAGCGGAAATATCGGCGAGATTAGTAAATGCCGGAACAGGCAAGATATTGTGGTATAACAGTTACCACGCGAAAGGCGATGACAATGTCATTATGCTTGACTGGGGAAGAATACGGTCTCCGGAGAATGTAGCATATAAGGCAGTTGAAAAATTGGTTAAAAATATGGGAAAGGTGAAATGGCGTTGAGAAAACAGTCAAAACAGTTTACACCGTTTACACAGTCTAAACCGTTTGCCGAGTTGAATGAAGTAACAAACCGGGTAAACACAGTAAACTGGGCAAACGGTTTCTTAAGCGTGGCAGTTTTATTACTGTTTATTGGATGTGCGTCGGTCGGTCAAAAAGATAGGGTCCTCGCTTTGGTTGACGGTGATCCGGTGACGGAAAAAGATCTTCAATATTCGCTTACCATAAAACACCGGAAGGAAGACCTTTCATCTGCCGGATCTCTGAATATTTCCCGCTATGTGAACAAGTTGATAGACGACAGGTTGCTTGTCCATGAAGCTCGAACTGCCGGTATGGACCGGTTGCCGGAAATAAAACAGGCGCTTGAGGCATACATCTTGAGGGAGTCCGTTGTGAGACTCCATAAGGAAGAAATAGTTGAGAAGGTCGCGATAACGGAAGATGATCTCAGGGAATATTACAAAAAAAACCATGAACAATTCAGTCCCGGACTAAAATTGTTAAGCAAGGAGGATGCTCCCGATATTGAATTTGATAAAGTAAAGGACAGAATACGGAAAGCTCTGAGAAAACAGAAGGAAAAGGAGTGCAGTGACGAATACCTGAAGACTCTGCACGCAAAAGCAAAGATCACGATAAGGGATGAATTGCTTTCAGCGTTAAAGGCGGATAAGGCGAAAAGAGAAGCGGAAAATAAACCTGACGAAAAACAGCCTCTTGTTGAAGTAAACGGGGAAGCATTGACGGCCGGTGAATTCATCTTTATGATGAAACAGACAAGAAAGAATTCGGAAGAAGACGTCATCAATAACTGGATTGAACGTAAACTGATAGACATGGAGGCCCTGAGCAGGCATTATGAAAGGCAGCCCGACTTGAGGGACATGGCCCATCGGTATGAAAATGAATTGCTGAAAATTACTTATATTAAAAGGATAATTAAGCCACAAGTTAAAGTAACAGATGAAGCCCTGATAGAGTATTATGCAAGCCATCAAAAGGATTATATGGAACCTGCAAGGTATAAGATACAGCAGATTTTGGTTGAAAAAGAGAAAGATGCACAAGAGATTTTAGCCAATCTGAGAAACGGCGCGGATTTTTCATGGATTGCAGAAAAGAAATCTGTTGACCCGACTGTCTCAAAGGGCGGAGAACCGGTATGGGTTACAAAAGCCGATTTGCCGAAGCCTGTAAAAGATATCATAGATACTATGAGTTATGGCGACATTAGCCCGATTGTTAAATATGTTGATAATACTTTTATAATTATAAAGTTACAAGATATATATAAAGAACAAGTTGAAGAATATAATAAAGTTCGGGTATCTGTTCAACAGTCGTTTTTCAACGAACAGATAAATTCTTTGCTGGAAAAATACCTGAATCAATTGAAAAAAGATTCGGAAATAGCAGTTTACAACGAAAAGATAAGTTCGCTTGAGGCCGGGTTGCAAAAGTAAAGACAGGCTTGACTTGTAGCACATGCTTAATATTAAGGGTAATACATTCTAAAAGGAAAAGTAGAGCTATGAAAATCTTAATTAAATTTATCTTGATATTTGTGGTTTGCCTCACTTATACCTGCGCCCCTGAGCAAACGGTAAAAAGAAAAGGTTTTGAGCCGAAACCCTGTTTGGACTGCCATAAAAAAACACTCACAGAGTATCAAAAAAAGTATATCCATAAGCCTATGGCTGAAAAAGACTGTGACGCCTGTCATTTAAGACATGGGAAAATAGCAGTCTTAAGTCTAAAAGAGAGAGAAGAGCGGAAGCTTTGTTTAAATTGTCACACCCGGTTTGCAGAGTCCGTGAGTAAAATGACGTATATTCACTCTGCGTTAAGACAGGGTAAATGTCTGCCCTGTCATAGCCCTCATGCCTCCGACAATAAGTATCTGCAGAAGAAAACCGGAAGCGAGCAGTGTCTCGTATGCCATAAAAAGGATGCTTTTGTGCGAATAAAACAGCACAAGCCTTTGGCCGACGGATGCCTTGTCTGCCATAATGCTCACGGCTCTCAGTATGATAAAAATCTTGTAAAGCAGGAAACGGAGCTTTGCAAATCCTGCCACAGTTTCGAGACGGTCGGCTTCAAAAAAGCGCACCGGGACTATCCCGTTCAAAAGGGAAAATGCACTAACTGTCATACCGCACACAGTTCAACAAACGATAAATTGTTGAAGGAATCGATACATAAACCTTTAAGACTCGGCCAGTGTTCTTCGTGCCATAAGGCCCTGACCGCTGATGATCCCTTCGGTTTAATTGCAAAAGGCAGCGCACTCTGTTACACCTGCCATAAAAAAGAGGAGAAGAAATTCAGCGAGTCACACAGGCATCGTCCTGTAGAAGAGGGTAAATGTCTTGGATGCCATAACCCTCATGCAACTGATTTTCCAAAAGTAACCCTTATGCTTGTCAATGACCTCTGCATCACCTGTCATAAGAAAAAAGCCGATACATTAAAAGTGAGCGCTTTACATAAACCCATTAAAGATAAAGGCTGCACGGCATGTCATAATCCCCACTCGTCAATAAATACTTTTTTACTTACAGCGCCTGAGAAAAAGATATGTTTTACATGCCATGTAAAAACCGGGAAGGAGCTTAGTGAAGCCAATGTACATATACCGTTTTTGAAAATGGAATGCATGAAATGCCATGACTCACATGGGAGCAATACCCAAAATATGCTGAAAGTTTCTCTGTCCGAGCTATGTTACACCTGTCACAAAAAAGAGGAAAAGGAATTCTTTAAGATATACATACACACTCCTGTCAACAACAAAAAATGCATTTCCTGTCACAAACCGCATGCATCTCCCAATAAAAAACTGTTAAGCAGTCCCATAAACCGACTCTGCATGAACTGCCATTCCGGTATGCTTACGGATACTAAAGACGGGATTGCCCATAAACCGTTCATTGAAAACTCCTGCAGGACTTGCCATAATCCTCACGCAAGCGATTATGCAGCTTGCACTACCGGTACGATGCCCGGGCTCTGTTATAACTGCCACAAAAAAATGGAAGGTGAATCCAGGTCTCCCGGCGTCACGCATTTGCCTGTAGAAGAAGGTAAGTGCACTGCCTGTCACAATCCGCATATATCGAAAATTAGCGCTCTGCTTTTGAACAGACCGAGAGAACTCTGTCTGTCATGCCATGAACGAATAGTTACAACCAATATAAGAAAAGGTCATATCACTATGGAAAAAGGTGACTGCACAAGCTGCCACAAGCCGCACTTTTCGGATTCCGCACATCTGATCACTGAAAAAGATCCGGCTTTATGCGTGAAATGTCATGGAACGGATTCGGCAAGACTGACAAAAGTGCATCTGAAGCCTATAGAAAAGATAAATCGTTGCCTTGCCTGCCACGAACCTCATGTAACGGAAAATCCGGGAATGCTGAGGAATATAAAACATAGTCCCTTTGCCAAGGGAGATTGCAGGGATTGCCATGAATAAAAGAAACTTTATATTTTTAATTATATGTGGGTTACTTATTTTTTGTGTTGGTCCCGTTTTCGCCCAGGGTGAACTCAAGGAAAAAGTGCCTGATCTATGCTATAGATGCCATATAAAGCTGAAAGACAGGCTTTCAAGCGCAAATGTCCATTTCCCTTTTAAGCAAGGCAAATGCACTGCCTGTCATAATTCACATGCCGGGAATGCAAGGGGACTGGTCAGAGAAGATATCAAGACATTGTGCCTCGGCTGTCATGAAGGTATAAAGAATGCGCTAAAGCAAAAGTTCGTACACCGCGCGTTGAAAAACGGCGTCTGCACGGATTGCCATTATGCGCATGGCGGAGAGAATAAATATTTTTTAGTGAAAAATCAGAAGGATTTGTGCGGGCTGTGCCACGAGTCTTTAAAAGAACAGCTTAAGAATTTTTCAGTTCACCGTCCGTTCAAAGACGGAGAGTGTTCATCCTGCCATAATCCTCATGCCTCTGCGGAAAAATATCAGCTCATGGATTCCGCGAATAAAAGCTGCAGAAAATGCCATCCTCCGAGGTGTAAGACGGGAAGTGTCTCCATAGCCGGGACGGTAGAAAAGACGGACTGTACTTCCTGTCACAGCGGGCACTCCTCTTCCTTCAAAGCCTTGCTCGGACCTTTCGGGCATGCCGCTTTTCTCGAGGAGAAATGCGAGCTGTGCCATAATCCTATTCTTGCCGATGCGAAGATAACAATAAAAATGCCGGTCAAAGAATTATGTTTAAGCTGCCATAAAAAGGATACATTGAAAATAAAAAACAACGATATCCATCTGACAAATGAAAAAGGCGGTTGTATCATGTGTCACAAGCAGCATGCGTCTAAAAAGAAGAATCTGACTGTAAGTGAATCGGATGCATGCGCTGCGTGCCATGAAAAAACGGAGAAAAAGACAATGCTTATGGAAAAGGCATTGAAGTCGATCAAATGCATTCCGGTGAAAGACAGAAAATGCTTTGAATGTCATGTGCCGCCTCATTCGGAAAGGCCCCTGTATTTGAAGGAAGACAAGATCAAGTCCTGCGCTCGCTGTCACGAGGGGCAGCATAAAGTTACCCATCCGCTTGGTAAGGATACAAAAGACCCCCGCGATGGTCAGCCTTTGACCTGTATCACCTGCCACAGCATGCATTCATCCAAGGCTGAATTCATGCTCTATTTCGACCGGAAAAGACAACTCTGTATTCAGTGCCATAAGAAATGAAATGTTTACCCGATTAAAACAGTTGACACGGTTTATGGTGCTTGAACTTTTTACCGTGTTAAAGAATACAGAGAACCCGGCAAACCGAGCAAACTCAGTAAATAGTGTAAACTTTTTTATTTTTACGCTTTTTGCGACGCTATTTTTTGTTTCATCATCGGAGGCAAGGGTTATAGGGCCTTGCTACAACTGCCATACTATGCACAACAGCCAGAACGGGCAACCTGTAAACAGAGGGGATTCAGCCTGGGGTGAAGCGAATGTTTCGGATAATCCCATTCCTAATTTATTGGTAGCAAGCTGTCTCGGCTGCCACAGCTCGTCGGACGGTCAAACGATAAAAACGTTACCGGGTGGTTTGAAGGTCCCCATAGTTTTTAATACAAACGGGTATCCTGCCGGCGCCCTTGCAGGAGGTAATTTTTATTGGGTTTCTCCGGGCGTCGCAAGCAATGAGAATGACGCAAAAGGACATAACGTATTTTCCGGCAACCCTGACAATAATCTTAATGAGGCGCCGGGAGACCCGAGAAGCGGCTCATGCGGAGGCTCTACCGCCTGCCATAAGAATTTACATTCAAGCACACCCTCAAACTCTTTCGGCTTTGAAAGCTCGCGTCAGGGATGCACAAAATGCCACATGATAGGAAGCGCCCTGCCGAAAGGTTATCACCATCTCAATTCAGCGGACGCGGTGAAAGGCAGTGCATCTGACGGCTGGTTTAGATTTCTGTCAGGACATCAAGCCGGTTCCGGACACGGTGTTTCAGGAATAGAGGATAATGATTGGCAATATACTTCAAGCAGTAATGATCATAATGAATATCTTGGATACTCCGGTAATAAAACCGCTGACGGAGGTTTTTCGGCTCTTGCTGACACTGTGACGGCATTTTGCACCGGCTGCCATGCCGTATTCCATTCTGAAAGAAACAGCGCAGACAACGTATGGATCAGACATCCGTCGGATTCGATTATTCCTGATTCCGGCGAATTTGCAAATGCATTTAACGGCGGTTATGATCCTCTGGTCCCTGTTGCAAGGCCTAATCTGAGCGGCTGGGCAGGGCCCGTCGGCAGTGTAACCCTCGGCAGCGGGGGAGACCTTGTGATGTGTCTTTCATGTCACCGGGCACACGGATCGCCATATTCAAAACTCATGAGATGGGATTATAAGGGGTGGCCCGGCAACGGTCAGACAAACGGATGCAATGTATGTCATACGGCAAAAAACTGAAATGAACGGTAGACGGTTTACGGGAGGATAATTTTGAAATTCAGGAACGACATAAGAATGACGTTACTAATAATTACAATGGGTATAGCAAGCTCGGGGTTAATGTTTTATCCGAATATGCTGGAGAGCGGCGTGTATCTGAATTCCGCGCATGGAAATACCTCGTATGGCGTCAACCGGATCGATACCTTCAATCTCGGTTATTCAAAGGCGAATTGCGCCCATTGTCATGAGCAGCATGGAAGCATAAACGGTTCAGAGCCTGTCCCTGCCGGCGGCAGCCCTTCTGCATTTGCCCTTTTTGCTGATAACTTCACCAGCCAGTCTGAAAATTTCTGCCTCTATTGTCACAAGGGATCAGGTTCCGTTCAGTTTTCATTTGACAGAACCAATTATAATTACAGCTACTGGTTTGGGGGAGACCATGCAAACCAGACAATACCTAATAATATTCATGATGCTTTCAACCCGGTGTCCGGGTCTGCTCACAACCTCAAGGACATTCTGAATTTTGTAAAGACAAGGTGGCCTGAAACATTTAAGGATGAATCAAACCCCTGTAACGCCTGCCATAACCCCCATCTTTCCAAACGCAGTTTCCCGGTTGTAAGGCCGACGGACAGGAGCAATATCTGGGGAGACAGTCCGGGTGAAAAGATGAGTGACTATGCTGCTGCACACGGCGGACAATATCAGGCGCCATACTGGTATGGTTCTACTTCCCTATATGAGCCGGATGGTTCGACAACCACGGACGGCTCCAACGTGCCTGACTATATTACCTTTTGTACAGACTGTCATAATGCCACAAACGTAATATATAGCACATCACTTAGCAGAGAGCTTCAAAAGATCGACTGGGCACGTCAGATCCCAACATATTTATCGGGCAACATGCCTTACTGTGACGCCCCGGGTGATATGCATGGGGCTATAACAAGATGTTCCGATTTGAATGGGAAATACCAAGGTCAATGGAAAACATGCGGATGTATCAAGGATGATAGCTACGGCTTTAAAACAGGAGGGTTTTGTCGTGGCGCGCCTGTAGATGCAAACGGCTGTTGCTTATACGAAGGACACACAGTAGGCGCCCTTGTATGGTGGGGCGATATAAAACCTCCTTATGTAACGGCTAATTATCAAAATTTCATTCTTAATTGCACTGATTGTCACGAACCTCATGGCGCCGTACATGGTAACGGAACTACTATACCTTATCTTTTACGCAAAACAGTGAACGGTCACAATAACAAACAATGTGCCGGTGGGCTGGGAAATCCATGTTCCTGGGAAGAGGAATTCTGCAGGAGCTGCCATCATCATAGGCAAAATAGTGTGGAATTTTATATTCCTGAATTTGATAGATTAGTTACTGTTGACGGTGGGCACTGCGGTAACTTTGGCAATTGTTTAAACTGTCATGCTCATAATGTGTGTGGTAAATGTTTTGCCTGTTGGTGGTGTGGTAAACCCGGAGGAAAATCTACCAATTCTTTCTAAAAAACCGATTAGTTTGTATAAAATTAAAAAGGTAAGGCTTTGTTACAGCCTTTGCTCATAGATCCTGTATTTCTTGTACAGACCGCCGCCTATCATCTCAATAAGCCTCTGTACCGGGATATTGTCTTCGAGTATCCAGGAGAAATCCACGCGTTTATAGCCGCCTTTTTTTACTCCTTTGAAAGCCTCCCGGAACATGAGCGCGTCTACGCCTTTATTTCTGTATTCCGCTTTTGTTCCGAGCAAAAGTGTTCTGAGGTCTTTTATCTTTTTTGAATAGTAAAGAGCCTTCACAATACTTAGCGGATTTACGCTTCCTTTCATATGTTTCAGTACAAAATTAAAATCCGGCAATAAACTCAGGAAGCCGACGGGCTCGTTATCTTTTTCCGCGATTATCGTCATGTCGGGCTCTAAAACGGTTTTAAGATTATTGCCAAGGTGAACAACTTCCTCATCCGTCAAGGGTATGAACCCCCAGTTTTTCCCCCAGGCGGAATTGTATACATCTTTAAATATCATCATATCGCGTTTGAACATTTTTTTATCGATCTGCCTTACGGTAATTCCAAATTTTTCCGCAATTCGAGCGACCCTGAGAATTTTATTTGGAAGTTCATCGGGAGTGTCGAGTATATAAGCGAAAAGGTCTTTTGCTTTTTTCATGCCGTAGTGTTCCATGAGGTCGTGATAATAAGGCGGATTGTAAGGCATCATGAGCATCGGCGGGCTGTCAAACCCTTCAAGCAGCAGGCCGCATTCCTCATTGGTTGAGAAGTTCATGGGACCCCGCATGATTTCCATACCCTCGTTCCCGAGAGTTTCGGCGGCCTTATTCAGTAATGCATCAGAGACGGCATAATCATTCACAGACTCGAAGAAGCCAAAAAACCCGGATTTTTCATTCCGGAACTCGATATGCCTCTGATTTACGATAGACGCTATCCTGCCGACAGTTTCTCCGCTTTTTTGTGCAAGGAAATACCTTGCCTTTGCATGAAGGAAGAAAGGGTTTTTGTCGGACAATTGCTTTTTAATTTCTGTTTTTAAAAGAGGAACATAAAAAGGGTCTCTTGAATACAGCTTATCGGGAAGGCGAATAAAGTCTTTCAGGTCTTTCCCTGATCGGATTTCAATGACTTTAATGTTTTTTACGGTCATCAATCTATAAACATAAAATCAATAAAAAGATTGTCAAATAAACACCCCTCCCCTTTATCCCCTCCCCTCAAGGGAGGGGCGATTCTAAAGTCCCCTCTCCCTTGAGGGGAGAGGGCAAGGGTGAGGGTGTGTGGCTTTACTTATGAACTCATTAGTAACTGCGCTTAGTCGTAGTCTGTTTGGTTTGGTAGTTGCCGGAAATTATTTCCCGACAATTTTATATGATTCCGAGCTTTTTCCCGACTTTTTTAAATGCGGCTATCACGATATCAAGATGTTCGTCCGTGTGAGTCGCCATATAGCTTGTTCTGATCAATGCCATCCCGTTTGGTACGGCGGGAGTGACGGCCACGTTGGCGAATACCCCTTCTTCCTGGAGCATGACGGCCATCAAAAACGCTTTTTCATCTTCACCGACAAAAATAGGAATGATAGGCGTCTGACTGTTGCCCACCTTAAACCCGAGTTCTCTGAAGCTCTCCAGCATCCTGTTTGTATTTTTCCAGAGTTGTTCCCTCCGCTCAGGCTCGTTTTCGATAATGTCGATTGCGGCGCTTACGGATGCAACCGATGCAGGGGGAGGGCTTGCACTGAAGATCAAAGACCTTGCAAGGTGTTTGATATAATGGATTATATCGGTGTCTCCTGAAATAAAACCGCCGATGGAAGCGAGAGATTTGCTATAGGTGCCCATGATGAGATCAACATCGTTTTCAAGGCCGAAATGTTCCGCGGTACCTCTGCCTGTTTTCCCAAGCACGCCGATGCCGTGGGCGTCATCAACCATGAGGCGAGCTTCATATTTTTGCGTGAGTTCAACAATATGCGGCAGTTTTGCAATATCGCCTTCCATACTGAAAACCCCGTCGACAACCACGAGTTTTCCCCTGTCTTCATATTCTTTCAGGACCCTTTCGAGGTCCGCCATATCGTTGTGTCTGAATTTCTTGATTTCGCCAAAGGAGAGTCTGCATCCGTCGATAATGCTTGCATGGTCCATCTTGTCTATGATGACGATATCATCTTTGCCCACAAGGGCGGAAATGACTCCCAGATTTACCTGAAAGCCGGTGGAAAAAATGAGCGCAGCTTCTTTCCGCATGAAGCGGGCGAGTTTCTCTTCGAGCTGCACGTGTATATCCAGCGTGCCGTTGAGAAACCGTGAACCGGCGCAACCGGTCCCATATTTCTTAATTGCTTCGATAGACGCTTCTTTTACTTTAGGATGATTGGTAAGACCAAGGTAGTTATTGGATCCGACCATGACCATTTTCCTGCCGTCAAGGATTACTTCGGGGTCCTGCGCACTTTGAATGGTCCTGAAAAAAGGATACAGGCCATGAGATATAAGCTTTTTTGCCTTGTCGAATTTAAAGCACTTATCGAATATATCAGTAGATTTTTTTATAGCCATCTGTGAATCCTGTACCAATCCGCCGTCCATTTTATTCCTTCCTTTAATCCAACTTTCGGTGTAAAACCGATTTCCTCCCTAGCCTTTCGTGAGTCGCATATCCAGTAGGCATGCTGAAAGTCTTTTATCCTGTCTCTGTTTATTATCCCCTGCCTGTTTATCCTTTCCCCAAGGAAAGCAATAAAGGGCATTAAGCATTTCGGCACCCGCAACGGTCTTGATTTAACATTAAGCGCGGAGGATATTTCCATGGCTATCCGGTCGCCCGTGTAAAAGTCGTCATCACATAGAAAATATGTTCCGTCTTCGGATGCTCTGCTCTCGGCACATAATATAATACCATGAACGAGGTCTTCAACATAAAGTAATGAATAATAACATTTTCCAAGATCAAAGAAAAAACCGTTTTTTATCATTCTAAACATCACAAGCATGTCTTTATCCCTCGGACCGTAAACTGCCGGGGGTCTCAGGATGGTAACCGGAAAGTCGTCCTTGTATTTAAGAACGGCCTTTTCTCCTTCCAGTTTACTTCTCCCGTAATTTGATACCGGGGACGGTTTGCAGTCCTCACGTATCGGCGTCATGTCCTTGCCCGGGCCGGCAGCAGCAAGGCTGCTCATATAGACAAACCGTTTCAATTTTGGGTTTTTTTCCGCGACAACCCGTATCAGATTTTCCGTGCCCTTCGTATTGATACGGAAAAATTCATCTGAGGAAGTCGATTTGGTGAGCCCTGCAAGATGAAAGATATAATCAAAATCACCGACGGCCTCGTGAAGGGATTCAGGCTGTGTGCAGTCACCCTTGACGATTATGACATTAAGGGATTCAAGCCATTTGAGGTTGGAGGCATTTCTGGAGAGACAGGTTACCTCATACCCCTTTCTGACGAGTTCTTCGCAGAGATGGCTTCCGATAAAGCCTGTAGCGCCCGTTACCAGAGCCTTCATAAACTCCGGATATTTTGGGTGAAAAAGAGTTGAAGAGTCAAGTTCCGACCCGTCTGCCTCATGTGGTTTAATCCGCTTTAGGCGGATGAGCGGCCCATGGATTCGAGCCGTGCTATCCTTTCCTCGATCGGAGGATGTGTGCTGAATAGTTTTAGTATGCCGCCGCCGGATAACGGACTGACAATAAACATATGCGAGGTCGCAGGGTTGGCGTTCATGGGAATCTTCTTGGACGCCGTGTCAAGTTTACGCAGAGCTCCGGACAGGTATCGCGGATTTCCCGAAATGCTTGCGCCGCCTTCATCCGCGACATATTCTCTTGACCTTGAGATTGCCATCTGAACAATCATTGCCGCGATAGGACCGACGATCATCATAACTATGGCTGCAACAGGACTGCCGCCTTCATCATCGTCACCCCTGTTACCGCCGAAGATCATTGCCCATTGCGCCATTTGAGCAAGATAGCTGATAGCGCCTGCAAAGGTGGCGGCAATAGTGCCGATTAAGATATCTCTGTGTTTAACGTGGGCGAGTTCATGTCCGATGACGCCCATAAGTTCTTCATGGCTCAGAAGCCGCATGATACCCGTTGTTACGGCAACCGCCGCGTGGTTAGGATTTCTTCCCGTCGCAAAGGCATTCGGCTGATCTTCATTGATAATATACACTCTCGGCATAGGTATTTCCGCTTTTTGTGCGAGCCTTCTTACAACGCCATATAGTTCGGGCGCTTCCGCTTCCGATACTTCCCTGGCGCGGTACATTTTAAGAACTATTTTGTCGCTGAACCAGTAGGTAAAGAGGTTCATTCCAAGGGCGAAGATGAGGCCTATCGTCATGCCATTTTTACCGCCCATTGCCGCTCCTGCCGTTACAAAGATAAGTGTAAGCATAACGAGGAGCAACATGGTTTTTATGTTATTCATTGAATTGATACCTCCATAAAAGGTTTGAGTTTCGCTAACGCTAATTAAATAATATTAGCGTAAAGCAGAGGATGTTTTCAATATATTATCCGGAGCCATAAGAATGGAGCCCTGACAAAAGAAGGTTTACTCCAAGATATGTGAAGATGACGGCTGCAAAACCTATTACCGCGACAATAGCGACCTTTTTCCCCTTCCATCCCCTCACCATCCTGCCGTGCAGATAGAAGGCGTAGATGAACCATGTTATCAGCGACCATGTCTCTTTCGGGTCCCAGCTCCAGTAAACACCCCACGCCTGATCGGCCCAGATGGCGCCGAATATTAATCCGCCCAGAGTGAATATGGGAAACCCGACGGCAATGCTTCTGTATGTGATCTCTTCAAGCATATCGGGGGTTACATTTAACTTTTCGAGGACCCCTTTCAGGACATAACCATACTTCCAGATGACAAATAGCGCGGTAAAGGAAGCTATCCAGCTTATTATTTTTACAACTGATGAAGGATGCAGGAAAGAGGTTTTAAATAGATAGCTTTTTATAAATTCCTCCGGCCTAACTTTTACTTGAAAGGTAAGGAAATCGATGCCCATGGTGACGAGAAGTATTGCGAATAAACCGAATGTGAACGTCCAGAAGAGATACGAAATCTCGCTTTTTTTCTCGGCTGTTATGATCAGATACATAAGTCCCGTGGCGAAGGACATGGCAAAAGCGGCATAGGCAATGAAACTCATCGTAACATGGGCAAGAAGCCAGTTGCTCTTCAGCGCGGGAACGAGCGGCTGGATCTCTTTTGATACGCCCGTCAAGTCTATAAATGCAAGTACAAGACCCGCGATAGGAGTGATAAAGGCCCCGAAGGAACGGTTTTTGAATTTGAATTCGATTATCAGATATCCGAGGATCAGACACCAAACGAAAAAAGTCATAGACTCATACAGGTTTGTCAGTGGAGCGGACCTGAGAATGCCCATGCCGCTGAGTTCGGCGAATTCCTTCCATCTGAGTATGATTGCCAGGGTTTGTGAAAAGAACCCGACAATCGTAACGGTAGTTGCAATAATGCCTACCGGCGCTTTCTTAAACGCAAGATAAGTAATATAGATCATCATGGCGGTAATATAAGCCATGGTTGATATTCCAAAGAAAAGGGAACTTTCCATCTATTTTGCTCCTTCCTGTCTTGAATTGAGAACGGAAATCATTCGGTCTATCTTCCTTTCAAGGGTGCCCCTGTTCTTGTTGGTATTTGCGCCGGCAATAATACGGGTTTTACCTTTTTCTTCAACGAGCTTTATCCATATCCTGTGGTGGCTTATAAAAAAAGCGGTAAAAAGACCGATACTCATTAGTATGCATCCTAAGTATACAACCCATACGCCGGGGTCTTTTCTAACCTGAAGTCCGGTATACTCGACTCCCCAGTAATTATGGAATTCAACCCTGTTGCCGTCGGGAAGCTGCCATGATTCAGGGTGCCTCCTGAATATCCATCCGGAGAATTTTTGTTTGCCGGATTCCGTAAAATCGACAAGGACGGCAGGGTTGTTCATCATATTTGCATAAGTGGAAGCCTGTCCGTTCATGATTCTTAAGGCAGGGCTGAAATCTAATATTTTGCCGGTAATTGCAGTCCCCGGTATCTGAAAGGAATCACCCAATCGCAGATTGAGGAATGAAGAATGGCCGTTTTTGGAGACAACGTTAAAGATGAAAATACCGCTGCCGAGACCGTTGGGTATAAGACCGTAACTTGATTGATAAAAGGTTATGCCTTCATATGTAAGCGGGTCGTTGACGGTAATGGATTTCTTCATCACTTCCTTACCGTCTTTGATAATCGTAAGCCAACTTTTGTATTCTTTCGGCATATCGGACATGCCGTAAAACTCGACGTCAAAATTGTCGCATTTGACAAGGAAGTCCATGGAGAGTTCCTTGTTGCCGTCAAAAGCGGTATTGGAAACGGTCCCCTCTCCGACCTCCATAAAGCCTTTAAATCCGAAGCGTGCGCCGAATAATGCGCCGATAAGGATTATAAGGATACTGAGGTGAGTTAAGTAAACGCCGAGTCTGCCGTAATTTCCTTTCTGCGCAAAAAACTGATATCCGTTTTCCTCTTTCACTTCATGGCAGGTAAATCCGACGCCTTTTGCCGCTTCTAAAACGGTTTTTCTGACCGTATCCGCCGGACCTTTTAAGGAAATTTCCCTGTTGATAAGAAACTTCTTAATCCTTTCTTCCGGCAACGGACTGATAGGTTCTTTTACGAGTTTCCATATCCTCGGGAGTCTGTCGAGTGAACATACTATGAGATTTACCGCAAACAAGACAAGCAATGTCATGAACCACCAGGAATGGTACATGTCCATGAAACCTAACTTGTCAAATATATTGTAAAGGCCCGGCGCTATGGATTCGTTGAAAATCCGTGAGAGGACCTGGAGATTTTTTGCAGGTTCAGCCCTCTGTTCCAGTATGGTCCCGAAAATAGAGGTAACCGCAATAAGGGCAAAAATGATAATAGCAAACTTGACCGAGGCGAAAAAACTCCAAACCTTATCTATAGGTGATTTATTATTAGTCTGTTCCAATATAAGTGTCCTTATTTAAGGAAATTTATTTTAATATTTTTAACTTAAATAAGACAAGAACTCTTTCAAAACCGGTGTTTCAGACATTTACTATAACCCGGTTCCTGCCCTTTCTCTTTGCCTCATACAAGGCGTCATCCACTCTTTTGATAACGGTATCTTCATTATCGTCTTTTATGAATTGCGTTACGCCGAAACTTACCGTTATTTTTCCGGTAGGGTCATATTTAAATTTTTCCGAAGCTTTTCTGTTTCTTTCGGCCAATATTTTCGCTTTCTTCAAATCCGTGTCAGGAGCAATGATAATAAACTCTTCGCCTCCCCATCGCACAAGATAATCCGTTTCCCTAAGGTTCTCTTTAACTTATTTGAGTCAGAGTCCGAAGGACGTAATCGCCGACCGTATGGCCGTATATGTCGTTTACTTTCTTGAAATGGTCTATATCAAACATAATTATGGATAAGGGATGATTGTATCTTTTCGTTCTCTCGATTTCTCTTTGCATTATTTCATAATATTTTATTCTGTTGAAAACCTGTGTCAAGGTGTCCGTAACGGCAAGTGTTTTAAGTTCGCTCTCCAAATTCTTTCGTTTGGTTATATCGCGCAAAATGCCTGAATAATAATACTCCTCTCCGGCCTTCCACATGGAAACCGAAAGTTCTATAGGAAAAACGTCGCCGTTTTTCCTCAGTGCGTGCATTTCCATTGTCTTCCCGATATGTTTTGATTCGCCCGTTGATTTGATAAGTTCCAACCCTTTTCTATGGGCGTCTCTGTATTGTTCAGGCATCAGTATGGTCAAAGATTCGCCCGATATTTCATCTTCCGTGTAGCCGAAGATACGTTGAGCGCTCTCATTCCAGAAGATAATATTTCCATGAACGTCTCCCAGAATAATCGCATCTACCGCCGTCTGAGCTATGGTGCGAAATTTATCTTTGTTTTCCCGCAGTTCTTTTTCTATTTGTTTAAGACGGGCTTCCGATTCTTGCAGCTTTGCAACCTCAAGGCGCAGTTCATTTAACTCTTCAAGCAACATCTCCGTTGATTTTTCATTATCCTGCATAAATTATGTTTTCTATATGAAAAATAATCTCAATTGTATTGATAAACAGAATTGTCATTATAATTTTATATTAACACACACATTCTTAAAACTCAGCATTATCTTGCAGATTAAGGGCAAATTGAAAATTTGCAGGCATGAATGAAAACCGTCGATAATTGAGAAACCTGATGTTTAATCCCCTTTTGTAAGGTCTTTATAGAATTGCTTGTTCTCGGAATAGAGCAGGCCGTCTTCGAATTTTATCAACCCTCCTACATAAAGCTTTGCAAGGGACGCCTCCAAAGAGGAAAACTCCTCAGTACCGCTCAGCATCTGTGATCTTATCTGATGTGTTTTCGAATCCCGTATAAGGCTCTTTATGCTGAAATTATTTATGAGTTTTTCATAGGCAAGTACCCTGCTATCACCCTTTTTCATAGGTACCAGTCTCTGCGCGAGCACAAAGAGGAGATTATCAGCAAGCCGTGTTCTTATAATATTTTGCTGATCGGAAGGAAATATATTAATAACCCTCTCAATAGTTGAAGTTGTTATATTTGAATGCACTGTAGTAAGAACAAGATGCCCGGTGTCTGCAGCCTGTAATGCGATAGCAAAACTTTCGGGATCTCTCAGCTCTCCAACCACAATAACATCCGGATCTTGTCTGAAAATATGTTTCAATCCCTCATAGAAAGACTCGGTATCAAGACCGATTTCCCTTTGATTTACATTACTCTTATTGTGTTTATGAAGGTATTCAACAGGGTCTTCAAGGGTTATAATGTTGCATTTCCTGTTGGAGTTTATGATATCAACCATGGCAGCAAGGGTTGTGGTCTTTCCATGGCCTGCAGGCCCGGAAATAATGATAAGGCCCTGTGGCATCAACACATATTCCTTAATCCATCCTGGCAGGTTTAGTTCTTCTAATGAAGGCAGGATGTCTGTAATATGTCGTAGAGTAATTGAAACAGAATTCCTCTGCCTGTATAAACTGACCCTTAAACGTCCGATCTCAGGATATGTCACTGCGAAATCATAGTCACCTTTTTGGATAAAAGTTTCCCAGTTCCTTGCAGCCATTAATTCCCTTGCATATTTTTCACAATCAGATGGTGTTAATGGGTTCATGGATGCTCTTTTTACTTCATTGCTAAGTTTGATTGAAGGCGACACACCCGCAGTAAGGAGCATGTCTGTTGCAGTAGAACCTGCCAGATATTTAAGCAGAGATAAAAGAGAAGGCGCTTTTTTCACCTCCGCTTTTTGGAACTCTTTCTCGATCGTTTCAGCTCTCAGTCCGGTTTCGGGATGTGATGAAAGGCTCTGTATGGCGGCCTCCATCTGAGATGCGGCTACCACGACGGGATTTACCTTTCTGCCGAACGAAAACTCTATGTCCCGAATAGAGATCATGTCGCGCGGGTTGACCATTGCAAGGGTTATCGTGCTTTCGTTGATGTCGATAGGGAGCACTTTCATCGTCCGTATCTTTTCTAAGGGCATGAGATTCAGCATATCACGAGAGATATCGAGCTTCAGGAGATTCACTGAAGGAATTCCAAGCTGCCGGCTGAGGAAATTCAAAAGGGTGTCGGTTGTGATATATCCCATCTCGACGAGGATCGATCCAAGCTGACCGCCGGCCTGTGCCTGTTTTCTGAGGGCGTCTTTTAATTGGTTTGTGTTAATCAGTCCCTGTTCAACAAACAGTTCGCCGAGACGCTGCCTTTTTTTAATCGGTAAAACCATTATATTTTCTAACACGTTTCCGTCTATTTGTCAATTTAAATCAAAATTTAGGGTATAATTGAGACGGGAATTGGAAATATGAAAGTAGTCACTGCAAATGAAATGCGTGAAATAGACAGGAAGACTATTGAGGAGTTTGGTATTCCAGGCCGGGTACTTATGGAAAGGGCAGGTACGGCGGTTGCAGCAAAAATTCGGGAGGTCTATGGCCCTAAAAAAGTGGTTGTGATATCCGGAATAGGCAACAACGGCGGGGACGGTATGGTTGCCGCGAGGATTCTCCATAACGAAGGTTGGGATGTAAACGTCTTCCTTGCCTCAAAACCCGAGAGATTAAAGGGAGATGCTTTGTCACAATATGAAGCCGCTCTCCGGTTTGGTGTTCCTGTGAAACAGGCCGAAACACTGTTAGAGCATAAAACAGACTTCCTGCGCCCTCACACGATCATTATCGACGCCCTTTTCGGCACAGGTCTCGGCAAAGATATATCGGGCTCCTATTCGGATCTCATAGACGTTTTAAATAGATCAGAATTATCCATAATCGCAGTCGATATACCTTCCGGAATATCCTCCGATACCGGACAGGTGATGGGAAATGCAATTAAGGCTGAGTGTACCGTCACCTTCGATCTTCCTAAAAGAGGTCATCTTCTGTATCCGGGCGCGGAATATACCGGCAGGCTTTTTGTTGAGAATATAGGGTTCCCTGCCGAACTTCTCAAATCAGACAGCCTGACAGTCGAACTGCCTGAAAGGGATAATGTATTGTCATTGGTCCCTGAGAGGAAAAAATATTCACACAAAAGGAACTACGGGCACGTTCTCCTTGTTGCCGGTTCAAGGGGAAAGACAGGCGCTGCTATTATGGCTTCAAAGGCCTGTTTGCGTGCCGGTGCTGGTCTTGTAACCATAGGCGTGCCTGAATCATTAGCCGGGATATTCCAGACCCGTGTCACTGAAGAGATGACGCTGGTCCTGCCGGACAAGGGTGACGGCACACTGTCAAAAAAGGCGCTGGACAAGATATTGGAATACCTTGAGAAAACTGCCGGCCTTATTGCAATAGGCCCCGGTATCGGAGTGAGCAGTGATACGGAAAAGATCATAGAGCGCCTTATTTTGCATTCTAACTCTCCAATCATAATCGATGCAGACGGATTGAATTCACTTAAAGGCAATACAAAGATCTTCAGAAAGGCCAAAGCTCCTGTAATACTGACGCCCCATTCCGGAGAGATGGCGCGGCTGATGAGACGTCAGTCAAAAAAAGAGCAATGCAAAATTATAAACTCCGAACTACGCACTGAAATAGAAAAGGACAGGATAAACACCGCCGTATCCTTTGCAAAAGAGACGGGTACATTCCTTGTGCTGAAAGGAGTACCTACAATAATTGCATCGCCTGAGGGAAGGGCGTTCATTAATTCCACCGGAAACCCCGGGATGTCTACGGCAGGAACAGGGGATGTCCTCACAGGCATGATTGCCGGATTCCTGGGACAGGGCTTAACGCCGCTCAACGCAAGTATTCTCGGTGTTTATATGCACGGTCTGGCAGGAGATATTGCCGCATCCGAAAAGGGCGAGCACTCGCTGATTGCGTCGGATATTATCGGTTCCATACCTGCCGCTTTCAGGATGATGAAGGGTTAACCCATAATTATACAAAGATTAATAAAAGCTCGCCAAAATCCGCTTAATCCTGATAATATGTTTGCCGGATTTAAACTTTCCATAGCATTACGGAATATGTTAAATTTCATTAATCATGAAGAAGACAATCAGCCCTCCCAACATGGCGCATTCTTATATCAGGGCTTTCTTTACTACTAAAATTGCGGATAACGTTGTGAAGTATTTGGACAAGAACGGCTATTCGGAATCTATGGTTTATCTTCCCATACAGAGACACACTGACAGAGTTTTAATCCTCAATTCGGATCTGGAGCCGGAGGTTGCAGACGCCGTTATAACGAATAGAGAAGACGTGCTTTTAGGCGTTCAGGTTGCAGACTGCGTGCCGATACTCCTGTTTGACGAAAAGAAGCGGGTTGTAGGCGCCGTGCATGCCGGATGGCGGGGAACGGCAGCGCAAATCCTGAAGAAGACCATTCAGGCCATAGTTGACCATTTTGGCTCGTCACCGGATAATATTGTTATAGCCTTTGGACCGAGCATCAAGGGGTGCTGCTATGAGGTTGATTCCGATGTGAACGAGGCAGTTTGCATAAGTACGGGATCGGGAGACTATTCAGAGCGGAAGAACTCAAAGTTCTTTATAGACCTTGCTTCCGCCAATATGCTACAGGCCCGTTCCCTTGGCGTCAAAGAGGATAATATATGGGTTTCCGAAGAATGCACCTTTTGCAATCCGGACAGGTTTCACTCATACCGGTATCATGGGAATCATGCAGGAAGGCAGGGCGGATTCATAGGGATATTTCCGAGTTAATCGGTTGCATAGAATGAAAGACTGATATGATAAAAAACCATTTAGAATGCGACAAAAGATAATCTATATTCACCTGACGGCACTTTTAACCTGATGCGTCTTTTGATAAATGTATATCAAACAGTATTAATAGTACATTAAGGAGTCGCCTAAAAGCTTTTTTATCATATCAGTCTTTCAAATTAACGGGAACATGAAAATATTGAGTAATAGTCCGGATGAAACGAAAGAGATCGGTTTTCGATTGGGGAGACTCCTTAAGGCCGGTGATATTGTGGGGCTGTATGGCGATCTTGGCGCAGGGAAGACTACGATGGTGAAAGGCATTGCAAAAGCTGTCGGCATTGATGAAAGGGAAATCGTCAGCGCCAGTTTTACCATTATTGCGGAATATGAAACCGATCCGCCTTTTATCCATATTGATCTATATCGCATCGAACATGGCGCAGAACTTGATGATTTAGGTATCCGTAGCATAACAGGAGGCGGGAGCATATCGGTCATTGAATGGGCCGAGAAGGCTCGGGGAGAATTGCAGGAAGATATCATTAAGGTCGGTCTGCAAACCCGGGATGAACAAACAAGGGAAATTACAATAGAGGGTCTGGATGAAAAAGATTGGAATCATAGGTAAAACAGGTAAGCAGGAAACACTTGATATATTAACAGAGCTTGCACCATGGCTGAAAAGTAAGGGCCATGAGGTTTATGTAGACATAGAGAACGCAGCCGTTATGAATATCGAAGGCACGCCGAGATCGCAAATGTCTTCATTGGTCGATATGATAATAGTCCTTGGCGGCGATGGTACCATGATCGGGGTAGCAAGGCTTGTGGCTGAAAAGGGTATCCCCATCCTTGGCGTAAATATAGGCGGGCTTGGGTTTCTCACAGCCGTTTCCAGGGATGAACTGTATGAAGTCCTTGACAGGGTCCTTGTTGATGATTGCCATGTAGAAGAACGCATTATGCTGAATGCATGTGTTTTGCGGCATAGCGAGTGCATCGCGGAATACGTAGTCATGAATGATGTTGTCGTAAACAAAGGCGCTCTTGCCAGGATAATAGACCTTGAAACTTATGTAAATAGTACCTATATTTCTACCTTCAAGGCGGACGGTCTTATTGTTTCCACTCCTACCGGTTCTACGGCATATGCGCTTTCTGCCGGAGGTCCCATACTCTATCCCACTATAAACAGCATAGTCCTTGCGCCGATATGTCCCCATACCCTTACGAACCGTCCCATTGTGCTGCCGGATGATGTAAAAATAGAAATCATGCTCAGATCGCGCGACGAAGATGTTTTCCTTACCCTTGACGGCCAAATGGGTTTTTCTCTCAGACAGAACGATATTATCGAGGTCAAAAAATCTCAATACAGGGCAAGGCTTTATATCCCGTGTGAACGGGACTATTTTGAGATTATCAGGACGAAACTGAAATGGGGAGAAAGATAATTAAAACACCATGTGCATAATATGAAAGGCAGATATGATAAAAAACCTTTTAGAATGCGACAAAAATTAATCCATATTCACCTGAAGGCGCTTTTAACCTTATGTGTCATATAGATAAGTGTATATCGAACAGTGATAATAGTACATTAAGGAGTCGCCTAAAAGCTTTTTTATCATATCTACCTTTCATATAGGGAAATTCTTTTGCAATGTGCGGGTAAATAATGACAAACGGAAACAAAGCAATATGGGTTTATTAGAAAATATAAAGAATGCGCTTGAGTTTTACGAGGCTCTCGGTTTTGAGAGGCTTCCGATACATCTGAAGGCGTCGGTTAATAGTCTTAAGCCGGGGTCAAAACAGTTATCAGGCGTTAGTCACAAGTCACAAAAAAGAACCGATGACCGGCATCCGGTTACTAATGACCGCAATGATAAAGAACCCGCCTTGAAATTGCTGCGGGAGGAAATCGGAGACTGTAAGCGGTGCAAGCTTTCCGGTAAAAGGAAAAATATTGTTTTTGGCGAGGGCAATCCGGATGCCAGGCTTATGTTTATAGGCGAAGCGCCGGGCGCGGAAGAGGATTTGCAGGGCAGGCCCTTTGTCGGCGATGCCGGTATGGTGCTCACACGGCTTATCAATAAGATGGGTTTTCAGAGGGAAGACGTTTATATTGCGAATATTGTAAAATGCAGGCCGCCTTTAAACCGGGATCCCGAACCCGATGAAGCGGAAACATGCAGGGGTTTTATCGAAAGACAAATAGAGATCATCAGACCTGAAATTATTATGTCATTAGGGAGAGTAGCTACTATGAACCTGACCGGAGATATGAAGCTGAAAATAACCGCAGTAAGGGGCAAGTTTTTTTCTTATAAAGACATTTCCGTTATGCCTACATTTCATCCGGCCTATCTCATTAGGAACCCCAAAGACAAATGGCTTACATGGAATGATGCGCAAAAGGTGATGGAAAAACTCGGAACCGGTGCTTGAGTCCATGAGAGTAGCCATTAGGTCATAATTTGAAAGACAGATATGATAAATCCCGAAAGCTTTCGGGATTAAACGCGACAAAAGATAATCAGTATTCACCTGACGGCACTTTTAACCAGATGAGCCTTTTAGATAGATGCATATCAAACAGTGTCAATAGTGCATTAATGAGTCGCCTAAAAGCTTTTTTATCATATCTGTCTTTCAAAACGTATTTACCATATAAAACTATCGTTCCGCGTTATTGTTTTTTGTTTTTGATTATAGCCATACATTCCGCATATGCCGTTACCGTTGACAGGGTACTTGCAACTGTCGGCGACGAAATAATTACCTATACCGAATATCGGAAATTTGTCGGGAGTATGGAGGAGATAGAAAATAAAGAAGCGGTTGACGAAAAGATACTGAGAAGTTTGATTGATGAAAAAATCATTTTAAACGAAGCCAAAAAGACAGGCATTGAAGCCGGTGATAAAGAAATAGAACAGGCCATCGCGGAATTCAAAGAGCGGCATAACCTGTCTCCTGAAGAATTCAAGGAAATGCTTTCGGTGGAAGGTTTGAAGGAAGACGGATTCAGGAAAGTAATGAAGGAAAAGATAATGGTCTCGAAACTTATCGGCATGGAAGTTGAGTCAAAAATTATAGTTACCGAAGACGAAAAAAATGATTATTATAATGTAAAGAGAAGGGATTATATAAATATTCCCGAAAAGATCGAGATAAAGGCCGTTTTTATCAGGCTGAAAGAGGGCGCATCCATTACCGAGATTACAGATCTGAAGCGGAAGACTTTAAAAATAGTGTCTTTGCTGAGGCGCGGAGAAGACTTTGACCGGATTGTAGATGAGTATTCAGACGAACCGCTAAAGGGCCAGGGAGGGTTCCTGGGTACATTTGTCAGGGGCATATTAATACTCCAGTTGGATAATACGGCTTTTTCTTTGAAAGAGGGTGAAATAAGCAACCCCGTATGGGTTAAGGAAGGCGCCTATATATTGAAGGTTATTAAAAAGAACAATGAGAGTTTTCAACCTTTTGAAGCCGTAAAAGAGGACATAGCCAAGCGGATATTCGGGCAGAAGAGAGAAAAATTGATAAATGAGTGGATCAAAAAATTATGGGAAAAATCTTCGGTAAGAGTGAATTGAAACTAACGGCTGCAGTTTTGCTGTCGCTGGTGTTGCTAACATCCGAATATGTAAGCGCTGCCTCCCGTGATGTGGAGCTGTTCGACAAAGGGTACGGAAATTACCTTTCATATCAGCCGGAAAAAGCGGTCGAGGCATTCAGGACATTTCTCAAGGATTTCCCCGACAGTTCCGCAAGAGACGCCGTAATGTTCTGGCTCGGCAAATCATTAATGCAATTAAAGTCATATAAGGAAGCCGGGAATGTGCTCTCCGACCTGAGAAAACAGTTTCCCGAAAGCCCTTTTGCCGCTTACGCACTTCAGGAAATAGAGGCAATAAAAAAGGCGGAGTCCGAACAGGCCCTAAATAAAACACATGCCGAAGCAAGCAGCTCTTCGGCTGCTGCCGTTGGCAAAGACAAAATGAATGATCAGATTCAGGAGGAGAAGAAAAAGGCGGAGGTTCTACAGGCAAAGATAAAGGAAATAGAAGAAGGCAGGAAGAAAGCCGTAAATTTAGAGGAGAAGCCCGGGGAATTAGAGACTGTTAAAAAGAAATCCGAAGAGCTGCAGGCTAAAGTTAAGGAGCTTGAGCAAGAGAAGAAGAAGGCTGACGAGCTTCAGGTAAAGATAAAAGAATTGGAAAACGAGAAGCAAAAGGCTGAAGAATTACAGGCTAAGATAAAGGTGCTCGAAGGGGAGAAGAAAAAAGCCGGGAAACTTCAGGCAAAAATAAAGGACCTGGAGGAAATAAAGAAGAAGTCCGGGGACTTGCAGGCACAGGTAAAGGAACTGGAATTAGAGAAAAAGAAAACGGAAGAGCTTCAGGAAAAGATAAAAGACCTGGAAGCGATAAGAGAGAAGGCAAAGGAATTACAAAACAGGGCATCGGAATTAGAGGACATAAAAGAGAAGGCAAAAAAGCTTCAAAAAAAGGCTATAGAATTAGAGGAAACCCGGAAAGAAGCGGAAGCATTAAAACTGAAAGTCAAGGAACTGGATGAAGAGAAACGTAAAGCCGAGGCTTTGCAGGTAAAGGTGAAAGATCTCGGTGAAGCAAAGGAGAAAGCCGGGGCATTACAGAAGAAAGTGGAAGAGCTGGAAGGAATAAAAAAGAAATCGGAAGCGCTGCAGAAAAAAGTAAAGGAACTTGAAGAAGATAAGAAAAAAGCCGACGAACTCTCCGTAAAGATAAAGGGATTGGAAGAAGAGAAGAGAAAGGCGGAGGCATTACAAGCGAAGGTAAAGGAACTGGAAGGCGAGAAGAAGAAGGCCGAGAAACTTCAGGCAAAGCTGAAAGACCTGGAGGATACAAAAGAAAAGGCGAAAGAATTGCAGTTAAAGATAAAGGACTTGGAGGATGCAAGGGCAAGGGCGGATGAACTGAAGGTGAAAATAGCGACTTTGGAAGAAGATAAACGGAAGGCTGAAAAATTACAGGTTAGGGTTAATAAGCTTGAGGAAGGGAAGAAGAAAGAGGATGGATTACAGGCAAGGATAAAGGCTCTGGAAGAAGAGAAAAAGCTGGCCGAAGCATTGCAAATAAGGGTAATAACTTCAGAGGAAGAGAAAAATAAGGCACAGGGGCTGGAAACTAAGATTGTAGAACTGGAAGAGGAAAAAAAGAAAACGGAGACTCTGCAGGGAAAGATACAGGAACTACAGTGGAGGGAAACGCATCTCTTTAATTCTTCCTATGTATTGAATAAACTGGGAATCAGGGAAGTCCTGTGGAGGAGTGGAAACTCGCAGGAGGATTTAATAAATGAAAAGATGCTTTATGAAGAGGCAAAAAAACTGAATATAACGCCTGACATGAATGAACACAAGGGTATAGTCGAGAAATATAAATTCGACGGAGACCAGGCGGATTTTCTTTACAGATATATGACCATTTTTGCCTTTATTAATGCAAAATTAACGGATCTTCCTACGGAGGATGTCATTGAACAGTTGATGGTCCAATATGACGAAGAGAATAAATACACGAAGATAGTGCTTGCATCCGAACTCCAGGCCCATGCAAAGAGCGGCATTTCTTTTGAAGAAATATATAACTTGTATCCCGATCTGGTAACGTTCGATATAGTAAAGTTTGAAGACCTGGAAAAAAATATTCAGGAAAAAGTCCGACAGATACCGGTCGGCGGAATCGGGGTCATTTGGTCTGAAGAAGGTTACAGAATTCTGAAACCTACATCACGGAAACTCTCACTGAAACCGTTTCAGGAACTTCAGCCGGCTGCAAAAGAAAAAATAAAGGGCTATATAAATGAATTGATACGGGGAATTGAGATGGGAGCAAAATAAGTTGCCGATGTACAAGACTAAGTATAGTCTGTGTATTAATTGCGAATCAAGCAGTCCGTCATTCTCCGACTCGATCGGGGAATCCAGTCTTTTCAATGGGTTATAGATCCCCCGGTCAAGCCGGAGGATGACAAAACCTGAGTTTATACACAGACACTAACTACGGTTTTCTCAAAGGTCTTTGCGGTGAATTGCCTCTTTAAGGATATAATTAAAGTAAATGCCCAAAAGAGTAATCTTATCATTTATCATTATTTCCGCATTCATAGGCTTTGCAGGAGGCTTTCTATATTGGACCCTATCCGATCTTCCTAACATCAAACTCCTTGAGGAGTATGCGCCCCTTGAATCTTCACGAGTATATTCAAGCGACGGCAAAGTCCTTGCAGAGCTGTATGTTGAGAGAAGGACTTTTATCCCTTATTATCAGATACCCGACCATTTAAAGAAAGCCTTTGTTTCTGTTGAAGATGTGAGGTTCTATACCCATCCCGGAGTGGATATTATAGGGATAGTGCGCGCCATGTGGCATGACATAAAGGCGGGCAGTGTTGTGCAAGGCGGAAGCACCATCACCCAGCAGCTTGCGAGGATGCTTTTTTTAAAACCGGAAAAAAGCCTTCAAAGGAAATTGAAGGAAGCAGCCCTTTCCATAAAGATCGAGCAGCGTTATACAAAAGATGAAATACTCGGCATGTATCTCAATCAGGCATATTTCGGCACAAGGGCATACGGAATCGAAGCCGCCTCGGAAACATATTTCGGAAAATCGGCAAAAGACCTTACCATAGCTGAAGCAGCCCTCCTTGCATCAATGCCTAAGGCGCCGTCGGTATATTCCCCTTTTAAGAACCCTGACAAGGCAAAGTACAGGAGGGCATTTGTACTCAAGCAAATGAATGATAACAAGTTCATTACTGAAGCACAATACAGAGCAGCGGAAAATGCGCCAATGCCGTCAATTCCGCATTTAAGAAAATACGATGCGCCATATTTTATAGAAATCCTTAGACAGCAGCTCGAATCAAGATTAGGGAATGAACTCTATACCTCAGGCTTTAAAATCATGTCGACGATCGATTCGAGAATGCAGCAGATTGCCGAAAAAGCAGTCAGAAACGGCATCTCAGCTCTGGAGAAAAGGGATGCGCCTCCGTTGGAGGCCGCGCTGATTGCAATAGACATAAGAACAGGCCATATAAAGGCAATGGTCGGAGGGTCCGACTTCTGGAAGAACCAGTACAACAGGGCTACGCAGGCTCTGAGACAGCCGGGTTCGGCTTTTAAACCGTTTGTGTTTATTGCAGCAATCGAGAACGGTATGACGGCGGACTCGTATATCAACGATTCACCCATATCATTCCCGGGCGCTAAAGCCGGACAGAGATGGAGGCCGAAGAATTACGACGGCAGGTATTACGGAAACGTTTCTTTGAAAACAGCCCTCGCAAGGTCTCTGAATTGCGCAACCATACGGCTTGCGGCAAGCGTAGGGGTTGAAAATGTTATTGAAATGGCGCAACGGCTTGGGATAAGAAGCAAGCTCCAGCCTTATCTGCCTATTGCTATCGGAGCTTCCGATGTGACCCTGATGGACATGGTTTCAGCGTACTCGGCCTTTGCTTCAGGCTCCAGGCCAAGACCTGTTTTCTATGAGAGGATACTAAACAGAGACGGCATAGTTGTCGAAGAGATACGGCCTATTTTCGAAGAGATGCTTTCAGAGGAGGATACGGTGCAGATGAAGGTCCTTCTTAAGGCCGTTGTTGATGAAGGCACTGCCGTAAAGGCAAAGGAATTAAAACGGCCCGTTTATGGAAAAACCGGAACAACAAATGATTATGCGGACGCCTGGTTTATCGGGTTTGACGACAGGCTCGTTGTCGGCGTATGGGTCGGCAGGGACAACCATAAACCGATAGGCCCTAAAGAGACAGGCGCACAGGCAGCGCTGCCTATATGGATGGAATTTATGAAAAAAGCGCCTCTACAAACTCTTTCGGATCAAAATCCCTGAGGTCTTCTATCCCCTCACCCACGCCGATTAATTTGACGGGGATTCCAAGGTCTTTTTTTATAGCGAATATAATGCCGCCTTTTGCCGTACCGTCAAGTTTGGTTAAGGCTATTCCCGTAACTTCCGCCGCTTTATTGAACATGTCTGCCTGACGGAGGGCGTTTTGCCCGGTCGTGCCGTCCACAACCAAAAGGGTTTCATGAGGAGCTTCGGGCATTGCTTTCTGAATGGACCGCCTTACCTTTTTCAATTCCTCCATAAGGTTGCTTTTCGTATGCAAACGTCCGGCAGTGTCTATGATAACGATGTCTATATTCCTGCTCTTTGCCGCAATAACTGCATCATATGCCACTGCTGCAGGATCAGACCCGGGCTGATGTTTTACAAACTGTGTGCCCGCCCGGTTTGCCCATATTTCGAGCTGCTCGATTCCGGCAGCCCTGAAGGTATCCCCGGCAGCCAGCAACACCGAAAGACCGTTAGAACGGAACCTGCTTGCAAGCTTGCCGATGGTCGTTGTTTTACCTGCGCCGTTCACTCCGATAGCAAGAATAACAAAGGGTTTCCCGCTATTTACCATGATAGGCTGCGGATCTCCCAGCAAAGCCGTCATCTCGCTTTTCAATAACGACTTTACGGAATCGACGTCGTTGACCTCGCCCTTTTTGGCTTTTTCACGGATCGCCGCCATGATCTCCGATGAAGCCTTTGTCCCGACATCGGAAATAATCAGCGTCTCTTCAAGTTCATCTAAAGTTGCCTCATCTATTTTCCTGCCGGTGAATATGGTCTCAACTTTTCCTATAAAACTCTGTCTTGTTTTTACGAGCTTTTCCTTGAGCTTGTCAAAAAACCCCATCCATCCTCCTTGTTGCTAAGGAGTTCATAAGTAAAGCCACACACCCTCACCCTTGCCCTCTCCCTTCAAGGGAGAGGGGACTTAAGAATCGCCCCTCCCTTGAGGGGAGGGGATAAAGGGGAGGGTGTTTAAATGTGTCCTTACTTATGAACTCCTCAGTAAATAATGAATTGGTAATTTTAAATCGTTTGCATTAGTTTTATCAATCAACGATTTTCCAATTTAACATCCTGTTCAGTATTCATTTTTTACCGGGATGTTGTATTATATTGATATGAAAAAGATAATCATAGTCGCCTTTATGCTTCTTTTCCCTGCAATTGCATTTGCGCAGCCTTCGATCGTGTTTGACATGGAGCAGCATGATTTTGGAACAATCGAAAAAGCCGGGGTATTGGAGTTTTCCTTTGACTTCCGTAATGAAGGCAACGAAGACCTGGAGATAAATAAAGTAATTCCCTCCTGAGGATGCACGGCGGTGATGGCCAGTTCGAGCCGTCTGAAGCCCGGAGAAAAGGGCAAGATCAATACAAAATTTGAAACGGCAGATAGGAAAGGATTCGTCTCCAAAGGTATTACCGTCCATTCCAATGACCCCAAACGGCCTGTCATCAACCTTACCCTTAAAGCTGATATTCGGTAGCGGATTATGTTTAAGGAAACCTGTCCCGGAAGCAGAGAGATCAGGGCACCCTATCCGGAAGATATAAAATGTTTCTGGTGCGATAGCGTTAATGAGATATGGTCTGATGAGGCCGAGATTGTCTGCAAATCCTGCAAGCGTTCAATAACGCGCGACATGAAGCCGACCTGCATTGAATGGTGTCCTGCCGCAAAAGAATGTATCGGCGCCGAGAAATACGAACGGCTGATGAAACATATAAAGAAATGAAAGAAAATGACTTATTTAATGAATCTTATCTTTAAAGGATAAGCGTAAGTCTCCCCGTTATAGGCTCTCACAGATGCAATTATAACGAGCAGGGCGTTAACAGGTGCCATAATTAAAATCAGGATCATACCAAGACCAATTTTGGTAAAATACAGAAACGCCGCTGCCAAAGCAATGTAGAGTGTCATCGAAAGCTGGAAATTCAGGGATTCTATCCCCTGTTCTCTAACAAAAGGATAAGAATTTCTTTTCAATAACCATACAGTCAAAGGACCGAAAAGATGCCCTAAAGGTATTCCGATTATCCCCAGCAGAGCCGTTAGGTGACATAACATTCCCCATATGCGGGCGTCTTTACCAATATTTCCATAAAACGTATTATCTTCCGGCATTCTTTACCCTCCTAAGGGTGGAAGCAGATACCATCCGCTTCTTTTTTTAAAACTCTTGCAGTATTTGGTTCAAGGCCGCTTCTTTTCATAAAGGTATCTTCATCCATATCGGCAATTTCTTTTGCAAGAATGATGTTATTCCTGAAGAGTACCTCAAGCGAAATCCTGTTAATGGACGAAAGAATAGTTACGGGATAAAGCCTTTCATTTTCGATCATCCTTTCTAAGCTTTCCTTGACCGGATATTTCCAGCTAACGATCCTTAGACCGACACATTCCGCATATTTTATGGCGTCAGACGAGCACCGGGTGTTTGTCACAAGCCAACCCTGGTATATCACAATATTATTTTCAGGCTCTGAATTAAAGGCTTTCTTTATGTCGGCAAACCTCGAATGGATATAAAGAGCTGTTTTAACGTCCGTAGAATTACCGCTGTTGCTATGATATTTACACTCTATGACGCAACATTGCTTGTCTTTACGCGCAAAAACATCCACTTCATGGTTAACGCAATATCCCCGGATAATCCTGTTTACCTCCGTTGAATACCCATATGCTTTAAGAATGGAGGCAAAATATTTTTCAAACTGGTATCCTGCAGGGCCGAGCGAGTAGATGGCCTTTTTAATGGAGTATCTCATGTCCGAAACCCGGCTGTACTGTCGAAGAAGTCTTTTGGCGGTTTTGAAAATGTGTTTTGTATGGGTGGCAGGGGTAATCTGTCTCTCCACTTTTTGCGCAATTTCCATGGCAACATCGCCGGTAGCGCCTGAACGGATAAGAGAGTCTATAAGTTTTTGAATATTGAATTCCTCCGGCCGGCCCGATGCTTTTATGATGGTTACAGACATTGGATAATTTTATCACAAATAACTCTTAAGGAGATAAGAAAAAGGAAATAATCAAAGTCGGCAAATAAATGAGGTTTCCGGATTATACTGTGAGGGGGATTATTCCTCCCTTTGGAAAAGGGAGGATAGGAGGGATTATATGAATATGTGTAGTCATTATTATGAGACTGTTGCCCGCAGTATCAATATGTGATACTATGAAGCAGGAGTGAAACCATGATGGAATATAAGGGATACACAGCAAAGGTAGAATTTGATGATGAGGCTGAGATCTTCCACGGCGAAGTGCTTGGCATAAAAGATGTAGTAACCTTCCAGGGTAAGACCGCAAAGGAGATTAAGAATGCCTTTAAGGAATCAGTGGACGATTATCTTTCATTCTGTAAGGAGCGGGGAGAGTACCCCGATAAGCCGTTCACGGGGAAGTTTGTTGTACGCATTTCCCCCGAGTTGCACAGAAAGATTTACCTGTCCGCAAAGCGTTCCAACGAAAGCATCAACGCATGGTTGAATGAGAAGTTGGACCGTGTTGTTGATGAAGAACTGAAAGAGTGCGGAGCATAGGGGGTTCACAAAACTTCTGAAACTCGGGTAACATGTCATTGATTGCCACAAATTCCGTAATATACCAATTTCGTATAATCTGAGATCATCCACATTTTGCCCGATTATGCACTGGCTAACATATCGTTTTAAATAACGTTTGCTTTTGTAACAACATAAGTTGTGGTATACTCTTGGCAAATAAACACAATTGGGCATAATAATTGTTGTACGTATATAAGAAAATAATAAAGACGCCGTCAGTTCAGCTTATGTGGAAACCTGGGAGGGCTAATTAAATGGAAATTAATTTTGAAGACAAACGCGTTAAATACATTCTCGCAGCTCTCGGGACCATTTTTTTGGGAGCAATTGGAAGCGGTTTATGGGAACGATTTCTCGGACCATTTTCAGATCGGTTAATTCTTTTTATTGTCGATTTATTTAGTTCAATTTCTAATTCATATTTGAATTCTTTATATCGCAAGATCGGTTATGGCAATAAGGAAATCTTTAGTTATCAGGTCTACAGTATCATTATGCCCCTATATTCCGTTACCCCATGGGTTCTTATACTCTGCTTACTTCGAACGATGAAGAAATTGGGCTCAAAACTTGAAAGAAAAAAAGAAGATAAAGAAGAGATTGAGAATCTTGATAAATTCAAGAAAGATTCCTTGGAAAAATTAAAACGCCTGAAAAAAATTGTTTACTTCGGCCTTTTCCCTGTGTTACTTCTATCCTCTTTGATTACGATCTCTCAATTTATGCGAAACTTATTTGAATACAAGGCGGTTGTCTATGTAGAACGGTCTATCGAAATGGTCGCACCAAAAATTAGCGGCCAACAATATCTTGAATTAAGAGCTCTCTACAGAGCTGTAGATACTAAAGAAAAGTTTTTGCTGTTACAGCAGGAATTAATTAAATACTCAAAGGCAAATGGAGTTAATCTTCCTGACTTCAAACTAGTTGACTGAAACAGCACTCAACGTACAACAACGGCATGAGCCGACCGGGTATAGCTACTGCTTTTTTTCAAAGGTTTGTTGCCCCGGTCGGCTCATGCCAAGCGTTCTGCATGATAAATAAAGGATGGCAAAATGATAATTCTTGATGACAAAAAATTAATCGAGTCAAAATTTATAAATGAGCAAGAGGTAGAAGACCTTGTCATTGCAAACTCCGAACACTTTTTTGGACCATCTTCAATTCTCATTCCTAAGAAGAAAATCAAAACGAAAGACGGCTTCGGAACTATACCGGATGGCTTTGCAATCGATCTTTCGGCGCGAGTTTGGTATATCGTCGAGGCAGAGCTTTCCCACCACAATGTTTGGACTCACATAGCCCCTCAGGTTACAAAGCAACTGTTGGCTGCTGGTCGCGCTGAAACACGTCAACTCCTCGCAGAAATATTAGTGCAGATGGTTACTGAAGATTTAAGTACGAAAGAAAAGTTTGAGGACGAAGGCGTAAAGGAAATTGACATCAGAAAGGTACTTGGAGAAATACTTGAAAAAGCACCAATTATTGGGATACCGATAGACGCAGTTACAAATGACCTCCGAGAGTGGGCTGCAACATTAAAAAACGATGTAAAACTATGGATTGTTCGAAAATACGTTCAATTTGGAAATCCCCAAAATATAGCCTACGAAATCCCCGAAGAATATCGTCCAGTCTTTGACACTACGGATAGAGAGGCGCAACCACAATCAGGGATAAAAACATACGATGTTTCTGTCGCTGATCTTATAGAGGAAGGCTTTCTTTCGCCAGAATCAGAACTGACCATGAGCTACAAACCACGAGGGGGAACACAGCAGACCTTCAGAGCCAAACTTGAATCAGATGGTTCATTGAGCGTTCTGGATGAGAACTTCCCAAGCCCATCATACGCCGCCATATACTGCATACAGAAAGCTGGCAGCGAAAGAACAACAGTAAACGGCTGGACAAGCTGGAAAACCCAAGATGGTAAATTTCTTTCTCAGGCAAGAGCAGAGTATCTTGAAAAGAAAGAAAAAGATGCAGAACAAGCAAATCAACCCGACCCGGAATAAACTTGGTTTGGTTTTGGCACAGGGCTTGCCCGTGCGGGTCATGCAAGGGGTTAAGTCAAGAAATAAATTGAAGTTTTATGTCCCAATGGATATAATTTGAGCATGGAAAGAATGAGATATATTTATTGGCAGGACAAGAGGATGTGGCTGGGATATTTGGAAGAATATCCTGATTACATGACACAAGGGAAATCAATAGAGGAACTCCAAGATAACCTCAAAGACATCTATAAGGAACTTACCAGCGGAACCATTCCTCACGTTCGTAAAGTTGCAGAACTCCAAACAACGGCATAATAAAACTCCGTGAATATGCGAAGAATACACTTCAAAAAGACAAGAGAATAAATATCCGGATGGCATCTATGGATCTGGATCAGGTACAGGTCATTGCCGCTCAAGAGGGCATTCCTTACCAAACACTCATATCCGGCATCATACATAAATAAATATCCGGATATTTAACAGAGAAAAAGAGGGCTTAAATAATTCATCCAGCCGACCATAAATAACGCTTGTTTGATTATTGCCTCAGGCATGTGCCCCGTCGGCTGCATACGTCGTTATGTGGATAATACGGCAATGGTGGAGGAGTATCTGACATGAATAAGGACGAACAAGACAATTTACTGGATCGAGTTGCAGGCATCTTTCTTTGGTGTTTTCTTCTGTCTTTTGCTCTATTGCTATTATGGTTTGTTTCCTATTTGTTGGCAGGAGACTGGGCGTATAGCCTCCATGCAGGATGGTTCGAATTAAGCAGGCGTGATTTTGCTTTAGTAAATTATTGGGGAATGGCGTTTACCAAATTTGTTGCCATTATAATCTTCTTGTTCCCTTATCTCTCGATTAAGCTCGTGTTGCGAAAGAAGAGGAAGAACACATAACAAGGCAAATTAACCCGGACTGCAAATTCCGCTGCGCTTCATACGCAGCCGGTTATTTGCGGCGTTAGACCACAACCAAAAGGATAACACAATGAATCAGAAAGTAGACGAAATATCGGAAAAGATTTTTCGAATGAAATATGAGCAACTTGGTGAACGAGAAAAAAAAGTTGCTCATCATCTCGCCGAGAGAATTCATATTTCGAGAAACGTCGCTAAGGACTTTTCTGAAAAACTGACTTTCGGACAGAGGATGGCTGATAAGGTCGCAACTTTTGGAGGCTCCTGGGTTTTTATCTCAATCTTTGCGGCTATAATGGTTACTTGGGTTTTTCTGAATTCGTTCGTTCTGATTAAGCTTGATAAATCGTTTGATCCATACCCGTACATTCTGCTAAATCTTTTTTTATCTATGCTTGCCGCCATTCAAGCCCCAATAATCTTGATGTCTCAAAACCGACAGGCCTCCAAAGATCGACTAAGCGCGGAGCACGATTACGAAGTCAACTTAAAGGCGGAGCTTGAAATAATGATGCTCCATGAGAAAATGGACTTACTTAGGGAGAAGCAATGGAGTGAACTTATTTCAATTCAACAGGAGCAGCTAAGACTTCTCAGCCAATTAATTGAAGACCTAAAGAAAAATCAATGAACGATGGTCTAACAAGCGCATAGAGTCGGCCGGTATTTAAAGAAAAAGGATATTGGTTTTATTTCCTTTCAAACGAAGAAGATCGAATTCACTCCCATGTAACATCCGAAGATGGAGCAGCTAAATTGAGGTCTGGTGGGTTAATTTTGATCCCTCAGGATAGGAGAGGCCATCAAGATACAATTGGACATTTATTAAAAGAGGCAATAAAAAAGAGACCGTTTTTATTTCTAACATAAAGACTCAATATCTCTCTCCAATTTTGCTTGGTCTTCTTCTTGTATATCCAAATATTCTAATCCAAAATTGACATACTCAGAATCATTACTAATATTGACATGTTGTTTTTTATACTGTAAGGACCCAATAATTTCATTAATAGCCTCTCGTGAAACATTGGTGAATTGTAAGCCGGCTTTATATATTGGAACAAAATTCCCTTTAGCATCCTCTTTGTTCTCAATTAATGAAGACCATACAATAATCCCTTTTACCGTCCAAGCGTTACGCTTAGTCTCTATTGTTAAAGTATATTGTCTACCTATATTCAATCTGATATCTGCTTTCAGTGAAATACCACCCTCACTTATATCCAGAACTTGTACATGGTCGGCTAAAGCCATTGAACTATTTATTTCATCGTTATCCACTGGAAATCTCTCGTATCGTCTTCCAACTTGCATAGTATTTCTTTAGGTTATTCCTTTTAATATGATTCAATAGATAGATGCTTTAACGGTTTCTCTAAAGGACTGACACATAGGAACTTGCAGTTATATCAATATCTATCAAACTAATAATTTCTGTTATCTTACCCTTTAAGACATCTGTATATTGCATCCCAGCGATATATATGGGAATTATGTTTCCACCGGCGTCCTCTGCATTAGCTTCTAATAAAGACCAAACAACAACCGCTTTAACAAATAAGACTTTGTTTTTGTATTCTATCTTTAGGCTATATTTTTTACCGATATCCAGTTTCCTATCTGCCTTCACAAAAACGCCGCTTTTGCTAATGTCTACAATTTTCATATAAGTAGCTGACGGCATCTCACTATTGACTTCCATATGTTCTACTTTCATCCTCTTATGCCGTCTTCTCTCCCGAATAGTTTTTCTATAGTCTTTATTTGACGCCTCACAATTCAGGGAAGAGATTATTTGCAATTCCGGGGGAGTTTGCTCTTCTCCAACATTCTCTTTTCTTTCTCCCCTGATGGATTTCACAAAATCTCTAAATGTCTCATCTTTTTCTATGATCTCAATACCCATTCCATTTTTCATCGTGGGAATAGGAGTCCTTATAGTTCTTCTAACAATTCCTTTCAGAAAAGAAACCCTATTGCCTGGCAGTGATAGTTCAATATCAATAGTGGTGTCAACGTTACAACCTCGATTCGTTCTTATAAAGAGACCACTTTCGGACAGGTCACTCGATATGCTCCAAAAGCTTGTGTGATCGATACCAATTCTTGTTTCAAGCCTTTTAATAAATCGTGGATGCTTTCGCTTTTCCATCTTATCCGACTTTGCCCCCACACTTACATGAGGCTAAGTTATCTTTAAACCAATATACTATTTGCATTTAGCAATTTCTCTGCCTCTTGACTTATATCTTACCCATTCATATCAGAAAAGCAATCCTACCTGGGTAGGGGGGGATATTTTTTGTTGCAGTAAGTCAGGATGAATGAACTGAAAAACAAAAAACAGACTGTTTTCAGGTTCAATAAATGACCTTAACCAGAAACAAGGCATGAGGAGGAGCTGTAAAGCCGGCCGCTGAGCGTTGTTCCTTTTCAAACATTTCTTTAATTTCTGAAACAGAAAGCTCTCCTAACCCAGCTTGAATAATCGTCCCGGTAATCACTCTGACCATTCTATGAAGAAAACCATCTCCAGAAAAATTGATAGTGATTTCACTTTCTTTTTTAAGAATTTCAATCTTTGAGAGTGTCCTAACGGTCGATTTGCTCTTGGACTTCAAGGCCGTAAAACTCCGAAAGTCTTTGGTTCCAACAAACAAATCCGCAGCCTGTTTCATTTTTTCAATATTCAAAGGTTTTTTTATGTGATAGTAATAGCGCCTGTTGAAAACATTTTTTTTAAAAGGATGGTTCCAAATCCGGTATAAGTACTTTTTTCCTTTTGAATTTAGCCTTGAATGGAAACGTTCAGGCATTTCCTGGATGTCCAGGAGATTAATATCATCTGGAAAGTATTTATGAAGATAGTCCTCTATTTCGGAAAGTAGCTTTTGACTTTGAGTATGAAAATTTGCAACTTGACCAAGGGCATGAACTCCGGTGTCTGTACGGCCTGATCCATGAAGCTCAATTTTTTCTCCTGTCATCAGTTGCAACACATGCTCAATTCTTCCCTGAACCGTGCTTTTAATAGTCGTCTGGCGCTGCCATCCGTTATAACGGCGACCATCGTATTCCAAAACAAGTTTAATGTTACGCATAAAATTCCTCCACAGAGTTGTCAACAATTATTTGCAATCCGCATTAATTATCCATTTCGCGCCTTCTATGTCCATTCTTTTTTTCCTTTTCGATCCCTTCTTTAACTCCCCTTTGTATCCAGTTATTTCTTATATCATCAACTTTATCTTTATATTTGGTTTGGATGTCGTCAGGTATGATGCCGCTTATGATCTTTATCCCTGATATGACATACGGAAGAGTCACAGAGCTATTCATAAGACTATTGCCGGCAGGCAAAAATGCGATTAGTACCGTTACTATGATCGCTATAAGAAGAAAGCCCTTTAGAAAACCCAACAACCCTCCTACGAGTCTGTTGGCCCAGCTTAAACCCGCTATCTTAAAGATCTTGCCGGCGGTCGCTCCCAGAATAGACGCTGATATTATGCAGGCGATAAAAATTAGGACAAAACTGATCATTTTGGCAGTCCCGGATTCCATACTTTTCGGCATTATATTTGCGACCGAGACATATAGCTTCAAAGAAATAATATATCCGGCAACAACCCCGGCCATTGTTACAACCTGTCTGATCATCCCTTTCCATAATCCGAGGGCGGTAGTCAGGCCGGCGATCCCGAGAATTATGATGTCGAGCTTGTTAATTGTCTTTTCCCCTTTCCGTTTTCTTTTCCTTTCGCATCTGACGCAACCCCACCATTATATCATGCTCAGTGTGGGCGGTTTGCAGGAAGTTAATGATTGCTGTTGCCACCCCTTATTCTTATTGCTTTTTCTAAAAATAAAGACCGCCATTCAAAGCAGTCTTATCGAAATATTCTAAAAAATTCTGGTTATTTTTTCTTGTGCGTTGCGCAATACGCTGATTTTCCGACTGCGGATTTCTTGCACTTTATCCCCTGCTTAGTCTTTCCGGCGCAAATTGCTTTCTTTGCAGTTGCCATATCTACCTCCTTGTGTCCAGTTGTTCTGATAAAATTATATCACATGAAAAAAAACAAGCAACTCTGCAGAATTATTTCTTACCATTTGTAATCAGCAAAGGCAAAGCAGATTTGTTCATGAGGAAGTAGGCGACAGTGACTTTCTCCCTGAAAAGTGCATTCCGTATTTGAACAGTATACGCAAATGTTAACTAATGATGATCTCTAAAAAATGTGGACTATTTTGAGAAAGTTATCTTAGCAATTGAGCCATGAACCGTTTTGGCTTTAATACCTCTTTACAAAAAATCTTTTTTCACTCTTGCTGCAAAGCGTTCGCTTCTCATTCCGATTTCTCCGCCCCTTTTTCATTTAAAAAATGAGTGAGAAATTCCGCGTCCTTTGGGGGTAAATCAAACTTTAAACAGGCCTCGCCAATAAACTTGGACAGGCTGGCGCCAGGATTCTCGAGTCGCTCATCTGATATCCACTTCACTGCCCTTCTCAGTTGCTCACCCTCAGGGAGAATACTCATTATATTTTTCTCCTATAGCTTTATTTAATTAACCACTTACAGAAGGAAAAGTCATTCCTCAAGGTAAACTATGATTTTTTGCTCGTTTTTGCAGTAAATTCCGATATTTTTTTCTGCACATTATCACTTTGACAATGAGCACACTTGATTTTTGGTTTAGCTTCAAATTCTTTAATAGAAAGGAAGACAGTGAACTCATGGTTACAGTCTTTACAGACATATTCATAAGCAGGCATATAGATCTCCTTCTTGTTTGATGATTTACGATTGTAATGTGCACAATTATATCAGTAATTGGTTCCGGTTAGCACAGGAATAAGCGGACCGAAATTCTTTCCTCTCGTAAGCCGCATATCCGTGGCGTGATAATAAGGTTGCTGTCAGGGCTTTATTTTCTAAGAATTTGAGTCGTGATATAATTTCGTTATGCAGATTAATAATACGGACCGTATAGAAATAGTTAGGATCAAGGAGTAGAAATGGCAGTTGAAAATTGCTGAGCCGGAGGTGTTAAAATGGTGAAAAAATCGTTTCCCTTGTCTAAGGTCTATAGTCTGATCGAGCCGGGGCCGGTGGTGCTGGTCACTACCTCCAGCAAAGGGCTGTCGAACATCATGACTATGTCGTGGCACATGATGATGGATTTCGAGCCACCGATTGTGGGTTGCGTGATCAGCAACCGGAACTACACATTCGACATCTTGAAGATGACCAAGGAATGCGTGATCAACATACCTACTGTGGAGCTGGTGGAAAAGGTGGTGGGCTGCGGGAACACCTCCGGACGAACGGTCGATAAGTTCAAGGTCTTTGGGCTCACAGAGGCATCTGCATCATGCGTCAAGGCAGCGCTCATCGACGAGTGTTATGCGAATCTTGAATGCAAGGTCGTCGATGGAAAGATGGTATCCAAATACAACCTCTTTATCCTTGAGGTGCTCAAAGCATGGATCAACCCCGCAAGGAAAGACGCGCAGACGATTCATCATCGAGGGAGAGGCGCTTTCATGGTCGCAGGCGAAACGATCAAGTTGCCCTCAAAAATGAAATAGCTTCCCTTGTGAAGGATTCACATCATGGGATCATAATCGTCAATGGGTGATGCAGTTTTACGGAAGGAAAGGTTTAAGAAAAGAGTTTGTCCTGGAATCCAGACACACATCAGACACGGTGATTATGTAAAATCAATAAAGCTAACCTATTGATTTAAAAGGAAATGAATGGCGGGGCGGACGGGACTTGAACCCGCGACCTCTGGCTTGACAGAACACCAAAGCCTCAAAAACGACCTTTCTATAACTATCTGAAATAACTCGTAATTCCTTGATTATCAAGGGATTACTGCTTTCTTGATAGTTGGTAGGCGTTGGATTATGTTGGAACTATATTCGAGGTCGCGGGCACAAATTAGGCACAAAATTAGCACAAACGGGAGGTTAAAGAAAAGGAGCAGCTTAAAATAATAAAGACAAAGGCCCTGGGGTAACCTGGGGCCTTATGATCAGTCCATGCTCTACCTTATTGCGGTAAGACGGGACTGCTGACTCTCACTTTCACCGGAAGTCTTCAAGCCCTGCTTCTATGCTGGATAGAAAAGTTCACCTACTTACAAACGTTTTCGGAGAGGCCACTTTTTTGTCTCTTTCTTCATCAAGTCTGCATGCCAAATATTTACCAATAGGTGTGGCTTATATCTGAAAATTCGCAACGAAAGGACAGAGTCAGGGTTGCGGTATACAACTGTTTGTCGTCAGTTTCAAAATTATAAATTCCTTAGATTCATTTTTCTATGACTTCTCTTATTTTTCTCAAAAGCTTAGTCGGTGAAACAGGTTTCAAGATAAACTCAGATCCTTTTGCTATCATATCGTTGATATGCTCTGCCGGATATCCGCTGGTGAAGAGTACCTTGATGTCAGGCGTTATTTTCTTTATCGCTTCATACACTTCTCTGCCGTTCCTGTTCGGCATAACGACATCAAGCATCACCAGCTGAATTTTATCTTTATGCAACTTGAACTTACCTATCGCATCCTCTCCATCTACCGCATCTATAACCTTGTATCCGTATTTCTCAAGCAATTTCATGGTGAATTCCCTGACAGCTGTTTCATCCTCCGCTAATAGTATTGTTTCCGTGCATATTTCAAGAGGTTTTATGACTTCGGGTTTTATCTCATCTACCTTTGCCTCTATTATTGGCAAATAAATCTTAAATGTGGTTCCTCTGCCCGGTTCACTGTAAATATTGATATATCCGTCATGCTGTTTGATGATCCCGTATACCGTGGAGAGTCCAAGCCCTGTCCCCTTGCCGACTTCCTTTGTCGTGAAGAAAGGCTCGAATATCTTCTCCCTCGTCTCTCTGTCCATGCCGGTGCCGCTATCGGTTACCGATATGACGGCATATGATCCTTCCTTTCCATATCCATGCTCTTTGATAAATCCCTGGTCTATATCAACAGTTTCAGTCTCGATAGTCAAAAGTCCTCCTGCAGGCATTGCATCCCGTGCGTTCGTTGCAAGGTTCATCAACACCTGCTCTATTTGCGTATGATCTGCCATAACAATCAGGTCTTTCTCTGCAAGTACCGTTCTTGATTTTATATCCTCTCCGATAATCCTTGATAGCAATTGTTCCACTAATTTAACAACTTGATTGAGATTTACCGGTCTTGGATTTATGATCTGTTTCCTGCTGAACGCAAGAAGGCTCTGGGTGAGATTGGCTGCTCTGTCTGATAAGGAAAGGATATGATCGGCATAGGTCCTCAATGTATCATTCTCTTTTAGCTTTATTTGCAGCAGGTGACCATATCCCATTATTGCTGTAAGGATATTATTGAAGTCATGGGAAATGCCTCCGGCAAGTTGGCCGACTGCTTCCATCTTCTGGGCCTGGAGAAACTGTGATTGAAGTTTTTCCTTTTCTTCTTCTGCGCGTTTGCGATCAGTGATGTCACGGAATATCCCTTGAGAACCGACTATTTGGTCACCCATAAGACGCGGAGTTACATTACCTTCAACACTAATTGATCGGCCATCTTTCGCAACGAATATTGCTTCTATTCCATCCATTGATTCTCCAGACATCACCTTCTTAAAAACTTCCATACAGTGAGGCATACAACTCGGATGAAGGATATCATAAATTGAAATCTTTGAAAGTACATCCCAAGTATAGCCCATTGTCTCTATCCATGAGGGATTCACAAAAATGAAATGACCATCCTGATTAACGCTTTGAATCATGTCATGGGCATTTTCAAATAGATTCCGATAACGTGTCTCACTCTGTATTATTGCTTCCTCTGCTATCTTACGCTCTGTGATATCGCGAAAGCTCCATACTCTTCCAGTAATTGCTTGTCCTATTCGCTGAGGCTTTGAATATCGTTCAAAAATTCTTCCATCTTTGAATAGTAATTCATCATAACTCTCAGCTTCAGGATTAGCATACAATTCCCTCACTTTTTTGAGAAATACTTTGGGGTCTTTAAGTTGATCGATCACAAATGATAGTGCCCGTTCGTCATTACGAGACTCTAAAATTTGTTGAGGAAAGTGCCACATTTCTACAAACTTTTGATTAAAGATAACTATTTTACTCTCTCTGTTTACCACAAGAATTCCATCGGCAGTAGACTCTATGGTAGCACTAAGAAGAGAGATGAGAGCCCTCATTTCTGAATTTGCGTGGAGGAGTTCCTGGGAACTTAGATCGAGTGACCGTTCAAGCCTGCCCCTATCAACATCGGATTGCATGTATGCATCATTAACTACTTCAATAAACTTCTGCCATTCTTTGGGAACTTGAAGGGAATCCCCAAAATATTTTTTAAATTGGCGCTTGAGCAGATTGTGCATCTGTTGTATCCTTTATTTCTCTGAAAGGGCGGTTATTGTCATGGTTTGGTTATGTAACTCGCATTTCGTACCCAGATTAGAAGGACAGATTTCTCCATAAGAGTAAAAGCCGGCGAGCACTGTTTTATCTCCCAGAATATCCCGAACCCCTTCCACTTCTTCTTCTGTCCTCTGGTTGAGGATCATTTTTCTGCCCACACAACTTACGAGGATTGCAAGTTCAGGAGAGAATGAACCGATTGCGATATAACTCTTTTTTGCTGCGCCTATTGCTCCATCAATTAATCTGTCGAAGTTTGCCTTCATAAGCCGGGCATATGCTCCTTCAGGTACATCCCCGGCAAACGTCAAGCTCTGTTCTTCTTCGTTGATAGAGAGAATTGTGCGAATCAATCCGCTCTCGCCTTCACCAGTGCGGAGGCTAAGTGGAAAAAGCAGGCCTGAGGCAGGAAGGTTTTTTGCGTGTTCCCCTAAATATTTTTTGTATAGTTCCAGCGCAGATTTTCCGTCCAGTTCGTACAGGATATTCCCTTTTGAGCGTGTTATTAACCGTTCTGGTCCAAAGGAGTCCCAACCTCCAAGAGAACCGTAACCCACCTTTAATCTTTTTCCATACAAACCGAGCACGGCAATGGTATCTCTTGCAGGGACGTCATCCAAGAATGTAAGCGTCTCTTGAAAGCGTTCACCATCCCCGGCAAGTCCCCCTGTGATTAATACTCCTTGTGGCAAATTCTTAGTCAGACCCCTCACTAAATCGCTTCCGTTTACATTACGTCCATCCGAGAGCACAATGATATGCGCAAGGTCATCCGTTTCGAGCGATTTGGCAAGAACTTCACCTGCTTGAAAACTATCAAGAGAACTGTTTATTTTCACCTGGGTGCCTTTGATTTGTGTGGATTCCAATTTGATCGCCGTGATTACCAGAGAGTTGTCAGTGACTTGGGTACCGCAAATTTCACCCGCTGTGGAACAGCCGAAAATATGAGCTTTTGGATAAGCAGCCTTAATATCATGAATATATGCAAGATCTTTCAATAACTGGGTGGAACCGAATAACAAAACCAATTGCACCGCTTCATCAACAACCCCTTTTAACTCGGGGACCCACCCATTTTCTTCTGTCCACCTCTTTTGCTCTATTTTCATTTTCTTAGATCCTCCCCTTCCCCCAAAAGTGATACTACCCATAACGCTAAATATTTCGTAATATACTTAAATAAGGTTATTAATATTAGATTAATAGTATGAATTATTTATGTGATAGTCAAGCCTACTTAAGTCGGGTATGGAAATTTCATTGACTCGAAGCAACTTTCTCCTATAAACCGATATTGTTGCAATTTGATAATAAAATTACATCATCTCTTACCTGTTCCCATTTGTACTGTGCACAATTATATCAGGTTTTGAAGATGTTCAGTACAGGAAGTAGCAAACCGACGCCAGAAATCTCTCGCTACGCTGACTACTATTCGAAGTCCTCAGTGATACTTAATCAATCATAAGAAATAATTCCTTCGTAGAAGCATTGTATCACTTTCGCTCGCCTTTGCATTCATAGTTCATTTCTCTTCTTTGTATATGTGGCGATAAACAGGTCCAGAACTTTCGATAAGGTGACGACACCTTTAGGATAGCCATGACAGAACTCGGCAATTCGGTCGAGAAGTAGTTGCGTTTCATTGTTTACCGGGGTAGTCCCGGTTATCAAGCTCCGCGGTTCTACTCCCAGCATATCAGCTATTTTCATTAAGTGATCTGCGCGTGGGATATTTCCCTTTAACCATCCCCTTACTGCTCCCTCTGATATCCCCAGTGTCCTCTCTATTTGGTAAGCAGTAATCCCTTTTTCCTTCATTAAATGAGCTAAAGCTGACTTCATTTTGGATCTCCCTTTTTCATGCCTTCATGGAATGTGAGACACATTCAAATCCAGTCTTGAATATATGTGAAGTTTGGTGAAATGTCAAGAAGTTTAGTGTGGATTCGCGCCAAAAAATATATAAAATCAAAGAGTTATCGGAAGCGTTAGAAATCGCCTGAAAATAGCAGGAAAAATAACGTTACAGTGTGAAAGCCGAATATGACGCTATATATAGCGGTTGACAATCGTAACATATAACAGTTTTAAGGTCTATAGTGTCAGAGAGCGGGAAAGCCTACTAAACAGAGAAGGAAATCAAAGAAAGATAAGAGGGTGTTAACGAGAATTTCATTAACAAATATACGAGGCAGTTGGGGTGCTACGTTCCAAGGCTTTTCCATCGTGGGGTGGCAGATCAGTTCTTCAGGGTTTCGTGCGCTATGTTCCATGTGTCGGACGTACTGATTTGCTCTGTCTTGTTTAGTATCGTTTTATCAATCTTACTTCGCGAAAAGAGGATTATATGAAGTTTGTATGTATTTATCAGTATGTGAGTTTGTTTAATGAATTTATGGGGTTAGACAACTCTGTGCGTCCTCTGATCGGACTGTATGCAAGAATCGTGCCTAAAACGAACGAAATCAACGAAATGGAAAAAGATGAAAAGTGAACCGCACACTATCACATTATACGCGGTTTTGGCTGTAAACCCTTTCCTATACTGGTTCTACAGACGTTGATATATTGAAAACCCTTTCCTATCAATGTTCTACAGACGGTGGGATATTGTAAATGCTGTAAACCCTTTCCTATCAACGATCTACAGACGGATGAACCCTTATTGTCTGTCTGATTGCTTGTTTGTCTGTCTGTCCGGTAGTACCCCCCCGGTAAAATCAAATGCTGTGGCGGGCAGATGCACGACTCATACCTCTCACAAAGCGCTGGCATCGTGGGGAAAGGCATTGACTGTAGGCAATATTGGTACATGGGAGTGGTAGGGGGATGGGATATTGGGGAGTGTCACCAGGTCGATATCTGGTCATTGCATCGGGGGTATCATGAGCGGGTAGATGGCAGGGAGAAGACGTATGTTGTCTGTAAGGTGTCTGAGGGTGTACCTTCGTCCTGGGTTCGTGTCACGGATTTTCCATGGTATCATCAATGACGGCCAGGTCAGGTTCGATCCCCGGCTTGTGGTCAAGCAGGACTTTGATTTTTTCCTCATGACGCTATACTGGAAACGCTTTATTTGGAGAGACGACCGGTATGCTTTTGTTGCCAAACACTATACGAACAGCGGAGGGCTTGCTGCACACAGGTCGATAGACATGGAAACTCGCTGCATCCGTATCGTGCAGGACAAGTTCGGAGAACATATTGTCCAGCAGGACAAGAAAATGCCGTGGAAGGTCCATGTGTTCACAAGCCAGCGGAATGTTGCCAAATAACCTGCTTGTATATATAATGTCAGCAGGAGGTGGCTGATGAAATCAATCGCAAAAGATAAGCCGAGTATCCTTACTCTGAGGGTGCCAAAATCGTTGCACAAGGAAATATCGGAGGCCGCCGGTAAAGAAGGCATAACCTTGAACACTTATTGTATTTATATTCTGTCAAAAGGCAGAACCTGGCACAATCCCGAACAAAGACCTTGCCAAAGCTTGCGGAAAACGCAGAAACGTACTCAAAGGCGTTTAAAGGCTTAAATGGTCGACAGTGATGATCTAATCGTGTGGAGTGGAATATGCAGAGATTCTTTCCTCCTAAAGTCAACGCACCATTGGAATACGTATTCGTCCCGGAATACTCCTCAACCTATAGCATCGTCCCGTTGCATCACGTAAGAATCTATACGAAATGGGTATTCGTTGCATCACCTAAAATCTACATGAAATTGTTTCAGATATTTGGATGCTTTCTTTTGTTTTCTGAGAGCTGAAAAAGCTTATTTTGCAATTTTGCTATATGCCGTCTCAGCATTGCAGGGTTCAAGTTAGGGTACTGTTGCCTGAGTTCCTCTTTTTTGATTTCCGGCACGAATGTTGACACTAAAACCCTTTGATAAGGCGTTTGCGGCTCATCGTATTTCTTTCTACTTTACTGCCAACTCGTGTCTTTTGTATAAGTTTCATAACGGGCAGAAAGAAGTTGACGTATAGCCTGAGATGCAGATACAGCTCATTCATAAGCATCTGAGCTACCTCAGTATCATAGCGGGCATACCCAACATATCTCCGCACAATGGTGTAATTCTTCTGCTCAATAAAACAGTTGTCGTTTTTCCGATAACTCCTGAATCTGGTAAAGGTTATCTGTTCTTCATGACAGAATCGCACCAGATGGTCATTGATAAATTCACCGCCGTTGTCTGAATCGATGCCGAGCAGATCAAATGGTAATTTTCTACGTATGTCCTTCAACGCATCAAAAACCCAAATCTGTGCTTTGTTCTTTACCGCCTGCATTTCCGTCCACCCAGTGCAGACATCTGTAACATTCAGTGTCTGTATGAAGTCTCCTCGCGGATTGCCGCCTTCATGGCCTACAAGATCGATTTCTAAGAAGCCACACTCATGGATAATTCAGATGTGAATATCTGTCACCCTCATGGTTTCTTGCCGCTTTCTACCAGTCATTGGAAAAAAAGCGATTTCATCATTTTTGACAAAAAATCTTATGATGAAAGGTTAGATCCCATTAACCCCAGCCCTTGGTGGCGCTTCCTTGAGTACTTACTAAATGCAAAGCAGTGGCTTTTTCTCGGTATCGGAGAAGAAGACCCAACACTTGGTCCACTTCTTAACGGGGTAAAGGCAAATCTTTCTAAGTCAGCAAATACGAATCGGAAAATCTTGGGTTTTTGGGCGTTCCATACTCATCGAAAGTCACCTGATCACATAACAAAAATAAATGATTACGGTTGCGTGCCTTTATATTTTGATAATTATTCTGAAATTCCGGAGTTCTTGCTTAGGATAAGACAAGTGGCCGCTGAAATAGACTTAAGTTAAGGCTATAAGGCAGGGTTGACGAAGCAATGTTGTGCGAAGGTATTTCTTTGGAAGGGTAACTATTGCTGAAGTAGTATGGCGTTTGAAGCCATCCTTGAATTCAACAGATGCAGGTGAAGTCCATAAACCACGGGTGTTTATTATGTGTGCACAATGAAGCCCTTTCAAGTCTTAAGCCCCATCAAAAATCTCCCGAAGCAAAACAGCAACATCAGATACAATCAGGCATAAACTCCGTTTTATAAGTCTTTTCAGACAGTTACGTTTACTCCCTACATTCTTGTCAGTAGCAAATCCATTCAATCAATAACCTTGCCAAAGCAAGCCCAAAAAAGCCATTTTTTTATCTTATAACCATATGTAAAAAAACATTAAAGTAACGTAAAATAACGCTTGAAATTATCTACGCCATCAAAGGATAATAAGCATAAGATGAAAACAGTACGGAACATAAGAAGCAATCATCTAAGCCTTATGCCAATTACGTCAGGAGGCACAAGGTGGGTGGCCCCTTCGGGGGGTAGCCTAACGGATTTTTTCGTGGGGAAAGGCCTGTATCGTGTGATGCTGTTGACAGGCAATATTCTGAATTTGGCGAGCCGGTTCGGAGAGCGTAGTGCGGTGGCAGGCTTGGAAGATGCCCTACCACATTATTAACTTCAAACTTGGCGGCTCGGAACGACAGCGAGATTAATCTCAATTTCAACCCCATTATGGCCGTGGTCACTTCTAATTTATTAGGCTTTTTCAGCGAAAAATAGAAGATTGCACGGGCAGAAAAAACTATCCGGTCAGGAATCTCGGTAAAGAGAGAAATTCTTTTTTTAGCTCAATTTCTCAGCCGTAGATGGTAAGACCGCATGGCAAAAGGGCGGAGAGAGTGAAGCCGGTTCAACCTAACTTACCTATATGAGCATCCTTATCAAGTAACCAATTAAGATTTTGCCTTGATTTTCGGGTTTCGGCTCGAAGATCAGGGACGAGCTCTTAATTCTGCATACCTTAAAAACAATATAAAAAAAGGAGTGTGCGAAGTGAAAAGGTATATCAAAATCTGCAACAAACACAGGAAAGACAACGGGTTGTCTGTTAAGCCCGGCAAGGTTGATTGTCCGAATGGCTGTCCGGCAGCAAAAACATGTCCGTGGAGGAGGTTTAATGATGATTTCAAGTGAGTCTCTTAATTATCGGAGAAGAAAACTTTTTAAAGTAACAATGAAAATGAGGAAGTTGCGGGCTTCCTCATTTCAAAAAAAAGGAGTGTGCTGATATGAGTGTAGTGGCTTTAAAGAGGAAAGTCAATAATGATGTTGATTTGGAGTCGTTGCTTGATGGTGCGTCAGTCCCGGTTGAGCCAAAGAACTCAAAAAGCTCGGTCCCCACGCTGACGGTCCCGAAAGCAGTTCAGGAATTGGCAACAAGAGTGCATGATTTAAAGGATGAAATGGACAGCGTAACGTCCATGTATGAGGAAAAAGCTGCAGAGCTTCTAACAAACATTACTCCATTAAGAGAGTCACTGCTACGGTCGTCCTCATATGCCAGTTCGGTTAAATTTCTCGACACGAAACAAAGGCCCATTTCCTTTACATGGGCCAACAAGTATTCGGCCGTCGATTATTCTCATGCTAAGGAAATTCAGGAGGTTGTCGGAAAGCAGTTTGAGGATTATTTTGAAACGTCCATGACAATAACAGTCCTGAATAATTCACCCGAAGCACTCAAGGAATTAATCGGCCTGGTTGGTCAGGAGAATTTTGCCAGACTGTTTAGTGTTAAACGGACGTTGAAACCAACAGACACCTTTAACACAAAACAGTATTCTCTTTCGGAGGACATGAGGTCACGTCTGGCTGCCTGGCTGAAACAAAACAAGCCGTCGGTGAAGGTATAGAAGATAGATTCCTAAAGAACAGATAAAGATAAGCTTCGCTTATCTAAATACAATTAATATTTTCGGAGGTCTTAAAATGTCTAACACTAATAATAAAAAGGTCGCGAAAATTTCATCGAAGGTCCCTGCAAAGAAGACTGTAAAAATGGCGTGCAAGGGTAAGGTTGAAGCCAAGGCCGTGAAGCTCCCGGCAAAGAAGCATGTAGAAACTCCCATATCTTCATGCAAGAAGGTTGAAGCTAAGGTTGTTAAACTTCATGTTGTTCCTGAACATCCGGCCCCTGAAACCTGTCCGAGTTATGTCATTGAAGAGCCGTTGACAGGAAAGATACTGAAAGAAGTCAAGGATGCAAAGCCAGAGGTCAAGCCAGAGGTCAAAGCAGAGGTCAAGCCAGAGGTCAAAGCAGAGGTCAAAGCAGAGGTCAAGGACACCAAAAAGAAAATCACGCCGAAGGCTGCCCCGATCTCAATAGTATCTTTTGATAAAGCCCTGCTTGTGGATGCCTTAAAGGTATCCACAAGCTTTGTTGATAGAAAGGTAACAATGCCTATCCTCTCGTGTGTCAATATCAAGATCGACGGCAGTAAAGCTGACCTGCTTGCCTCTGACCTTGAGTGTACTTTCCACAAGAAGCTCGTTTGCGAGTCCTCCAGTCCCATTAATATCTGCATACCGGCAAAGACCTTATATGATGAGGTCAATGCCTTGCCGGACGGGACTGAAAAGGCTTCCCTTCATTTCTATGCCAAAGACGAAGAGCACGGAGTCAGTTACGTTGTCCTTAATAGCCGGGCGCAGATGTTCACAATGTCCGGTGATGAGTTTCCGAGTCTGCCGGTTTTTAAAGACAAAAAGACTGCTGAGATAAAGAACCTTATTGACCATCTGAAATCAGTGATTCCGGCTGCGGGTGAAGGTGATACCCGGTATACCATGAATGGTATTTACTTTGACCTTGCCGAAGGCCACATTGTCGGGACGGACGGTCACCGGCTCCACTTTACTGATACGGAAAAAAGCAAGGAAGCGAAGCCCTTTATTTGTCCTGCAAAGGCGGTTTCACTTGCCATAAAATTCAAGGCCGCGGATAAGTTCGTTGTCGGTGAAAGCCTCTCCTGTTTTTCCATAGCCGGCGGCCTTATGTTCGCCAGGCATATCGAAGGCTCGTATCCTCAGTATCAAAACATTATTCCGAAAAAACATCCGATTAAAGTCGAGTTCAATACCGGGGAGTTCCTTGAAATACTCGAAGGTGCTATGCCCTTAAGCAACGAGAACAAAACCGTAAAAGTCAACTATAGTGCAAAGCAAATGGAGGTCGTTTCTTCCAACGCTAATCTCGGGCATTACAAGTGGGTCTGTCCGATGACAATGACCGGGACCGAAAACATAACACTGGCTTTCAATTCCCAGTATATCCTTGACGCTTTAAGATCGTTCCCGACTGAAAAAACATCTCTGGCTATCGGTGATACATTGTCGCCCATCCTCATTAATGGCAAGGCGGTTGTCATGCCGATGAGGCAATAATGGATAGAAAACACTTCATGGACATTGTAGCTCAGGTTGCCGTCATGCTCGGAGGTTATGAGGTCTTTGATGACTTCCCTGATGCTGCCAAGCCGCTTGTGAATCTTAAAAAGGGTCATGAGATTATCCAGATATCGAATCCTAACTGGCCTGCCGCCGACAGGAACAAACTTTCAATCAGCGGAATTTATCCTTACGATGAGAAGCACAGATACCAGATATCTTCCGGTGATAATCCGCCGCATATAAGGGTGAGCGTTGACAAGGCAATCGGTCGCATTGTCAGGGACATTCAGAAACGCTTTATGCCGGAATACCTTAGAGCGCTTGAACTGGCAGAGGAACGAATCAGGTCAGCGAAACAATATGATGATAACAGGCACGCCATGTTGTCTCGTCTCGGGAAGATATTTAATGTCGAACCTCAGCGGCTCAATGGGACTTCGGGTGAATGGACATTGCGGACCTATAATATGTCTTCCTATATCCGGGAGCTGAGGGTAGGGGGCACTGATGTAGAATTGCACCTTTGGTCGCTTCCGGTTGGGTTGGCCGGGAAGATCCTAATAATTATAAAGGAGGCTGCGGAAAATGAAAATTCCGGTAAGTGAGATATTCGCTAATCCGAACCAGCCGAGAAAAGAATTCGACAGGGACAAGCTGGACGAACTGGCACAGTCCATAAAAGAGCATGGACTCCTTGAACCGGTAGTCCTGACTCCCCGAAACGGGCGGTATATGATTATTGCCGGTGAAAGAAGGTTTAGAGCTCACCTGATCGTCGGTCTTACGGAAATAGAATCAAACATTATCGAGGCTGACGATGCCAAAGTCGAGGAGCTGGCATTACTCGAAAACATCCAACGGCAGGACCTGAATGTAATGGAAGAGGCAAGGGCTTACAAGTCGTTGCTCGACAGGAATACCATTGAGGAGCTATCGAGAAAACTCGGCATCAAGGTGCCTGTTATCGAAAAGCGTATTGCTCTCTTAAACCTGACATCCGACTATCAGAAGTTAACCGCCTCCGGGCATATCTCTCCTTTTGAGGCTTACGAAATGAGCAAGGTCCCCCAGTCCAAACAGCACTTGATACTCAAGGAGATCCAAGCCGGTGCAATGAAGGGTTATGGCAAGCTGAAATCTTTCGTCGAAAATCTGCTCACGATTGAAAACCAGGGTGCATTTTTCTTACAGCAAGCCATGAGCGACGAGGAGAAGTCGATACTTGAAAAGTTCGAGCAGTCTGTCAGTCAGGTAGAGAAAATGCTCAAGGTCTTTCATGATGCTGAAACCATGGGCCTGTTCGAGAAGGCAACCTTGCATATGAACATTAACCTTGACCGGATTAACCTGATCGTCAAATGCCTGATGGACGTTAAACGAGCGCTTCATAAAAGCCAAGCCTTACAGAAAGCCCTGAAAGCTTAAAGGCTTTATCTTACCTTTTGGAAATTCCAAAGGGTAAGAATAAGGTTTTTAGGAGGTTTTAGAGGCACTTTGCCTCAAGAAGCAACCTATCCTATCGGCTCCCCGAATAAAAAGCTTTAAAAGGCAAATCAGGCAGTCTCTATATTGAGCAAAACCCCAAAAAAGAGAGGAAAAATGATTATTACGGAGAAAAAACAGAAAATTAACGATGCGTCGGAGATGGTTAACGTCTTACGATCCATCTTGAATACCGAGGATGAAATCAGCCGTGAGAGGGAGCATTTCTGGGTTGTCGGGCTGAACGCAAAAAACGTTATCCAGTATATCGAACTATGCTCTCTCGGTACGTTAACCAGTTCTCTTATCCACCCTCGTGAGACGTTCCGGTTAGCGGTATTTAAAGGCGTAGCGTCTATCGTGGCCCTGCACAGCCACCCTTCAAATGATGTTACGCCGAGCCGTGAAGACATTGTGATTACAGAAAGGCTCAGTGAGGCAGGAGACGTCCTGGGGATTAAGCTGCTTGACCATATCATTATCGGTGACGGCTATTGTTCGATGCTCGAGAAAGGCTACATAAAATAAACAGAGGAGGTAGTTTGATGCAAAAGAGTTATGTTGGTGAGACGTCAGGCGGGTATGACTTTTATGAATGTACGTCAGCCCTGCAGAAGTCAATCAGGAGAGGGCTTGAAGAAGATGCGATGTTCTGGGCTATAGAGATTGAAAGCCGGTTCCATGATTATCTCTGGAAGAGATTGCAGATCATTTCAATAGAAGATATCGGTCTCGGTGATCCTCAGGTCGTTCTCTATGTCGCAGAAATGCGGAAACTCTATCAGGAATTGAGGAAGGATTTTGAAAAGCGGGGTGCACGATCAATCAGAATGGTCCTCGCCAATGCCATCCTGGCAATGAGCAGGGCCGATAAATCACGCATAGGCGACGAATTTCAGATTGTCATGTATGGGCGCCATGAGGCGGGTGTAAAACTCCCTATCCCTGATTTTGCTTTTGACCAGCATACCAAACGGGGCAGGGAGATCGGAAGGGGCCCTGAACACTTCTGGACGGATGGGGTGAAGGTGCATCCTCAGAGTACGCTGGCAAATCCGTATCACGACGAGGCTGTTGAAATCAGGTCAAAGAAAAATAGAGAGCCGCAGCAAGAGAGCTTGCTGTAATCCGTTAACTGAATACAAAAGGAGGTCGAATGGGAACCTTGCCATATCTTTACCCTTGCAAACCGAATGTTATCAAACCGTCCAGTAAATACTTTGACGAACTGGACAAGGACCCTGACTGGATAGCAGAGGTCAAGAAAAACGGCTGGCGTTGCGGTGTCTATTCAAACGGTAGTGTTGAATTATGGACACGCCACCATACCATCATAAGTAAACCGCTCAATCGTTTAAGGGATGTGCTCGCAAAGTCTGCGCCGAAGGGGATGGTCCTTGACGGAGAGATATTAGACCACAGGTCTGACCGCAGCTTGGGCAGAATCTATCTTTTTGATGTCCTCTATTACAAGTTCAAGTTAATTACAGACCGCCCGCTGTCTGAGCGGAGAAGGATTTTAGAGGACAATGTGCTATGGGTCCCCGGTGTCGTAGAAATAGCACATCAGGTTATGGTCGGGAAGAAAAACCTTTTTCTTTCCTTAGAGGCAAACGAAGACGAGGGCATAGTCATGAAGAGAGTCAATTCTCCCTACAACGCGTCCCTCATGCGTTGTCTGCAAAATCCATTCTGGTTGAAGGTCAGGAGGTAGTAAGAACGATTGACAATGTTGAATTAAAAGAAAGACACAAAGGGCAAGAATCAGCATTAAAAGGTTTCGGTTCATATCGACATACCAGCCTATCAAATTAAGAGTCTTAAACGGCAAACCATGCAATCAAAAGGAGGCTTATATTATGCAAGCGAGTTTTTTGGACGTTCCGAAGGAGCTCTGCCAAAAGGCCGATCTTCATTGTAGCAATGGCAATTCTGACAAGGTTTACCATACCACCATAGAACAAAAGGACGGCGGCTATGTCGTCCTTTTCGCTTATGGCCGACGTGGAGACACATTAACGAGAGGTACAAAGACACAAGAGCCGGTACCTTATGAAAAAGCAATCGGAGTTTTCAACAGGCTTGTCTCTGAGAAAACCGCAAAGGGGTACATTAGTACCCCCGGTATAAGCGGTGATGTTTTCCCATCGGTTCGGGCACAGACGTTGTCGTCTCCTGAACCTTTGAATACGAAAAAGAAAATGGCAGATGTGGTCGCTCAATTACTGACGCCCATTACTGAGGACGATGCCGAGGGTTATCTCTCCGATAGTGCATATGGGGCCCAGGAGAAGAAAGACGGTAAACGCTTGCTTGTAAAAAGCAACGGCACGGACGATATTGTTGTCCTCAACAGAAACAGCGTTATTATCGAAACATCCCCTTACATAAAAAACGCCGTTCTCTCGTTAGGCCGCGAGGTCCTTCTCGACGGTGAGGCTATCGGGGATGTTTACCATGTCTTCGGTCTATTGGAATTGGACGGAGATAACCTGCGGTCATGGCCCTACAAGTCTGCTCATGAGGAACTTAAACGTGTTGTTCGGAAGGACAAGACAGGCAATATGAAAATCGTTCCTTATTTCCTGACGGAATCGAGCAAGCGGAAACTTTTTAAAGACCTAAAATCGAAAGACAAGGAAGGCATTGTTTTTAAACACATTTCCTCTGTCCACTTCCCGGGTCGTGGCCCTTTGCATGTTAAGTGTAAGTTTTTCTCTACGGCTTCGATTGTCGTCCTTGGTGTGAATGTAAGACGCAGTATAAAGATGGGAGTGTTCGATGGTAAGGCTTTTGTGTTTGTCGGGAATGTCACGATACCTGCCAACTATGAGATACCGGCTAAAGGGGACGTCTGCGAAGTCAGGTACCTTTATGCTTACAGGAATGGCTCGTTGTTCCAACCTACATATCTTGGCGCCAGAGATGACATAGAAGCCTCAGAATGTTCACAGTCTCAGCTTAAATATGTCAATAAGGAGGGTGAATGAATAACCTGAAATGGTTACCAAAAGAAGATGAAAAGAAAATCCTCTCCACTATTGGCGGGGTACCCACGTTCAAGGCCCGCAGAGATTTTACTATTTGCACACTCGGGTTCATGACAGGGATGCGGTTGTCTGAGATCTGCGGGCTGAATATCGAGGACGTGCGAAATAGTGATCGCCTGTATGTTAGGCCGGAAACTGCCAAACGGAAAAAGGGCAGAATCATCCCTTTAAATAACTCGGTCAGAGATACGATTTCATCCTGGTTGACATTGAAAGAGGAAAAGGGAGAGCCCGTCAAGGGGTCTTCCCCTCTGTTCATGTCTCGGAAAAATAAACGTCTTTCGAGACGCACCCTGCAGGATATGTTTGAATACTGGTGTGAGCAGGCCGGATTTTCTAACCGCAGATATTCGGTCCATAGTATGAGACATAGTTTTGCCAAAAGGCTTGTCCAGAATGGAGTGCATCTTGAAGTTGTTCAGAAATTGTTAGGTCATGCGTCCCTGGCTTCGACTGGTATTTATATCGAGCCGGGCTATGAAGAAATGGAGACTGCGGTTCAAAGCAGGGGGTGACATTTCTATAGGTTTCTTGATTTCTTTGCCGGAAGCATACGTATTTATCAATCCCCGGACTGGATGGCATTTCAATAAAAATACACTGTCGAATGAATGGAGCCGGATAAGAACAGCTTTAGGACTTGATAAGAGTTTGAAGTCTCAAAATAACTTTATAAATTAACCCTTTAAAGATGATATGCAAGGGTTCAAGTCCCGTCTGCCCCGCCATTCATTTTCTTTTAAATCAATAGGTTAGCTTTATTGATTTTACATAATCACCGTGTCTGATGTGTGTCTGGATCCCAGTACAAACCCTCTTCTTAAACCTTTCCGTCATTACAAAAAAGCTTTCCAAGATTCTGCATTTTCTGTGCTTTCCAATATTTTCTGTCACAAGCAAGGGAATCTATTTCTTTTTTGAGGGCAACTTGATCGTTTCGCCTGCGACCATGAAAGCGCCTCTCCCTCGATGATGAATCGTCTGAGCGTCTTTCCTTGCGGGGTTGATCCATGCTTTGAGCACCTCAAGGATAAAGAGGTTATATTTGGATACCATCTTTCCATCGACGACCTTGCATTCAAGATTCGCATAACACTCACCGATGAGCGGTGCCTTGACGCATGATGCAGATACCTCTGTGAGCCCAAAGACCTTGAACTTATCGACTGTTCATCCAGAGGTGTTCCCGCAACCCACCACCTTTTCCACCAGCTCCACAGTAGGTATGTTGATCACGCATTCCTTGGTCTCCTTCAAGATGTTGAATGTGTAGTTCCGATTGCTGATCACGCAACCCACAATCGGTGGCTCGAAATCCATCATCATGTGCCACGACATGGTCATGATGTTCGCCAGCCCTTTGCGGGAGGTAGTGACCAGCACCCTGCTTATGAATATGTCTGTAAAGACTGTAACCATGAGTTCAGTGTCTTCCTCTCTATTAAAGAATTTGAAGCTAAACCAAAAATCAAATGTGCTCATTGTCAAAGTGATAATGTGCAGAAAAAAATCTCGGAATTTACTGCAAAAACGAGCAAAAAATCATAGTTTATCTTGAGGAATGGCTTTTTTCTCTGTAAGTGGTTAATTAAATAAAACTATAGGAGAAAAATATAATGAGTATTCTCCCTGAGGGTGAGCAACTGAGAAGGGCAGTGAAGTGGATATCAGATGAGCGACTCGATAATCCTGGCGCCAGCCTGTCCAAGTTGATTGGCGAGGCCTGTTTAAAGTTTGATTTACCCCCAAAGGACGCGGAATTTCTCGCGTATTTTTTTACTGAAAAAAGGGCAGAGAAATCAGAATAACATTTGCGTATACTGTTCAAATACGGAATGCACGTTTCAGGGAGAAAATCACTGTCGCCTACTGTAGTCAACGCGCCAAGGAGTCGCCGTGGAACACTACAGTTCACATAGCAGTTGATACATCGAACGATTTCGACTCATATTGATTACGATAAGAAAGGGGCATTCTTAGAGGTTAAAAAAAGATGTCTCTGTTATAGCTACTATCAATTAATTAACCGTGCTAAACCACTGACATTGTCAGTGGTGGGGTGTGGGGGCGGAGGCCACACTACATAAGCGAACCAACATTGTTGGTAAGCCGAATAAGAATTTAAAGAATTCCTTATCAGGCAAGACGAAGGACATTGTCCATAGTCTTGCCGCATTTAAAGCCACCGACAAGGTCGGTGGTAGTTTTACTCATGGTCTATCTGCCTAAAAACCAGTTCCCAAAAAGATCTGTAACAGCAACGTGATAATGTCCTATTAGAGCAAAATGAAAATGTCCTATTTGCACAATGCTAAACTGCTCCTTTTAAGGAGGAGGCAGGATGGCAGGAAAGGACATAATCATAATGCGGCAGA
>JBAZZX010000010.1:0-73841 GCA_041658585.1 Thermodesulfovibrionales bacterium
TGGGATTATAGGCTAAAAACCCTTTCTTATATTTTTTCAAATCGAAAAATATTATTTTGTTCATTTATTTCTTATGCTTCAATAGGTTATCTGATTCCTTAAAATCGATAACCGGACAGTAGTGATTGCAGATACATATTTCAAGAGTGAGGTCGTCGAAGGAGAGATCAGGCCTAATGACATTGCAAAAAAAGGAAATGCTTCATGTCTCGTAATCTCTGTCGGCTTATGTAGTCCTTAGTCTACAAAAAAGGTTTATTTGCTCATAGTCATAAAAAGTGCGACAATACAATGAAGCATGGAGTCAAAGAATGGAAGAACAGCGGCCTGATCCCGATTTACTTATTGATCATATGCGGAGTGAAACTGAGCGGAGCCGGGAAGGGAAGCTGAAGATATTTTTTGGCGCTGCACCCGGAGTTGGGAAGACTTACGCGATGCTTGCGTCTGCTCAACAAAAACGGGCAGAGCGTGTCAATGTCGTTGTTGGAGTTGTGGAGACTCACGGACGGAAGGAAACAGAAGATCTTCTTGCAGGGCTTGAAGTAATTCCACGCCATTCCATTGAGTACCGAGGGACAACATTAGCCGAATTAGATATCGACGCAGCGCTCAGTCGCAAACCTGCGCTCATTCTGGTCGATGAACTGGCTCACACAAATGCTCCCGGCTCACGCCATAAAAACCGGTGGCAAGACATATACGAACTGCTTGGCGCCGGGATTTCTGTGTATACTACGGTGAATGTGCAGCACATCGAAAGTCTGAATGACGTGATTGCGCAGATCACGGGAATTAACGTACGTGAAACCATCCCCGATTTTCTCCTCGACCGGGCTGACGAAATAGAACTCATAGACCTTCCGCCTGAAGAACTCCTGCAGCGGCTTAAGGAGGGGAAGGTTTATGTCGCTGAAATAGCTGACCGTGCCAGAAAAAATTTCTTTCGTAAGGGAAACTTACTCGCCCTGAGAGAGCTGGCACTGCGCCGGACTGCTGAAAGGGTTGATGTACAGATGCAGGATTACCGGAGTATTAAAGGGATAAAGGAAGTCTGGCCTGCTGCTGAGCGAATTATGGTCTGTATAGGCGCGAACCCTCGTTCAATCCGTCTTATCCGGGCAGCCAAGCGAATGGCGGCCGGCCTTCGGGCAGATTGGATTTCCGTATATATTGAAGCTCCTACAGCGGTAAAGCCGTCTGAAAGCGATCTCAGACAGCTATCCGACCATATGCGTTTGGCCGAAAGCCTTGGAGCGGAAACCGTAACTCTCTCCGGGCACAAGGCCAGTGAGGAAATTTTGAATTATGCCCGTACACGGAATGTAACCAAAATCATTGTAGGTAAGCCGACCCATCCGAGATGGAAAGATAAAATATTCGGGTCATTGCTTGATGAGGTAGTTCGTGGCAGCGGAGACATAGATGTGTATGTCATTTCCGGTGATTCAGATCAGGCTGTGCCGAAGCCTGCGATCAAACCGATACCTCGGAAGTCCGATATAAGAGACTGGCTTCTCAGTTTAGGGATTGTTGCAGCGTGCACAGGCATTGATGCACTGATGTTCCCTTATTTCAGTCTTGTGGATCTTGCCATGCTCTATCTTCTCGGTATTATGATCGTCGCAAGCCGTACAGGCAAGGGTCCGTCATTATTGGCAACACTGCTCAGCGTAGCTTCTTTTGATTTCTTTTTTGTTCCTCCTTACCATACTTTTGCGGTCAGCGATGTAAAGTATCTCGTTACCTTTGTCGTCATGTTCATTGTTGCCTTTGTCATCGGCAATTTGACGTTGCGTATACGTGAACAGGCAAATGCAGCCCGTCTCAGGGAAAGAAGGACGGCAGCCCTGTATAACCTCAGTAAAGAACTTGTGCATGAGCAGGAAGTCAAACCCTTAAGTTCAATTGCTGAAAAACATATCAGCGAGGTTTTCCCGAGCAAGGTTGTCATCTTGATGCCTGATGAGAAAGGGAACTTAACTGTTCCCATTACCGCAGAGAAAACCTTTGCCCTTGATCAGAGTGAATTGGGTGTTGCCCAATGGACGTTTGATCACCGCCAGCAGGCCGGTCTGGGAACTGATACGGTTCCCGGCGCCAAGGCACTCTATCTGCCGTTGGTCACTTCATCGCGGACAGTGGGGGTGCTGGGCATTTTACCCGTCTCCTCCATGGGAATGTTTGATTCGGAGCAGATGCATATTCTCGAAAGTTTTACAAACCAGACTGCTATTGCCATCGAAAGAGCACTCCTTGCAGAAGAGGCGCAAAATGCTCTTCTAAAAGCGGAAACCGAAACCCTCCGCAATACCCTCCTCAGTTCCGTTTCTCATGATTTGCGAACTCCATTGGCTGCAATCACAGGGGCTTCATCTACGCTGCTTCAGCCGGATATAACTCTGGATAAGCACAGCAAGAAAGAACTTATAAAGACCATTTATGAAGAAGCAGAACATCTGAATGAAATTATTCGCAATGTACTTGATATGACGCGTCTCGAGTCAGGTGCAATTGTTGTAAAAAAAGAGTGGCAGTCTATTGAAGAGATTATTGGAGTAGTACTGAACCGATTTTCTGAAAAACTCAAGGAACACCCTCTTTCAATCAACCTCTCTGTTGATTTACCTCTTGTTCCTTTTGATGCCCTGCTCATTGAACAGGTTTTAATGAATCTTTTGGACAATGCTATAAAATATACTCCAAAGGAAACTCCGTTGGATCTTTCCGCGATGTTGAAAGGAGATAGTTTGCTTGTGGAATTGGCAGATCGTGGTTCCGGCATCCCTCATGGAGAAGAAAAACGAATCTTTGAGAAATTTGTACGTGGTTCAAGAGCAAGAGGCGGTATTGGTTTAGGCTTGACTATCTGTCAGGCAATTATCACTGCCCACGAGGGTGATATTTGGACTGAAAACAGGCCTGGAGGAGGAACTGTTTTCCGATTTACTCTCCCCATCACCGGGAAACCGAAATTGCTGGAAATGGAAGAAATCTGAAATGTACAGTATCTATTACAAAAATAAAAATGTCACAAGATAACGGTCTGATTCTTCTCATAGAAGACGAGCCCCAGATGCAGCGATTTCTTCGCATCGTACTACAAGGCCAGGGATATCGCTTTATTGAAGCTCAAACAGGACAAGATGGGCTTGTGCAGGCTGCCACGCGTTCACCGGATATAATATTGCTTGATTTGGGACTCCCTGATATTGATGGGTTGGAAGTAACAAGGAGATTACGCGAATGGAGCGATATCCCCATAATTGTGCTTTCCGCACGGGAGCAGGAACAGGATAAGATTAAGGCACTTGATGCGGGTGCTGACGACTATTTGACAAAACCTTTCGGAGCCGGAGAGCTGTTAGCACGTATCCGTGTTGCTATCCGACACAAGGTCATGCGCCAAGCCGGTCAAGGAGAACCGGTATTTATTCTCGACAATCTAAGGGTCGATATGTCACAACGTCAGGTATTTTTAAATGAGCAAGAAGTTCACTTAACGCCTATCGAATACAAACTTTTAACTGTACTCATTCAAAATGCAGGTAAAGTTGTTACCCACAATCAGCTTTTAAAAGAAGTATGGGGCCCTTCTTACTCAAAAGAGACACAATATTTAAGAGTCTATATGACGCAGTTGCGCCATAAGCTTGAATTAGATCCGGCAAGACCCCGCTTTTTGATCAATGAGCCCGGTATTGGATATAGGCTAAAGATTGATCTGGAAGAATAGTTTGAATGCCCAAAATAAATTTATTTATAGCCCGGATTATTCACAATTTTTCTGATTAAACTGAGGATAGAGTATTTTCGCTTTCTCCTCGGCGAATCCGCCTGATGCGGACATCCCCGGTCGTTCCTCCCTCCGAGGCTTTTGCCTCTCTATTTCCACATTACTGTGTATGTGCCATAATATATTTATGAAAGCAGGGAAAGAAATGATTTGTGATAATTGCGGGAAACAGGGCGCCCGTATCCGCAGAGTTGCAAGGACATACGGCAAAGGTAAAGACATTTTAGTGATAGAAAATGTTCCTGTCATTACCTGTCCACACTGTGGAGAAAGTTATCTTGATGCAGAGACGTTACATGAAATTAAGCGCATTAAGCTGCATAAAAAAAGTTTTGCAATAAAGCGCTCCGAAAGGTGGTTATACTTGCACCGGGCTTTTCTCCGCTCGATCCTACACTTCCGCATCATGGAAAATATAACCGCAGGTGGGGATTATTGGTTAACTCGGAGATTAAGGCATGATTACGACTGCCGAGCTCCATCGAATAGCGGAACAAGAAAGCCTTCGCTTCGACGAGGCAAATAACATTGACAAAATAGTAAGATTATTTTATTATTTTACTAAGAAGTAAAAATTTCTAAGGAGATAGATTTATGAAAACACTGACGGTTTCACCTAAACGGCAGATAGCCATACCTAAAGATGTGTGTGAGATACTCCACATAAATGAAGGTGATCAGCTTATTCTGGAGGTGCGGGAGGGGAAACTCGTTCTTGAGCCCTCTATCAACATCCCCCGTTCTCAGGCATGGTTCTGGACTGATAAGGTGCAGGAAAAGATTAAGAAAGCTGAGAAGAACTTTAAGGATGGTAAATACAGGAAATATAATGTAGATGAATTTGTAAAGGAACTGGATAAGAGAGAGTGAGCAAATATCTCATCGCCATAGAACCTGAATTTTTGCCCCAGTACGATGAACTCCCCGGAGAAATAAAGAAAAAATTTAAAAAACAAATATCCCTTCTCAAAGAAAATCCTAAACATCCCTCTTTAAAAATTCATAAGCTCGAAGGTTCTGAATTCCGGGAGTTCTATGTAGATGACTTTTATCGGTGTGTTTTTCAGCAGGAAGGCAACATCTATAAGCTCTATTTTGTTGGCACTCATAAACTTATCGATCGATTCAAGTAACAAGAACGAATAAGCGTCATTCCTCTGCGAAGTTGCGGAATGACGCTTATTCGAATGTCGCACCGAAAGTCTGAGAACCGCGCCGTTTCTTTCTATGAATCAAACTTTTCGGATGTGTGCTCTCCAATGCGCAGTATAGGGAGAAAGTGATATAGGTCTTGAATGATACGAAATCTCTCTTACCTTGCTTTGAAAGAGATATTTGGGTTTAGTTTTATTCAGGTATAACAGCGGCTTACTTCTTGAGCGGTTTCCCGATTCTTCTCTCGATGGACTTTACCTTTTCCTCTATTCTGCCGGATTTCCCTTTTCTGTCGTCGATGGTTATTTTTGTGACCGCTCTCTCGCCGGTTTTCATGACGGTTGCATGACATTTTTTGATGAGTTTCATAATCTCGTTCCATTCGCCTTCGACAACCGTCCCCATAGGGTTAACCTTATAGGCAAGTCCGCTTGCATCAACAATTGTTAATACCTCTGCAAGCCTGTTGCCGAGGCTGCTGCCGACGCCTATCGGTATAATGCTGAATTCAACTAACATAAATGACTCCTTTTTTGTGCCTTATGCAAGTTCCCGGAATAGCTCATAGGTTATTAAGAAAAAGAGTAAAGGGGCAATATTATATTGCCCCTTTTATATAATAGAACGAAGATATCGTTTTATTTTATGAAGTCTTTGAGTGACTTGCCTGCCGTGAACTTGGGTACCTTGGCGGCGGGAATAGTAATAACGTCACCAGTTCTCGGATTGCGGCCCTTCCTGGATTTTCTCTTCGAGACGGAGAAGGTCCCGAAGCCGACGAGAGTAACTTTCTGTCCTTTTTTCATTGCTGCCTTGACCGAGTTTAACGTGGTATCCAGCGCCCTTGTAGCATCCGCCTTGCTCAATCCTGTACCTGATGCGATCTTGTCGATTAACTCCGCTTTTGTCATCTGATCAACCCCCCTTTCATTACTTGGAATTTTAAGATTAAAAATAATTCTGTGATAACAGTATCAAGGAAGAAATCCTTTTGTCAAGCCAAAAATGAAGGCATTATCTTAGAAAAAATAATGCCAGACAACGTTTCACGCTGCATCTTTTTTTGTTCTTTCTTATAAGAAATAACCGTGCATGAGAAGGCAAATTCCGTATCGCATTTGTTTAGAGAATCCGCTGTTTAAGAAACAACATATAGTAGTCACACCGCTAATGGTATACATAATATAGAAATAAAAATATTTTTCTTGACTTTCGCTTTTCCTCAAATTATCATTGAGTGGTAGGAAGTGGTAGAAAGTGGAGGGAAAAGTGCCATCTTTCTCTGGCAAATATTATTACACAATCGATCCGAAGGGGAGAATCATTATCCCCGCTCCTTTCAGAGAGATCATTTCAAGTAATTATAGCACTAAGCTATATGTTACGAATGCTCCTTTTGACAAGTGTCTTTATATATATCCGATGGAGGAGTGGAGCAGACACCTTGAAAAAATAAGGACAAAACCAAGGTCCGATGAGGCAATCCGGTATTATCTGAGAAGGGTTATTGCATCCGCAGTCGAAATAGAGATGGATAAACAGGGCCGGATTCTTATCCCGGCTTCTCTGAGAGAGGATGCAAATCTAAATGCAAATGTTGTAATGGCGGGTCAGATCGAAAAGATTGAACTGTGGGACAGAAATGAATGGGACGGCTCCTTTGACCCTGAAAAGATAGACAAAAAAGCCTTTGAAACGAAACTGGCCGGTTATGATATTTGACGGGGAAGCAATGACTGAAAAGAAAAGTTTTGCGGATTTTCTTTTCGTGATTGATTGACAGTGGAGTATCCCCATCTGCCGGTTTTGCTGCATGAGGTTATTGAAGCGCTGAAACCGAGGCCGGATGGAATATATGTTGATGCAACAGTCGGGCCCGGGGGACATTCAGAGCATTTGTTGAAAGATATCGGTTCGGGGGGAAGGCTCATCGGGATAGATAGAGATGAGTCCGCCCTTGAAATCGCCGAAAAAAGGCTTTCGGATAAAAGAATTATTTTGAGGAGGGGGAGTTTTTCAGATATGGAAAGCCTGCTTCACACAGACGGCATCTCCGCAGTCGACGGGATCCTGTTTGACCTCGGTGTTTCCATGCTGCAATTCAGGGACCTTGAAAGAGGGTTCAGTTTTGCTTCCGATGAACGTCTTGATATGAGGATGGACAACAGGCAGAAGCTCTCGGCATGGCATGTCGTAAATACCTATTCGGAAAAAGAACTCAACCGGATATTATGGGAATACGGTGAAGAGCGTTTGTCGCACAAAATAGCCGCGGCAATACTCCGGAGCAGAAACAAAAAGACCATAGACACATGCTCCGCGCTTGTAGATATCGTAGAAAATGTTTATGGCGGAAGAGGGAGGCTTCATCCTGCAACAAAGACCTTCCAGGCGTTAAGGATAGAGGTGAATAAAGAACTTGAACAGTTGAGTTTAGGACTCGAAGCCGCGCAAAGGCTTCTGAAGCAGGGGGGAAGGTTGTGCGTTATCTCATATCATTCCCTGGAAGACAGGATCGCAAAGAGATTTATAGCGGATAGTTCAAAGAGAGGGATTTTAAAAATTATTACAAAAAAACCTTTAACTGCATCTCCTGAAGAACTCAGGGTTAATCCGTCTTCAAGAAGTGCAAAACTCAGGGCGGCGGAGAAGATATGAAACGGAAACACCGTGTTCTTTCAAGTATCTTTAGATTTTTTTTGGTGGTCTTTCTTATAGCCGGCGTGTTTGGTCTTGTATACCTCAGGTCCAATTATTTAAAACTGGAATACTGCCTTGGCGACCTCGAGAAAAAGAGGATAAGCGCCCTCAGAGAGAGAAAAATGCTGATTGCCGAAAAGACAAGCCTTCTGTCTTTTGCAAAATTAGAGACGCCTCAGGCAGGGGCCGATGGTTTTGTCCTTCCCGACAGAATAAAAGTAATCCATATAGATAAACAGAAAAAGTATATGCCATATAAAGCGTCACTGGAGAGAAGACAATTGAGCGAGCCTTGAAGTATGAGGTGGGGGGTTGAATAAAAAAAGGGCGGTTATTCTCAACACGGTTGTTATTTTCAGTTTTTTCCTCGTGTCCCTGCGTCTTGTGGACCTGATGGTCGTAAATCATAAGCGCTTTTACGATAGCGCCCAAAAGCAGTATATCAAAGTAGAGGATATTCAGGTCAGAAGGGGGATAATAGTCGACAGGCGGGGGAGAGAACTCGCGTTAAATCTGGACCTTGATTCGATCTATGCGGATCCGAAGCATCTTGACCGTGAAGGCAATGATGTAAAAAGGCTTGCCTCGGCAATTGCAAGGGAACCAAAGGCGGTCCTTGCAAAGATCCCGGATAAGGGGAGATTTATATGGGTAGAAAGAAAGCTGGATCCCGAAACCGCCGAAAAAATACGCGCATTGAAGATTGAAGGTCTTGGCTTTCTGCCTGAAGCAAAGAGGTTTTACCCGAAGGCCGACCTTGCCTCCCATATCCTTGGTTTTGTCGGAATCGATAATCAGGCGCTTGAAGGGATAGAGCTGAAATTCGATAAATATCTGAAGACAAGCGGCGGCAAGGTAACGGTCGAAAGGGACGCCGGCGGCAGGACGCTTTCACCTGGAGTGAATACCGAGGTGAAAGGGAACAATATTGTGCTGACCATAGACGAAGCCCTTCAGCGCATTGTAGAAAAAGAACTTGATAAGGCTATGGCCCACTGGAAAGCGGCTGCAGCCTCCGTAATCATGATGGACCCGTTAACCGGCGAAATCCTTGCGCTTGCTAACAGGCCCGCATATGACCCCAATAGGGGAGGCAGCGCCGCCGCCTCTGCAAAAAGGGACAGGGCCATTACCGATCTGTACGAACCGGGCTCGACATTCAAGATAGTTATAGGCGTCGCCTCTCTTGAAGAAAAAATTCTAAGGCCGAATACCTTATTCGATGTAAGCAGGGGAAGCATTGAAGTCGGCGGGAAAAATATACGCGATGCACACAAGCATGGAGTTTTAACTTTCAAAGAGGTTATTCAGAAATCTTCAAATGTCGGTTCGATCATGATCGGAATGAAGCTCGGGAAGGACAGAGTATATAAATATGCAAAGCTGCTTGGCATCGGTGAAAAGACGGGCATAGACCTTCCGGGAGAAGTCACCGGCTGGATCCCGAGGCCTGAAAGATGGTCAAGCACGTCTGTCGGCGCCATCCCGATCGGGCAGGAGGTTGCCGTTACGCCGCTTCAGATGCTGAGGGCCTATTCCGCGATTGCGAACGGAGGGTCCCTTGTAAGCCCCCATGTCGTGTCAGAGATAATTTCTCCGCGCGGGGAGGTGGTAGCTTCATTCAAGAATAAGGACATGAACCGCATTATTTCGGCGAAGACCGCGGAAACATTTAAGGACATCCTGAAGAGCGTAGTGGAAGAAGGAGGGACCGGCACAAGCGCTTCCGTAGACGGAAATGCGGTTGCAGGCAAGACAGGCACTGCGCAGATAATAGATCCGAGGACAAAAAGGTATTCAAAGGAAAAATATGTCAGTTCCTTTGTCGGGTTTGTGCCGGCTGACAGCCCGAGAATAGCAATGATAGTTGTCGTATACGAACCTAAGGGCCAGATATATGGCGGAGCAGTGGCTGCCCCTGTTTTCAGAGATATAGCAGGTCAGGCGCTGTCCTATCTGAATATACCGAGAGAGGACAGCCTGCGTGAAGAACCTTATCTGGTGTTGAAATGATATTAAAGGAAGTTATTAAGGGGTGTGATTTTGCGGAAGCGCTTAAGGATAACGATGTTTTGAGAAATTCGGATATCTCCGGGATATCGTATGATTCACGCACGGTGGAAAAAGGGCATCTGTTTACAGCCATAAAAGGCGAAAAATATGACGGGCATGATTTTATTCGGAATGCAATTCAACGGGGCGCAGTCGTGATAGTGCATGAGAAAGAGATTTTGGAACACGGGATAAGGACCGGGGAATTGCACGGCGTAATACCTTTTGTCCGGGTTGAAAACAGCAGGAGGGCGCTGGCCTGTATAGCGAATAACTTTAATGATAGGCCGTCGGAACGCATAGCGCTTACCGGGATAACCGGCACAAACGGCAAGACAACAACAACCTATATTCTTAAGTCCATACTGGAGCAGAGAGGGCATACCGTCGGGTTAATCGGCACGATCCGGTACATGATAAAAGACGAGGTCTTCCCCGCCGTGCATACAACGCCGGAGTCCCCTGAATTTCAGGGACTATTAAAAAAAATGATTCTGTCCGGATGTACCCATGTTATTTCCGAGGTATCGTCCCATGCACTTGCGCAATACAGGGTGGACGGAGCCGTTTTCCATACGGCCGTATTCACCAATCTAACCAGAGACCATCTGGATTTTCATAAGACAATGGAGGAATACTTCCGCTCTAAAAAGAGATTGTTCAGCGAACTCCTTTCCAGGGAAGGGACCGCGGTAATAAACATTGATGACCCCTATGGGAAGGTCCTCTATAACGAGATGCTTCCCGTGAGGTGGATGACGGCGGGACTGAATATATATACCTATGGTCTTCAGGCGGGAGCGGATATCTTTGCCTATGATATAGACAATTCATTCCGGGGATTGAAATTCAAGGTATTATTTCAGGGTAAAATACTGGATATATCATCTCCTTTGACGGGTATAATAAACGTATACAACATCCTGGCCGCAATCGGCGCGGCCGTCTCTTTAACCGTGCCGGATGAGGCGATTATCGAAGGCATTAATACTATCGGCGCAGTTCCCGGAAGATTTGAAAAGGTAGATCTTGGACAGAAATTCCTCTGCATCGTAGATTATGCCCACACGGAAGACGCCATTGAGCGTTTGATCAGGACGGCAAGGGAACTCCTCCAAAAATCATCAGTAGCCGGAAAAATAATCACCGTCTTCGGCTGCGGCGGGGACAGGGATAAAGGCAAGAGACCTGTAATGGGTCAGATTGCGACAGGGTATAGTGATTTTGTTTTTATCACTTCCGATAACCCGAGGTCCGAAGACCCCATGGATATCATCAGAGACATTGAAGCCGGAGCAGTGAACAGGGATTATATCATAGAGCCGGACAGGAAAGAGGCTATCAGAAAAGCTGTTGATATGGCGATGGATGGAGATATAGTCCTTATCGCAGGGAAAGGGCATGAGGATTACCAGGAGGTCAAAGGCGCAAGGCTTCCCTTCAATGATAAAGAGGTATTAAGGGAAGCAATTAATATTAAATTAAAAATGAAGAACTCGTAAAAAGTCGTCATTCCCGCGAAGGCGGGAATCCATGTGCGCGCAACTTCTTGAAAAGAATGGATTCCCGATTAAGGACTTCGGGAATGACAGCCATGAAAAGGACTTTTTGCGATGTTGTCAAACTTAAAAAAGAGAATAATGGGAATGCTGACACTTAATGAGATACTGAAAGCAACCGGCGGAAAGGTTATCCGGAGCGGTCCGGGTTCATTTAACGGAATCTCTATCGATTCCAGAAAGATAGGGCAAGGCGAGTTGTTTGTTGCGCTGAAAGGCGACAGGTTCGACGGACATGATTTTCTCCGTGCAGCCCTCGAAAAGGGAGGCGGCGCTTTGGTGAGCAAACAGCCGGTTGAAACCGAAGAGGGCAAAACGTATATTTATGTGCCTGATACCCTGAAGGCGCTTCAGGATATTGCCCGGAGCAGGCGTTTGAAAAAAAATATCCCGGTTGTGGCCGTGACCGGTTCCAACGGCAAGACAACAACAAAGGAGCTGACGTCCGCGATTTTAGGCAAAAGATACAGGGTGCTGAAAAATACCGGGAATCTGAACAACCATATCGGGCTGCCTTTGAGCCTGGCGAAGATGGAGGATGAAGACGAGGCTGTCGTGCTCGAAATGGGAGCAAGCAGACCCGGAGAGATAAAACAACTCTGTGACATCGCGCTTCCCTATTGCGGCGTCCTGACAAACATAGGCCTGGCGCACCTTGAAGGGTTCGGGGATATTGAAACGGTAAGGAGAACCAAGCTCGAACTCCTTGATTATGTAAAGGTTGCCGTTGTGAATGCAGATGATGTATTTATGATGGAAGGGATAGAAGTTTCAGGATTTAAGGGAAAGATATGCCGGTACGGGATTAATAATACCGCCGAGGTGTATGCAACGGATATAAGGCTTCATGAACGCGGCGCAAGTTTTCGGCTGCATACCGGTGCGCAGGGCTTTGTTGAAATGCATCCGAAAATATCAGGCATGTTCAATATCTACAACATACTTGCGGCTGCCTGTGCAGGCAGTTTCCTTGATATAAAACTTCCGGATATTAAACAGGCAATCGATTCCTTTGAAGGCGTGCCTATGCGGCTTGAACTAAAGGAACTGAACGGCGTCACGGTCATCAGCGACGTCTATAACGCCAATCCCGCATCAATGGAAGAGGCGGTCAAAGAGCTTGTAAGGATCAAAAAGGGAAGGGCGATAGCCGTCCTCGGTGATATGCTTGAACTCGGTCCCTATGCCGGTGAGGCCCACAGGAGGATCGGCAGGCTGCTGAAAGAACTCGGGATAGACATTTTTATCGCTGTCGGACCGTTGATGGAACTTGCAGCATCCGAATTCCAGGGCGTGTCCTATACGTCGCGGGCGTCCGCCGAGGCGGGAGAATTGTTGAAAGAGATACGGAAGCAGGGAGACAGAGTATTGATAAAGGGTTCGAGGGGTATGAATATGGAAAAGGTCCTGGAGGGATAATGCTCTATAGCCTGATTTACGGTTTTCATGACTGGTTTTCTCCCCTGAATGTATTCAGATATATAACCTTCAGGACATCCCTTGCCATATTGACGGCATTATTTTTATCGTTGATTCTGGGACCATGGATAATCGGTAAACTAAAGAGATTCAGCTTTACCCAGCAGATAAGGGATGACGGCCCGAAGGCCCATCTCGGCAAGGCAGGCACTCCGACTATGGGAGGTATTCTCATCATCCTCTCTATACTCCTCTCCGTCCTTATGTGGGGAGATCTCAAAAATATCTATGTCTGGACGATGATTGTTTCACTGGCCGGGTTCGGTGCGATCGGTTTTGCCGATGACTATTTGAAGATTTACCGGCAGAATCATAATGGTCTCAGGGCATACCAGAAGTTCGGATTGCAGATTGCGCTTGCGCTGCTTATCGGGGTTTTTCTTTATATGAATCCCAAAGACCCATATACGGACGTTCTAAGCATCCCTTTCTTTAAAAAATGGCTTTTTGACCTTGGATGGGTTTATATACCATTCTCTCTTATTGTCATGGTAGGCTCTTCCAATGCAGTCAACCTTACGGACGGTATTGACGGCCTCGCAATAGGTCTTGTTGCAGTTGCCGTCCTTGCCAATGGCGTGCTTGTCTATCTCTCGGGGCACAAGGGGCTGGCACAGTACCTTCAGGTCCTCTATCTTCCGGGGACCGGAGAATTGACTGTTTTCTGCGGCGCCATGTTCGGCGCGGCGCTCGGATTTTTATGGTTTAATTCTTATCCCGCCGATGTATTTATGGGCGATGTCGGTTCATTAGGCCTCGGAGGCAGTCTCGGCACCCTTGCCGTGATAACAAAACATGAAATAGTCCTTGCTATTGTCGGCGGTATTTTTGTTATAGAAACAATCTCCGTTATGATGCAGGTTGCATCTTTTAAACTGACCGGCAAAAGGATTTTCAGGATGGCGCCTATCCATCACCATTTTGAATTAAAAGGGTGGCCTGAACCGAAAGTTATTGTAAGATTCTGGATAGTTGGAATAATTCTTGCTTTATTGAGTCTGGCAACGTTAAAAGTGAGGTGAAGCTAATGAGGAAAAGCAGGCAGAGAGCAGGGGGCGGAAAGCGGATAAATTTTATAGAATTCAAGCTGTTATATCTTGTTGTACTACTGATGGCATACTGTTCGGCCCCGGTTATTTCTTATGCCGATGATCTCCATTCCCGTGCAGTGGCCGTAATAGATGCGACGACAGGGAAGCTCCTTTACGCGAAAAACCCTGAACTGAGATGCCCTCCTGCAAGCACTACAAAGCTCATGACGGCTATTGTGACGCTCGAAAATAAGGACCTCAAAGACATAGTTGCCATCAGCAGGAACGCCGCCCGCGTTCCTCCCCATAAGGCGGGTTTCAGGGAGGGAGAGAGGGTGACGGTTGAGGAACTCCTTAATGCGGCCCTTATCGGCTCGGCAAATGATGCGGCGGTAGCCCTTGCCGAAGCGACGTCCGGCTCGGAAGAAAAGTTTGTCGAGCTTATGAATAAGAAGGCCCTCTCAATCGGCGCAACTAACACACGGTTTATAAATCCGAACGGCCTGCCGGGTCCGGGACAATACATAACGGCAGTTGATCTGGCCAGGATCATGGACTATGCCCTGGGATACCCTAAGATACGGGAAATCATAGGAACGCGTGTGGCGCAGGTTTCGACAACGGACGGCAAAACGAAGCTGATCAGAAATACCAACCGGCTTTTATGGTCCGAAGACGAACTTGTCGGAGGGAAAACAGGATATACCAGCAAGGCGCGCCACTGTTTTGTATGCGCAGCCGAGCGTAAGAACGATACGATTGTTGTTGCGCTCCTCGGCAGCCCGAGCAGGAGCGACCTCTGGAAGGAAACGGAACTCCTCATAGGCAAGGGGTTTGACGTAATGGGTAACAGGGAATCTCCGATGGTGTATCTGACAAAAGGGGATATTGATGAGCCTGTTATTTACAAGAAGTCGCGCGGTAAATATTCAAAAGCGAAAATAAAAAGATCAAAAGACGGGCATCAGAAAAAATATATAGCCAAAAACGCCAAAAAGCATAAGAAGACAAAACTCTATGCAAGACAGAAAAGTAAAAAGTCAAAACTTTATGTAAAACAGAAAAGCAAGAAGTCATACGGGATTGTAAAAAGAGGCGGCTTTGAAAAAAATAAAGGGTAAAAATATAACCGTAATAGGCCTTGCAAGGAGCGGCGTCGGGGCTGCAAATCTGCTCGCCGAACTCGGCGCGCAGGTCACGGTGACTGATACAAAGACAGAGGACAAACTTCAGGGTTTCATAACAAAGCTGAGCGCGGGTGTAAAGCGTGTTTTCGGCGGGCATCCCGAGCATTTATTTACATCCGCCGATATGATCGTGATTAGTCCGGGAGTGCCCCTTAACATCAAACCGTTATCTCTCGCAAGATCAAAGGGTATACCTATAATCAGCGAACTTGAGCTGGCATATCAAATAATTAATATGCGGGATGCGGAGTTCGGGATGCGGAATGTTCAGGCAGGCAGGGAAACTCAATTTCTTGCGGTCACCGGAACAAACGGGAAGTCTACAACAACGGCTTTGCTTGATTTTATGATGAAAAAAAGCGGGTCCAAAACCATACTCGGCGGGAATATAGGGAATGCGCTGACGGAAGAAATTCATAAGCAAAGGGTGGAGATCAAAGAGCAGATAGTTGATTGGCTTGTGGCCGAGATTTCGAGTTTTCAGCTTGAGGCGATACGGGACTTCAGGCCGAAGGGTGCTGCGATACTCAATGTAACGCCCGACCATCTTGACAGGTATCATTCAATCGAAGAATACGGCGACGCAAAGGCAAGGGTCTTTGAAAACCAGACATACGACGATTTCCTTGTGCTGAATCGGGATGACCCTGAAACTATGAAAATCTTCAATGCAAAATGCAAAAGGCCTTCCCCGGCGAGTCAACCGGGGCGGCAAAATACAAAATTACCGAGGGTATATTTCTTCAGCCGCAAAGAAAAAGTCGAAGGGCTTTATTCCGGGGATGGGAAAATATGGTGCAATTTGCCTTCTTTGTCCCTCGTCCCTCGTCCTTTCCCCCTTATCGGTATCGAAGAGATAAAAATAAAAGGCGTACATAACCTGGAGAATGCCATGGCCGCTTCTGCCATGGCTCTCCTTGCAGGTTGCCCGGTTGAGGCGGTCCTATATTCCCTCAGACGGTTCGAGGGGCTCGAACACAGGCTTGAACCGGTCAGGGAATTGGGCGGCGTAACGTATATCAACGATTCGAAAGGAACGAATGTCGGGGCGGTGCTGAAGTCTCTCGAAAGTTTCTCGAATCCGGTTGTCCTTTTAGCCGGCGGCAGGGACAAGGCGGGAGAATTTTCTTTGCTAAGGGACACGGTCAAAGAGAGAGTAAAGGCCCTGATACTAATAGGAGAGGCAAGCGAAAAAATAAAAAAGGCCCTCGGGGATATTACACAAACCGTTATGGCGCAAAGTCTTGAAGACGCCGTAAAGGCTTCAAGGGATCTTGCAGAAAAAGGAGACATAGTCCTGCTCTCCCCTGCGTGCGCCAGTTTCGACATGTTCACGGATTTTGAAGACAGAGGAAGACAGTTCAAGCGTATTGTTATGGAGCTGAAATAATGGAACGATACGATAAATGGCTGCTTTTTGTCGCCGTTATACTGACCGGATTCGGCGCCCTGATGATATACAGTTCTACCTCCGTTATTACGCCTGAACTTGCCAGAAAGGGTGCAACCGAATTCTCTTATTTCAAAAGGCATATATTCACCATTTTCATCGGATTCATTTTCCTTCTCGGCGCCTATCTGCTAAAGCCTTCATTCATTAAAAAATATTCTCTGCCCCTGCTGATTATATCTCTTGTCCTGCTGGTCCTTGTTTTTATGCCCGGGATAGGAGTATCCTCCGGGGGGGCAAAGAGATGGATAAGACTTTGGCCCTCAACCTTTCAGCCCTCGGAGCTGGTAAAACTTGCCATGGTAATCTTCCTCGCCAGGTATATGTCTATGCCCGAATTCAGGACCGACAGTTTTGCTTCTTTTATAAAACCGGTGCTGATTATGGTCGTATTTCAGATAGCTATTATCAAACAGCCTGATTTTGGAGCGGCCATGAGTCTGACGTTTTTGACCCTGGCGATGCTTTTTCTTTCCGGGGTAAAGCTAAGGTATATCGGATTTCTTGCAGTGCCTGCAATACCCGTCATTATAAAACTTGCGATGGAGCCTTATCGCTTCCGGAGGATAATATCTTTTTTAAATCCCTCTGCGGACCCGCAGGGGAGCGGTTTCCAGTTGATACAATCCTTTATTGCCCTTGGAAGCGGCGGTCTGACAGGCGTCGGGTTAGGAGGCTCCAAACAGAAACTTTCCTATCTGCCCGAAGCGCATACCGATTTCATCTTCTCGATCATCGGAGAAGAGTTCGGTTTAATAGGAACTTTATTGGTGATAGCATTGTTTCTGATACTCTTCATTAAGGGGATAGCGATCGCAAACAGGATGAAGGACCGTTTTAACTATTACCTTGCCATAGGTCTTTCATTGATGATTTCCCTGCAGGCGCTTGTTAATTTTGCGGTTGCTACGGGCATGGTGCCTACAAAAGGCCTGCCTTTGCCGTTTGTCAGTTACGGCGGATCATCGCTCCTTGTGAATATGGCCGCCGTTGGAATGTTACTGAGGCTTTCGAAGGCTGAAGCAACAGAGCCCGAGGAAAACAACCGGGACCAAATAGTGAGAAGAATGGCAAAAAGGAAGATCGAAGCCGGGAAACGGAGGCCCGTATATATGCAAAAAGCGCTCTCCGACCGTTTCGCCAATTCTCTGCTTCACCTCTCGAAATGAGGGTGATCATCGCGGGAGGAGGCACCGGGGGACATCTTTTCCCGGGGCTTGCAGTAGCCGAAGAGTTGAGGAACAGAGACGCTTCAACGGAAGTGCTTTTTGTAGGGACGGAGCATGGCATAGAAGCGCGGGTGGTCCCCAGAGAGGGATACCCGATAGAGTTTATAAGGGCCGAGGGACTGATCGGCGTATCTTATAAAAAAAAGGTGAAGGCGATTGTGAATATGTTTTTTGGCGCTATTGATTCATACAGGATCATCAGAAAGGTTGGCCCTGATATTGTGATAGGAGTCGGCGGCTATGCTTCGGGCGTCATTGTGCTGCTTGCCTTTCTGATGTCTATCCCGACCATGATACTTGAACAGAATTCGGTCCCCGGATTTACGAACAGAAATCTCGGAAAATTTGTAGATTCCATATGCATAACCTACCAGGAAAGTATTTCCTCGTTTCCGAGGGAGAAGACATTCCTTACCGGCAACCCTGTCCGGATGCAGATATATAAGGGGAGCATTGAATCCGCCTATAAACTTTTTCCTCTCGAAAAGGATTTGTTTACGGCGCTGATTTTTGGCGGCAGCTCGGGGGCAAGAAATATAAACCTGGCAATGGTGGACGCCCTCAACTATCTGCAGGACCTGAAAGATAAAATTCAGTTCCTTCATCAGACAGGCACTTCGGATTATGAAAATATCAGGGACTCTTACAGAAGAGCGGGGTTCAGGGGGATAATAACCCCTTTCATCTATCAGATGGGCGAAGCGTATATTATCTCGGATATAGTTATATCCAGGGCAGGGGCCACAACCCTTGCGGAGCTGACGGCTTTGGGAAAACCCGCGGTATTAATTCCTTATCCTTATGCGGCAGGCAATCACCAGGAGTTGAATGCGAGGAAACTGAGGGAAATGGGCGCGGCAAAAATGGTCCTTAACGGGGAACTGAAAGGCGAGGTCCTTGCAGGCGCTATCAGGGAATTATATTTAAGTGAAAAAATGAGAGAAGATATGCAGAGAAACAGCAAGTCCGTTGGAAGGCCCGAGGCGTGCGCAAAAGTGGTTGATATAGCAATGAGCCTCCTGAGGAATAAATAAGAATGGAAGATGTACTAAGGAGTTTATTAAAAAAGCCACACACCCTCACCCTTGCCCTCTCCCCTCTCCGCACTCAGGCGGATTCGCCGGGGATAAAGGGGAGGGTGTTTAAATGTGGCTTTATTTATGAACGTATTAATAAATTGGAAAATTCAAAATACAAAATTAAAGTTTTTACAATTCACATTTTTCATTGTCGGGTATAAGCATGTTTGAACGATACAGGATTATACACTTTGTCGGCATAGGCGGGATCGGGATGTCCGGGATCGCCGAGGTGCTCCATAACCTGAATTACGAGGTGACGGGCTCCGACCTGAAGGATTCCCGGACAACGAAGCGACTGAGGTCCCTCGGTATGAAAGTTTATATCGGACATGCCGCTGAAAATGTTGATGACGCCCATGTGCTGGTCATATCATCCGCCGTCTCAGATGATAACCCGGAGGTAAGGGAGGCCAGAAAAAAGTCTATCCCTGTAATACCCCGTGCAGAGATGCTTGCCGAACTGGCAAGGCTGAAATATGGGATATTGATAGCAGGGGCCCATGGCAAGACGACGACAACATCCCTGATTTCCACTGTCCTGACCCATGGAAAGCTCGACCCCACCGTGGTGATAGGCGGAAGGCTGAAGGCAACCGGCAGCAACGCAATGCTCGGGAAGGGAGAGTTCCTTGTGGCGGAGGCAGATGAAAGCGACGGATCGTTCCTGAAGCTTTCTCCGACCATCGCTATTGTAACGAATATTGACAGAGAGCATATGGATTTTTTTAAAACCATGGATTCTTTAAAGGGGGCTTTCCTTGCCTTTATCAATAAGGTCCCGTTCTACGGCGCATCCGTTGTCTGCCTCGAGAACGAGTATATCAGGGAGCTTTTGCCTTCCATCCACAGGAGATGTATAACATATGGATTTACGAAAGAAGCCGTGCTTAGGGCGGAAAATATAACAAAAGGCTTTATGTCCGTGACCTTCGACGCGGTCTATAAAGAAAGGCATATCGGGCAATTTACCCTGCCGCTGCCGGGCATGCACAATGTCCTGAACGGGCTTGCCGCTATCGGGTGTGCAACGGCGCTGAGGATGGATATTTCGGTTGTGCAGGAAGCCCTGAAAGGTTTCACCGGAATACAGAGGAGACTGGAGTTCAAGGGTCAGGCAAGAGGAATAAAGGTCTTTGACGACTACGGACATCACCCGACCGAAGTCAAGGCCACACTGAGGGCGGTAAAAGACGGGGCAGCCGAGCCCGGAAGCCGGGAACCGGGAAGACTTATCGTCCTGTTCCAGCCCCACAGATATACACGGACAAGGGACCTTATAGACGATTTCGCAGGGTCCTTTGATGATGCCGACATGCTCATCCTGCTTGATATTTATCCGGCAGGTGAAAAACCCATTGAAGGGACAACCTCGGAGGGCCTTTTAAAAAAGATAAAGCAAAAGGGTCATGAAAACGCCTGTATGCAGAAAAAGGAGAATGCCGCAGATTATATTCTTTCACAGGCGAGGGAGGGAGACGTCGTTCTCACTCTGGGCGCCGGGGATGTATGGAAGACAGGCGAAGAAATTTTAAAAACACTGAAAGAGAATAGTAAACGATAACAATGAACAGTCAGGAACTGAAAGATATATTGTCCGGCAGCCTCTTTGAAGGAGAGCTAAAGTTTATGGAGCCGATGAGCAGCCATACCTCTTTGAAAATAGGAGGTCCCGCCGACATATATGCGGCGCCGCAGGATATCCCTTCGCTCATCAACCTCCTTCTGAACCTTAACAAGAACAGGCTTCCTGTCTTTACCATCGGGGGCGGGACAAATATATTAGTCAGGGACGGAGGGATCGAGGGCGCCGTTGTATCTCTCAGGTCTTTTAAAAAGATTAAGACTATTAAGGAAGAAGACGGACATGTGCTGGTCTATGTCGGACCCGGAGTCCTGCTGCAGAAGCTACTGTATTTTGCAAAAGAAAACGGTTATGCGGGAATCGAAGGTTTTGCAGGTATACCGGGAACGGTCGGAGGCGCAATCTTTGGTAACTCAGGGGCCTTCGGCTATGAGATAAAAGATATTCTTCATTCTGTCGAGCTTATGGATAAAGAAGGAAATATAAAACGGGTCCAATCAGGCGCAATCTCCTTTGGCTACAGGAGTTCGGGAATCTTGCCCGGACGGCTCATTGTCGGTTCAGAGATAAAACTTAAAAGAGACAAAAAGGAAGAGATCGCGGAGAGGACCGATAATTTTTTAAAGATAAAACGGGAGAGGCAGCCCCTCTGGGAACCCTCTGCCGGCTGCGTATTCAAGAACCCTGAAGGCGCTTCTGCCGGAAAGCTTATTGAGGAAGCGGAATGCAAAGGCCTGCGGATCGGCGATGTTGAAGTAAGCGGCATCCACGCAAATTTTTTTGTTAACAGGGGCAGGGCAAAGGCGTCCGATTTCATAAAGCTTATGCAGGTAGTCTCTTACAGGGTGAAGAAAAAATCCGGCGTCGTCCTTGAACCCGAGATACGGATAGCAGGGAGAGATGAAGATATTGACGAATAAAAAAATAGGCGTTTTATTGGGCGGCGCTTCAGCCGAGAGAGATGTGTCTCTCAGGAGCGGAACGGCCGTCTATAACGCGCTGAAGGGCTTGGGCTATAACGCAGTTCCCATAGATGCAGGCGCCGATATCTGCGGTGTGCTGCAAAAAGAGGCGATAGAGCTAGCATTTCTTGTTCTGCACGGAGGCTGGGGAGAAGACGGTTCCATCCAGGGCATGCTCGAGGTCTTGGGCATTCCGTATACAGGCTCCGGAGTCCTTGCCTCAGCCCTTGCAATGGACAAGGAAGCATCCAAAAAAGCATTCCTATATCATGGCGTTCCGGTCCCGCCCTTTCTGGTGATTGATAAAAGATCGGCAGGCAGACACGGAGACGCGGGGACTTCTCCAGCTCTCCCATTCTCCCATTCTCCTGGACTTTCTTTTAGTTTGCCCTGGGTTGTCAAACCGGCAACAGAGGGGTCGAGCATAGGAGTGAGTATTATAAAGGACAAGAATGACTTTACACACGCGCTGGAAAAGGCATTTACATTCGGACCAAGGGCGCTTGTAGAAAAATATATAGAAGGGCGGGAAGTCCAGATTGGGATACTGAACGACAAAATATTAGGCGGGGTGGAAGTGAGACCATCCCTTGAATTCTATAGTTACGAAGCAAAATATACGGCAGGGCTTACGGAATATATACTTCCTCCCGCATTAGAATCCGGGGTTTATAAAGAAGCCTGCAGCAAGGCCCTTGCCGCACATATGGCCCTCGGCTGCAAAGGCGCAACGAGGGTTGATTTGAGGATCGACAATGAAGGAAATCCCTTTGTCCTTGAGGTCAATACTATCCCCGGTATGACGGAGACGAGTCTTATGCCGAAGATAGCACAACATGCCGGGTTTGATTTCCCGGGTTTGATAGAAGAAATACTAAGAGGAGTCGTGAGTGAAGGCCAACAGAATTAAGAAGACCGGCGCACGATTGAATATATTGAGCATAGTAAGGAATATTACCGTCCTGATATTAATTTTTGTCAGCGCCATTATTGTTTATCTGGTCATTTACTATAATCCCGTAAAATCCATGTTCCCTTTGATGCATGTCGTATTTTCGGGGAACAGACATCTTACGGACGATGAATTAAAATCCCTTACCGGCATCCGCTCCGAAGAAAGCCTTATGACTCTCTCTAATGAGCAGGTCGGCAGGCAGATGCTCCGGTCACCATGGGTAAGGTCTGTGAATATACGGAAAGAGCTGCCCGACACCTTATCTATAGCAATAAAGGAAGCCGAACCGTTTGCCCTTCTTGAAATGAATGAACATCTTTTTCTCGTAGATGAAAAAGGGAAACTACTCGAAGAACTCAGGGACGGCTCAGTCCCTTTTCTCCCGGTGATAACCGGCGATCCCTACAAGGAGAAAGAGGGATTTTCAGAGGCACTGAGCCTTGCAAAGACGATGAATGAGAAAGGATTTTTGTCTGAACGGGACCATATTGAGATCTTGGCTCATAAGCCCCATGAACTTGCCGTAATAATAGACGGACTTGTTGTGAAAATAGGGTCGGGAAGATACGAGGAAAAACTTGCCCGACTTCTCAAGCTTGAAGAAGACATAAAGCATATGGAAATCCGGGTTGATTATATAGATTTAAGGTTTGCAGGCAGGGCTATCGTAAAGCCTGCCGCCGATAAGGTGATCAGGTAATGCTTCTTAATCCGAATCCGGGAAATATTATAGTAGGGCTTGATGTAGGGACCACGAAGATCTGCGCTGTCGTAGGGGAAATCATAAACGGCGAGATAGAGATCAAAGGCGTCAGTACATCGGCATCGTCCGGCCTCAGAAAAGGGGTGGTCGTAAATATTGAGGCCACTGTTGAATCGATAAGGAATGCCGTAAAGAATGCGGAGTCTTCCATGGGAGTGGAAATAAATTCCGTTTATGTAGGTATTTCCGGAGGGCATATTAAGGGCTTCAACAGTCATGGCGCCATCGGCATAAGGGGCAAAGAAGTTACATCCACCGATGTCGACCGGGTCATAGATTCCGCGAAAGCGGTGTATGTGCCCCTTGACAGAGAGGTGCTCCATACAATACCGACAGGATATACCCTTGACGGACAGAACGGCATCAAGGACCCCGCAGGAATGATCGGGGCGCGGCTTGAGGCAAAGGTATATATCCTTACCGGAGCTATTACTTCCGTACAGAATCTCCTCAAGTGCTGTGAGAAAGCAGGCGTTGAGGTTATTGATATCGTGTTCGAGCCGCTTGCGTCGGCGGAGGCCATACTGACCGATGATGAAAAAGAACTCGGCGTAGCCGTTGTAGATATCGGCGGCGGCACGACCGATATTATACTTTACAAGGATGGCTGGCTGCGGCATACATCCGTCCTTGCAATAGGAGGAAACCATTTTACCAATGATATAGCAGTGGGTCTCAGGATGTCCGTAACCGAAGCTGAAAGGGTCAAGAAACAATACGGTCATGCGATAGCTAATTTGATTGACGATTCGGAAGAGGTGGATATTATCCAGGCAGGCCAGGGCAGGAAGATATTACGCAGGCATCTGTCAGAGATCATACAACCAAGGACCGAAGAACTGATTGACTTGATAAAAAATGAGCTGACAACCTGTTCCGGATACGATATAGCATCAACAGGGGTTGTCCTTACCGGCGGAGGTTCGCTGCTCGCAGGGTTTGACGGATTGGCGGAATCGATATTGGAACTCCCGGTGAGAATCGGGGCCCCCGCAGGAATACAGGGTTCGGGTGAAATCGTGAAAAATCCCATGTATGCCACAGGCACGGGGCTTGTACTGTATGGGTTCCATACTGAATCAGGCAGGGAATTATATCCGGTAACGTTTACAGGGATATTCGGAAAGATGAAAGAATGGGTCAAAGGAATATTCAGATAAAAATCGTATAGAAGGAGGAGGGAAAGATTATGTTTGAAATTATCGAAGAAGGAAGAGGACATGGAGCAAAGATTAAGGTCATCGGCGTTGGAGGCGCGGGAAGCAACGCCATTAATAATATGATAGCGTCGAACCTGCACGGCGTCGAGTTCATCGCCGTAAACACCGACATGCAAGCGCTTGAAACATCTCTGGCATCGGTAAAAGTTCAGATCGGCGCCAACCTGACAAGAGGGCTTGGCGCAGGCTCCAACCCCCAGATCGGCAGAGAAGCGGCGCTTGAAGACAGTGCGCTGATCAGCGAACACCTTGAAGGTTCCGACATGGTCTTTATCACTGCAGGCATGGGAGGCGGCACAGGCACGGGCGCAGGTCCTGTTATTGCCGGAATTGCCCGGGAACTCGGCGCAATAACCGTTGCGGTCATCACCAAGCCGTTTTTCTATGAAGGTAAGGTCAGATACACCAACGCGGAAGAAGGGATTAAAGAACTCAGGAAATATGTGGACACCCTTATTATAATACCGAATGACAAGATAGGACTCGTTGTTGAAAAGGGAACGCCTTTGCTGAAATCTTTTGCAGTGGCCAACGACGTCCTGAAGCAGGCTGTTCAGGGAATTTCCGATATCATCCTGATACCGGGCCTCATTAATGTGGACTTTGCCGATGTAAAGACAATTATACAAAATCAGGGCAGAGGAGTAATGGGCTCGGGAGTAGGAAGAGGAGATGCCGGCGCCCTTGATGCAGCCAAAAAAGCCATATCGAATCCGCTCATTGAAGAATCCTCAATAGAAGGTGCCAAGGGCATTCTTGTAAATATCACCGGCGGACTTGAGCTTGCGCTGAACGATGTGCAGGACGCGGTCTCTTACGTTTATGACTCCGCCCACGAAGAAGTACATCTCATATTCGGCGCAGTGATAGACCCTGATATAGCTGATGAGGTGCGGGTAACGGTAATAGCTACCGGGTTTAGCGACCAGAAAGAAAAGGTGGAACTCCCGCAGGTCAAAAAATGGACGCCGGCGGTTAAACAGGCGATGAATCTGCGAGGCTCCGAGAGGGTCCTGTCAAAAAATATGAAATCCGATTACGGCATAGATCTTGTTACGACGGACATCATGTCTTCCTATGAAGACCATATTGATGTGCCGACGTTTTTAAGAAAAGTTTCCCAACCCCAAAAAGAAGTTTAAGTTTCCCCTCCAACGAGGGGCCTTCCCCCCCGAAGGCCCCTCCCCTCCCCCCCATCTATAAGCCGTTGCAAATATCAACCCCGGATAATAAGATTTTTATCTCGATCAATTTATACTTCCAATATGGTCAGGAACTATACGCGGCTAAAAAAATCATCGGACTTGAATAGTAAAGGATGAAGTAGTTGAGAAAAATCATTTTACGTCCACCAGAAAACAAAAACGTTTCTAAACCTGCAAATACGTAATCCAAATCTATTGCAATTATTGAGGATTACTGGTACAAATATATGGGCGTCATAGAACTTACCATAAAAAAGCGTGTTCGGGTTCGTTATTGAGGAAATTAAAGCTTTTTGACCCAAATTAATTAAAGGAATGACAGATAATCATGGCAACAAATAATTTCAGAGAAAAAGCAAACTTCATTTGGTCAATAGCTGATTTGCTGCGTGGCCATTACAAGCAGGCTGACTATGGCAAGGTGATTTTGTTGCCGTTCACAGTTCTACGGCGGCTGGACTCCATGCACATGAGATACATATTTGATGAACTCATTCGCAAGTTTGCTGAGCTCAGCAACGAGACTGCCGGAGAGCACTATACAAACTGAAGCTCAAAAAATAGACACCACCATTTCGACAATCGAAAAAGAAATAGAGCTTATGCAGGAATACCGTACGGCTTTAATAAATGAAGTGTTGACTGGAAAAATAAAGGTAATATGAGCAAGGAACTTACGCCAAAAGAAGGCGACATAATCTTTTACACTGCTCCAGATGGGGCTGTGCATATTGAGGTCTTTTTTCAGGATGAAACCTTCTGGCTGAGCCAAAGGAAAATGGCCGAATTGTTCGGGGTTGAGGTTAACACAATCAATTACCACCTCAAAGAAATATTTAATTCCCAAGAGTTAGATGAAATGGCAACTATTCGAAAAATTCGAATAGTTCAAAAAGAAGGCAGCCGGAATGTAGGCCGCGATGTGGATTTCTTTAACCTTGACGCGATCATTGCCGTTAGCTACCGGGTAAACAGCAGTTCCGCATTTGGGCGACCAAGACCCTAAATCACTGACATCTATGCTCAATGCAGTATCGACTATGATCCCAAATCCGAAATCACACTACTGTTTTACAAAACTGTTCAAAACAAACTCCACTGGGCGATAAGAGGCAAAACAGCGCCTGAAATTATTGCAGGCAGAGCTGATGCCGAAAAACCATACATGGGTTTGCAAACATGGAAAACCGCACCAAAAGGGAAAATATTAAAATCAGATGTCAGTGTGGCTAAAAACTACCTGATGGAAAAAGAAATCAAGGCATTGGAACGAATTGTTTCCATGTATCTGGACTATGCCGAAAATCAGTCAGCTAGGCAAATACCCATGAAAATGCGGGACTGGGTGCAAAAACTTGATGCCTTCCTAAAGTTCAACGAGTACAATATTCTGAAGGACGCAGGGAAGGTATCACACGAAGTTGCTATAAAGCTTTCTGAAAACGAATATGAAAAGTTCAGGGTAACACAGGACAAAACCTTTGAATCGGATTTTGATAAAGAAGTGAAGAAGCTGGAACAGGATCGGTAAATGAGCGAAATGACGCTTATTCGTATGGATCAATCGCGATGAAGGTAATATCTTTGGAGAACAAAAATAGGCGGCAATAAATTCTTGCTGAAGCGGCAAATTTTTTGTCCTTGGAAGCTGTCGGGGGAAGAGTGCGGGATTGGGACCCCCTCCCGTAACGGGAGGGGGTTTTCTGAAAAGCTGTAAAAGACTATGTCTTAAATGTCGTAATAGAGGTAGAACTCGTAGGGATGGGGTCTGAGTCTGAGTGCGTCAACTTCTTTTGTTCTCTTGTAGCTTATCCACATCTCGATAACGTCTTCCGTGAAAACGTCGCCCTTCAATAGGAAATCGTGGTCTTTTTCGAGGCAGTCGAGCGCGTCTTCGAGAGATCCCGGGAGGCTCGGTACTTTTGCAAGTTCTTCCGGCCCGAGTTCGTAGATGTCCTTGTCAAGCGGCTCTCCGGGGTCGATCTTGTTCTCGACGCCGTCGAGTCCCGCCATCAGCATTGCTGCAAAGGCAAGGTAAGGATTGCATGACGGGTCGGGGAATCTAACTTCAACCCTTTTTGCCTTCGGGTTTGCGGAATACATCGGGATACGGATCGAGGCGGATCTGTTTCTGCTTGAGTATGCAAGATTGATCGGCGCTTCGTATCCGGGGACAAGCCTCTTATAGGAGTTTGTTGTCGGTGCAACAAATGCAGCAAGAGCAGCAGCATGTTTGAGTATGCCGCCAATGTAATACAGCGCCATGTCAGACAGGCCTGCATAGCCATTGCCGGCAAATAACGGCTTGCCGCCTTTCCACAGGCTCTGGTGTGTATGCATACCGGAACCGTTATCACCGAACAGCGGTTTCGGCATCATGGTTACTGTTTTGCCGTTTCTTGCAGCAACATTCTTGATGATATATTTGTACATCATCAATTTGTCCGCCATATTCACCAGAGGCGAAAATTTCATATCTATTTCGGCCTGTCCGCCTGTTGCCACCTCATGGTGCTGGGCCTCGACTGTTATGCCCGCTTTTTCGAGTTCAAGGACCATCTCGGTGCGGATGTCCTGCTGCTTGTCCATCGGGGGAACGGGGAAATAACCTTCTTTATGTCTCGGCTTATAGCCGAGGTTCGGACCTTCTTCCCTGCCGGAATTCCATATGCCTTCTTCCGAATCAACGAAGTGGTAGCCGCTGTTTGCGGTGTAGTCGAAGCGCACGTCATCGAAAATAAAGAACTCCGCCTCGGGTCCGAAGTATGCGGTGTCCGCAACCTTTGTCGATTTCATATAAGACTCGGCCTTCTGTGCCACATAGCGCGGATCTCTTGAGTAGGGCTCCTTTGTTATCGGGTCCACAATATTACATATCAGGCTCAATGTCGGATGCTGTGTGAACGGGTCCATTACCGCCGTTGCAGGATCCGGAATAACAAGCATATCGCTCATATGAATAGCCTGCCAGCCTCTGATCGAAGAGCCGTCGAAACCCAGCCCGTCCTGGAAAATATCCGCCGAGAATTCCTTCATAGGGACCGAGAAATGCTGCCAGAGTCCCGGGAAGTCCATAAACTTCAGGTCCACCATTACTACCTTGTTCTTTTTTGCAAAATCCATCACTTCTTTCGGTGTCATATTGACTACCTCCTTTACTGGTTTAATTTATACGAATACAATGTTTAATATCTAATCGATAGATATACCTCCTCGTTTATTTGTCTCAACGTTGGATTTAGAATGTATAACCGCTTTCCCCGTGCTGGGATATATCGAGGCCGTTTATCTCGGATTCCTCATCAACCCTTAATCCGATAAATTTATCGATGACTTTTAATAATACTATACTCACGATAAAAGAATACGCCGCCGTGACCAGGATTGCAATTATCTGTGATGTGAACATCCGGCTGCCTCCGAATAATAAACCGTTGCTGCCCGCGGGATTGATGACCGACTGTGCAAAAAGTCCTGTTGCGAGGGTACCCAGGATCCCGCCGACCCCGTGCACTCCGAAGGCGTCGAGTGAGTCGTCGTAACCTAATTTGCTTTTCATGTTCAGCGAGATATAGCACACTGCACCGGCTGCCAACCCGATAACCAGGGCTGACATGGGGCTGACAAAACCTGAAGCCGGTGTTATCGTTGCAAGCCCTGCGATCGAGCCTGTTGCAGCGCCGAATGTGGTCGGTTTTCCCCTGTGGATCCATTCAAGAACAACCCATATTACCGTTGCAGAAACCGCGGAAGTATGAGTGGCAACAAAAGCCATTGTGCTTAACCCACCTGCGGACAGTGCGCTGCCGGCATTGAACCCGAACCATCCGAACCACAAAAGCCCTGCGCCGAGCACGGTCATTGGGAGATTATGGGGATACATGGCTTCCTGTAGATATCCTTTCCTCTTGCCTATGATAAAGGTGGCGGCAAGTGCCGATATCCCTGAGATGAGATGAACAACGATACCTCCTGCAAAATCAAGGGTCCCCATCTCCTTGAGCCAGCCTCCAGTTCCCCAGACCCAATGCGCAACAGGGTCATAGACAATGGTTGACCACAGAAGAATAAATACGACGTAGGCAGAAAATTTCATTCTCTCTGCAAATGCCCCTGTGATCAATGCCGGCGTAATGACTGCAAACATAGCCTGATACATCATAAATAAGATATGCGGTATTGTAGGCGCATATGCAGGGTTCGGTTCGACGCCGACTCCGGTCAACCCAATCCAGTCAAGGTTCCCGATTATGCCGTGAACGTCCGGACCGAAAGACAGGCTGTAGCCGATCAAAATCCACTGCAAGCTGATGACCGCAATAGCGATAAAACTTTGCATGATCGTGCCGAGCACATTTTTACCTCTGACCATACCGCCGTAAAATAATGCGAGTCCCGGAGTCATGAGCATGACAAGGGCGGTAGAAATGAGCATCCATGCCGTATCTCCCGTGTCGATCCTGGAAACAGCTCCTGCCGCTGTTGCAGCCTGAGAAGACTGATCTCCGGCGAATACGGCCCCTGCTAAACAGAGAAAGCCGATTAAGAAAGCAAAACAGATTTTTCCCATACTACCTCCCTCGGATCTGTGATCCGGTATCTCTGATATATAGCGAAAAACGTGCCGGCTTTAACTGCCTGAAATTCAAAGAAAATTTGCATGGGAAATTTTTTGTATAAGTAAACTTCTACAATTTTGTATGATACGTTTACTTATTAAAGACGTCGTGTCCATTTTATTCAATAAAATCAAAAGGCTTCAGGAAAATCAGGGCAAAAGGGAAAAAGCTACAATTTTGTATCTCCAACAATTTTGTAGGAGTTGTAATGGGCAAGGCTGAATTATGTAAAATATAGTTGATCCGAAAAATGCAATTAGTGTATGTGTATAAACTGCGATTCCGATGAAAATTCGTCATTCTCGCGAAGGCGGGAATCCATTCTTTTCAATGGGTTATGGATCCCCCGGTCAAGCCGGAGGATGACAACACCTGACTTTATTCACAGACATTAATTAACCTGTCAGAGAACCTGCTGATGTGTAAAATAAATTTATTTACTAAGACTGCAATAAGTAAGGATACATATTCTAACACCCTCCCCTTAACCCCTCCCCTCAAGGGAGGGGAGATTCTTAAGTCCCCTCTCCCTTGAGGGGAGAGGGCAAGGGTGAGGGTGTGCTATAGTCTTACTTATGCACTCATTTCAGCAGTTTTTGGTTTAATCCCTCATCCTTCAACCTTCATAATTATCTGACATTTATATCGCCGCTTCTCCTTTGTCGCCTGTTCTGATCCTGATGACGTCTTCGAGAGAGTAAAGGAATATCTTGCCGTCTCCGATGTTGCCTGTTTTTGCCTTCTCAATAATGGTAGACATGACCTTGTCGATGATCGAATCAGGGACTACCACCTCGATCTTGATCTTGGGCAGGAAAGACACTTCATATTCGTTCCCCCTGTAGACCTCTACATGGCCCTTTTGCCTTCCGAAACCCTTGACTTCCGTGACCGTCATACCGTGAATGCCTATTGCATTGAGAGCATCCTTTACTTCATCGAGTTTAAAGGGTTTAATTATAGCTTCTATCTTTTTCATAACGCCTCCTTTTTGAAATATTCATATTGTCACAAATCAACCACAGAGATCACAGAGAACATATTTAATATCGACATATTCCAAAAGACTGTGTATCCTCTCCACACTCGGTCGGATTCGCCGAGACGAAGGAAAATAGAGGATAGGGGGAATAAAGAATCCCCCCATATTTACAGGCTATACGCCTTTTCACCGTGCTGGCTTTCGTCAAGTCCCGTAATTTCATGCTCGGCTTCAACCCTGACGCCGACTACCGCTTTTACAACCATGAAGATGATGAAGGTGGCTGTTGCGCTGTAAACAATCGTTACAACTACGGCGATAATCTGTGTTAAAAGCTGGCCGGGGTTGCCGTATAAAAGACCTTTGCCCGCTTCATTTATAGAAGGGTCTGCAAATACGCCGGTCAGTATCGCGCCCAGTATCCCGCCGACTCCGTGTATACCAAAGGCATCAAGCGAATCATCATAACCGAGTTTCGGTTTAATGGTTGCCACGGCGAAATAAGGGACAATACCGGCCAATATTCCGATGATAATGGCGCCGCTGATGTTCACAAAACCGGCGGCAGGAGTTATGGCCACAAGCCCTGCAACCGCGCCTGATGCGAGACCGAGAACGGTCGGCTTCTTTGTGTGCATCCATTCAGTAAACATCCATGATATTGCAGCCATTGCCGTCGCGGTATTGGTATTGATAAAGGCTGCACCGGCAAGCCCGTTTGCTCCAAGCGCCGAACCTGCATTAAACCCGAACCAACCGAACCAGAGAAGACCGGCGCCGGTTATGACCAGAGTCAAGTTGCTGGGCTTGAGGGACGCTTCTTTCCTCTTGCCGAGGACGAGCGCTCCAACCAGGGCCGCAACACCGGCATTTATATGGACCACTGTGCCGCCCGCAAAATCCAGGGCCCCAAGCTTTGCGAGGAATCCGCCGCCCCATACCCAGTGGGCCACCGGCACGTATACCAATGTCATCCAGAGGACCGAGAAAATAACCCAGGCCGAGAACTTCATCCTTTCGATATAAGCTCCGCTTGCCAGCGCAACGGTTATGGCTGCAAATGTCATCTGATAGACTATAAAGATATACTCGGGTATCGTCTTTGCGAGGTCATTGATGCTGTTCACTCCGACCCCTGAGAGGAACAGCTTTTCCGTGCTTCCTATGATCCCGCCTACATCAGTTCCGAAAGACAGTGAGAAACCATACGCAATCCAGAGTAGACTCACAATGCAATATGTGACAAAAGACATTGCCATTGTGTTCAACGTGTCTTTGCGCTTTGCCAGTCCGCCGTAGAACAGGGCCAGACCCGGCAAAGTCATAAGCATTACAAGTGCGGTTGCTACGATCATCCAGGCAGTATCTCCCGTATCAATCTTCGGAGCTGCCGGGGCCGCTTCCACTGTTGGGGCGGCAGGAGCAGGTGCTGCCTGCTCCGCTGCCGGAGGGGTTGGAGGGTCAGTCACAACCTTTTCTTCAGCGAGCGCTACCCCGCTGATAAACATTATCAATAGTATTGTTAATACGACAAACCTTTTCATTCTGAGCCTCCTTTAAAAGCTTAGGGTTACGTTAACGCCGCCATAGAAGATGTCTTTGTCGCTGTCATCACTGATACTTCTTATAGCCTCCTCTGCATGGTCGCAAAGATGGAATGTATAGGCTGCTTTGGGTGTTACAGTTACAGCCTTCCAAACAGGTATGTTTAAAGAAGTTGTCAATTCAGCATTATAAAAATTGCTGAAAGCTTCGCCGTCTTTGTTAAGCCCCATTACCTTGTTGTTGATGTTATAGCTTGCCGATGCGCCGAGATTCAGATTAATGCCCTTAACGAGCTCCATCGAATGCCCGATTGAGGCGACGATAAATGCGCCATTGCCTTCGTCGAAGTCATAATACGCGGTCAATGTCGGTTTTAACAGCGTGTCATAGCTTGCAGACAGATAAACCTCCTGAGTGTCGTTGGCGTTATTCAGAGCGTAATATATATAACCTGTACCGAATGTCCATTTGCCCATTGAACGTGTATAGCTTAATGTGAGATCAGTTTCAGTAAATTCGCCGTGACCGTCGCCTTCATCAATCTTTGAATCGGAATCATAGTTAGCCCAGAGATTAGCGCCGAATACGCCGTAAGTAATTGCCACGGAGGGCTGAACCACCCAGCTATTGCTCAGCTTCTGACCGCGCCATACATAATTGCTCATTACATCCACCGATGCGCTGCCCGATGTCTTTATCTCCTCCGCATAAAGAGTACCAACAGAAACACAACATGTCAAAACCATTAACAGAACAAGTAACCTTAAACCTTTCATTATATGGACCTCCTTTTATTTTGATATGATAATTTTTTACTTAACCTCTCTTTAAACTTGCCGTTTGCAACCTGCTCCTTGTCCTGATCCTTCGACAAGCTCAGGATGACATCCTACACTTATCCTCAACTTCTTATCTTCTTATCTCACGGTATTCTCCTTATTTTGAATTTTATATTTTTTGACTTTGTATCCGATCATCCTTTCGGTTATGCCGAGTTTGCGCGCCGCTCTTGACATAATCCATTTGCAATCCTTCAATGCATTGATTATCTCTTCTTTTTCGATCTCTTTAACTTTTTCTCTTAGAGATTCCATTCGTGACACCTGTTCTTTATATAGCTAAAACCGTGCCAAATATAACTTATTGATATTTAGGGTTTATTTGTTTGTGCATGGGTTACAATTTTGTAGTATGCTACAAAATTGTAGTACATAAAGAGGATTCAGGGGTGGGTGTTTAAATGTGTCCTTGCGATTTCAGATGAAGTGTTGAAAAAAATAATTTTACAAATCAAGACTGTATTTTTTTATTCTCAAGCGAAACAATAAATTCCTTGAGTATTGCACTGTCTGTTGTTGACATATCGGAGAATTCTATCCCAATTTCATATCGCGACGGATCCGTATCCTGAATTGCCCGATATCTTGCAATTCTTCCCCAAAATGCTATGGCTTTGTTCTCTGAAAGTTTCATTTGCATAGGCAATCTATCTTCAATCTGAAATACATTTACGCTTTCTATAAGCATACCACCATGACTGATTCTCTTCACTTTATAATGCTCGGCACAATCAATGGTGGCCCTATCCGGGTTATTGATATGAAATCTAACATGTATCCTGATACCGTTCATAACCGGGGCAAAACTCTCTATCCTTTGATAATCAATAAAATTGTCTTTGATGAATTTCTCAATCTCTCTTCTCTTAGTATCTGAAGAATGCTTAAATTTCATTCCTGCAATATAGGGGTGGACTAAATTCCTGTCTTCAGGGATGTTTTTGTCGAGTTTGGACCATAAGATAGTTCCTTCTAAATATAATATGGCGCTTTTTCTTTCTAATCTCAGCACATAAACTCCTCCTTTAGTGAGACGTTTATCAGTGCCGAAAGAAATGCCGCCAACACTAATATTAAGTACTTTAATATTGCTTGAAAAAAGTATTTTCCCGCAGATATCCATAAAATCCACGGAAAATCTTTGATAACGTCTTCTATTTTCCATAATATATTAAATCCCTTATAGCTTTTTTGAAGAGATCAGCCGAACTAACTGAAAAACCTTATCCATCCCCGTTTCGCTATTTTGATACATAATCTTATCAACTCAAGTATTGTTCTATTACATTGAGAAGTCAATCCTACCTGCGTAGGGGGTCCTTTTTTGATAGGGTAAGATATTTATTGATATATTTCGTTGATTACTATTTAAAATGTAGCCCGGATTATTCATAAATTTATCTGATTGAACTGAGGATAGAGTATTTTCGCTCATTCTCGGTCGTTCCTCCCTGCGAGGCTTTTGCCTCTCTATTTTCAAATACCGTATTTGACTATCGGCAAAAAAAACCGCTCAAATACTCTATCCTCAGTTGCTGTTGCCAATTTTATGAATAATCCGGGGTAGTATTATTTGGCGAAAATTATAAATAACAAGGAGGAAAAGGGTATGATTCGGGGAAGATCCCTTTATAATGGCAAAAAGAATTGATTATCGGGGGAATATACGAGGTTGCGCATGAGTGCCATTCTGTTCTCGGCGCCGGTCTTTAAATAAATATTGCTGAGATGGTCTTTTACTGTTTGCTCGGATATTTCAAGCTCTTCTGCAATTTCAGTATTCTTGGAACCATCAATTACTCGTCTGAGTATGTCGGCCTCCCGCCTCGTTAATCTAAATCGCTGTCTTATCCCGCTCATATCCAGCTTATTAGAAATGGTTTCCTCAAAAATAAGAAGATAAACAAGTGGGTTTGATTTTTCTTGTATGTATAATCTGAATATCCAGTTACTCGCTGAACCCTCGAGCTTTTTTGTAATATAAATTTCTCCCGGGAATAGTTCACTGAGTTTTTCTCTTTCAACAGCATCAAACATTCTTTTACTAATGGTTGTTATCTCCTCAGGTAACTCAAACCGATTTAGAAACATCGAGGCTTTTCTGTTACGTTCAATGATATCCATTTTATGGTTGAAAATAATTAAGCCTACCGGACATTTATTGATTATAAATTCTATTTCCTCAACCATTACAGCTCACCTCTTCAGTTAGTTATTTGCAGGATGTAATATTTATAATTATATCAAATGTTCATTCTGTTTGCTCTTTCATGCTATGTCCTCAAAAGATTTACTATAACAGCATTTTGATTAATTGAAGATATTTTGTCAATAATCAAGGGCTGACCCCCTATTGCTCTTTCCAAAGCTCGGCAAGATGCGACCTATCGTTCTTTCCCGGCAACACCTGTTCTGTGAGCAGCCTCTGCCACGGCAGAGGCGACAGCATGAACAACTTTCTTGTTGAAGATGCTCGGTACAATGTAGTCTTCACTCAATTCCTTCTCATCGACAACGGATGAGATTGCCTTTGCAGCAGCCAGTTTGATTTCTTCATTGACTGCTTTTGCCCGTGAATCAAGAAGTCCCCTGAACAGACCCGGAAAGCAGAGCATGTTATTTATCTGGTTTGGATAGTCCGATCTGCCGGTGGCAAGGATACGGACATGGGGATACGCATCTTCGGGAGCGATCTCTGGTTCCGGATTAGCAAGGGCAAAGACAATGGGATAGGGGGCCATCTTCTTAAGATCAGAGACCTTCAGAATATCCGGCGCCGAGACACCAAGAAAAACATCCGCCCCATACATTGCATCAGAGATGCTCCCCTTCAGCATGTCCGGATTGGTGTTTTCAGAAAGACGTTCCTTTGCCGGATTCATATGTGCAGCTCGTCCCTTGTATATAATGCCTGCCCTGTCGCAGACAACAATGTTGTTTATGCCCGCTTTTCTGAAGATCCCGCAGCACGCTGTGCCTGCAGCTCCCGCGCCGGATACGACGACTTTTAACCCTTTGAGATCCTTGCCCGTTATTTTTACCGCGTTGAATAAGGCGGCTAATGCAACCACCGCTGTACCGTGCTGATCGTCATGAAAGACAGGGATGTCAAGCTCCTGTTCAAGCTTCTCCTCTATTTCAAAACATCTCGGCGCTGATATATCTTCAAGGTTTATTCCCCCAAAGCCGGGAGAGATATTGGTGACGGTTCTGATTATTTCTTCAGGGATTTTTGTAGAAAGACATATCGGAAAGGCATCGATATCTGCAAACTCTTTAAAGAGCATTGCTTTGCCTTCCATAACAGGCAAGGCCGCCTCAGGCCCTATGTCTCCAAGCCCGAGAACTGCGGTGCCGTCTGTTACAATGGCGACAGAATTTTTCTTTATCGTATAGCGATAGGCCTTGTCCTTGTCATTGAATATCGCTGTGCATATGCGGGCGACCCCTGGGGTGTAAACCCTTGACAGGTCATTATGGTCTCTGACAGGGGCCTTGTTATGTATCTCTATCTTGCCGCCCTGGTGCACGAGAAATGTCCTGTCCGTAACATGGATGACCCTTGTTCCGTCAATACCTCTGACTGCTTCGACAAGGTCCTTCTCATGCTTTTCGTCCCGTGCATTGACAGTGAAATCCCTTACGACAAAGCCCCTCCCGGCCCTTACGATATCCACGGCAGCGATGTCCCCTCCAACTTCGCCGACAGCTGCGGCGATCTTTGCGAACATCCCTACCTGTTTGTTCATCTCCACCCTTATAGTAATCGTATAACCCGGGCTTGGCGTTGTCCTCATGGGTTAATTATACAGTTAAAAAGCAACCGGTGTCAGATTTTCCTGAATGCATCTTCACCTAACTTCATTTCACTTGATTCAGGGATAAGAATCAAGTGCTTCCGGTCAGTTACAGGCACTTCTTTGCATGAAGCAAACAACAAAATAACGAATACAAAAAGAATACCCTGTTGCAGTGTTTTAACCATGTTTCTATTATTTGTAATGCCGATATTACCGTGACGCATCTAAAGCCTGTCGTTCCCTCCGTCTCCTAGTTCCTGATATGATGTTTAAAGTTTCAACAAATCCGGAAAATCCCATTGCAAAATAAATATATGCCTTTGGTATATGGAATTCCATCCCTTCTGCCGTTAAAGTAACTCCTATCATGAGCAGAAAACTTAATGCAAGCATTTTCAGTGACGGATGACGGTGAATAAAGTTACTGATTGCAGTTGAAGCTAACAGCATAAGTATCATGGCGATGACTATGGCTGCTATCATGACACCGAGTTTCTGTGCCATACCGATTGCTGTAATGACTGAATCAATGGAAAAGACAATATCAAACAGGATGATTTGAGAGATAACAGCTACAAACGTAGCTTTAACCTTTGCATTTATGTGTGTGTCTTCTTTTTCAAACATCCCATGTATTTCATGAGTACCCTTATATAGTAGGAAAAGACCTCCGGCAATCAAAATAAGGTCACGTACAGAAAAGTTGATGTTGAATACTGAAAACAAAGGTATAGTTAAGCTTGCCAGCCACGCAATACTCAGAAGGAATAATATTCTTGTTACAAGGGCTAATCCTATACCGAGTTTACGGGCTTTCGGTTGTTGTTCATGAGGTAATTTGTCTGTCAGGAGGGAAATTACCACAATATTATCTATCCCCAGAATAATTTCTAAAGCAGTAAGTGTTATCAGACTAAGCCATATCTGAGAATCTGTTATCCATTCCATAGGCTCTCCTCATTTGAGCTGTAAGCTGTATATTAATCAAAGATTTCTTCAAGAAAGGATCTCTTCTTGTGCTTGTGTTTATATCCATGTTCATGTCCATGATGTTTTGATTTTTCATCATACGCCACCTTGTGTTCACTCTTTTCGCTATTTTCACCATGTTGATAGGAAGTAGACCTCTCGATAATCCCCTATCAAGCCAAACTCCCCTGCATTGTGGACAATAGTCAATCTCGATTCCCTGCCTGTCTGACATCTTTAACTCAATATTACATACCGGACACTTCATTTTGTTACCTCCTCATAATGTTTTATATCTTCACTGTTTTGATACCCACTCTCTCATGTTTGATGCTTTGCTTTTTACTCTGTCGAGCAATTTCTTTGCCCAGATAAATTCAGTAGCAAGAATTCCCAAGCCAATTGGTATTACAATAAAGGCAGGGCCGGGCAAAACTATCATTGCCAGTCCAATCAGCAGCACTGTAAAACCAATTACTGATATAATCAGTTTCTTTGCCTGCTTTATAGTCTTACCTACAAAAGCGTTCATTCGTTAACCACTTTTATTTTTATGCACCCTGCTTTATTGACTTAAGCCGTTCAATTCTTTCCTCAATAGGTGGATGGGTGCTGATTTAGAACGATTTTGTCGCTAAACCAATAGGTGATGAAGTTCATGCCGAAAGCAAAGATGAGGGCTATTGTCATGCCATTCTTGCCCCCTAAAGCTGCTCCAACAAAAACCAGCATCAGGGTTAATGTTACCATTAAAGCCATTGTTCTCAATCCGTTCATTTTTTACCTCCTTTTTCCATAAAAAAAAACCTTTACCGCAGAAATTTTTCTACGATAAAGGTCTTGCTTGTTAGTTTTATCTAACCCGTGGTACCGGCCTGCCTCTGGCAGACGTGCTGACGATATCCACTGATTCAGCTACTCCCCTTTACTAATTAACTTTATCCAACAGAAAGACATTATGTCAAGTCAATTCATAAATGAATAATTAGACAAGGTACCTGTATCTTATAATATTATAATGCTATGGTTTATAAAAGAAATATTTCAGGGCAGTTACAATATTATTACCAGTGAACCTCTCCTTCTTTCCTTTGTTGTCTATGATACAGGTGGGTGTTGATTTGATGTTATCTTCAGTGAGATAACTGCTAAGAACGCCAAAGGTGGATTTGACATCAAATCCTTTCAATCTCATGCCTTTTTGCAGAATAAAGGCTTCTAAACTTTTACTGTCAGCTATTTTTTGCTTTGCCGCTTCGAATAAAACAGCTCTTGCACGAAGGGCGTAATTCAACTCTTTTTTCTCATGCAAAATATAGAGGAAATACTTTGCATACAAAGTGGTCTCTTTATGCAAAGGCGTATCAATAAACGTGATGTTTATGACCCCTTTTTTTACCAAATCACTAATGACAGGTTCTAATTTCGGTTCTAAAGCACTACATGGTTTACAGAAATAATCCGTGTATAATCTCACTTTAACAGGACCATCCCCAAAAGACGGCAAGAGTGTATCCGCTGCATATACAGGGGTAGCAGCGCCTTGAAACAAAACAAGGAAGAAAATGAACCCAAGAAATAGCGCAGCGGTTACAAAGGTCTTTCTGGATCGCTCGAAGTTCAATGCGAACAAAAGAAAAATAATAACCCCAAAAGACAAACAGTAGGAACAATACACACTGTTCATTACCTGAAATCCAATAAGATATAGCTCAGCCCCAATGCCAAAAGAGAGCAGAATGAGAAAGATCACATTCCTTTTCAGGATATTGGAAAGAGCTAACACTCCCATAAACAAAATCCCCAGGTAATTTAGCTTTACACCAAAGATAGAACCCTGAAGATACGTGCATGATTCCTCACAGATGCTATATAACAAGGCAATAACAATCCCGATAACGGGCAAGCCAATATTTATCCAGTGTTTTTTCCGTAACACTATTCTGCGCATAATATTTTCTCCCTATACAGATAATATTTTGTAAGATGGCTGGACCTGACTTATTCCATCCCTCCGTAGGCGTGGAGCCCTGAAAGCAAAAGATTTACACCGAGATAGGTAAATATCACGGCCGTAAAACCTATGACAGCAACAATCGCAACTTTTTTACCCTTCCACCCCCGTATCATTCTTCCATGGAGATAAAAGGCATAAATAAACCAGGTTATGAGAGACCATGTTTCTTTCGGGTCCCAGCTCCAGTAAACACCCCATGCCTGATCAGCCCAAATGGCGCCGAAAATAAGTCCGCCAAGGGTAAAAATCGGGAAACCGATAGCAATACTCTTATAGGTAATCTCATCGAGCATATCTGCAGTGACGTTAAATTTTTCAATGACCTTTTTCAGGAATAGACCGTACCTCCAGATTATGAATAAGGTGGTCAGCCCAAGAATCCAACTCACTATTTTTACAATAGGAGAAGGATTGAAGAACGACGTTTTGAACAAGTAGGTCTGCACAAAGACATCGGGTTTAACCGCAACCTTGAAGGCAAACATATCAATGCCCATGGCAACGAAGACGACTGCAAAAATACCGAATGTAACGGTCCAGAATATATACGCCAATTCGTTTCTCTTCTCAGTTTTCGTTATGAGATACATCAGTCCGGTACTAAAGGACACCGAAAAAGCTGCATAGGCGATAAAACTCATTGTTACATGGGCCAGCAGCCAGTTGCTTTTCAGCGCGGGCACCAGGGGCTCGATCTCCTTGGAGACGCCGGTCAGATCGATAAACGCGAGGGCAAGACCTGCAATAGGCGTAATGAAGGCCCCGAACGAGCGGTTCTTGAACTTAAACTCAATAATCAGATATCCCGCAATCAGGCACCATACAAAAAATATGAGCGATTCATAAAGGTTTGTGAGAGGAACTGAACGCATAAATCCCATGCCGCCCAAAACTGAAAATTCGTTCCATCTTAAAATGAACGCAATGGTTTGTGATACAAAGCCAAAAATAGTTAAGGTTGTAGCTAAAACGCCGACCTGCTGTTTTCTGAAGGCAAGATAGGTAATATAAGTCATCATGGCCAGAAAGTAAGCCATTGTCGATAATCCGAAGAAAACTGAACTTTCCATTTATTTTTCCCCTTCCTGCTTTTTATTGAGGATGGAGATACTTCCGTCTATCTTCCTCTCAAAGGCAGTTCTGTTTTTGTTAGCAGTTGCACCAATAATAACCCTGGTATTATTTTTTTCTTCTACCAGTTTCACCCATATCTTCCGGTGGCTCAAGAAAAAAGCAATGAAAAGCCCTATGCTCATAGCGATGCATCCAAGATAGACAATCCATACGCCGGGGTCTTTTCTTACCTGAAGTCCGGTATACTCGACTCCCCAGTAATTATGGAATTCAACCCTGTTGCCGTCGGGAAGCTGCCAGGTCTGTGGGTGTCTTTTTAATATCCATCCCGTGTATTTGTATTTCCCTGCATCGAAAAAGTCGATGAGAACCGCCGGATTATCCATATGATTTGCATAGGTGGATGCACTCCCATTCTCATCTATCTTGAGGGCCGGACTGAAGTTTACTATCTTTCCTGAGACGCTGCTACCCGGAATCTGGAATGTATCTCCGAACCGCAGGTTGATTGTGGAGTTCTGCCCTTTGGCTGGAGCGACATTGAAAATGAATATTCCTCTGTTCAGGCCATCCGGTACAAGGCCAAAGCTCGACTGATAAAATGTTATGCCTTCGTAGGTTAAGGGATCATTGACCACTATTGATTTCCTCAAGACCTCTTTACCGTTTTTGATTATGGTAAGCCAGCTTTTATATTCTTTTGGCATATCTGATGCGCCGTAAAATTCAACATCAAAATTATCGCACCGTATCTCAAATCCCAAGGGCAACGCCTTATCCTTACCTGAAAAAGCCACATGGGATACATCGCCCTCCGGGAGATTCAGATAACCTTTGAACCCGAAACGTATCCCGATAACCGCCCCGATAAGTATTATGAGGATGCTCAAATGAGTTATGTATACCCCAAGCCTGCTGTAGTTTCCTTTCTGGGCATATAGCTGATATCCATTTTCTTCTTTTATTTCGGCAAAACGGAACCGTGTGCTTTTCAGCGCATCTGTTACGGAATCCTTGACGGTATCAGGTTTCCCTTTAACTATGAACTCCCGATTCATGGGGAATTTTTTCAAATTGTCTTCCGTCAAAGGACCTAATGGTTCCCTGACCAGTTTCCATATCCTCGGAAGCCTGTCCGCAGAACAGATAATAAGGTTAAGCGCAAAGAGGCCCAGCAAGGAAGTGAACCACCATGAATGATACATATCCATAAAGCCAAGCTTGTCGAATATGTTGTACAAGCTGGGTGCGAGAGATTCGCCAAATAGTTTCGTTAATATTTGAATATTTTTTGCGGGTTCGGCTTTCTGGTCCAGAATGGTGCCTACTATTGATGTAGAGGCAATTAAAGCGAAAATAACTATTGCCAACTTTACAGAGGCAAAGAACTTCCAGATTCTATCGACAAATGTCATGTTTTTTTCTTGTTCCATTTCACAATTCCCTTAAAATGTATTTTCGGATAATACTATCCGACAGAATGCTGATTCATTGCGACCGGGGTTGTAATGATGAGAACTAAGCCCGAGGGGGTTTATTTATAAGAAAAGAAGGTTCCGGTGAAACTTCAGATATTGGTTGTATGACTGAATAAAGTGCGGAAAAAAAGATTACATGGTTATAGGCAAATACGCTGACGGCGTTATAACAGAGAGGGCAAGGGCTTTTACTATCTTGGTTATTATTAGACGAATTCCCCTGCGTGTCAGCACTGCTTATAGTTATACCCGGATTATCCGTATTGGAAATATCCACATAGCTGATCTGTTTCCCCTGCAATGAACAACCCTCTGTACAGCCACTACAAGCTATACTGTCAGCTAAGGGAATAATGATATAGGCAAAAAGCACAAATACTATAAAAGATCTTTTCGCGGTATCAGAAAAATAGTACATGATTATTTTTAACATTTTGTTATAAATAAAGCAATTTAATTAAATAATGTAAATTGTTTGTAAGTGCAAAGAGTAAGGATTTCGGTAGTAGCATATCGGTGGAAAAATTTATTGCTTTCATGAAGTAAAAAACTGAGCATAGAAAACCAATTGACGTTGACTCCTTCTTGATTTTCGCTTGTACTCCACAGAATAAACAGGATGCTAAGTAGTGTGGACTTCTGTGAGTATGGATCAATCGCGACAAAGGTAATATCTTTGGAGAACAAAAATATGGGGCAATAAATCTTTGCCGAAGCGGCAAACTTTTGGTCCCGGTCACAAAAAATTGGTGGCGGCGCAGGGAATCGAACCCCGGACACTGCGGATATGAGCCGCATGCTCTAACCGTCTGAGCTACGCCGCCATGTAAATAGTAATCAGCTAAAGGTAATCAAAAACCGGAAAACAACGAACGCAAATGAATCAGTAATAATCTAAGCTAAATGTAAATTATAACAGAAAATAAAAACCTAATGAAAGAGCTCAAATCTTCGGGTCCGGATATTGATGAGAATCCCTATCGCGATCAGGTTGGACAAAAGCGCCGTGCCGCCGTAGCTCATGAAGGGCAGGGGGACGCCGACAACGGGCATAACCCCTAACGTCATGCCGACATTTACAACAAAATAGATGAAGAACATTAAGGTAACGCCGAGGGCAAGCAGCCGCCCGAAATCATCTTTTGCCTTGCGCGCAGTGTCGAGACCCCTTAGTATCAGGACAAGATAAAGGAAAAGCAGGATGGAGCTTCCGAAAAATCCCCACTCCTCGGCGAAAACGGCGAAAATAAAGTCCGTATGTTTTTCCGGCAAAAACCTGAAGGGGCCCTGAGTGCCCTGCAAATAACCCTTTCCAAAAAATTTGCCTGATCCGACCGTTATCTTTGATTGGTTCAAATGATAGCCGATCCCCGTATGGTCGGACCCGGGTTCCATGAATGCAATAAGCCTGCTCTTCTGGTAGTCCTTGAGTCCGCCCCAGAATATGTTCCCAAAGAAGGGGAGCGATATCAGGCCGATTGTAATGAATAATATGGCTATTTTTTTCCGGAGACCTTTGGCGATTATCAGGCAGATAAAAATGATCAGGATCATTACGGCGGTACCGAGATCGGGCTGTTTCACAAGAAGAACGAAGGGAAAGAAAGTGATGAAGAAAAAAACGCGCATAAATGAAACGGTGTCCAGAGACCCTTTTATCTGGCTAAGATACCGGGCGAGCATAACTATATAGAAAAGTTTAAAAAATTCGGACGGTTGAAATGATATAGGGCCGATGCTGAGCCATCTCTGCGCCCCCATTCCTATCCTGCCGGCAATAAAGACGGCTATCAGCAGGACAAAGCCGATAATATACATGACGAGAGAATATCTGCTCAGCCAGATGTAATCAAAGCTTACAATAAAAAAAAGAACTGAAAGACCGAGTATCAGCCAGGTTACCTGTTTCAGATAAAAAGCCGGGTGATCTTCAATCCCGATGGGCCGGGTGGCGCTGTAAATGGTCATAATGCCGATTAAAGATATCAATACGGTAACGCCAAGCATTAGCCAGTCAAAGTTATGTATGAGACGGCGGTCTATGTTGAACATAAAATGAAAGGGTCTAAGGCGGACATTTGGCGCAGACGGAGGTGAAGAGCGAGGTTGAGAGATACCGGTCTCCCCTGTCGGGCAGCAGGACAATAATAACGCCTTCTTTTAATTCGCTGGATTTTCTGAGGGCTATGTGCATCGCGGCGCCGCTGGACATTCCCACAAAAAGACCTTCTTTTGTTGCCAGCATCCTTGTAGTATCGAATGCCTCTTCATCGTTCACATAATAATGTTCGTCGATCATGCCCGGATCAAATATTTTCGGTTTTATGGATTCCGTCATATTTTTCAGGCCCTGTATCCTGTGATTTAAAACCGGTTCAACGCCTACTATTCTTATGTCTTTATTGAATTCTTTCAGCCTTCTGCCTACGCCCATAAGCGTTCCGGTTGTGCCCATGCCTGCAACAAAATGGGTGACACGCCCCTGTGTCTGATCTATAATCTCTTTGCCCGTGGTCTCATAATGGGCCAGGATGTTCGCTTCATTATCGAACTGGTTCGGCATGAAATACCTGTCCGGGTCTTCGGACAGAATTTTATGGGCCAACCTTATTGCGCCATCCGTTCCTTCATTAGACGGCGTCAGAATAAGTTCCGCGCCGAACGCCTCAAGGATCCTTCTCCTTTCAATGCTGACGCAGGCAGGCATCGTGAGTTTTAATCTGTATCGCTTCGCGGTCGCAACCATGGCAAGCCCTATCCCGGTATTCCCGGAAGTAGCTTCAAGGATGATCTTGTCTTTTGTCAGGCGGCCTTCTTTTTCGGCAGCTTCAACCATGTACAGGGCAATCCGGTCTTTTACCGAACCCCCGGGGTTATTGCCCTCGAGTTTTGCAAAAAGCTTTACACTCGGATTTGGATTCAAATCTATGCTTGCGATCGGTGTGTTTCCAATGCATTGCAGTATTCCCATAGTTAATTATACCGGATAGCCGTATTTAATGGCCAACTTACTAATGAGTTCATAAGTAAGGACACCTTTAAACACCCTCCCCTTTATCCCCTCCCCTCAAGGGAGGGGCAATTCTTAAGTCCCCTCTCCCTTGAGGGGAGAGGGCAAGGGTGAGGGTGTGTGGCTTTACTTATGAACTCCTTTAGTAAATTGTATTTTTCAGGCTAATCATTGGAGACGGGAGGCGCCTCAGTTGTGCTTTGATCGGGTTTGTCGGATTTTATTTTTGGCGGCGCCTGGATCAATTTCATATAACTCTCGATAGCCGTTTTTGCAATCGGCGCTGCGGCGCTGCCGCCATGTCCGCCATGTTCTAACAGCACTGCCATCGCTATTTCAGGCTTTTCGACAGGCGCAAATGCGACAAACCACGCATGGTCCTGATACTTCTCCGCCAAAGGGCGGTAACCGCTTTTTATGGCAATAACCTGCGCCGTTCCCGTTTTCCCGGCGACGGTCGTAAGATAAGATTTTGCAAGCCATCCCGTTCCTGACGGTTCGTTCACGACGCCCCAAAGGCCGCTTTTTACTAATGCAAAGGTTTCGGGTTTCATCTTTGCTTTCCCGGCAATGACCGGTTGGGCGTCTTTAATCAGCAGCGGTTTGTACAGTGTGCCGCCGTTGGCGAAGGTGCTTGTCATGAGCGCTAATTGCAGCGGAGTTACGGCTACATATCCCTGTCCTATTGCAGCGTTAAGGGTTTCACCAAGATACCACGGCTGTTTCTTATTTTCCATGTTCCATTTCGTATTGGGAATGAGTCCCTGCCGCTCTCTTCCGAGTTCGAGACCCGTTTTTTCACCCAGACCAAAGCTTGTAGCATATGCGTAGATTTTATCTATGCCGAGGTGTTTCCCTGCTTCATAAAAATAGACGTCGCAGGATTCCACGATAGCCCTGTGCAACGAAACCGGTCCGTGGCCGGTCTTTTTCCAGCAGCCGAAACGCCGGGAGCCGTAATTGATCTCACCCTTGCATTCCACTTTGGCGTCCGGCGCAATGACGCCTTCTTCGAGTCCCGCAACCGCGGTAATGATCTTAAAGGTTGAACCGGGCGGATACTGACTCTGAATGGACCTGTTCAGGAGCGGATTCCTTTTATCTTTCGCAATGGAAAGCCATTTTTCGGAACTGATACCTTTTGTAAAAAGGTTTGGATCAAAAGAGGGTTTGCTGATCATCCCTAATATTTCTCCGGTGTCAGGCTTTATTGCTACTAATGAACCTGTCTTATCTCCGAAGGCCCTCTCCGCTTCTCTTTGAAAATTTATATCTATGCTCAGCTTGATGTCCCGCCCTTTTACCGGCGGTTTTTCCTGCAGGAGCCTCAGTTCTCTGCCGAGGGCATTTACTTCGATAATCCGTTTCCCGGGCGTTCCTCTAAGAGAATTATCAAAAAATTTCTCTACACCCCACTGGCCGATAAACGTATCCGGAGGTACGTCTTTATAATCAGGGTCTTTCACCTGTGAAGGGGTAAGCTTGCCGAGATAACCGATAACATGTGAGCCGACGTCGCCATGAATGTATTCCCGGCTTATCTCTACTTCGATAATGAGCCCTGGCAGATCGGAGCGCCTTGCCTCCAGAAAGGCTATTTCATTGTTTGTAAGGCCCTGTTTCAGTCTTACGGGTATGAAGGGACTCAGTTCCGGTTTATTCAGTTTGTCGAGTATCTCTTCTTCAGGGACATTAAGCACCTTTGAAAGGATATGTATATTGCTTTTATCAAATTCATCGGGGATTATGGCTGCAAAAAAATAAGGGAGGTTCTTCACAAGGGGAATGCCGTTTCTGTCGAAGATGATGCCCCTTGGAGCAGGGATTGTGACGATCCTGAGCATATTAGCCTCTGATAACCGTCTGTATTCATTCCCCTGCAGTATCTGCAATTGCCAGAGTCTCAGGGCAAGGAAGATAAAGACGACGGCAATAATATAACTTATGATGACGATTTTTTCGGTTTCGTTCTTTATATTCATTCCCATCCCTGCTTTTTCTTCGGCTTCAGAAAAACCCCAAAGGGCGCATTAAACAGAGATTGAGCTGCAATTATCAATAAAGCCGTTCCGGCGCCTGCAGGCATCCGGTCAAAAATACTCCGCAGAAAGAAGACAAATAAACTGTCTGCAAAGGTAAACAGTGAAATGCTTATCATCCCCAGAAACGGATTCCACACAAAGAACCTCATGTATAGAAAGGAAGACAGATAGCCGACAAGCCCTTTGCTCAGAAGGTTCGGACCGAGGAATCCGCCGGAAAGGCTGTCCTCAAAAATGCCGATTATGGCGCCAATGGCCATCCCTTTGATATCACCGTACTTAATGCCGGCATAAAAAGCCAGGAGAACGGTGAGATTGGGAGTTATATCAAACAAAGAAAGACTCCCCTGGATGATAAGCGCCAGAAAAAAAACCGCTGCCCACAAAAAGTAAATCATTCTTTATGGATTATGGCGACAATCTCGATTTTTGAGGTATCTACATATGGAAGCGCTTCAATATCCTGAAAGAAACCGATGTCTTTTTTATTGACCTTTGAAACATAACCTACGGGAATTCCATGGGGGAAAAGCATGTCAAGTCCTGATGTTATGATAATATCATCTTTTTTGACTTCTTCTTCGTAGGGGATATATTTTAACTGGCATTTCCTGAAGCCCGTGCCGGACACTACTCCTTCGGTCCGGTTTTCCTGCAGCCTGACTGCTACGGAAAAATTTATATCGCCGACAAGAAGGAGATATGAATATGAATCCGAGACGCCGGCAATCTTTCCTGCCAGACCTTTCTCGGTTACGGCGATCATATCTTTGGCAATGCCGGCTGATGAGCCTTTATCAAGGATCAGGGTATTTGACCATTGGTCGGTGCTTCTTCCGATTACCCGTGCGGTGGCGATATATTTGTGTTCTTTTTCTTTCAGGGCAAGGATTTCTCTCAGTCTTTTATTTTCGAGGAATATCTCACGGCAGGCCTGCTGTTCCTGTAGCATTTTACCCATTTCCGCTTTTAGTCTGATATTTTCTTCTTCCCTGAGCAGCATCCTGTGGAAAGGAGCATTTATGGAATCCTTCAGGGAAGTTTTGGCCTCATGAAACCGGTTCAGCGCGGGGCTGAGAAACTGAAACGGCAACAGGCGCTGTCTGTTGCTCTGGTAAGTCATCAAACTTAAGGTTAAGATAATGAACAGTAAAAGCAGAAGCCACTTCTTAGGCATTATACATTAATCGCCACTCTTCTCAGCAGGTCAAGCTCATCAAGCATCTTGCCGACGCCGCGCACTACTGCGGTAAGCGGGTCTTCTGCAACAAAAACAGGCAGCCCGGTTTCTTCTCTTATCAACAGGTCGAGACCCCTGAGGAGGGCGCCTCCGCCGGCTAATATTATTCCCTTGTCGACAATATCGGACGCCAGTTCGGGCGGCGTATTTTCAAGGATGACCTTTATGGTTTCAAGTATTACATTGACAGGCTCGGCAAGCGCCTCTCTGATCTCGTCTTCATTGATGGTGAGGGTTTTGGGAATGCCTGAAATCAGGTCTCGTCCCTTTATTTCCATAGTGCGTTTGTCGCTTCCTTCGGTCCGATAGGCGGAGCCTGTGTGTATCTTTATCTGCTCGGCGGTCATGTCTCCGATCATGAGATTATATCTGCGTTTGATAAAGGCCATTATGGCCTCATCCATCTTATCTCCGCCGACCCTGACAGCCCTGCTGTAAACAACGCCGTCAAGAGAGATGACGGCAACATCCGTGGTGCCGCCGCCTATATCCACAATCATATTCCCTGAGGGCTCGCCGACGGGCAGTCCGACGCCAATGGCTGCGGCCATCGGTTCGCCGATAAGATAAACTTCGCGCGCCCCTGAGACCTGGGCGGCGTCCTTTACCGCACGCTGTTCAACCTGAGTGATACCTGAGGGAACTCCGATAATAACCCTTGGAGAAACAAAACTTCTCCTGTTGTGTACCTTTGTAATAAAATATTTCAGCATCTCACCGGTTGCGTCAAAGTCGGCTATAACGCCGTCTTTCATAGGTCTTATAGCGGTAATATTGGCGGGCGTTTTACCGAGCATCCTCTTTGCCTCGGTCCCGACGGCTACGGGCTTTTTGTCGTCTTTTCTGATGACGACGACCGAGGGCTCGTTGCATACTATGCCTTTCCCCTTTACAAAGACAAGGGTGTTTGCAGTTCCGAGATCTATGGCAAGATCATTTGAAAACATTCCGAGAATTTTATGGAAAAACATCATGCCTCCTGTTTCAACTGAGGGTTCTCTATCACTATGGTTCTTGCGAATTCATCTCCGAGGCGCATCCGGTTCTTGCTGCCCAGCAAGATGATAAATTCAAAAGCAGAAACAATAGCTACGAATATCCATCCCAGCCAGAGTATTTTATAAAAAAGGAAACCGATACCGAAAAGGCCGTTCCTCAGTATCGAATCTCTAAAAGAACATGGTTTAAATGAGTCTGCCGAAACAACTCTGAGCCCTATAAGTTTTTTCCCCAAACTTCCGCCGTCGAACAGGCCGTCACCTATTAATAGATAAGTAAGTGCGGCATAGAATCCGGCCTTTGGAACAAGTTCCACTGCAACTGCTATTATTATGAAGTCGAGGATTTTGGCAATAGTTCTGAGAAGCAACCCTGCCGTTTTTGTTTCCTCAGACATTTAGAAATCTTAACAAACTACACCTCAATATTGCAAGAGTAAGACGATTGAAACGGTTTGCTTGGTTCGCAAAGTTCACCCGGTTTACCATGTTTACTCAGTTTACCCTGTTGTAAGGTTTTATTGTATTTGCATAGTTTATTATGGTATAAAATCAACCGTGCAAACAGAGCAAGCAAGGTGAACAGATTAGGCCGAGTAAACCGGGTGAACAGGGTAAACTGACTTATGGATATAGTGCTTGCAACAAAAAACAAGAATAAAGCTGAAGAATTGAAGAGGATTACCGAAGGTATGCCTGTGTCCATCTTTACACTTGATGATTTTCCCGGATGTCCGGAAACGGAGGAAGACGGAGCTACCTTTGAAGCAAACGCTATAAAGAAGGCGCTGGCTGCAGCCCGATATACTGGCAGGCCTGCATTGGCCGATGATTCAGGTCTTGAGGTTTATGCGCTCGGGGGGGCGCCCGGTATTTACTCGGCGCGATATGCCGGCGCAGGGGCAAACGACAGACAAAATACCGGGAAACTGCTCTCCGAGATGCGGTCATTAGTACAAGATAAGAGGGGCGCCCGGTTCGTGTGCTGTATTGCATTGGCGTTCCCGGACGGCAATACATATACATTCTATGGCTATGCAGAAGGCAGTATTGGAACGGAGCAGCGCGGAGTTCGGGGCTTCGGTTATGATCCGGTGTTCTATCCCGAGGGCTGTAACAGGACTTTTGCCGAGATGGATGAGAAGGAAAAAGACGCCCTAAGCCATAGGGGAAAGGCATTGCAAGCCTTTTCTCGATATCTTAACATGTTGATTAATATATGATTTGCTAATTCAAAGTTTAGTGATAAGTAATTTTTATCCGTTTATGAGAAATATGAATTTGACTTAAAACATCTCGGATAATATAGTTATATGTCTCATTTTTGTTTTTATATTAAGCTCTGCCACACAATTATTATTTTTTTTAATAAGCAAATTTATTTAATTTAGGGTGATTTTGTTATTTTAGCCGTCTTGTTTCAAAAAGCAACAGGCGAATTTTTATAAATTTGTCATTAAAAAATTAATATGGAGGTTGAACTATGAGAATAGTATTGCTTGGCGCACCGGGTGCGGGTAAAGGAACTCAGGCAAAAAAACTTATCGAGAAATATGGAATGCCGCAGATTTCAACAGGAGACCTTTTGAGGGCGGCTGTCGGCGCCGGCACTCCATTAGGTAAAGAAGCGAAGTCTTACATGGATAAAGGCGAGCTTGTTCCGGACAGTGTAGTTTTGGGTATGGTCGAAGAAAGACTGAAACAGGATGATTGCAAAAAAGGTTATATACTCGATGGATTTCCGAGAAATACCGCGCAGGCGGAAGCCTTGGACAAGATGCTTGACGCCCTCGGCATGTCCTTAAGCGCGGCATTAAGCGTGGATGTGCCTTTTGAAGACCTTATGAAAAGACTCACGGGCAGAAGAACATGCAAGGCCTGCGGCCAGATGTACAATATTTATTTTAAAGCGCCTGCGAAAGAAGGAACCTGTGACAAATGCAGCGGAGAGTTATTCCAGAGGGATGATGATAAAGAGGCCACCATCAAGAAGAGGCTGGAAGTATACAATGCCCAGACGGCTCCTCTCATCGACTATTACGGCAAGAAAGGTATTGTTAAATCGGTGACCGGCACCGGCAATATTGACGATATATTCAAAACAGTTTGCGAGAAATTAGGTCTTAAATAAGAAATTCAAGCTTGGACTTGAAAATATAAATTAAGGAGGAAATAGTATGGCTTTAGTAAATCCACATGGGAAAGAGAAGAAACTAAAACCCCTTTTGCTGACAGGGGCGGAACTGGAAGCGGAGAAGAAAAAAGCGGCATCACTGAAACAGATCAAGATAACATCCCGCGAGGCGGGTGATCTCATCATGCTGGGCCTCGGCGGCTTCACACCGCTCACCGGCTTTATGACCCAGGCTGACTGGAAAGGGGTATGCGCTGACTTCAAGATGGCTGACGGTACATTCTGGCCGATACCTGTTACTTTGTCTGCGTCCAAAGCTGACGCCGACGGCATTAAGGTCGGTGACGAAATTGCGCTCTTCTCCGATGAGTTCGAAAAGATTATGGCCACGATGAAAGTGACCGAGAAATACAACATCGACAAGGCTTTTGAATGCAAGCACATCTTCACGACGGCAGATATGGAGCATCCCGGTGTCAAAATGGTAATGGAGCAGCAAGACGTTAACCTCGCCGGCCCTGTTAAGGTAATGAGCCAGGGAGGGTTCCCTGCACAGTACCCGGGTATGTTCCTGACACCCGCTGAGACCAGGAAGATGTTCGAAGAGAAAGGATGGAACGTAGTCGCCGCCCTCCAGCTCAGGAACCCGATGCACCGTTCCCACGAGTATCTCGCAAAGATAGCCATCGAGATCTGCGACGGCGTACTCATCCACCAGCTCCTTGGAAAACTGAAACCGGGTGACATCCCTGCGGAAGTAAGGGTAAAGGCAATCGACAAACTCGTTGAAAAATACTTCGTTAAGAACACCTGCATCCAAGCCGGCTATCCCCTCGACATGCGGTATGCCGGCCCCCGTGAGGCGCTCCTCCATGCGACCTTTAGGCAGAACTACGGCTGCTACTATATGATTATCGGCCGTGACCACGCAGGCGTCGGCGAGTACTATGGTCCTTTTGATGCCCAGAAGATATTTGACCAGATCCCTGCCGGGTCACTTGAGATCAAGCCGCTGAAGATCGACTGGACCTTCTTCTGCACGAAGTGCGACGGCATGGCCTCGATGAAGACCTGCCCGCACGGCAAAGACGAAAGGGTTATGCTCAGCGGCACAAAACTGAGGAAGATGCTCTCCGAAGGTGAGGAAGTATCCTCGCAGTTCAGCCGTCCTGAAGTAGCTGAAATCCTGAAAGAGTACTATCAGGGACTTACTGAGAAGGTTGAGATTAAAATGCACAAATACACGGGTAGCTGAAGGCGAAAAGAAATAAATTATTCTGAAATAAACGGATAAGTATTCAAAAAGGGTGTATAAATTATAGATTTACGGTTAGCAGGCAGTCTTGTTGGGAAACCTCAACGCTGCCTGCTTAACCAAGTTAAATAAGGAAAGGAGGTGGGAAGAGTCATAACGTTTCTTTTTAACTCTTTTTATTTCAATTTAAACCAATATTAAAGGAGGTGTTTTTAAATGCCAAGTTTTGTAATTACTGAAAAGTGTGACGGCTGCAAGGCCGGGGACAAGACTGCATGTCAGTACATCTGTCCTCACGATCTCATGATCCTCGACAGAGAGACAATGAAAGCTTACAATCAGGAGCCTGAGCAGTGCTGGGAATGCTTTAACTGTGTAAAGATCTGCCCCCAGCAGGCGGTCGAGGTAAGAGGCTATTCAGACTTTGTTCCACTCGGATCACAGACTATTCCTTTGAGAGGTTCCGATAATATCATGTGGACTATCAAGTTCAGAAGCGGTCTGATCAAGAGGTTCAAATTCCCGATCAGGACCACAGTGGAAGGTGCCGTTGATCCTTATGCAGGCAAGCCAGAGCCTGATTTCGCATCGGTTAAGAAGCCCGGCTTATTTACAAAGCCAGCAAGAACTGAATAATTAAGGAGGTGAATATATAAATGGAAAAAGAAACTTGTACATTTTCATATTGTAAGAAGCCGGAAGTAACTGAAGTCGATTGCGATCTTCTGATCATGGGCGGCGGTATGGCTGGTTGCGGTGCAGCTTTTGAGGCATGCCGTTGGGCAAACGCAAAGGGCCTGAAGGTCGTTATGGTAGATAAGGCTGCAACAGATAGAAGCGGTGCAGTCGCAATGGGTCTGTCCGCTATTAACACATACGTTGGCGAAAATAAAGTCGCTGATTACGTGAAATACGTAAGGAACGACCTCATGGGCATCATCAGGGAAGACCTCGTATTCGACCTCGGAAGACACGTCGACGATTCAATCGAACTCTTCGAAGAGTGGGGACTCCCCATCTGGAAAAAAGGCGATGACGGTTTCTCAATGGACGGTCATCAGGCAATTGCAGCCGGTAAAAAATCTCTGAAGGACGGCGGCACACCGGTAAGGACAGGTAAATGGCAGATCATGATTAACGGTGAGTCCTACAAGGTTATCGTTGCAGAGGCTGCAAAAAAGGCCCTTGAGACCAACAGGACTGCAACCGGAATGGCTCAGAACCATTATGAAAGAGTATTCATAGTGAAGGCTGTCATGGATACAAACGGGAAAAACGTAGCTGCAGCCATCGGATTCAGCACCAGAGAAAATAAGATTTATTCCTTCAAAGCAAAGGCAATGCTCTGTGCAACTGCCGGAGCAGTTAATTGCTTCAGACCGAGGTCGGTCGGTGAAGGTATGGGCAGGACCTGGTACCCGGTGTTTTGCGCCGGTTCAGGCTATGCATTCGGCATGCAGGCAGGAGCCGAGCTGACCCTTATGGAGAACAGGTTCGTACCTGCAAGATTTAAGGACGGTTATGGACCGGTCGGCGCATGGTTCCTCTTCTTCAAGGCAAAGGCAACTGACAGCTATGGTGAGGACTATTGCACCAATAAAGAGTACTTCGATGATGCAGTCGCAAGATACGGCGACTATGCAAAGAATATGGGTACCGCCATCAGAAACCACCTGATGATGAGGGCTATGAGGGACGGTAAAGGCCCGATCCTTATGCAGACCCCTGCAGCGCTGGAAATAATCTCCAAGAACATGAAAGAGAAGCTCGGTGAAAAAGAAGGCGCCAAGCAGGTCAAGCACCTTGAGGCAGAGGCATGGGAAGACTTCCTCGATATGGCTATTGGACAGGCATCCCTCTGGGCAGCAAGAAATATTGAGCCGGATAAGGTACCTTCCGAGATCATGCCGACAGAGCCGTATCTCTTGGGTTCACACGCCGGTTGCGCAGGGTTCTGGGTGAGCGGCCCTGGCGATCTTCCGGGCACACCGGAACACTACACCTGGGGATATAACAGAATGACAACCGTACCCGGTCTCTTCATGGCTGGTGACGTTGTCGGTGCATCAGGCCATAAATTCTCATCCGGTTCCCATGCTGAAGGAAGAATGGCAGCCAAGGCTGCAATCGCATACATCCTCGACAATGCAGGCTACAAGCCGACACCAAAATTGTCCCTTGACGAGATTGCGGCCGAGCTCTATCTGCCGTTCGAGATCTATGAGAAATATAAAGTCTACACAACCGATCCCGTGATTAACCCTAATTACATTGGACCAAAAGCACTCCAGGCGAGGCTGATGAAAATCGCTGATGAGTACTTTGGCGGTTGCGCGACATGGTATATGACCTCAAAGACCATGCTTGACGAAGGTCTCAGACAGCTTGACATGCTCAAGGAAGACGCCAACAAAATGGCGGCAAAAGACCTTCACGAGCTCCTCAGATGCTTTGAGAATTATCACAGAATCCTCTCTGTTGAGGCTCATGCAAGACACATCCTCTTCAGGGAAGAGTCCAGATATCCCGGCTACTACTACAGAGGCGACTTCAACAAGATTGATGACGCCAACTGGAAATGCTTCACAAACTCCAAGTACAATGTAGAGGCAAATACCTGGGAGTTCAAGAAAGTACCGTACGTTCAGATGTATCCATAGTTGATACCGGCTGGGGAGGGCTTTGCCCTCCCCATTTTTTTGAATGTCAATAAAGATTTTTATTGACAGGTATGCTATAATACTCCGCGTTTATAAGTAAGTTAAAAAAAGACGGTTATATTGATAAGTATAACCCGCTCTTTATGGCTTACTGCCTTGAAGGAGGTAAATATGGCAGAAAATAAGAAAGTTCTTGTAGTTGGAGGCGGTATGAGCGGGCTTACTGCCGCGATCGAAGCGGCGGAGGCGGGACTGGAAGCTTGTATCGTAGAAAAAAAACCGTATCTTGGCGGCAGGGTATCACAGATCAATAAATACTTCTGGAAACTCTGTCCCCCGAACTGCGGCCTTGAGATACAGTTCAAGCGAATTAAGAACAGCCCGAACGTTACGCTCTATACCCTTGCAGAAGTGGAAGACATCAAGGGTGAGGAAGGCAACTTCGATGTGACTGTCAAGCTCAATCCGAGATATGTGAATGACAAGTGCGTGGGATGCGATGCCTGTGCGCAGGCCTGCCCGTCCTACCGTGTCAATGATTTCAATTTCGGGATGAACAAGACAAAGGCCGCGTACCTTCCGCATTCTCAGGCGTTTCCTTTTCAGTATGTCATTGATGCAAATGCCTGTCCTAAAGATTGCATGAAGCCATGCCTTGAAGCATGCAAATATAATGCAATCGATCTCGCTATGAAACCCGAGACTGTAAACCTGAAGGTTGGAGCTGTTGTTCTCGCCACGGGCTGGAACCCTTATGATACAAGCAAACTTGATATCCTGGGCGCCGGTAAAATTCAGAATGTTATAACAAATATGATGATGGAAAGGCTTGCTTCACCGGATGGTCCGACCGAGGGCAAGATTGTTCGTCCCTCGGACGGGAAAGAGGTCAAGAACATTGCCTTTGTCCAATGTGCCGGATCGAGAGATGAGAATCACCTTTCTTACTGTTCATCCGTATGCTGCCTTGCAACATTGAAACATGCCATGTACATAAGAGAACAATATCCCGATGCGAAGATTCAGATTTTTTATATAGACATCAGAACTCCGGGACTCTATGAAAACAGGTTCTACTGGAAGATTAAGGACGATCCGAATGTCGTCTTTACCAAGGGAAAAGTGGCAGGCATAACCGAAGAATCCGGTTCCAATGATGCAGTAGTTGAAGTTGAAGATACCCTCGGCGGATCAAAATTCAAGAAAAAATTCGATATGGTAGTCCTGGCAACAGGTATGGATCTGACCACAAGGGACTCAAAGGTTGGAACAACTATATCATATACTCCTGACGGGCTTGTTGATGACTCGGCGCTTAAGAAAGGGATATACGCAGTGGGAACATTAAGAAGCCCTGCTGATGTTGCAAGATCAGTTCAGGATGCAACCGGCGTTGTAATCAAGTGCATCCAGAGCGTGAATAGGAGGTAGAGATGGATAAAAAGTATGGCGTATATATATGTAAGGGATGTGGAATTGGAGACTCTATTGATATAGAGAAACTTGTAAAATCTTCAAAGTCAGGACCGAACAAACAAGAGAACATAAAGACCCACGATATCCTCTGCAGCCCTGAAGGACTTCAACTGATCAAGGGCGATATTAAGAAGGACGGTGTTAATACCATAATAATTGCAGCATGCTCCCCTCGTGTGAAATTTGAAGAGTTTGACTTCCCCGGTTCTTTAGTGGAAAGGGTAAATATCCGCGAGTTTGTCGCATGGACGCATCCTCCCAAGACCGATGACACTCAGAGTCTGGCTGAAGACTACGTTTTAATGGGCATAATAAAGGTCCAGAAAGCTGATCTGCCTGCCCCTGCCATTCTTGAAAATTTGAGCAGTAATATTTTAGTGGTCGGCGGTGGTATTACCGGTATGACTGCGGCCCTTGAATCAGCCAAGGCCGGATATAAAGTTGTTCTGGTTGAGAAGGAACCACAGCTTGGCGGTTTCGCAAATAAGTTGTACAAGAAGATACCGACGAGAAATTACACGGACCCGGTGATTGTTGATACAGAGATAGACAAGGTCATTAAAGAAGTGGAAAGCCACCCCGGTATTACAGTATATAAATCTGCAAAGATCGAGAAGACGGCAGGCCAGCCCGGCTTGTTCGACGTCACGATAGCTTCAGGCGCCGGCCCTGTCACCGAAAAGATCGGGGCGATTGTGCTGGCTACCGGCTGGGTGCCGTATGATGCGACAAAACTCGGTCATCTCGGCTACGGAAAGTTTAAGGATGTAGTGACGAATATCGAGTTTGAACAGATTGCTAAGAGCGGATCCATTACAAGGCCCTCTGACGGCAAAGAAGCTAAAAAAGTTGCTTTTATTCAGTGTGCAGGACAGAGGGACCCCAACCATCTTCCTTATTGCTCGGCTATGTGCTGTGCTACTTCATTGAAGCAGGCGCGGTATGTAAGAGAAAAGTCCGATGCACTGGCCATGATACTTTATAAAGATATAAGAACACCCGGCAGACTTGAGGCATTCTATAAGGAAGCCCAGAATGACCCCGGGATCATGCTGACAAAGGGAGAAGTAACCGGAGTTGCAGATGCCGGCAACGGGAATCTCTTTGTAATGATGGAAAACACCCTGTTAGGCCAAAAGGTGAAGGTTGAGGCTGATCTTGTTGTTCTCGCAACAGGAATGGTCCCGACTACCAGGGCGCCTCAGGAATATCTCGATGGGATCACGCTGGCAGCTGCAAACGGCGATGAAGCCAAGAAAGCTTATATTGATTCTACTCCAAAGCCGGAATTTATCCTGAACCTCGCATACAGACAGGGACCTGAACTACCGTCCCTTGAAGGGGCCCTCGGGTTTGCAGATTCGAACTTTATCTGTTTCCAGTATGAAACAAGAAGAACAGGTATATATGCTGCAGGTCCTGTCAGGCAGCCGATGAATATGTCGGACGCACAGGAAGACGCAGCAGGAGCCGCATTTAAGGCTATACAATGTATAGATCATGTTGCGAAAGGTGTGGCAGTCCATCCAAGGGCATGGGATTTGACATTCCCTGACCCTCAGCTGATCAGGTGTACCGCGTGTAAGAGATGTACTGAAGAATGCCCGTTTGGCGCCATTGAAGAAGATGCGAAAGGAATTCCTACATACAATTTAAACCGGTGCAGAAGGTGTGGAACCTGTATGGGGGCCTGCCCTGAGAGGATCGTTTCGTTTAAAGATTACAGCATCGATATGATAGGTTCAATGATCAAATCCATCGATGTGCCTGAAGAAGAGTTCAGGATTATCTGTCTTGTATGTGAAAACGATGCATATCCCGCCCTTGATACTTTGGCGATGCACAGGAAATCTATCGACCCAAGTGTCCGTTTTGTCCCGCTAAGATGCCTCGGCGGAATGCACCTTGTCTGGATTGCCGACGCCTTTTCAAAAGGCATTGACGGTTTTCTGCTTATCGGATGTAAGTTTGGTGAGAATTATCAATGTCACTTCGTCAAGGGGAGTGAACTCGCAAATACCAGGTTCAGCAAGGTCGGTGAAACTCTGAATAAATTACAGCTTGAGGCGGATCGTGTCAAGATGTTGCAGGTGGGAATAGATGAATATCACAAACTGCCCGATATGATTAATGAGTTTGCGGCAAGGGTTAAAGAAATAGGGCATAATCCGTTCAAGGAATTTTAGAATAGGATTTGGAGGATATACATGGAACAAAAAGTCGAAGCACCGGAAACTAAGATTGAAGACGCAACTGTTGAGGCGCCTGTCCCACCAAAGGACGACTCAACAGTCATATCTCCTGATCTGGAGTTTGTTAATTCAGTAATCAGGGGAGGCGGAGAGTCCTTAAAGAAATGCTATCAGTGCGCCACATGCTCTGTTGTCTGCAACCTCACACCAGCCGATAACCCTTTCCCGAGAAAAGAGATGATATACGCCCAGTGGGGATTAAAGGAAAAGCTCATCGCTAATCCTGACATATGGCTTTGCCATCAGTGCAGTGACTGCACAGCTTATTGTCCACGGGGGGCAAAACCGGGCGAAGTCCTGAATGCGATAAGAAAACTGTCCATCGAAAACTATTCCGTACCGAAGTTTATGGGAAAACTCGTAGGGAACCCCGGTGCGCTTGTCCTCCTGCTTGCCGTGCCCGTTGTTATCTTCCTGATTATCCTTGCAGGCTTGGGCCATCTGAATCTGGAAAGTATAAGGAATGAAGCAGGGAAAATCGCATATTCATCATTAATAAAGTCGTATTTCATCGATGGTGTATTTGTCCCGATCTTCATGTTTGCCGTTGTCTCTCTGGCTATAGGCGTCACCAGATATTGGAAAGACATGATAAAGGCGACCGGCGTTAAACCGAAAGTAAGCATCGTAAGCGCAATAACCGAAACTATCGGTGAGATACTGGCGCACAAGCGGTTTGAACAGTGCAATGTAGCCATAGACCGTAAACTGGCTCATATGCTGGTGTTTTTCAGCTTCATCGGACTTGCAATAACTACCGCATGGGCGGTCCTTTATTTATACGGATACGAGATAATGCATGCTTTGGGGAAAACGCCTTACCCATGGCTGCTCGGCCCGTCGCCATATCCTCTGACCGATCCCGTTAAGTGGCTTGGAAATGTCAGCGCGATAATGCTTTTGGTAGGTATTATGATGGTGATAAACAACAGGAAAAAGAACGAGGAAAAGGCTGGAAAAGGCGGATATTATGACTGGCTTTTTATCTATATAGTTTTTGCCGTAATGGCTACAGGTATCTTGTCTGAATTATCAAGACTGGCAAATATTGCAATACTCGCTTATTTAATATATTTTGCCCATCTTGTTGTTGTCTTCTTCCTGTTTGCATATGCCCCCTTCTCAAAGATGGCGCATATGATGTACAGGGCGACGGCAATGGTTTTCGCTAAAGCCACACAAAGGGATGTCGAGGTTAAATAGTATTATGAAGATAATCATAAATAGAAGGGAGGTGGAAGGTAAAAAACAATCTGTCTTATTTTTTCACTTTTCACTCATTTCAAAAGTTTAATAAGGAGGGATAGTATGAGTTCAACGATACTTTTTGCATTAGGTTGCGGAGTGTTAGGCGTTATATACGCTGTGATGACCGCAATGTGGGTGTCAAAGCAGGACGCAGGGAATGCGAAGATGCAGGAGATCTCAAATGCGGTCAAAGAGGGCGCAATGGCGTTCCTCGCACGCGAGTACAAAACGGTCGCTGTTGTTGCGGTAATTTTGACGGTGCTTCTGTCTTTCCTCGGGATCTGGACAGCAATAGGGTTTGTCATTGGCACGGTCGGTTCGGCGCTCGCCGGATACATCGGCATGATGGTATCGGTGCGGGCCAACGTGCGCACGGCTCAGGCAGCCCACAAGGGCATCCAGGCTGCACTCGGCCTTGCTTTTAAGGGCGGCTCGGTGACCGGCGTTATGGTCGTTGGTCTCGGAATTATAGGACTTGCCGGTTTTTATTTTATAGCAAAGTCGGCAGCCCCTGAGACGGCATTCCATGCACTGGTTGGTCTCGGATTCGGATGCTCACTCATGAGCGTGTTTGCTCGTATCGCAGGCGGTATTTATACAAAGGCTGCGGACGTAGGCGCTGACCTGGTCGGCAAGGTTGAGGCAGGAATTCCTGAAGATGATCCCAGAAATCCTGCAGTTATCGCAGACAACGTTGGAGACAACGTAGGTGACTGCGCAGGCATGGCAGCCGATCTTTATGAAACATACACGGTTACGCTCGTTGCAGCAATGCTTCTTGCAAAGACTGTTTTTGGAGCTGAGAGCCCATGGGTGGAATTCCCGATGCTCCTCGGCGGAATATCGATCATCGCTTCCATTATAGGAACATTTGCAGTAAGACTCGGCAAAAGCGGATATATCATGGGTGCCCTCTATAAGGGGCTGGCTGTTGCCGGCGGTCTTGCAGCAGTAGCATTTTATATCGTGACAGGTGAATTTCTGAAAGGCGTAGATGCGGCTTCAATGGCCTCTCACCCTTCATTTACACAGATGAACGTTTTCCTTATGGCGATTATCGGCCTTGCATTGACCGGAGTGATCGTGGTTATAACTGAGTACTTCACTGCTTCGCAGTATCCCCCGGTGAAACACATTGCACAAGCCAGTTTGACCGGTCACGGCACAAACGTTATCGCCGGCCTCGCGGTCAGCATGAAGTCAACTGCCGCGCCTGTTTTAGTTATCGTTGCCTCAATTCTCGGGGCTTATCATTTAGGCGGTGGATTTGCCGGTGATGCATCTGGCGGTCTTTTTGCTATTGCATTATCAGCGGTTTCGATGCTTTCGATGACAGGCATCGTGGTAGCCATTGACACCTACGGCCCGATCACGGACAACGCAGGCGGTATAGCAGAAATGGCAGGAATGCCTGAAGCTATCCGTAACATCACAGACCCATTGGATGCAGTCGGCAACACCACAAAGGCTGTTACCAAGGGTTATGCTATTGGTTCGGCAGCCCTCGCGGCTCTGGTCCTTTTTGCAGAGTATTCAAGGTCATTCAGCACACAGCTTTATTTTGATCTTTCGAACCCCATGGTTCTGGCCGGCCTTTTCATCGGCGGTCTGCTCCCTTATTATTACGGCTCGCTCCTGATGGAGGCCGTTGGTAAGGCTGCCGGCAGCATCGTTGAGGAAGTGCGCAGGCAGTTCCGTGAGATCCCCGGAATCATGGAAGGCACGGGAAAGCCGGAGTACGGCAAGTGTGTTGACATAGTGACCAAGGGCGCCATCCAGCAGATGATGGTCCCTGCGCTTATCCCGGTTGTTGTTCCTGTTGTTGTAGGTTTACTGCTTGGCAGAGAGGCACTCGGAGGCGTACTTATGGGAAGTATCCTTACCGGACTCTTCCAGGCTATTGCGATGACAAGCGGCGGCGGCGCATGGGACAACGCCAAGAAATCCTTTGAAGATGGCGTTACTGATTCCAAAGGTGTCGTTCATAAGAAGGGCAGTGACGGACATAAAGCCTCTGTCACAGGTGATACCGTCGGCGATCCTTATAAAGACACGGCAGGACCGGCAATCAACCCGATGATCAAGGTCATCAACATCGTTGCATTGCTGATCGTTCCACTTATATAAGCATCAAGCTACAAAATGAAAGGCCGACAGTAAAACTGTCGGCCTTTTTTTTCATATTGTAGTAAAATTTTCATATGATGAGATTATTCTTCATAACTCATCGGCCCCGCTTGATAGCGGGGAGGTTGCCTGTTAAAATTATTCGGAAAGGATTGAACTAATATGCCGTTACCAAGTATGAAAGACATTGAATCAGCGCAGCTTACCCTGAAATCTCCGTTGAAATTCAGATGCCATAAAGGGGTGAAGTGCTTTACTAAATGCTGCCGCAATATCAGTATTTTTTTAACCCCCTATGATATTGTGAGGATGAAGAAAAGGCTTAATATGACGTCGTCCGAATTCCTGGACAAGTACACTGCGATGGACTATGATCCGAAAACATCACATCCCTTTGCAATACTGAAGCTGCTGGACGATAAAGAAAAGAGTTGTCCTTTTGTTACACCTGAAGGCTGTACTATTTACACTGACCGCCCTGCAAACTGCCGCTACTACCCTGTCGGCCAGGGGACTGTGAGAAAAGACAGTGAAAAAGGGCCTGTGAACGAAGAGTTTTATTTTCTTATCAGGGAAACGCATTGTCTCGGATTTCATGAAGACGCCGAATGGACTATTGAATCATGGAAGGCAGACCAGGGCGTGGACGTGTATGATGAGATGAACAGGGAGTGGAAGGATGTGCAACTACGCAAACCTCACTTCGGTAAGCCGCTTGAACCTGAAAAACAATCCCAGGTTTTCATGGCCAGTTATGACATGGATTCGTTTAAGAAGTATGTATTTGAAAGTAAGTTTCTTGAGATCTTCGATATCCCTGCGGAAGAGATTGAGAAGGTGAAGAACGATGAGGTTTCATTGATGAAGCTCGGCTTCAAATACATCAAGTTTATCTTAATGCTCGAAGAGACGCTGAAATTGAAGAAAAAATAAAAATAAAAATTAGCAATTATCAATGCAAAATTATCATCTGATAAAACACATTGCTTGTGCTTGATGACTAAATGCCCTCATTTGATTTGCCCGAGTGCGGATAATGGGAGGCGTCGTTGCTTATGAACTCTTTAGTAACTTGATAATTGAACATTGATAATTTTAAATTGAACATTGTTTTTTTTGTGAGGAGGGTTTTATGTCGGATATAAAAAAGATGTACCGCACTATTATGGCTGACCATTTCCCCGGCGAGATGATTATCAAGTTCGGTGATCAGACCCTGATTTATAAAAAGAGGACATGGAAGATACCCGACGACAAGACCGGCGAGCTGATCGAAAAAGGGCTCCGCTATGGAGAGAATCCCGAGCAGGAGGCCGCCCTCTATGAGATGGTCAATGGAAACCTTCTGCTTGGAGGCTGTCAGTTCATTCAGCCGGGTAACGCATTGGTAAGCGGCATCACGGAAGAGGACATGATCCAGGCCGGCAAGCATCCCGGCAAGACAAATCTGACCGACCTTGACAACGGACTGAATATAATTAAATTTCTAATGGACAGGCCGGCCGCCGCCATACTGAAACACAATAATCCATGCGCCGCCGCCTATGGGAAGACATTGGTTGACGCCTATGACAGGGCGAATATGGCGGACCGCATTGCCGCCTTCGGCGGCTGCCTTGTCGTGAACAGGGCGATGGACAAAGATACGGCGGATATGGTGAGCAGCAATTATCTGGAGGTCGTTGCCGCGCCTGAATTTGAAGAAGGTACCATCAGCATACTCGCGAAGAGAAAGAACCTCAGGATAATAAGAGTAAGCAAAATAAATGAACTGGTAAAATACAGGAACACCCGTTTTGTGGATTTTAAATCACTAATCGACGGCGGCATTATAGTGCAACAGTCGCCGGTCAACAAAATAAAGACAAAGGAAGACTTCCTTCCTGCAAAGACAACCTATAAGGAAAAGGAATATGCTATTGAAAGACAACCGACGGATCGTGAATATGCGGATATGCTCTTCGGCTGGAATGTGGAGCAGGGCATCACGTCCAATTCAGTCATTTATGTGAAAGACGGTGCTACCGTGGGTATCGGCACCGGAGAGCAGGACAGGGTAGGAGTTGCCGAGATAGCGATATATAAGGCTTATACGAAATATGCCGACTCGCTCTGTTTCAAAAAACACGGCGTGCCTTATAAAACCTTTGAGCTTGACGTCAAAGACGGGAAAAGAGATAAAGCGGCGCTCCTTGAAATTGATGGGGAAACGAAAAGAGATAAAGGCGGACTTATAGGTTCGGTGATGGTATCCGACGCTTTCTTCCCTTTTAGAGACGGCGTAGACGTCGGTATCAAGGAAGGCATTTCCGGGATAGTCAACCCCGGAGGTTCGGAAAGGGACTTTGAATCAATTATTGCCTGCAATGAAGCTGAGCCGAAGGTCACCATGGTCTTTACGGGACAGAGGGCGTTTAAACACTAAGGATTTTTCAGTTGACCGGAAATGACACGGGTTCAGGTCCCAAACCTGGACCCTTTAAAATACTGCTGAAAAAACATTCCTGTCCCGACTGTCAATTCTGTCAGTTCTGCAGCGAGTCAAAATGCGCTATGTGCCGCTCCTCTTCAGCTTCCAAAAGCGGGAAAGGTAAAAAGAAGAAAGAACACAAACCCCTGTTTCTTAAATTCTGATTACCCCAAAATTACGGACAACCGAGGATAGAGTATTTTCGCTCATTCTCGGTCGTTCCTCCCTGCGAGGCTTTTGCCTCTTTATTTTTAAAAATTGTATCTGACTATCGGCAAAAAAAACCGCTCAAATACTCTATCCTCAGTTGCTTTTACCGATTTTATGAATAATCAGGGTTAATTGCATTTTTCGGGTTACTTTGATTTCTTCAATTCCGCAATGAGCTGAGATATTTTTTGTGCATCGGGTGCATTCGGAGCAACTCTTAGATATTCTTCAAATTCTCTAATAGCTTCCCGTTTGTTTTTTAAATCAAAAGCAAGCACGATGCCGAGGTTCCTGTGGGCATTCGGGTGGCCCGGGTTTGAGGCGATTGCCTTCCTGTATTCTTCGGCAGCCCTGTCCGTTTGTCCGGCAGACCTGTAGCATGTGCCCATATCAACCCTGACGTCGGTATTCTTCGGATCAATCTCAAGTGCCTTCTGATAGGCGTCGACGGCTTCAGGAAAACGACCGGTATCCATAAGGGAGTTCCCGAGTTCGACCAGGGCGTTCAGGTTTTTAGGGTCCTGCCGCACCGATTCCTGCAGTTGAAGTATCTTGTCCTGCATGGCCATTGTACCGGCAGGGAACGGCGTCTGAACTTTCGGTTCTTCTTTTTTCTGACAATTGGCAAATAAGAATACGGCTACCAAACAAACTAAAGCTAATCTGTTCATAATGACCTCGCTTAAAAGAAAAGTTTTTCTATTTTAACAGATTTGAGCGGGACAATTGAGTTTTTTGTGAATATATTGATCCGAAAATACGGTTTATCACAATGTGAAGTCAGGCACAGAGTCGGGAAAACTTTCCAATGCGCGGGTTTTATGCGGCCGCTTCAGCGGCCGGTATTTTCTTAAATGTTAGTTTCTCCGATTTATAATCAACCTCAACCGTGTCGCCTTCCCTGAAGGTCTTGTCGAGGATCTTCATTGCCAGTATATTCAGAATCTCTCTCTGCAAAGCCCTCTTCAGAGGCCTTGCTCCATAGATTGGATCAAAGCCGATGTCTGCAAAGTATTCTTTTGCGGCGTCCGTCAGCTTTATGTCCACATTCTTTTCCTTGATATATTTCTTCATTCTGTCCGCCTGTATCCCAACTATCTGTTTTAGCATTTCCTTGGTGAGCGGGTTGAATACGATGATCTCATCGACGCGGTTCAGGAATTCCGGCCTGAAAAATTCTTTCAAATCTTCCATTATCTTTTCCTTCAGTTCTTCATTTGAGCTGACCCAATAAGCGGCCGGCTTTTTTGCCCTTTCCTTCAGCATTTCCTGAATATGGACTCCCCCGATATTTGACGTCATAATGACCACGGCATTCCTGAAATCAACAGTCCGTCCATGGCTGTCGGTCAATCTTCCGTCATCAAGGAGTTGAAGCAGGAGGTTGAACACCTCGGGATGCGCTTTTTCAACTTCATCGAAAAGTATTACGGAATAGGGTTTCCGTCTGACGGCTTCAGTAAGCTGTCCGCCTTCCTCATAACCTACATATCCGGGAGGCGCTCCGATCAGCCTTGAAACGGTATGCCGCTCCTGATATTCGGACATGTCTATTCGGACCATGGCATTTTCGTCATCGAACAGGAACTCGGCCAGGGCGCGCGCAAGTTCCGTTTTCCCGACGCCTGTGGGACCCAGAAAGATGAACGAACCTATCGGCCTGTTCGGGTCCTGAATGCCGGCGCGTGCGCGTCTCACCGCGTTTGCTACGGCTTCAATCGCTTCATCCTGACCGACAACCCTTAGTCTGAGGCGCTCATCCATGTGTATCAGTTTCTGCACTTCTCCCTCAAGCATCCGGCTTACCGGGATGCCGGTCCATTTTGAAACAACTTCCGCTATGTCTTCTTCGTCAACCTCTTCCTTCAGCATCTTTTTTCTCTGCTGGGCCGCAAGCAGTTTATTGTTTTCGGTTTCCAGTGCCCTCTGCAGTTCCAGCAATTTCCCATACCTTAGTTCAGACGCTTTTGTAAGGTCTCCCTCACGCTCCGCCCTTTCCGATTCGATCTTTGTCTTTTCTATCTGCTCCTTGCAGTCTCTTATTTTTGAAATGATCTCTTTTTCACTCAGCCACTGCGCCCTTAATTCATCCCGTTTTGTCCGGAGTTCGGACATCTCCGCGGCAATTTTGCCAAGCTTTTCCTTTGATTCCTTCGCCTCCTCCCTCATCATGGCCTGTTTTTCTATTTCAAGCTGACGCAGCTTTCTTTCGATTTCATCAAGCTCCACCGGCATGCTGTCGATCTCCATTCTCAGTTTTGAGGCGGACTCGTCCATCAGGTCTATCGCCTTATCAGGCAGGAACCTGTCGGTTATATACCGGTGAGAAAGAACTGCAGCGGAAATAAGTGCGGCGTCTTTTATCCTAACGCCGTGATGCACCTCATAGCGTTCTTTAAGCCCTCTCAGGATGGAGATAGTATTTTCAATATCCGGCTCCTTGATAAGCACGGGCTGGAATCTTCTTTCAAAGGCAGGGTCTTTTTCAATGTGTTTCCGGTATTCATCAATGGTTGTTGCGCCGACACACCTCAGGTCTCCCCTTGCAAGGGCCGGTTTCAGCATGTTAGATGCGTCAATGGCGCCCTCTGCCGCGCCGGCGCCGACAAGGGTATGCAGTTCATCTATGAAAACGATGACTTTTCCTTCCGACTGCTCTATGTCCTTCAGGACGGCCTTTAACCGTTCTTCAAACTCGCCCCGGAATTTTGAGCCCGCAACCATAGAGCCTATGTCGAGGGCCACCACTTTTTTGCCTTTTAATGTCTCAGGCACATCGCCTGCAACAATCCTCTGCGCGAGACCTTCGGCTATAGCTGTCTTACCGACGCCCGGCTCGCCGATGAGCACGGGGTTGTTCTTAGTCCTTCTGGAAAGGACCTGGATAATCCTTCTTATCTCATCATCCCGCCCGATGACCGGATCGAGTTTGCCTTTCTTTGCAAGTTCGGTAAGGTCGCGGCTGAACTTCTTCAACGCCTGATATTTTTCCTCCGGGTTTTGGTCCGTGACGCTCTGGGCGCCGCGAATTTCTCTCATGGAGGAAAGTACCTTGTCTGATGCAGCGCCGTACCTGTTTAATAAATCGGAACACGGGCCCCCTATGTTTACAAGCGCCATGAGCAGATGTTCGACGCTGACGAATTCGTCTTTCAAATGCTGAGCGTTCTGTTCGGCTGTTTCAAAAACCTGTTTCAGTCTCGGTGAAACATAAATCTGGCCCAAAGGCGTCGCGCCGATGACCTTGGGGAATTTATCGATTGCAGTTTCGACGTCTTTTCTGAGAGACAGTGTGTTGACCCCTATTCTCTTAAGAACCTGTAAGGCAATACCCTCGTCATCTGCAAGCAGCGCCCATAGCAGATGTTCCGCGTCAAGCTGCTGATTGCCCTTTTTTTCTGCGAGCTTCTGCGCTTCCTGTAATGCCGCCTGGCTCTTTATGGTTAATTTGTCCATTCAATGCCTCCTTAATCTTCATGAAAAATCTTTTTGAACCTTTCGACAAAATCCCTTTTGACATCGTCGTCGAGAACGCTCATCATCTCTTCCATCTCCTGCTGAAAGGCCTCAAGTTTGTTTCTGAGCCTGAGGATTATCTCAACCCCCGACCTGTTGACCCCGAGTTCCCGTGTCAGGCGGAGGATCATTGCCAGTTTTTCCACATCCTCTTCGGAATAAAGCCTTGACCTCTTTGTCCTGCAGGGAGAGATCAGTCCTTCCCTCTCATACAAACGTAATGTCTGCGGATGCACATCCAGCATCTTTGCCACGACGCTTATCATGTATACGGGCTGATTATTGTCTGTTGATTTCTTCATCTCAATAACCCCTTTCGAGGGTCCTCTTTATACAAAGCCTCTATCTCTTTGACCTTCTCTTTTGACCCGCTGTCCAGATCTTTTGGAATAACAATCTTTACATCAATATACTGCTTGCCTCTCGTTCCGGCCCTGGGAGAAGGCATGCCTTTGCCGGAGAGTTTTAACCGCTGCCCTCCCTGTGTTCCCGGTGGCAGCGTCATGGATGAAATACCATCTAATGTGGGCACCTCGATCTTTGCCCCGAGCGCCGCCTCCCCAAATGTGACCGGTAGTTCAAGATATATGTCGTCGCCTTTTCTTTTGAATGTAGAATGGGGTTTGACCGTTATATCGATGAGAAGGTCGCCTGACGGCCCTCCTCCCATTCCGGCGCCTCCCATGCCCCTTAGCTTGACCCTGGAACCCGTGTCTGCGCCGGCAGGTATTTTCACCTTCACGGATTCCGTAACAAGGGTTTTCCCCCGACCCCCGCATGCCGGGCACGCCTTTGTGATCTTTCTGCCTGTGCCTCTGCAGACAGGACAGGCCTGTGACATCTTGAAAAAACCTTTTGATGCCTTCAAGCTGCCCGTTCCATTGCATGTCTCACACGGCTGGGATATTGCAGCTCCCGTGCCGTTACAAACCCTGCAGTGGACATCCCTGTTAAATGATATCGGAGTGGTAACACCTGCAAAAGCCTCTTCAAGGGAAAGCTGGATGCCCATGACGAGGTCGGGCCCTTTGGCATAAGAGGTTTCAGGCCGCGCATTCGCTCCAAAAAGGTCTGAAAATATATCGGCGAACCCGCCGTGATCAAAGGTCTCCCTGTAGTTATGGCCCTGAAAGCCTTCAAAACCCGGCCCCCCGGCGCCGAAAGGGGAACTGCCGAACTGGTCATATTGGGCCCTCTTTTTAGGATCACTTAATATGCTATATGCATCGTTTAATTCCTTGAATTTCTGCTCGGACGTTTTATCTCCGGGATTAAGGTCCGGATGATACTTCCTGGCCAATTTTCTGAAGGCCTTTTTTATTTCGTCCTGAGAGGCATTCTTATCCACGCCGAGTGTCTTATAATAATCCTTAACTTCGTTTGCCATTATTTGATCCTTTCGCTTCATATCATATAAATTTAGTAGGTATTTGTCAATATGTATGCTATGAATTGTGTAATACTTTAAAAAATAAAGGAAATTCTGTTATCCTTAAATTAAATAATAATTTCCGTACAATACTATAGTAAAAACTTTTTGCTTTCTTCTTATACAGGGGGATTTACAAGTCTATTTATATGCGGTTGAATAAATGATCCGTAAGATTGAATCAACAATTGGTCAAGCGCCCCGCCGGTTATTAATAGCCACTGCCGTTTCTTTTCTGATTGTTGAGGCATTAATCATTTATCTTACTCATGTTTTGCTCCCCCCCCTGCCGATTTATATCGAGGTTCTTTTAGACGCTACCGTGCTGACTACGATCGGGTTTTTCATTCTCTATTTCTTTCTCTTCAGACCTATGATTATTCATATTAATGAACGCAAACATGCGGAGGAAACAACGAGGCTTGCCTATCTCGAACTCGATCAGATATTTCAGACAGCCGCCGACGGAATGCGTATAATCGATAAAGATTTTAATACGACCCGGATCAACAAAACATTTGCAGATATGGCAGGTTTAAGCAGCGATCGGATAGTAGGGGAAAAGTGCTACCGTATATTCCCGGGACCTCAGTGTCATACCGAGGACTGCTCCTTGAAAAGAATTTTAAAGGGCGAGGAACGCATAGAATTTGAAGCGGTGAAGCAAAGGCAGGACGAGAAAAAAATTCCCTGCATTGTTACCGCAACCCCTTTTAGAAACCCTTCAGGAGAATTGATCGGAATCGTTGAGGACTTCAAGGACATTGATATGCGCAAGAGGGCTGAAGAGGAGGTCAAAGGTCTCAAGCAGCAGATCGAGTTCATCCTTGGAGCGACAAAGACCGGGCTTGATATAGTTGATTCGGACTGCAATATCAGATATATCGATCCCGAATGGCAGAAGCTGTACGGCCTGCCCGACGGGAAGAAGTGTTATGGGTATTTTATGGGAAGGAATGAAGTCTGCCCCGGTTGCGGCGCTGCAAAGGCATTGGAAACAAAAACAACGGTTGTAAAAGAAACCGTTTTGGTCAAAGAAGGGAACAGACCCGTTCAGGTAACCTCAATTCCTTTTGTGGGACGGAACGGCGAGTGGCTTACAGCACAGGTTTATGTCGATCTCACGGAACGCAAGAAGATGGAAGAAGAGCATCTTAAGGTTGCAAAACTTGAATCACTCGGGGTTTTAGCGGGAGGGATAGCTCACGATTTTAATAATATTATGACTGCAATAATCGGCAGCATCGGTTTTGCAAAATTATGTATCAGCGCGGAAGATGATATATACGAGGCGTTAACGGTTGCCGAGCAGGCAGCTTTTCGGGCAAAGGACCTGACCCACAGACTGCTTACTTTCTCCAAAGGCGGCGAACCTATTAGAAAGGTCGTTTCGGTCCCCAAACTATTGAAAAACACCGCCGGGCTTGTCTTGAGCGGCTCCTCCGCACTCTGCGAGTTCATGCTTAAGGATGATCTAAGCCCTGTCGAGGTTGATGAAGGACAGATTAGTCAGGTCATAAACAATATCCTTCTCAATGCCGTACAGGCTATGCCCGGGGGTGGAAAAGTCAGGATTGCCGCTGAAAATAAGAGCATAGAAGCAAATGCCGTTCTGCCCCTGACAAAGGGTAAATACGTAAAGGTATCGATCTCGGACCAGGGATGCGGTATCTCGAAAGAGAATATTGAAAAGATATTTGATCCCTATTTTACAACCAAGGATAAAAGGAGCGGTCTCGGGTTGACGGCGGCCTATTCCATTATTGAAAAACACCATGGCTATATACAGGTAGAGTCCGAAGCGGGAACAGGAACAACCTTTACCGTCTATCTGCCGGCCAGTGAATCTTCCTTACTGATCGAGAAAAAAGAGTCCGAATATTTTCCGGCCGGTAAAAAAGGCAGAATCCTTATCATGGACGATGAAGAGATCCTCAGAAACTTTGTCGTCAGGATGCTTAAGAAAGCGGGCTATGAGGTGTCCGCCGCATCGGAAGGCCTTGAGGCGGTTGAATTATATGAACAGGCTGAAAAATCAGGAGAGACTTTTGACGTTGTTATCATGGATTTGACCATTCCCGGAGGAGCGGGCGGCAAAGAAACCATTCAGCGGCTTCTTGAGATATATCCCGATAGCAAGGCCATTGTTTCAAGCGGTTACTCAAATGATCCGATCATGGCGAACTATAAGGATTACGGGTTTAAGGCCGTTGTGGAGAAACCCTATTCGATCAATGAATTAACAAGGACCATTGAGGACGTGATCGCGGGTAATTACAATAAACCCGAAAAATGTATTTGACGCCCTGCATCGGAAGAAGTATAGGTAAAATATTACGTGTACCCTTTCGAGATTATCAAGAAATACTACAGCCCTGATTCAAAGGCATTTTACTTCCTTATTTGCCACGGCAAAATGGTTGCCGGGAAAGCCCTTGCGATTGCGCGAAGCGTAAGACGTCTCGGTCCCGACCTGAAATTTATCGGGGAGGCGGCGATGCTGCATGATATAGGAATTCTTGTTACCGACGAGCCGTCGCTCGGATGCTACGGGGACAAACCGTATATCTGTCACGGATATGCAGGCAGAGAGATTTTGGAAAAAGAAGGGCTGCCCGTGCACGCCCTTGTCTGCGAGAGACATGTCGGCGCAGGCATTTCTCTTGCGGACATACGCGAGAAAAACCTTCCTCTTCCCGCAAGAGATATGATTCCGGTTTCGATTGAAGAGCGGATAATCTGTTTTGCCGATAAATTTTTCTCAAAGGATGAGGAATTTTTACTGAAAGAAAAACCCCTCGAAAAGGTCAGAATGGGGATTGCAAAATTCGGGCAGGAGCAAATGGAACGGTTCGAGGAATGGGTGAAGCTGTTCGGTCGTTAACCCAAAAACTGCGAATGTCTAAAATAAATTTATTTACTGATATGTATTAACCTGTCAAGAGTAAACCTTCGATGGAACCCATTTAATAAAAATATTCTGTGTCTTTGGCGAGACTTCCATTTCTCTCGCCGAATACACCAATACCTTTTTGAGCATATAT
>JBAZZX010000011.1:0-69710 GCA_041658585.1 Thermodesulfovibrionales bacterium
ACTGCTCACGTCCGGTGAAGACCCTGAAAGTGTTCGAGTCTACCCCGGAATCAGTGTTCGAGTAACTCCGGATTAGGTGTTCGAATGATTCCGGAACGGGTGTTCGAGTGGGTCCGGCGCTATCAGGGATGGCAAATAACCAATGCCAAAGTTTCATCAGCGGTTGGCCACTCAACAGCTTCCAGAGGTAAACATGCCATCCCAGAATGAACTCTTCAACAATTTCGATTTTTGCCCGATGTCAGCAGGTGTTGTTCGCGGGATTGGCAGCTCAAAGAAACAGGCAATTGACCTTTTTAAAGTAGAGAACAAGAGACAAAGGCTTGGATTACCTTTATTACATATAAAAGTATAGGACTAACTGCTCCATAAAATAAAAAAGCCATTTTAAGGGTTCTGCTTCCTTGGACAACCTATCTGCTCTGGCTCTTTCACCTTCTGCCTTTGCATTAGCAAGGATGACCAAATACCCTTATATGGCTCCAGTATATCTCTTGCGATATCAGATACGGATAACCTTGAGCTCTTTTGTTTAAGTGGGTGCTTCGGTAGATGCTTTAGGCTTCCTCCTCGCTGCTGGAGGCTTGCACACCGCATCTAACTCCCGCTCCCGTTAATACTATCGATCCTCGCGTTTAATCCGTTCTGAGTCTCGCAATTTCTTGTCTTGATTTTAGTTTACTCTTTTTAGGATATATATCAAGAACGAATTAACGCCAAAAAAGTGCATTTTGAACCGCTTCTGACAATAAACGTCTATTCTTGATTATTATCAATTAAGAGCATCTTTTTATATCGTATTTCAGGCTCTAATGAGTAAGTGTTTTACAAAGGGCATATAACCCGGAGCCGAAAATTAGCTGAATTTATAAAAATATAGTATATTACCCTGCAATAGACAATGTCGGATTTTATAAAGCGATATGAACGATTCTGATAGCTGGCTGAAGGAGAGAATCTGAGTCGTGCAAAATGTGTCTCACTTTCTCCCTATACTAAACTCCTATCAGATTATCCTTTTTGAGCAATCCTTCACAGTATTGCTTCTGAATCACTGACATTCCCGAGATTCACCTGAGTAGTCTTCAAATCCTGGTGCCTCAGTATAACTTTTGAGATAAACTCCAGAGGCACCCTGTCGCAGGTTGCATATATGGCTGAATAGCGTCGAAGGTCATGCGGTGAAAGCCTAAGCATTATATTTGCAATTTTTTCTATAGTTGATATAATCAATATCATAGTTATGTTTTTTGAGATATTAAGGGAGACAGTAATGACTTTGCACAAAATTTGTACTCACTCACTCATCTTGCCTTATAGAATGTTTTGCTTTTTCACTAGCCTCTTCTAAACTCATTCAGGAACTCTAAATGAAAGACTAAACTAAGACAAAAAAGTAAGGCAATAGGCAAAGACAAAGTGAAGCATAAGGGGGAGTTTCATATGGCAATGCCTGAGAAAAAGGAACGCAGTGCTTCCATCCTCATCCTGGTTTTCTTTCTCCTGTCGGCAGGCATCGTAACTACCGGCTACATCTATTACCGAAACTACGAAAAGCACTATCGCACCGAGGTGGAGCGGCAGCTTTCGGCCATTGCCGAGATAAAGGCTGACGAGTTGGTGGATTGGAGAAAAGGACGGCTGGCGGATGCCTCTGTTTTTTACAAGAACGATGACTTCTCGGCCAAGGTGCGTCAGTATCTCAAAACACCGGGGGATACGGAAGCGCAAACCAAGCTTCGCACGTGGATTAGACAGTTTCAGGTGGCTTTTGAATATGACAGGATATTTCTGCTGGATACCAAAGGCATCGAACGGATGTCTGTCCCTGACAAGCCCGAACCGGGCGCTCCACATCTTTTAAAGCGTTATTCTGAAACCCTGCATTCGGGACAGGTAACCTTTCTTGATTTCCACCGCGACGCACCCGATCGCCCTATCCATCTAAGTACTGTTGTCCCAATCCTCGACGGGCAGGAAGGCAGGCGGCCAATAGGAGTTCTCGTCCTCAGGATCGATCCGCAGAAGTATCTCTATCCTTTTATCAATAGCTGGCCCACACCCAGCCAGACGGCCGAGACCCTTCTCGTCCGCAGGGAAGGGAATGAAGTTGTTTTCCTGAATGAACTCAAGTTCCAAAAGAATACCGCCCTCAATTTGCGGATTCCGATAGAGAAAACGGAAATACTTGCTGTTAAGGCAGTGATGGGACAGCAAGGGGTTATAGAAGGCAAAGACTACCGAGGGGTTTCGGCAATAGGCGACGTGCGAGCTGTACCTGATTCACCGTGGTTTCTGGTTGCCCGTATGGATACCTCGGAAGTGTATGAGCCGCTGAGAGAAAGACTCTGGATAATGGTCTTTATTATAGGCGCTCTTCTTATCTGTGCGGGCGCAGGCACCGGTTTTGTATGGAGACATCAGCGTACGCAATTTTATCGTGAAAAATATGAGGCGGCTGAGGCACTGCGCGAGAGTGAGGAACGGTATCGTACCCTCATTGAAAACGCCACCCAAGCCGTTTTTGTGGCACAGGATGGTAAGCTGGTGTTCCTCAACCCGATGACGACCAGAATGATTGGTTATTCCAGTGAAGAACTCATGGGAAAGCCATTTATTGAGTTTATCCATCCGGATGACCGCGAAATGGTTCTCGACCGGCATTTTAAGCGACTGAAGGGCGAGGAGGTTCCTTACATCTATTCTTATCGGATTATCAATAGAGAGGGCGAAATCCATTGGGTGGAATTAAATGCCGTTCTGATAAATTGGAATGAAAAAACAGCTGTTCTTGGTTTCCTGAGCGACATCACCGCGCGCAAGAAGGCGGAGGAGGAGTTGAAATTTCGAAACGTTATCCTGTCTACACAGCAGGAAGTCTCGATCGACGGTATTCTGGTTGTTGACGAAAGTAACTCCATCATATCTTACAACCAGCGGTTTGTAGAAATGTGGGGGATCCCACCCAAATTGGTTGAATCTAAGGATGATGAGCCGGTTTTGCAATATGTGGCAACCAAGCCGGTTGATCCGGAAGGTTTCCTGGCTCGGGTCAAGTACCTTTACGAGCACAAGGAGGAGAAAAGCCATGAGGATATTGCTCTTAAAGACGGCAGGGTATTTGACCGCTATTCTGCACCGATGTTTGGGGTTGACGGGAGGTACTATGGCAGAGTCTGGTACTTCCGCGACATCACTGAACGCAAACAGATGGAAGAAAAACTCCAGTATCTTGCATATTATGATTCTTTGACAGGCCTTCCCAACAGAAAGCTATTTCTTGAAAGGATTAACGAGGAGATAGCAGAAGCAAAGGATAGTTCAAGTTCTCTTGCAGTTGTAATAACGGATATTAACAAATTTAAGTCAATATACGATATCTATGGCTCTAAGGTTGGGGACAGGGTTTTAAAAGAGGTTGCAGAAAGACTCTCAACCGCTATACGAAAAGAAGATATCGCAGCACATCTTGGAAACGATGAATTTGGAATAGCATGCATGGGCATTACCGGTTCTGATGATATCATTATGTTGGAGAAGATCATAAAAGATATATCTTACCCCTTAAAGATCGATGGAAATGAAATAACCTTGGCCTTTAGTACGGGAATCTCACTATATCCTCATGACGGAGAAAATGCCTCTGAACTATTAAAATCAGCAGGACTGGCACTCTCGATAGCTAAGAAAGAGGGAGTGAAAACCTCCCAGTTTTACACTAAGGACATGCTTGTAATGGCATCAGAAATGCTGTTATTGGAAAAACAACTTGCGAAAGCCTATGAAAATGAGGAGTTTATCCTCCACTATCAACCATACTGGGATATCAATACAAAAAAGATGGTCGGCATGGAAGCCCTTATCAGGTGGCAAAGTCAGAACAATGGATTGGTGCCTCCGGGGCGGTTTATCCCTATCCTTGAGGATACGGGAATGATCATAGAGGTTGGAGAATGGATATTAAGGGAAGCCACGAGACAGGTGAAGGAATGGCAGAACAATGGATATCCTGTTGTTCCCGTCTCTGTGAATATGTCATTAGTTCAGTTCAGGCAAAAAGATCTGGCCAAAATGGTGAAAAAAATAATGAAAGACTGTGGTTATTATCCTTCACTCCTTACCCTGGAGATAACAGAGAGTGCCTTTATGCAGAATATAGAATTTACCAAATCGGTGCTTGCTGAAATGAAAGAGACAGGGTGTTCAGTCTCTATTGATGATTTTGGGACAGGGTATTCATCTTTGGCATATCTTAAGGGGTTTCCGGTTGACAATCTGAAGATTGATATATCCTTTATTAGGGAGATGGTGAAAGATCCTGACTCTGCCTCAATCGTCGTGGCTATTATCAACATGGCACATACCCTTAATTTAAAAACCATTGCAGAAGGTATAGAAACTGAGGAGCAGTGGAAGTTCTTGCGTCTTGTAAAGTGCGATATGGGACAGGGTTTCTATCTTAGCAAACCTTTGCCTGCAGAAGAGGTTGAAAAAATGTTTAATGTACTCACACCGGATAAATAGGCTAATCGCTATGGATGCCGAAGAGAAACAAGAAAACAGAAAGGAACAGAGAATTCCTATAAGAGGGAAGCTTTTAGTGGATATCAGGAAGGATTTTCAATGTATTGATATCAGTGAGGGTGGTCTCTATTTCTCTACAGGGAACATATTTGCAGAAAACAGTTTTTTTGACGTTACGATTCCTTTTAGAAATAAGAAGGTAACGGTTAAGGCACAAATCAAACATTTTTAGCCGGGAATTGGAGTGGGAATTGAGTTTATTGATGTAAGTGATAGTCAACGGGCAATCATTAAAGAAATAATCGAGAGCATGATGCTTGATTATAAGGAAGATAGAGGAGATAAAATTCTGTTAATTGACGATCATGATATGTCCCGAAAAATAAACAGGATCAATCTGCTTGAAGGTGGGTTTTTGGTTATTGAAGCAAAGGATGGAATGGAAGGGATTAAAATGCTCAGAGAACATACACCAAAATTGATAATCCTTGATTTATATATGGGTAACATGGATGGATTTAAAGTGCTCTCAATGTTAAAGGCGTCACCCAAATGGATGAATATACCAGTATTAGTGTTTTCTTCGAGTATCACACAGGATACAATAGATAAACTTATTAGTGGTGGTGCAGATGAGTTTCTACTAAAAACAGAAACCACACCAGCAAAATTAATCGAAACAGTCAAGGCAATGTTAAGCCGTAAAAGTAAAGGTTAGAGGCATACTTTTCTTTACCCTTACTCCAGCAAATAGCAACCTCTGATTGGTTCTGAAGCAGATCATTTCCGCTTGAAATCTATATTTATTTACAGGTATTCACTGTGAGGACTTGATGAGGAAGGAAGTGATAAGATTTCAGAACTCTCGGAATTCTCTGCTTGTAGGAACTATTTACCCTTATCAATGCCCATAGTAATCCAGAATGGGAGCAATTTCTAAGCTCTCAGGCTACTTTTAATGGCTCCGTCGGCTTACCGTAGCAGCCGTAGAGATGATTTCAATGCTCTACACTAATATATCCCTCTTTTGCAAAAAAATGGCTAAAAAAGTCAACATGGTTTTCTTGAAATTAATACTTGAGAAATAGCTTAACTCATTGCATTATAAGAATATATGTGCAATTTGTTAACTTAATCAGATATCCTTCACTTTACATTCAACTAACATTCATATTTTTGTCGTTTTTTTATCTTGTCGGCTATGCGCTGATCGTCGTTTTTTCTATATAGCTGACTATATAGTTGACATACAGAAACATACAGAAAAATGGGGTAAGGTTCCCCGTTGCGAGGCTTTCATAACGTATTGAGAGGGAAGTATAATATCAATTTTATCTTTAAATGTGCTATCCGTTTTTATTATTGACACGGAAGAGGTCAGGGGTTCAATACCCCTCGTGCCTACCATATTTTTCAATGACTTACCAGCCTCTACCATTAGCATTATCCAGAATATTAATCGCTTTTACCATGTGAGAAGTGCAAGGTGAGCGTATCTGAGGGTCATAGCCGTAAGGGCGGGGTCACCCCGCCCCTATACAAATCATCCTGCCATAACAATGAGTTCAGCGGCTTGGCCGTTGGAACGACTGGTTGGGCAGCCTTCTGTTTTTAACGGGCGCTGACCCTGTTTTCCCATAATTTTCTTCTTCAAGTTGTCCTCTGTCAAGGGCTGACCCCTAAGTCCCTCGTCACTGGAGAATAGCGGCAGCAGCCTTGACCTGAATGATTGACGCAGATTCTGCTATCATAGAATGTCTCAATATAAAGTGCCCAAGGATTTTCAAATTGTGAATGCATTGCCAAAAATAGCAAGCAGAAAGGTAAAGCGTGAAAATACTCCTCATTAATCCCTTTGCTTCGAACTGGATAGAAGGGCTCAGGGACGATACGGAAACTGCTGTACGGCTGGCCCCAATGGGAATACTCTTTGTAGCATCCTATCTCAAGGAAAAAGGGGTTGAAGCGGATATTTATAACTGCCGCGGCAGGGCTGACAGTGGGACTGCTGATCTTATAAACAAAGTTATTTCCCTGAAACCCGATATTGTCGGATTTACAGCCACAACATCAAGTTTTCCAGGTGCGTATAAGCTGGCAGCAGAGATAAATAAAGTCCTTCCTGATGTGAAGATAGTTTTCGGCGGTGTCCATGTCTCGGCATTGAGAGAAAAGATCCTGGAACAATTTCCGTTGATCGATTATCTTGTGACAGGAGAGGGCGAGATAGCCATGGCTGAACTGGCAGAGGGGAAAGATCCCGCTACAATACAGGGGATGATCTCACGCGGTGCACAGGGCATCCAATCCTGCGGGTTCCGGACTGAGCTGTGTGAACTCGATGATCTTCCATTTCCGGCATACCACAAGCTTGAAGGGTTTCCGAAATACTTTGCGCCTCCGCTTTTTAATTATCCCAGGGCCCCAAGCGCCTCAATAATTTCCAGCAGGGGCTGTCTCTACCAGTGTTCCTATTGCGACCGGTCTGTTTTTCGGAAGAGCTTCAGGTTTAATTCGGCAGAATATCTTTATGAACATATGGCGCTTCTAAAAAAAGACTTTAATGTTAAGCATATTTTTTTCTATGACGATCTCTTTACCTTTAACCGGAAAAGGGTGGCGGAGTTTTGCGGGCTGCTCATGAAAAAGCCTTTGCAGATGACATTCAATTGCGCGGTAAGGGTAGGACATGCAGATGATGCTCTTCTGAAAATGCTCAAAACCGCCGGTGGATGGATGGTGAGCATAGGGATGGAATCAGGAGACCAGGAACTCCTTGACAGGCATAAAGCAAAAGTGACACTTGATCAGATAAGAGATACTGTAAAGCGGATACAGAAAAACGGCATGAGGGCCAAGGGTCTCTTTATGATGGGTCTTCCGGGCGAGACCGAGCAGACTATAAAGAAAACATCTGATTTTATCGAAGAACTCAGGCTTGATGATATGAACATGACAAAGTTCACGCCTTTCCCGGGTTCTCCTGCCTATCAGACTATACATGAAGAGGGCAAGTTCGATGAGAAATGGGAATTAATGAACTGTATGAATTTTGTCTTTATTCCCAAGGGAATAGAATCCAAAGAGAAGATGGAGAAACTTCACAGGCAGGCCATTAAGAGATTTTACACCGGAAAGAACTGGATGAAGAAATTCTGGCCTTTGATGTTCAAATGTCCTGACAGCACATTCAGGATTATAAAGAACCTCCCCACGTTTTTGAGGATCAGAAACCAGTTCGAATAAGAGCTGAAATGAAACTAAAACAGAAACTAAAAAAGGAGGGTGTAGATGGATCCAGCCCATTTACACAGCCGTACTGACACCGAGCTTCTCGAAGCAAACCGCCGGTTTTACGATCCGCTGTGGACAGACGCGCATTTGATCAGACCCGAGCGCTTTAACACCTGGCCGCTCGTATGCTCACTTGTCTCTCCGTCGGGGCTGCAGCTTGAAGTCGCACCAGGGCTGAGGCCCCGGCTCCCTCTCAAGGAGACATACTTCGTGGATATCAGCGAGCCGGCAATTGCCAAACTGCGCGCATGTGGAGCAAACGCAGTTCCTGGTCTCGTGTCCTCGCTTCCGTTTCCTGACAGCATGTTCGATCTCGTCTGCGCCCTCGACATTGTCGAGCATGTTGACGATGATGATGGCGCGTTGTCCGAGTTGTCACGTGTGGCCGCTCCCGGCGCAGCGTTTCTCCTCTCAGTACCGCTTCACCCATCGCAGTGGACGGCATTCGATGACTTTGTTGGGCACAGGCGCCGTTATGAACCAGAGAGCCTGCTCGCCAAGCTCAAGGAGTACGGCTACACTGTGGAGCAGAGCGCTATTTATGGGATGAAGCCGAAATCGTCGCGTCTGCTCGATCTCGGGATGTGGTTCCTCACACATCGGCGCAAGAGGGCGATGTGGTGGTATAGCCATGTATTTATGCCGCTGGGATTGCGCTTTCAGAAGAAGCTTGACCTCTTCCCCCGGATGATCGACGCCGAGTTGGTGAGTGAGGTACTGCTCGTCTGCCGGAAAGACGGAAAACCTGCGTAAAGATGTATGTGAATACAGCCTTCGAGAAATATCTACTACAATAACAGTTCCAGAATGTTCATTAAAGATGTCACTAATGCTTGGGGTCAAATGCCGTTGAGCCGCTTGTTAGCCCTCAATTCATCTGCTTTTTAAATAGCTTTTCAAATCCCTATAATAGTTTTCGTGAGGGCCTATCATAATTAATTCTAATCCGTCCTTCATTCTTCTGTAGGAAAGGAGATACTGAATTGTTTTGATCTTGAATTTATGAATATAAACGCCCCGAAGGTCTCCTTTCTTCTCTTCCCCGATCAATGGATTTTCCGCTAATATTTTAATTTCTCCGTCTAACGTCTCTTTTTCTTGTTTTGAAAACCTTCTGACTTTGTTTTCAAATGATCTTGATTGATAGATTTTCATCCGTCATTTTCCAAATTTATATTCGGACCTCTCGCCTCGCTCCAGCTCTTCTATTCCAATCAAAATTTCTTTGATAAGATTATAAGTCAAATCCGGATTCTCCTCGATATATTTACCCATACGTGCCCAATGTTCAATCTGACCGGTCAAGGATCTATGCTCTATCCGGCTGAATTTCTTTGCCTCGCTGATCAGTCCTTCGGATATTCTTACTGCTGTCGGCATTCTATTGACCTCCTATAATGAATTCCTATTGATTATATCCTAATTTATTTAGTAGCATTTTGCAACACGGAGCACAACGAGGTTATTGGTCTTTATTTTGGGCTAAAGGGGATAGTTAGGGGACATTCTATAGAGACACGGAGGCACAGAGTTGAAAAGTAAGAGAAAAGGCCGGTATGCATCCTTCACCTTGGTGGTGAAATAAAATTATTCGACAACCCATTGTTTTCTCTGTGTCTCTGTGGTAAATGAACTGCTGTTTTTAGGTTTATATATGCGGGCTTCCTTTTTCAAAAAATGCCTCTATTGCCGAGGCGGCTTCGTCGCTTAGTTCGATGAATTTTACGCCGTAGCGGTTGAAGTCCTTTTTTGCCGTTTTTTCAAGCATCCGCACAATATCCGCGCCTGCGGTTACTTGTCCGAAACCGGGAAGGGAAAAGGTGCAGCTTATAGTATCTCCTTCAGACAACTCCGCCGCCGTTAGCAATAACATGCCCGATGAGCTGATGTTTTCCGCATGGGCGGTAAACGGCATTTTCCTTGATGTTCCGTCAAGTTTAATGCCGACAGGGACCCGGCATGACCGCCTCGGCGCTATATGAAGAAGCTGATGCATTTCCTGAAGCAGCGCCGCATTGTTTACCGGCTTTGAGATGAATGCATTCGCGCGGCATATTAAGCAACGTTCATGGTGCGATGCACTGTCAGAGCATATAATAATAATCGAGACATTGCTAAGTTCTTTATCATTACGAATGAGAGAACACAGCGTTTCTCCGCTCATCCCGGGCGAATCAAGTTCGGTGACAATAAGGTCGGCTTTTTCCGATCTGTGGAGCTTGAGGATCTGTTCGTTTGAGGAAGACGTGAAAGTTATTACATCGGTTCTGCCAAGAAAACTCCGTTCTTCTTCAAGATTGCGCTGGATGTCTTTAGCAAGAATGATCTTTTTCATGGCCGTTATCAATACCAGTATATAAATATCAGGACAGAGCTGTAAAGTGCCGGAGCGAAAAAAAGAAAATTCCGAACGGAAAGGACCGGGCTTCAACATGATCACTCAGGTCTTACCAAAGCAGAAGAGCGTAACTATTCAGGAGGAATCCATGGCGGCTCTTGAATTTACATTGCATTGGAAGAGTATGCATGCTTCCCATACCGATTGCTTTTTTGCAAATAAAGTTAACTTCCGGAAGGATATTCTGCCTCATGGAATAGTAAAGGCCCTTATAGGTAAAAGAGCGGAAGAACTCCTTAGCTTTTCCGATGTGACAGTCCCGCTTGTGCCGCCTTATGATACGGGATATGAGTTCGACATTGATCACAGCCGATTCAACAGACGATATTTTTCTCCGGCCATAACCGGGCCGCACTTTGGCCGTTTTTATCCCAAGGGCATACTGAGAGGATTGCAGAATATATTTAAAGGCGGCATCGAGTATTTCAGATGTGCCGGCATTCACCACAACAAAATACCGGTAGATTTCAACCATCCCCTTTCAGGAGAAAACATAAACCTCTCCGTTTTTATTCATGATGTCAGGAGAAAAACCGGCGAACCGGAAGGCTCATGTACTGATTGGATGGAACTCATTACCGACGGCCCCGGTATGCAGGCGCGCCGGCATGGCAAACCGACCGACTTTTTTGCGGACCATCCTTTTTTAAGGGCTGATGAACGCGACGATAGCCTGTATTACGGAGAATCCCGGCTTATTTCGAACATTGATAAGAGGGCGGCGTCTATTATTGCCGGCATATACGGAAATTTCCTGAGAGACGGAATGAAGGCGCTTGACTTGATGAGCAGTTGGCAGTCACATATACCCGGCTATATAGAACTCGATTCCCTCACGGGCCTCGGCATAAACGATGAAAAAATGTCCCTCAACCTGCAAGTGAATGACAGGATTATCCATGACCTTAACCGCACACCTTCTCTCCCCTTCGGTAAAGGCGAGTTTGATGCAGTCGTCTGCACTGCTTCGGTCGAATATCTGACGCATCCGTTTGAAGTTTTTAAAGACGTCTCAAGAATCCTCAAGCCCGGCGGACATTTCGTTGTAACCTTTTCAAACCGTTGGCTTTCGCCCAAAGTAATCGGAATATGGACCGAGCTTAATGAATTTGAACGGATGGGACTTGTCCTCGAATACTTCCTGCAGACGGGAAATTTTAAAAATCTTGAGACCTATTCAATGAGGGGGTTACCCAGACCCTTGAAAGATAAATATTATCGCGAGACGCCCGTCTCCGATCCGGTTTATGCCGTATGGGGACAATCCAAATAATTCGCCCGATTATTCGCAAATTTTCCCGAGTGAACCGAGGATAGAGTATTTTCGCCATTCTCGGTTCCTGTTGCCGATTTTATGAATGAATCCGGGCTAAATGTCGAAAACAAATCCTCAATTTGAAAGGCAGATATGATAAAAAAGCTTTTAGGCGACTCCGTAATGCACTTTTATCACTGTTCGATATGATTTATCCAAAGTACACATAAGGTTAAAAGTGCCGTCAGGTGAATATGGATTATCTTTTGTCGCGTTCTAAATGTTTTTTTATCATATCTGCCTTTCATTTTATACAACCGAGTTATTCAACTCTGACGAGTTTATCCGCCGTGATCATATCAAGAAGGCTCTTCAGAGCCGTGGAAAGGCTCACATCATCTAATGATTCCATGGTTACCATAACGGAATATTCTTCGTTGTCGATTACCGGGTATGAGCCGATTTTAACATCCCTATAGCGTTTCACTATGTCATTCAAAATGGGGGCGACTTTGGACTCGGATTCCATCAGGAAGACCTTTTTCAACCGGACCGGAGGCTCATCAAATAAATTCTCTATGGCAAAAAACTTTTTTCTGAGCAGTTGCGGTATCCCGGGTAGGATAAAGACATTCCTGAACCTGATCAACGGGAATGAAAGGGTATCATCATTGACAAGTTCGGACCCCTCAGGCGCCTCGGCCATTTTCATCTGCTCAGGGGAAAGTTTCCCCAGCCGGCTCTCAAGCGCTTCCTTTAAGGTGGGATCAATAACCGCTGCAACATTGAATCCCTTTGATATGCCTTCGATAGTGACGTCATCATGGGTCGGGCCTATGCCTCCGGAGGTAAAAACAAAATCGAATTTATCCGAAAAAGTCCTGACCTCTTCCGCTATTTCATCTACAATGTCGGGGATGATCGATATGCGGCATAACTGTACACCGTGCGACCATAACTCCTGTGCCATAAAGAAAGAATTATAATCCTGCACCTTGCCGGTGAGGATCTCATCGCCGATAATAATTATGCCCGCCGTTTTAGCCATTTTATATTTAATTATCCATCATTCGCCGAAGTAGTGCAATCGTTAATCCTTCTCATTCTTCTTCATCATCCTCTCCCTTAACCATCTCATAATGTCGTCGTATGACGGCGGGGTAATGAGGAAGACCTCTATGTCCTTCGGGAACTGGAGCTTTACCCTGTCTTCATCTTTTAAAATAAGGAGACCCGCCTCTGCTTCGGAAAGGTTCTTTTCAATGACGTCGAGGATATGCACGAGCCTTTTTTCGGCAATCTCGTTATAGAACTCGAAGACCTTTTGAAATACTTCTCTGGTGTAGACGACTCTGAGGCAGTTGCTCCAGTCCGTATAAGGTCCCAAAAAGTCGGCGCTTTCAAGGGGGACCAGGGCCCCTCCCTCTTCCAGTTTCTTCTTGATAATCTGCGGGACTCTCTCATTGATCTTGCCAAGTATATCCAGAGACTCGTCTCCCTGTCCCATGATGATTTCCGAAAATACTTTTTTTATCTTTCCCGCGGACTCAAGCTTTTCAAGCTGCCGGCTCACTTCATCCCAGTATCTGTTGACAAGCGCCGTATAGTCAGCCGGCGCATCCGCAACACTGAATATGCTTGCTACGCAATAAAGTTTCCTTTTCCCCGAAAAACTCTCCGCTTCCGGCCTGTTGATCTGTCCTAACTCAACCATATTGGTCGCTCCTTTCCGTATTAATTCCCCTCTTTCCCAAAGAAGAACAAGGGGAGTTTTTTAATTATACCTAAATTGACCGATTTTTTTAGCGCCGCCGTAATGATGACATAAGGGAACCCCTGTGATACTATATAAATGCTTATATTATGGACTACGAGACAGTAGAGTTTGGAAATATCAAAACCGGCATGGAAGACAGGATGCTTCTTGAGCGGATAAAGGATGTCTACAGGAAAATATCCTCTGCAGTCATTCGTTCAGGGAGGAACCCTTTTGACGTAAAACTTATTGCAGTAACAAAGACAGTGCCTCTTGAAAGGATAAAAGCTGCGGCAGACCTGGGCTTGAGAGTTTTCGGAGAAAATAGGGTGCAGGAGGCGCAGGAGAAAATAGCGGCCTGCAGATCGCAGTGTCCGGATTGTGCAGTTGAGTGGCACATGATCGGGCATCTTCAAAAAAATAAGGCAAAGACAGCAGTGCGGCTTTTTGAAGTGATTCACTCGCTTGATTCAATCGAGCTTGCAGGGTTGTTAAATAAACATGCTGAAGAGGCAGGAAAGGTCCAGAGGGTTTTAATAGAGGTAAAACTGTCGCCGGAAGAGACAAAATATGGAGTTGCAAGAGAAAACCTTATGGCCCTTGTGAAATCGATTTCAGGCATGAAAAACCTGAAGCTTGAGGGACTTATGACTATCCCGCCTTTTTTTGAAAATCCGGAGACGGCGCGGCCATATTTCAGGAACCTGCGATACCTTCGTGACGAGGCCGAAAAGAAAGGGTTCAAACTGCCCGAGCTTTCAATGGGCATGACAAACGATTATGAGGTTGCCATCCTGGAAGGCGCAACCATGGTAAGGATTGGAACAGGAATCTTTGGAGAAAGGAAATAGCATATGATAGGTTTTATCGGCGGCGGGAATATGGCGGAGGCTATGATAAAGGGGATAACCCGGAGCGGTAAGAAGGACATTATGGTCTCCGAGTTGAGGGATGATCGGCGCGCATATCTTGAAAGTACATATAACGTAAAAGCGACTCCCGACAACAAAGAGGTCGTAAAGAATTGCGATATCATTATCCTTGCAGTGAAACCTCAGAATATGGACGTTGTGACGGGCGAGATCGCCGGCCTGATAACGCCGGAAAAATTGATTATTTCGATTGCCGCAGGGATAACATTATCATATCTTTCTGCAAGGCTGAAAACTTCACGGATCATCCGTGTTATGCCGAACACCCCTGCGCTTGTGCAGGAGGGCATGTCGGTGTTGTCGTTGTGCGAATGCTTTGAGGACAAACAAATGGCGCTTGTGCGGGACATCTTCATGTCTATCGGAAAAGTGCTGGTGTTGCCGGAAAAATACATGGACGCCGTCACCGCCGTTTCAGGCAGCGGGCCTGCTTTCATAGCTTTGTTTGTCGAGAAGATGGCGGACGCAGGCGTAAAAACCGGCCTCGGTAAAGATAACGCTTACGAACTTGCCGTTCAAACCTTAATAGGCACGGCAAAGCTCCTTGAAACCGGAATGCCCCCGGATAAACTCAGGGAAATGGTCACGTCGCCCGGAGGCACGACAGCCGCAGGGCTGAAGGTCTTTGAGGATAAAGGTTTTTCAGATTTGATAAGCGCCGTCATTGAAGCGGCGGCAAACAGATCAAAAGAATTGGGGAGAAAGGAATAATGTTTATTTTTGCAAATTTTATAATTGCCGTAGCCGGCATACTTAAAGTTCTGCTCGACGGTTACATGTGGGTCGTAATCATCTCGGCGTTGATAAGCTGGGTCAATCCGGACCCCTATAATCCTATCGTCAGGTTCCTGCACGCAGTTACCGAGCCTGTCTTCAGGCCGATAAGACGGATTATAGGATACAGGTTAGGCCCTGTAGATATTTCGCCTATGGTTGTAATTCTGGGCATAATGTTTGTAAAGTATTTCATAATACAGTCTTTGATTGAGGTTGCCTATAAACTGAAAGGAGGCATTGCATTATGAGGATAACGCCGCTTGATATCCAGCAGAAACAGTTTCCGATGAAGATAAGGGGGTTTGACGTTGAAGAGGTCTATGCATTCCTTGAAATTATCAGGGAAGAGATGGAAGACCTCCTGAGAGAGAATGCATCCCTTAAGGAAAATGTGCAGAGGCTGGAGAGTCAGCTTAAAGAGCACAGGGACATGGAAACCACTCTGAGGGAAACCCTCATGACCGCCCAGCAGATGGTCGATGACTATAAGACAAATGCGCGGAAAGAGGCCGAACTTGTAGTAAGAGAAGCCGAACTCAAGTCTGACACCATATTGAAAGAAGCCCAAGAGAAGGTCATCAAGATCCACGAAGATATAGTCGATCTGAAGGGCATAAGACGCCACTTCAAGGAAGAGGTCAAAAGACTGGTGGAAAGCCACCTGAAGATGCTCGAATTTGACAGGGAGCGGGAGGAGGAACAGGAAAGAGGACCCGGAGGAGGCGAAAGCGAAGAATGAAGTATAATGCCCTGAAGGGTGTCCATGATATTTTCCCGCCCGACATTCATCTCTGGCAAAAGGTTGAGCAGACTGCAAGAGATATCTTCTCAGTTTACGGTTTTCAGGAACTGCGCGCCCCTATCATCGAAGCAACGGATGTTTTCACCCGCAGCATCGGTGAAACCTCTGACATCGTTGAGAAGGAGATGTACACGTTCAATGACAAGGCGGACAGGCGCATTACCCTTCGCCCGGAAGGCACGGCCCCGGTTGTCAGGTGCTATGTAGAAAACCATCTCTACAACCAACCTTCCCCCCAGAAATTTTTTTATTCCGGCCCTATGTTCAGATATGAGAGACCGCAGTCGGGCCGCTTCAGGCAGTTCTATCAGATCGGAGCAGAAGCGTTCGGGGTGGGAGATCCCAAAATAGACGCGGAGATTCTTTCGATGCTGAAACTTTTTTTTGAGCGGCTCGGGCTGAAAGAACTCAACTTCCAGATAAATTCCATCGGTTGTGAAAAATGCAGGCCCGACTACAGGAAAGCGCTCCTTGATTTTTTTTCAGACAGGCTTGAAGGACTTTGTCAGGATTGCAAGAGGAGGTACGATATCAATCCTCTCAGGATACTCGACTGCAAGGTCGATGCGTGCATAAAACTGAAAGACGGCGCGCCTTACGTAACGGATTTCCTCTGCGGCGAGTGCCGGGAGCATTTTAATGCACTGCAATCTTTCTTAAAACTTCTCGACGTCCCTTATTTAATTAACCCGAATATGGTCAGGGGACTCGACTATTACACCCGGACCACTTTTGAGGTCACATGTGAACACCTCGGCTCACAGAATGCAGTGGCTGCCGGAGGGCGCTACGACAAACTGGTACAGGAATTCGGCGGCCCGCAGACGCCAGCCATAGGTTTTGCGGCAGGCATGGAACGGTTGACGACTCTTCTTAAATTATCTTCAATTGAAAAGCTCCCTTCGCCAAAGGTTTTTATTGCCATCCTCGGGACTACGGCAGAAAAAGAAAGCCTTGCAATCGCAGACAGGCTGCGCAAAGAAGGCATCTGGACAGAGCTTGGCTATACCGGCAATTCGTTGAAAAGTCAGTTAAGAAGGGCCGACAAATTATCTGCAGAATATGTTTTCATCATAGGCGATGACGAGATCACTGCAGGGAAATTGAAATGGAAAAAGCTGTCCGACGGCGATCAGGGAGAGATGCTCTTCACCGATATATACGATTTTTTAAAATAACCTCGGGCAACAAAAGAGAGCCTATCCCACAACATCGAGCTTCCTGATCCTGAATCCGACTCCCAAATCCGCAGCGATCTTCCCGCATTTTTCAATATCCACACCCTCGGCAGTCACCACGGTCACGTTCACTTCCGGAATATATTTCCCGGCCTCTTTGATAAAATCTAAAATCTCAGGGAATGCGTTTTTATGGGCGGGTTTGCAGATGCGGTTGTAGGTTTCTTCGTCCTGCGCATCGAGGCTGATCGACATGTTATCGACGATTCCCCTGAGTTCGGGGAGTATATTCCTCCGGTGTATCAGATTGCCCTGTCCGTTCGTGTTAATCCTTACGTTCCCTCCCTTTTCTTTTATCCATGCAGCTACATTCTTAATCAGGTCGAGCCTTAGAGTCGGTTCTCCGTAACCGCAGAAGACGATCTCTTTATACTGTGAAGGATCGCCTATCGCCTTCTTTAACTCCTCTTCCGACGGTTCATGGGACAGTCTGAGATTATACCCTTTCACAAAATCGGAATGGAACTTTACGCAGAAAGTGCATCTGTTTGTGCACCGGTTGGTAACATTCAGATAAAGGCTTTCCCTTATCCTGTAAGCTATCTCGCCCTCTTCAGGCATTCCGCCTATACTGAAAAGTCTTTTTGCATTCAGAGTCGTAATACGCGCGACATCTTCAAGTGTTATGCCCCTGAGTTCGGCAATCGCTTTTGCAGTATGGAGAAGATATGCGGGTTCGTTTCTCCTTCCCCTGAAAGGCTCGGGTGCAAGATATGGCGCATCCGTCTCGATAAGCAGGAAATCATCGGGGATTGCCCTTGCAGCCTCATGCAGATTGCCAGCTTTCTTGAAGGTAACAGGTCCTGCAATCGAAATATAAAAACCCATGGCCATTGCCTGGCGCGCCATATCCATATCTCCGGAGAAACAGTGCAAGACGCCTTTCGCGACGCCGGATTCCCTGAGGATGTCAAGGGTGTCCTGCTTTGCCTCCCTGCTGTGGATAATAACCGGCAGGTCCGTCTCCTTTGCCAATTGCAGTTGTTTCAAAAACACCGCGCGCTGAACTTCGCGTGGAGAATTATCGTAATGATAGTCAAGCCCGATCTCACCGACAGCAACAACCTTGGAAAGACGGTCGGTCGCCCCAGGCGACTCGTCCGCACTCGGGCGGACTCGCCGAGGAGAGCTGAGGCGAGAGTTCGGGGTCCGGTCTCCTTCCGCGACTCGCTTAGGCGAGAGTTCGGCATGTAATTTTTGTATTTTATATTTTGCGGCCCAGCTTTTTATCTGTTGAAATACTTCCTCAGTGAAATCCTTTGCATCATGTGGATGAAATCCTACGGAACTATAAATGAAGTCGTATTCCCGCGAAAGCCCAAGCCCGCCGATGTTCCCTTTCAGATCGGACCCGATAGTTAGCATCGCTTCTAATCCGGCATCCCTTGCCCGCTGAATCACGGCTTCCCTGTCAGGATCATATTGATCCATCTCAAGATGGCAATGGGTATCGATTAGACTTTCCCGGCTCAATAGCATTAGATTATCAGTCATGTCGTCTTTTTATCTCAATCACTGGAACGGAGTTCTCCATAAAAATCCCGTCTGCAACACTCTATATTATACATCTAATACGATTATTCATAAAATTGACACGGCAACTGAGAAACTTCCATTTAAGAACATAAAGGCAAAATAATCTGTTATAATAAGAGCAATAAGAAAAAGAAATTAGTGAACCGGGAAACTGGAAATTTGATTTCATTTTGATATCCTCACCTTTTAACAGTCTCCCCAATTAACATAACCGTTCATGTTTTATGTGGAAGCACTCTTCTACCCATTCGTACAGGCTGATGCACATGTAGAATCAACACAAGGAGTCAAATGTCAATGAAAGCATATTGCATGGGGAACGCTATTATTCTGGCTCATGTCCGCTTCATAGCTCATGGGGAGTGTAATAGTAAGATGTATCATTCTGAAGTAATAAGATTTAATGGACATTATCAGACCTTGGAATGTGACAAGATGGATGTTTCCGGCCTTTGTTCGGGACACAAGATAAGAAGAAAAGAGTTCCTGAAAAGATATTGCGGTGGAATAAAACCGGGAGCAAAGAAATCCAAAGCATGCTATGGGGTCTTAAATGTCAAACCTGAGCAAAGCTGATATCCACTTAAAAAACACTAATGGCACTACAGCCTTAAGTATAGCCGGAAAATTAGAGCACACAACGATGGTGTCATTGTTCAATCAATATCTTCTCGTCTAATTGATCTTGTAAATAAACACTAACACCGGCAACCAAATAGGAGAAGCCCGGATCGCAACCATGGTTGCGATCCGGTTCGCTAAGACTTCGCTTCCAGGAAGGAGACCTCAAAAGTGAAGGTGAGCAGTAAGACCATTCTCGGGAAATTACCCCATTTGCGGGTGAGCCTCCGAGGAGACGACCCGGCAAAAAAATACGCCGGCGTCGAGCCTCCGCTGCGATCGGAACTGTTCAGTCGCGATCAGATGGAGCAGCATGGCAAGACCCTGGCGGGCTTGCACAAGTTAGGGCTGGGACGTGTACAGGGCCAACTTCTGAAACGGCTGGATGAAAATGAAAGCATCCTGATTGGGGCCCGCACCCTGCTGACAGACGCAGTCAAGACGGACCGCCGGATTACGCCGGCCAGTGAATGGCTGCTCGATAATTTCTATCTGATCGAAGAGCAGATTCGCACAGCCAGGAGGCACTTGCCAAAGGGTTACAGCCGGGAGTTGCCGCGCCTGCTGAATGGCCCATCGGCCGGGCTTCCGCGCGTGTATGACATCGCTCTGGAGACGATCTCGCACGGTGATGGGCGGGTGGAACCGGAAAGTCTCAGCAGTTTCGTTAAGGCCTACCAGACAGTCACCGCTCTGAAGTTAGGCGAATTGTGGGCAATCCCTATTATGCTACGCCTGGCGTTGATCGAGAATCTACGACGCATCGGGACCCGGATCGCCGCCGACAGAATAGACCGAAACCACGCCGACTATTGGGCGGATCAGATGACGGAGATCGCAGAAAAGGACCCGAAGAGCCTGATCTTAGTGATCGCGGACATGGCGCGTTCAAACCCGCCCATGGTGAGTTCGTTTGTTGCGGAACTTACGCGCCGATTGCAGGGGCAGGGTGGTCCCGCTTTGGCAATGCCGCTCACCTGGCTTGAGCAGCGGCTCTCCGAGTTTGGCCAGACGATTGAACAGTTGGTACAGGCGGAGAACCAGCAACAGGCCGTCGACCAGGTTTCCATAAGCAACAGCATCGATAGTCTACGTTTACTTGGGGCGGTGGACTGGCGAGAGTTCGTCGAGACGATGAGCATAGTTGAACAGACTCTGCGTGAGGACATGGGCGGCTTTTACGGCAAGATGGATTTTGCGACCCGTGATCGCTACCGTCACGTGGTGGAGAAGATAGCGAAGAGCAGCCGGCTATCCGAGGGCGAGGTGGCACGCAAAGCGATTGATCTTTCGCACGATGCCGCCGCCGGAAAGGGCGGTGACGATCGAACTGCACATGTCGGCTTCTACCTGATCGACAAGGGATTTCCACAACTTGAACGAGCGGCCGAGGTCCATTTTTCTGCCCTTGAGGCTCTTCAGAGAATTGGCCGCCGGTTTCCTTTGCTCATCTATATAGGCGCAATAATGTTGATGGCGATGATCTTCACCGGGAGTTTGCTGGCTAAGGCTCATACCGACGGGATTCACGGTTGGTCACTCGCGCTGGTTGGGACCCTCTCGCTTCTCTGCGCAAGTCACCTGGCGGTGGCTCTGGTGAACTGGATGGCGACGTTACTGGCGACCCCGCATCCGCTGCCGAAAATGGACTTTTCCAAAGGAATTCCGCCTGAATCGGGCGCTCTGGTTGTGGTCCCGACTATGCTCGTAAGCACTCAGAACATCGAGGATTTGATCGAGGCGCTTGAGGTCCGGTTCCTGGCAAACCAGGACGACAACCTGCACTTCAGCCTGCTGACTGATTTTCAAGACGCGGACGAGGAAAAGACTCCGGAGGACGAACCGCTGTTGAGGCTGGCACGGCAAAAAATCGAAGAGCTGAATATAAAATACAGGCGAGGAAAAGACGATGCTTTCTTCCTTTTCCATCGCCCCCGCCGATGGAATCCCCGGGAGCGGGTTTGTATGGGTTACGAGCGTAAACGAGGGAAGCTTGCGGAATTGAATTCGCTTCTACGCGGCGGGGCACATGGTATCTCCGGGGACCGCTTCTCGCTCGTTGTTGGTAATACTGCAGTTTTATCGAATGTTAAGTACGTAATCACCCTTGACACGGATACTCAGCTGCCGCGCGATTCGGCATGGCAGTTTGTGGGGGCCATGGCGCACCCGCTGAATCGCGCGCACTACGACGAAGACAAGCAGCGTGTTGTTGCCGGGTACGGCATTTTGCAGCCACGCGTGGCTGCGAGCTTGCCGGGCACAAACCGGTCGCGGTATGCGCGAATGTGCGGGAGTGAGCCGGGCATCGATCCGTATACGCGCGCCGTCTCAGATGTTTACCAGGACCTGTTCGGTGAAGGCTCATTCATCGGCAAGGGCATCTATGACGTCGATGCATTCGAGCGGGCGCTTAACGGACGCTTCCCCGAGAACCGGATCCTCAGCCACGATCTTCTGGAAGGGTGTTATGCACGGGCGGGGCTGTTGAGCGATGTAATGGTGTACGAGGAATATCCATCTCGCTACAGCGTGGACGTGAGCCGCCGGCGCCGCTGGATTCGCGGGGATTGGCAGATTGCGCGGTGGCTGCTGTCGGGTGTTCCTGGTTCCGATCCCGATGCGCGCCTTCAGAAGAATCCGCTCTCCGAACTGTCCCAATGGAAGATCTTAGACAACCTTCGGCGTAGTCTTGTGCCTTCGGCGTTGACACTGCTGTTGCTGCTGGGCTGGACGGTCTTGCCATCGGCATGGTTTTGGACTCTGTCAGTGATCGGCATCATCCTGATTCCTTCCTTAATTGCCTCTGTCATAGATGTGCTTCAGAAGCCGGGTGATGTGCTTTTCAGGCAGCAACTTGCTGCCTCAGTGCGCTCTACGCGCAGGCGTTTCGCTCAAGCTGCATTTTCGCTCGTCTGCCTGCCTTACGAGGCATTTTACAGTGTGGATGCGATTATGCTCACCATGTGGCGGATGCTGGTCACGCATAAGCGACTTCTCGAATGGAGTCCGTCCGACGACTCGGATCGCACGAGCCGTAATCACCAAGAGGGCCTCGTCAGCTCATGCCGGACCATGTGGATTGCCCCGGTCATTGCCACTGCCACGGTGATCTACCTGGCGCTTTCGGGGCCGGCGGCTTTAGCTGAGGCCGGGCCCATACTGGGCCTCTGGTTTTTCTCTCCCGCTATCGCGTGGTGGATCAGCCGACCGCTCGCTCGCCGTGTAGCAAGGCTGACGGACGAACAGACCCTCTTTCTCCGGAAGCTTTCACGAAAAAGCTGGGTGTTCTTCGAGATATTCGTCGACCCGGAAGATAATTGGCTGCCGCCGGATAACTATCAGGAGTATCCGGTTGCCGTGGCCGTACATCGCACCTCGCCGACCAACATGGGCCTTGCGCTGCTCGCGAATTTATCCGCGCACGACTTCGGCTATATTTCAACGGGACAGCTCATCAAGCGCACGACGAATGCATTCCATACAATGAAAACATTGGAACGATACCGGGGCCACTTCTACAACTGGTATGACACGCAATCTCTGAAACCACTGCAACCTATGTATATTTCGACTGTAGACAGCGGGAACCTTGCTGCCCATCTGCTAACATTGCGGCCGGGGCTGCTCGCACTTCCTGATCAAAGAATCATAGGAGCGAGATTGTTTGACGGCCTCAGCGATACACTAATGATTCTCGTGGGGATTTTCGAGGACACTCCTGGAGTAGTCGCACCAGCGGGGCTCGCCCATCTTCGGCAATGCCTGGAGTCAGCGCTCAAGTCCCCGCCAACTAAGCTTATGGCGGCTCGACAGTGCCTTGATTATCTGGCACTATCCGCTGCAGAAGTGGTCGCCGGCATTGATGCCGACCGTGAGAACCAGTCCGGGTGGTGGGCGCGTGCCTTTGCCCGGCAATGCCGTGACGCCCTCGATGAGCTGACCCTTCTTAACCCGCCGACAGTTAGCGGCATCGATGAGATACCGACGCTGCGCGAACTGGCAGGACTTGGCAACCAACGCGCCATTGAGAGAATCACGGCTATCGAACAGCTTGCATTGCAATCCGGCGAACTCGCCCGTATGGAATATGATTTCCTATTCGACGAGGAGCGCCATCTATTGACCATCGGGTACAACGTCGGTGAAGGCCGGCGGGACGCGAGTTTTTACGATTTGCTTGCTTCGGAAGCGAGACTGTGCAGTTTCGTGGCGATTGCGCAGGAACAACTGCCGCAGGAGAGCTGGTTCACCCTGGGGCGACTGCTCACCACTACGAGTGGAGAGCCGATTCTCCTTTCGTGGGGCGGATCGATGTTTGAGTACCTCATGCCATTGCTGGTGATGCCGACGTATGAAAACACGCTGCTCGACCAGACTTATAAGGCGGCTGTGGCCGGGCAGATCGAATATGGAAAGAAGCGCGGAGTGCCGTGGGGCATTTCGGAATCCGGCTACAACATGATCGACGGCTGTCTTAACTACCAGTACCGCGCTTTTGGCGTGCCCGGCCAGGGGCTCCAACGCGGGCTCTCCGGGGACCTGGTAATTGCGCCCTATGCTTCGGCGCTTGCGCTGATGGTGGCGCCCGAGGAAGCGTGCCTGAATCTGCAGCGACTCGCCGCTGAAGGGTTTGAAGGAAAATACGGCTTCTATGAAGCTATCGACTACACACCTTCACGTCTGCCGCGCGGACAGTCGAGCGCCGTGGTTCGCTCCTTCATGGCACATCACGTTGGAATGAGCTTGCTCTCTTTGGCCTATCTGCTCCTGGACCGTCCGATGCAGAAGCGATTCGAGTCGGACCCGGTGTTCCAGGCAACCGTGCTGTTGCTCCAGGAGCGGGTGCCAAAGGCCACGGCGTTTTATTCGCACACCGCCGAGCTCTCCGATTTACGTACGACTCCCAGCGGCCTGGATACGCCGGTGCGTGTTTTCAGCAGCCCGGATACGCCGATCCCTGAAGTGCAGTTGTTGTCGAACGGGAGATACCACGTGATGATCACAAATGCAGGCGGCGGATACAGCCGCTGGAAAGACATCGCAGTGACACGCTGGCGCGAAGACAGCACCTGCGACAACTGGGGCATGTTCTGTTACCTCCGCGACGTGGCGAGCGGAGAGTTCTGGTCAACCGCATATCAGCCGACGCTCAAACGACCGGCCAATCAATCGAATAGTTACGAAGCGATTTTCTCGGAGGCGAAAGTGGAGTTTCGCTGCCGAAACCAAGACTTTGACACACATACGGAGATCGCTGTTTCACCCGAGGATGACATTGAACTGCGCCGGGTCCGCATCACCAACCGGGCACGGACGCGCAGAGCGATCGATGTTACGAGTTACGCGGAAGTGGTTCTTGCACCGCCTGCCGCGGAAGCACTGCATCCGGCGTTTAGTAATCTCTTTGTTCAGACCGAGATCATTCGCCGGCAGCGGGCGATCCTCTGCACTCGCCGGCCCCGCTCCCAGGACGAGCAGTCGCCCTGGATGTTTCACCTGATGGCTGTGCATGGGGCGGAGATCGGAGAAGTCTCCTATGAGACCGATCGCATGCAGTTCATCGGCCGCGGAAACACCGTTGAAAATCCGCAAGCTATGAGCGGTGCAGCTGATTTTTTTACGGGTGCGCTCTCGGACAGCGAGGGCTCAGTGCTCGATCCGATTGTAGCAATCCGTTATCGAATAATGCTTGATCCGGAAGAATCGGTAACGATAAATATTGTCTCGGGCATCGGCGAAACCCGCGACGTGTGCCTGAGCCTTGTGGAGAAATACCAGGATCGACATCTCGCGGATCGCGTCTTTGATCTGGCATGGACACATGGCCAGGTGTTTCTGCGGCAGTTCAATGCGTCAGAGGCCGACGCGCAACTCTATGGGCGCCTTGCCGGCTCGATAATCTATGCTAATTCTTCGCTGCGCGCCGAACCGGACGTCCTCATCAAAAACCACCGGGGTCAATCCGGTCTCTGGGGCTATGCTATATCCGGTGATTTGCCGATCGTGCTGCTGCAGATTGAAGATCCGGCAAATATCGATCTGGTGCGCCAACTCGTGCAGGCCCACGCATACTGGCGTCTAAAAGGACTGGCGGTGGACCTGGTGATCTGGAACGAAGATCACGCCGGTTACCGGCAACTTCTGCAAGACCAGATCATGGGGCTCATTGCCGCGGGCACCGAAGCCAACGTGACGGATCGACCCGGCGGAATTTTCGTAAGACCTGCGGACCAGATATCGGAGGAGGACCGCATCCTGATCCAAACGGTCGCTCGCGCCATCATCACCGATAGACGGGGTACGCTGGCGGACCAGATCAACCGTCGCAGTTTTGTGGAAGTACCAGTGCCGCTCCTTATACCGACCCGAACCCACAGCTCTGAACCCCTGGCGGTCGCTGCGTTGCCTCGCCACGATCTGACGTTTTTTAATGGATTGGGCGGATTCACCCCGGATGGCCGCGAGTACGTCATCACAACTGCGCACGGCCAGGTGACGCCGGAGCCGTGGGCGAATGTGCTGGCAAACCCACACTTCGGGTCCGTTATTTCAGAAAGCGGGCTTGCCTATACCTGGAGCGAGAATGCCCATGAGTTCCGCCTCACTCCCTGGGGGAACGATCCTGTGAGCGATTCGAGCGGAGAGGCATTTTACATACGTGATGAAGAGCGTGGTCACTTCTGGTCCCCCATGCCGCTGCCCAGCCGCGGAGTGACGCCTTACGTCACCCGGCATGGATTTGGCTATAGCGTCTTCGAGCACACGGAACGAGGCATCCACTCAGAGGCGTGGGTTTACGTGGCCCTGGACGCACCGATCAAGTTCACGGTGCTCAAAGTACGAAACGACTCGGGGCGAGCGCGCCGACTTTCCGCCACCGGATACGCGGAATGGGTCCTTGGCGACATGCGGCCGAAATCGGCAATGCATGTGATTACTGAACTTGACCCCAACAGCGGCGCGCTCTTTGCGCGAAACTCCTACAACACGGAGTTCGCCGACCGGGTTGCCTTCTTCGATGTAGACGAGGTGACTCGGACCGTGAGCGGCGACCGGACCAAATTCCTTGGGCGCAACGGCACGCTTCGGAGTCCGGCCGCGATGAGGCGGTCCCGGCTTTCCGGGAAGGTGGGGACTGCTTTGGATCCCTGCGCCGCTATCCAGGTCCCATTCGATCTGGCCGACGGACAAGAGCGTGAGATCATCTTCAGGCTCGGCGCAGGGCAAGATGCCGATGACGCCGGCAAACTGGTGCGTCGTTTCCGGGGATCTGCTGCCGCACGCGGCGCGCTCGAAGCAGTGTGGCAGTACTGGAATCACACGCTCGGAGCAGTGAATGTGGAAACACCCGACCAATCCGTCAATATCCTGACTAACGGTTGGCTCTTATACCAAACTATAGCATGCCGCCTTTGGGCGCGCAGCGGATACTACCAGTCGGGGGGCGCCTTCGGTTTCCGCGATCAGTTGCAGGACGTAATGGCGCTCATCCACACAGAGCCGCGGCTTGTGCGTGAGCATCTTCTTCTGTGCGCGGCCCATCAGTTCAAGAAGGGTGATGTCCAGCATTGGTGGCATCCTCCATCAGGGCGCGGCGTGCGTACACACTGTTCGGATGATTTCCTCTGGTTGCCGCTGGCCACGTGCCGTTACGTTCTGAATACCGGAGACACCGGAGTATTGGATGAATCCGTCCACTTCCTCGAGGGCCGCCCAGTAAATACGGACGAGGACTCGTATTACGATCTTCCCGGCCGGTCTGAACAAGCGACCAGTTTGTACGATCACTGTGTGCGGGCCATCCTGAGAGGCATCAGCTTTGGTGTACACGGCCTGCCACTCATCGGCTCGGGTGATTGGAACGACGGAATGAACATGGTGGGCGCACACGGTAAGGGCGAAAGCGTCTGGCTGGGGTTCTTCCTTTATGAAGTGCTCATACAGTTCACTAAGATTGCACTTATTCATGAAGACCTGCCCTTTGTTGAACGCTGCCAGAGGGAGGCTGCTCAACTACAGCGAAGTATCGAAAAGAATGGATGGGATGGTGAATGGTACCTCCGCGCCTACTTCGACGACGGCTCGCCGCTGGGTTCTGCGGGCAATGCCGAATGCCGGATCGATTCGATAGCGCAGAGCTGGTCTGTTCTCTCGGGCGCCGGGGATGCCGAACGCTCACGAACGGCAATGGAAGCGCTGGACAAGCGCCTCGTTCGACGTGACCATAAACTGATCCAGCTTCTGGACCCGCCTTTCGACAAATCGGATCTGAATCCCGGCTATATAAAAGGATACGTCCCGGGTGTAAGAGAGAATGGTGGGCAATACACTCACGGGGCGATCTGGGCGGCGATGGCATTCGCTGCATTGGGTGACAGCCGCCGCGCGTGGGAACTGCTGGCAATGATCAACCCGGTGAACCATGGGAGTACCAGGGAGGAAATAGCGACGTATAAAGTAGAACCCTACGTTGTCGCTGCCGATGTATATGCGCGCTCTCCGCACATTGGTCGCGGCGGATGGACATGGTACACGGGATCTGCCGGTTGGATGTACCGGCTTATCTTGGAATCACTTCTGGGGCTGCGGCTTGAAATAGACAAACTGAGTTTCGCACCGTGCCTCCCTGCTGATTGGGAGACATTCAAGGTGCACTACCGATACCGGGAAACTATCTACCATATCACTGTCCTGCAAACGCGCACCGAAAAGGGCGGGACACGTGTGATAGTCGATGGCGTTGAGCAACATGAAAAGGCTATTACCCTTGTTGACGACCATCGGGAACACTCAGTCGAGGTGAGAATAAACGCCGCACACAGTTAACAGAGATTGACCGTTCCGGGAGTTCGATCGTGAAGTACGGACTTTCAACTGATAATCGTTACCTCTATTCAAACTTTAGATATCGTCGCCTCGGCGAATCCGCCGATTGTGTTTAGGCGCCGAATTTTCTGAGCCTGCCGGCGTTGGCGAGGGCTAAGGGCATGAGGTGTATAGTGTGGAAGATTCCCAGTTCTCCTTTCAGGCATTCTCTTTCGGTAAAGGCGCTGCATGTTTGGCCGAGGACGAAAGGTGAATTCAGAAGAAACGGCACCGGATGCCAGCTATGGCCTTTCATAAGCGCAGGGGTTGAATGGTCTCCTGTTATAATCAGCACATCGGGCTTAAGGCTTAATATCTCCGGCAGGAATGAATCGAATTCCCCGATCTTTGCGGCTTTACCCTCGAAATTTCCGTCCTCACCGTAAGAGTCAACTTTCTTAACGTGCATGAAGAAAAAGTCATAGTCGTTATATTTCTTTTTAAGGAAATCGAGTTCCTCCCGGATGTCGCCTTTCAATGCAGGCGCTTCCATGCCGATCAGCCTTGCAAGGCCGCGGTACATGGGATATACGGCGATGCAGAGGGGTTTCAGTCCATAGGTTTCTTCAAAGTGGGGGATATCCGGGACCTGGGAAAATCCGCGGAGCAATATATAGTTCGCCTTTGGTTCGTCTTTTATAACGGCGTTAACCTTTGTTATAAGTTTTTCCGCAATCTTTGCAACCCTCACTGCCTGCGGAGTTTCAGGAGTAACCGGGATAGGAGTCATGCCTTCTTTTTGAGGGTCCGTGTCTTTTATGGCGGCGGAACCATCAGGAAGAGATTCCGGAAATCTGAGCACTGCGGCAAACCTGTGCTCCATGCCGGGCGAAAAGATTATTTCGACGTCATCTATTTTCTTAATTTTTTCCTGAAGTCTCTCTGTAATCTTCCTGCTTTCATCGGTAGGAGGTCTTCCTGCGCGTCTGTCTTTTACGATTCCCTTTTCGTTGGTAGCATAATTAATGCGTATAGCGATGTCCGTCTTTTTTAATTCTACTCCAAGGCCGAGGGCCTCAAGCACGCCTCTGCCTATCTGCCACTCTATAGGATCATACCCGAACAGCGACAGGTGTCCCGGCCCGCTGCCCGGCGTTATTCCGTAGGAAACGGGCATATGGAGGCCGCAGGCGGATGCTGCTGCAAGGGCATCGAGATTCGGCGTCCGGGCGGCGTCAAGTTCGGTTTTTCCGTTGACGGGTAATCCGCCGAGACCGTCAAGGACTACGAGGAAAATCTTTGTCTTGTTTTTCTGGACTAAATCTTTTATCAAATTTTGCATACGTACGCTACACCTTGAAGCGCGCCATGGTTTCCTTAAGTATCTGGGCCGTACTGGAGAGCTGCGCAGCCGACGCTGCGAGTTCTTCAACCGCTGCGGTCTGTTCCTCTGATGAAGCCGACGCCTCTGCAGCGGATGTAGCCGTGTCGGCAGCGGATGTAGCGATTGTCTCGATGTCCTTTACAATACTGTTGACCTGAGAAGCAATACCGGTAAATTTTCCGGTAACCTCTGTAATCAGCGCAGCCCCTGCCTCCATTTCTTTCTGTCCGTCCTGCGCGGAAAGCACCGCTTCTTCGGTTTCATCCCGGACCTCTTTGATTATCTTGGATATCTCCCGCGCGGAATTTGCGGAATTCTCTGCAAGCTTCCTCACCTCATCGGCAACAACTGCAAAACCGTGACCGGATTCACCTGCCCTGGCAGCCTCGATTGCCGCATTCAATGCCAGAAGGTTTGTCTGGAAGGCTATTTTCGTCATGACTTTGACTATCTTGCCGATCTCCTGTGAACGTAAAGAAAGACCCTGCATAGCCGACACTGACCTCTCTGATGAAACCTGAAGAAGTTTGGTTTTTTCTGCAAGGTCCAGCATCAGGTTCTCGCCTTTTTGGGTAGCGTCATTTGCAACCTGCGCGGCATCGGAGACGTCCTTGGAACTCCCGGCAACATTTGAAGCCGCTGCAGACATCATGGAAATGGCGGTTGCAAGCTCCGAAAGCGCCCTTGTAGACTGCTTTGAAACCTGGGCAAGGGAATTTGAAGAATTTGCGAGGAAGTCCGCCTGATCACGGATTTTGAACGTTAGATCCTGCAGGGATTTTATCATTGAATTAGTGGCCTTGCCGAGCTGGTTCAGAAGGTCATCCCCGGTGTCCTCATTTGCCTTGACCGTGAGATCTCCTGCGGAGACCTGCTGGAGTATGAAGAAGTAATCGGTCAGCCCCATGGCCAGACTCATTGAAAAAGTATGCAGTTCATCAGAGGTCTTGCGCAGGTGTTCAATCATATGTTCAAAGCCGATGCCGAGCACGTCCTTTTCGGAGCGGATATGCAGCTTAACATCCAGGTTGCCCTGCTGAACTTCTTCTATGCATGCCGCCATTTTTTTGTATTCGGCGATCATATTGTTTGTCACCTTGCCGAGCTGGTTCAGGAGATCATCGCCCATATCCTCGGATGCATGCACATCCAGATTCCCGAGCGACAACTCGGAAATGACCGTAAAATAGTCGCTCATGCCGAGGGCAAGGTTCATTGTATTTGTGTGCAATTCGTCAACACTTTGTTTGAGGGTTTCAACCATCTTTGCCATTGCATTGGCAAGCATGTCCTTAGATGACCGGATTGCTATTTTTGTATCCAGGTCTCCTGCGGCAATCCTCTCGGCATTCTTTGACAGCTCATTCAATGACGCCGCCATTCTTATAAAGGCGGCCTCCAGTTGCACAATTTCATTCCGGCTTTCAGTTCCGGCCTCCTTCCGCCAGATGTCCGGGATTTCTCCGTCCGCGATCTTATGGGCCGTTGCGGTAACTCTTCTTAACGGCCTCACAATGCCCCTGGTCAGAATAAATGCAAGCATAATGACGGAGATTAATGCCAGCCCGACAATGGTTTTGGAAATGATCCCCTGCCTTCGGACTGATTTTTCGGATTCTATTTTATATCGAGCATACAGATCACTGATTCCCTGCATGAACGGGTCGTAAACCTGCATGAGTTCAGGAAGCAGGACCTGACGGGTATGCAATGACAGTCTGTCCGCTTCGGCGATATTACCCTGTTGCAGCGCCTTTATAACCAAAACGCCTGATTGATGAAATTTCTTGTGTGGATCATCCAATGCTTCAAAGAGCGGCTTCAGTTCCGGATACGGCATCTGATATGAATAGTACCACTTGCCGAAGGCGCATTCCCTTGGATCAAGCTCGCCCTCGAACTTGCCTTTCTTCCGCACCGCCTCGCGCAGGGAATCGACCCATTTATAATGGTGAACCTGCATTCCCCTAAGCGTTTCCTTGAGTTCTATCAGGTCGTTCTTTTTCCCTTCAAAACTTTTCAGGGAAGTAATTCCCTTCTGCCAGGATATGCCGAGAATCAGAACGACGACGAACAAGAATCCGAAGCTGAAAGAAAGCTTCCTGCCTATGGTCAGGTTCTTAAAGGTATCCATAGCTCATCTTACTGAAATTAAAATTGTATCTGGCAGCGCTTTTTCCCGCCGCCCTCGTCCCTGACCCACAAAAGGGTCTTCTTTGTCCTTTCACACCACTGACGCACGTCCTTCTCGAATGTCGGACAATCGGCTGACACTTCAAGGAGATCACCGGGTTTTAATTCCGCTGATTTTGCCGCAATCTTCAATATAGGCTGCGGACATCTTAGTCCCGAACTATCCAGTGTTACAGTTGCCATAATATCATTCCTCCTTATTTGATTTATGTATTTCGATGGCTTGACCGCTCTTTTTCAGAGCATATCTATTCCCTGTCTAATGTTTTTATTATATCACCCTTTTCATTGCATACGTTAACGGTAAAAGAATTTTTATCCGCAATTAAATGCGTTGCGCAGGCAAAACAGGGGTCATAGGCGCGGAAAGCCATCTCAACCATATTCAGAACGCCGTCGGATACGTCGCCGTTCTTTATCAGCTTCTTAGCCGCTTTGTCGATAGACATGCCGATAGCCGCCGCATTGTTGACGGTCGCAACGATAAGGTTCACTTCCGTCAGAATGCCGTTTTTATCGGACTTGTAGTGGTGGATCAGAGTGCCGCGCGGAGCTTCCACAACGCCGATACCCTCTTCAGGCGTCGCCGTCGGAATATTTCTTATATTCGGATCGGTGATCTCCTTATCCATGGCAAGCTCCTGCATACGCTCTGCGGCATAGAGGGCTTCTATCAACCGTGCCCAGTGAAAGGCAAGGGTATTATGCAAGGGCTTTCCGCCTAATGTAGCGAACATCCTTTCGTATTCAGCCTGTGCAAGCGGAGTAGCCATGCCGTCGGAAACATTCAGCCTTGCCAGCGGCGCCACTCTGTATATGCCGCTGTCGGGGCCGTCGATAAACCCTTTCCATCCGACTTCCTTCAGGTAGGTGAATTTCATATAACTCCATGGCTCGACGCGCTCTTCTATATGATTAAGATATTCCTTTGGTTTGAATTTAACAAACTCCCTTCCTTCAGGTGTAACTACCCTGACATCGCCGTCGTAAAAGTTGACTTTATTGTTTTTGTCCACCAACCCCATATAATACGTATGATGCTTGTAAACATCTCCGGCGATAAGATCGAGATAATCCTTGTTATCTAAAACAACGTCATTGAACAGCTTCAATGCAAACCGCGCAAATTCAACCCCGTTTTTTGCAACTTCCGCAATCCACAATCTGTCATCTTCCGTAAGAGGTTTTGATACTCCTCCTGGAAGACCGCAGACCGGATGGATCACCCTTCCTCCGATGTGGGTTATGACGTCGCGGCATTCCTTCCTCAGTTTAATCACCCGTTTTGCGTTGTCGATACCGACCTTCGCAATCACTCCGAGGATATTTCTTTCGGCAGGAGCTGCCGAAGGTCCTACTACAAAATCAGGCCCGCCCAGAAAGAAGAAATGCAGCGTATGGTCTTCAAGCATAAAGGCAGAGTACATCAGCTCCCTGATCTTTTTTGCCGCCGGCGTCGGTTCAACCTTGAACAGGTCATCCAGCGCTTTTGTGGAACATATATGATGGGTGGTCGGACATACGCCGCAGATTTTAGGCGTTATCCTCGGCATTTCCTCGGCAGGGCGTCCTACGCAGAACGCCTCAAACCCCCGGAGTTCCGGTATCTGGAAATAGGTCTTTGAAACATTGCCGTCGTCATCGAGGAAGATCTCTATCTTCCCATGACCTTCAAGCCGCGTGATCGGGTCTATCGTAATACGTTTACTCATATATCTCCATAATTATCTTTTTCTTCTCAGCATTGACGCAGGCAATGCATAATAATAAAAAATACCCGCCGGGTCCGCAATCGAATCGATCACCTTTTTTATCCCCTGCTCGTCGTTTGCATCAATAATAGATGCGAGACCGGATAGAAACTTTGCGCCCTGATCAACAACCCTGCTTGTCGGGCCAAAGCAGCCCCTGCACGGCATATTCGCATTTATGCACCGTTCACCGCAACCGTCCCTTGTGGCAGGGCCGAGACAGATGACGCTCTGATCCAGAAAACATTTTACAGGATCAAGCAGCACTTCATGCACCCTTTTAATTTCTTTGATAACCGCCTTTTCAGGCTTTGTGTCTCTTCTTTTGCAGGAGTCGCAGAGGGCCCTGTCAGGGGCAAGGACCGTGCCCTTTTCAGGGAGATTGCCTGACAGAATGGCTTCCACGGCCTTCATGATAAGGTCGGGCGGAGGCGCACAGCCGGGGAGATAATAATCCACATCGATTACCTGATCAAGCGTACATACGGTATCATAAAATTCCGGCAGAGTTAATTCGCCTTCCTCCACCATTGTTTTTTGCTGCGGCAATATTCCGTCCGGATTGTAGACGGAAGGGGCATTCAGATAAACCCAGTCGAAAATCGTTTTCCGGTTTATAAAGTTGGCAAGTCCCGGAGTGCCGCCCAGATGCGCACAGGCGCCGAAGGCCACGACCAGACCTGATTTTTTCCTGAGGAGCTTCGCCATATGCTCCTGCTCGCCGGTCCTTATTGCTCCGTTAATGAAGCTGACCGCAATATCTCCGTCCTGCAAGGCTTCAACATCTTTTACCTTGAAATCCATGGCTACCGGCCAGAAGACAAATTCAACCGCCGCTACAACCTTCAGGATGTCTTCGGCAAGATCAACTACGGCCTCCTCACAACCGCCGCAGGAAGCGCACCAGTAAAAGGCCACCTTTGGTTTAGACAAGGGTGTCCTCCTGAAAATCCGCACTTACCCCTTTTGCTAAAGCGGGGATAGAAAGAGCCAACGGTCCTAATGCCTTTATGGTCGCGACCATATCATTTATCGTGTCCACAAATTTATCCGCTTCAGTTGCCGATACCCAGTCGAGCCTCAAACGTTCTTCTTCTATTCCGAACTGGCTGAGCACCTTTTTTAAAAGATAATATCTCCTCAAAGCCTTATAATTACCTTCTTTGTAATGGCAATCTCCGGGATGACATCCGAGTATCAGCACCCCGTCGGCGCCGGACTGAAAGGCCTTCAGAACAAACTCCGGTTCAACCCTTCCGGTGCACATCACCCGGATAACTCTTACATTGGGAGCATAGATTTTCCGTTGACTGCCTGCGGCGTCGGCGCCGCCATAGGAACACCAATTGCACAGAAAACCCACGATTTTCGGTTCAAAGTTCTCTATTTTAAGACCTCCTCTATCTCGGCAAAAATCTGCTGATCGGTGAAATGCTTACCCTTGATCGATCCGCTTGGGCAGGCTGCCACACAGGTTCCGCACCCTTTGCATAAAGCCGCATTGATAACGGACACCTTCTTCTCTTTATCAAAAGTGATCGCCTTATACGGACAGAGACCTATGCAAGTCATACATCCTGAACAAGAGTTTTCATCTATTTCCGCCGAGGCTGCTTCAAGCTCCAGTTTTCTTCCGGGCACAAGGGTGGACAAAACCTGTCCGGCGGCTGCAGCTCCCTGAGCAACAGAACCCTGTATATCCTTAGGCCCCTGAGCACATCCGGCAATGTATATGCCTTCGATGTTTGATGATACCGGCGCAAGCTTTGTGTGGCCTTCAGCGAAAAAGCCGTCGGTACTTTTTGTTATACCCAAAAGATTCGATAATGCAGGCGTGTCTTTTGACGGGACCATTGCCGGACAGAGTATCACCATGTCCGCAAATATTTCCTGTTTTTTACCCGAGACGTCGGTGCAAAGGATATTGATATTTGCATCTTCCTGCATTATATCCGCGCGCATGGGAAGCGAAGTGTGAATGAACCGTATATTGCCTTCAGCCTTCACAGAATCAAGAAATGCCTGATTGTCCTTCCCGGGCACGCACCAGTCCGCATATATGTGATAAATACTTGTCGAAGGCAGGTGCTTCTTTATCAGGCGGGCGAATTTCAACGCATAAAGACAACATACGCCCGAACAGTATTCATGATGGTTATTGTCGCGGCTGCCTACGCAATGGACTATGGCAACGGATTCAGGTTCCCTGGAATCTTTCATGAGGAGTTTGCCGGCTGTCGGGCCGGTCTGCGATAGAATCCTCTCAAATTCAAGACTTGTATAAACCTCGGGAATCTTTCCGTACCCGAATTGAAAAAGCACCGCGGGATCAAAAAGTTCAAAGCCCGTTGCAACGATAATCCCGCCGGCATCTTTCAGAACAATTTCTTCTTTGTCATCATAATTGATCGCATCGAACATGCAAGCCTGTTTGCAAAGACTGCATTCCCGCGTTTTATTCTTTTCATATTCTTCTTGTGTGATCAACCCCAGATCAAAGGCTTCCTTGCATATGACGTCTTCACCTTTCATTCGCAGGCAATTCTTTTCATCGATTACGGGCACATTCGGCAAAGCGCCCGTATATGGGACGTAGATCGCCTTCCGTTCGCTCAGGTTATAGTCGAATTCATTTTTAACTTTGACCGGACAGGCGTCATAGCAGGTGCCGCAGCCGATGCATTTTTCCTTATCCACATACGTAGCTTTCTTCTTTATATTTACCGAAAAATTTCCGAGGAACCCGGTAATATCCCGGACTTCGCTGCAGGTAAACAATTCTATATGTTCATTATGCAGGACCTCATCCATTCCGGGTTCCAGCATACATGATGCGCACTCCATCTTGGGAAAGACGTCTTCATATCTTGCAGGTCTGCCGCCGATAAAGGAGTTCTTTTCAACAAGATAAACCTTTCTGCCTGCCTTTGCGAGCAAGAGGGCGGACTCCATCCCTGCCGGGCCGGCGCCGATAACAACCGCGTCGGTGTTGCAGGCGATCTCCTTCTTTTCAAGGGGTTCATTCAGACTTACCCTCCTTACCGCAGCCCTTATATAGGCTTTTGCCTTTTCAGTAGCGGCGGCTTTGTCGTCAGTCACCCATGCAACCTGCTCCCTGATATTCACCATCTGAAAGAGATAGGGATTGACGCCCGCCTTCTGCAAGACATCTCTAAAGGTTTTTTCGTGTTCTTTCGGCGAGCATGCTGCGATGACGACGCGGTCGGGACTTTCTTTTATGATATCATCGGCAAGAAAATTCTTGCCGTCTTCGGAGCAGAAAAGGCTGTGGACTTTTGCATAGGCTACGTCTTCAAGGCTTGAGGTAAAAGATACCAGTTCATCAAAATCTAAATTATCAGATATATTCGTCCCACAACTGCATATATAAACTCCGACCTTACTTTTCATGTCCTCTGTTTATTTCTTTGTTCATAGGACCATCTTATAGACTTTTCTATCTGATACCATTTTATGCATAATTATACCCTTAATATCAGCAAATATGTCAATAAAATATGAAAGTTATAAATAAACTTTCAATAATTTATTTAAGAAATAATCCGGATGCCGAACACGGGTTGTTACAGTATTTTTCTTTTGGGAATCTTTTAAATGAAGATACTGTTAGAATTCCTGACGCATATTAGGTTAAAATAGACCTATTGTTTTTATTATAGACATAATGGGCGGTTAGCTCAGCTGGGAGAGCGCCACGTTCGCAACGTGGAAGTCGAGGGTTCGAATCCCTTACCGTCCACCATTTTTTCCTCTATTTATCAATACGATTGTTTCTGTAAAGAGCGTCAACAGGTAAAGACGTGAATTCTCCTGAAGAATGTTTGTAGCTTTTCATGAGAGACCCCTACCCTTCGTCTGAACAAACAATAAGCCGAACAGAATCCATGCCTACTTACAAAAAACAGCCCCTACTGCCGACACAAAATCTGCAGCACTATCACACCCGCTCCATTCAAGCTTAAAGTCGAAAGCTTTCTCAGTCAGAGAGACTACATTTACCCCCAAAGACTCAAGGCTGTAGATTCTTTTGGAAGGATGCTTACACTTATTTTTTCCTAATTCAATTGCACATTGTTCACATGCAAGACAGGTTCCAGATCCAGCCACAATATGCCCCTTCTTACGGTATCGCAGAAGTTCATCCGTAAGCAGTCCCCGAACTTTCCTGAACGCAGTATCATATCTTTCCTCCGTTATGATTTCAGGGAATTGTTCGAGAGGGATTCTATAGCAGATTATTTTTACTTTCTTGCAATCCTTTATATATTCCAAAAGAGTTGGGCTGTATGGTGGACATGCCAAGTTCATGCCATATTTCTTACATGGTTCACAGGCTATTTTGTATTTTTCAGAAGAATCAATTTCCGATACCTGCATGATAGTCTCGAAGTGTTCAATATAGTATTCAGTACCGTTTGCATCGGTATGTTCGATGACTTTTGTTTTAATGTTATCTATGATTTTGTTGCTTTTCATTAAGAAATCCGACCTGTATTCACTCATTTTAACATGATATCTATATGCAGATAATTGAAAAAACATCTTTATCATTCGAGTATGAGGTTTTCATTGAGGAGAAGGAAGGGTTAGAGAACGTCAAAATTCTTGAGATGAACAGAGACATTAACAGGACTATCCTGTAAGATGTCAGGGATAAACTGTCAGGCCAAGGGTTTTGAAGTCGCGGTCAAACGACAAACAGGGGATATTATCGAGCACATGAGTTATTACAACAAAAGAAACGGCATCACAAAGGGATATCTTCTTGTCTCTGGAAAGTTTTCTGAAAACATCTTCAGCGGATGTTCTCACAGAATCATCATAATGAACTATATATAAAGCAGGTTTAATTTCATCAAGAAACTCCAATGCCGTTTTAAAACTTGATCTGTATCTGAGAAGTGTCACCGTTTCACTGATTATGTCCCATGTGGTATAAAGGACAACAGCATTTTCTTTGCAATATTCAAGGAGGTCTTCAGCCCTGTCATAGTTGGTATCGTCCGGCACGAGGGAGGCATAAAAGAATGAAGTGTCACAAAAGACTTTATTCTGAGGCAGAATCATTCGTCGCCCTCTGCCACATACAAATATTCCTTGATGTTTTCGGATACAGGCTTTGTTCTATATTTTTTAGAGCCAAGCTTTTTTCTGAGTGTAAGTAGTCTGGCCGCAGCCTCACCCGGTTTTATTTTCGGCGGCGTCCTGATCTCTGCAACAACCTCGTCATGAACTGTTATCTGATAAACAGTTTCAGGCGAAGTCTTCAGAGATTTTATAATCCCTGGCAGCCGCTTCCGTGCCTCGGTTATGGAAATAACGTTTTTCATATACATCCCCTCATTTTGAATTGTACTATATGTACATTATTGTACAGAAAATGGCATGGTTTGTCACTATGTTGATTAAAAGGAGTGATAAATGGGTTGGCAGTGAATAGAGTTAGGATTAAAGACATTGCAGCCGATCCGGGCAATTTGTTCTGCTAAATTGATATCGGAAGATATATTTTATGGGGGTTCAGCGCTATTTTACCTTCTCACAGGAGTCAGCACAATTATTGAACCTGAGAATTATGCGTATTTCTTTTGAAAATCAATTGTGAATAATGAAGATTTGACTCAGTCTGACACTGTGTTGTTTCATTAAGCGTAATCAACCTGCTACAGCATATTCGACTGTTCTCGGGTTCTCCATTCGTCGTGACGCATCAAGTATTTCCATACCCACAACATTTCCGTCTTTATCAAAATCAAGAATTACGCCGGGCTTTTCCTCATCGCTTTCCTCAATCGGCATACTGCTAAAAATAATGCGCATAACGTCAACTTCAGGGTCATAGGTAATTTTCATGGCTGCCTCCAGTACTTACTGATCTTGCTTGTTCTATAAACTGTGACCACAATTGCAGGGTCAACGGTATCATTCACGATAACCCTGACAAGATAGTCCTTACCTGTTCCTATATCAATTATGGACTGATATGCCTTTTTATGTCCATATTCGTCAACAATCTGTTGGGGATTATGCAAAACAGATTCCACAATATTTAAAGGAATCTCTCTTCGTCTAATTTCCTCATGTGCATGTCTGGAAATTTCAAATTTCATTCGTCTCCCTCCAACTCATTGCCCATGCGATCTTTGATGTCCATTATACACCCAGCACAGATCGCTCATCGACAAGCGGCGATAGATAGCCTGTAAATCCAAGCAGAAGGAGACAGATCAAAGTGGAGTCTTTAGCCGACAAGTCCCGCCGTATACCGTTAGGGTTGCCAGCATGGCGGATACCGGGATAGTCGGAACAGAACTTATAAAGGTTCTGGAGAGCCTCTTTCACTTTGTCATGCGGCCAATCGCCGATATGATTACAGAGTGCCCCTAATGTGCCTGGGTTGCCATGAGTTGTAGAAGCCAAGCCCTCGGCGTAGTTGCTTGCTTTGGCGATACAGGTCTTGAGGTCGGCTGCATCCTGAGAGCGGGCATAGCGGTCGAAAGCGTGCTCGAAGTCTTGAAGAAGACCGCTTAAATGGCCGTTTGTAGAATTCAGTCGCTGAAGTTCGGAATAGAGGTTTGTAAATGAACCCGGGAGCAGAAAGCGCAACTTGAAGGGGTCGTCGAGGCGGTAACGAAGGTTATATTTGCCTATAAATTGCCGCAGGAGCTGCTTGAAAATTTCGGGATTTCCGGGAACGTCGTAATCAACAATAACTTCATATGCAGTCTCCAGAAATTCCACGATTGCAGTTTCGTCACGAAAATCAGAACCGCTCAGGGCAGAAAAAGCAGTGTGTGCTTTGACGGCGTCATTCTGGATTTCTTCAAACAGAGGTTCTGGTGTCGGCAAGGCGAGGAAGTCCTCCGCAGCCTCATAAAGATTATTGAATAAGTCTGGCGGCGCACTATTATGAGCGGCCAGCGGCTCCCAGATTTCTTCAGGCGTATATTCCCAATGATTTCGCAGGCTGCCGGTCATAGCTCACCCTGAAAGGCGCGGTGGAGCAAGGAGTGAAAGAAATCGTCAAGCCGACGGCGGCTATCAACCTGTGCAGCCTCAAGTGTGCGCACTTGGGAAACATAAGAAGAGAATTCGCGCTGCAACGACTTAGGCGGGACGGAAACTGTTAAACCGAGTAGCAAGGCCATTTCAAGCCGCTTCGTGCCATGACCTGCGGTAGAAACAAGGGAAAGAATCTTTGCAGCATTTGACTTAAGTAACCAGTGGAGATAATCAGGTTCAATCTCCGCACGCGGCAATAACGCTTTCATATCCTGATTGATTGTTACGGGAACGCGCGTGATTGTAACAGGGAATGTGTGCGCAAGGATCATGCCCCTTACAACGATAAGCACCGTGTCTTTAGGCAGGAGCCGTAACCGCGACGATTTAAGCGCTGCATCTGAAATATGGTCAGTGGTATCATTAATTTCGGGTGTCTTCATGTCCTTCGGACTAACCCACGGAATCGCACCAGACCAGAAGTCTGGGTTCTCAGTAGACGGTGTTGCACCACTCACATGCAAGAAAAGTTCCCCCATAGATACGACAGGCCAGCGATTTTCTGCTGCTCGGCTTTCGGAAAACATGGTCGAGAATAGTCCTGAGATGGCTTGAGCTGTTCGCTCATCAGCTTCGGCGCGAAGTCGTCGCAACTGGTCCGCCTCATCCAAAATACGAACAATGCGCTCCTGCTCAGCTAAAGGTGGAATGGGTATGCTAAGTTCGCGGATTGCATCGTTAGTGATTGCCTTCTGCGTGGCACCGGTGCATAAAGCATTTTTCCGTTCTTGAAACGGCTGAGACTGCAACCAATACGCAACCCATCTGCTATTTGTCCCTTGTTTTGGCCGTAATGCAGCAAACCCCGTTGACCAAATGTAGTTGCTTCTTTCACCGGTAACGAGAACAACCTTTTCGGTCGCCTGCATACGGGCAAAGAGAATATCACCATTATTGGCACCCAGATCAGCACGCGATGGGCGAGCATCAAAGGTAACTGATGCGGAAGGTGTAACGTCGTTGCCATTAACATCCCCTGTCGACACGTAGGGACGCATTTCCGTGAAGGCGTTCACTCGATTGCCGGTAAGCTGACACGCCTGGAGCAATGGCTGAATAAGCCACTTGCTCATTTCTCTCGTATCCTTGCCAGCAGTTTAGTGGCGCGCTCTGTGATCTCTCTTTCGATGAGAACAATATCTTCAAGAATTTTCGCAGGGGGGTCATGGTGCACGGATTCAAGTCGTATCGGCTTGAATCGACCTGCCATAAGTTGCCAGCCATTATCCCGAATTCGATCAATCGGCACATTGAAGCTATTTGGCCCCTCTTCACGTTTTGGCCATTTGGCGATAATGTCAGAAATATCGTTTGCCTCTATGGGCGTGCGCTTGTCATCCAGAGATAAACCGTCGGCGGTCAGTTCATAGAACCAAACGGATTCGGTAGCTCTGCCTTTCTCAAAAATAAAGACAGCGGTGCCGACGCCTGAATAGGGTTTGAAGACGCCGGACGGTAGTGCAATAACTGCCTGAAGATCACAGGTTGTGAGTAATAGTTCACGCACTTTTTTGTCCGCCTTACCAGACCCGAAGAGGACACCATTGGGCACGATGACGCCCGCCCTGCCACCGTCTGCAAGATGGTCCATGAACCATTTGAGAAAGAGCAGTTCGGTGTCTCGTGTTTCGAGCCCTATGTCGGCAAGGATGCTTTCCTTTTGTATCTTTCCGGCAAAGGGCGGATTGGCGAGGATAACTTCAAAAAGCTGTCCCGGATATTGCCCGCCCTTGGTAGTCGTCAGAGGGTTATGAAACTCGATATGCGCTTTTTCGAGCTGGTGTAGATACAAATTAAGTATTGCGATCTTGACCATATTTGCGTCGTTATCGAACCCAGTGAAGGCGTGCTCCTCCATGAATTTCCATTGAGCGGGCTTGAGCTGACCGCCATCAACCAGACCACGAGATAAGTCAGCAGGCTTCGTGTTATTTCTCAGTATGTGATTGTAAGCCGAGATCAGAAACCCCGCTGTGCCGCAGGCAGGGTCGCAGATGTGTTTGCCGGGCTTCGGGTCAACCAAGGTAACTATGAGATCAATAATATGACGTGGTGTGCGGAACTGTCCGTTAGTGCCGGATTGAGCGAGCTTGCTGAGAAGATATTCATACATGTCGCCCTTGATGTCTACGCCTTCATGAACAGCAAGATCCATCTCGTGAATGCTCTGGATGACTGCCCGCAGGGTCGGGCGTTCGTATATCTTCAAAGTAGCGCGGTTAAAAAGTAGCTTGCCTGTTTCTGAAAGTCCCGGAAGCTCATGAAACTTCTCAATGGCATCTCGAACAGCATTGAATAGGTTGTCTCCGGTGAGGGTCACGAAATTGCCCCAGGCATAGCGAACCCACTGGCCGGAAAATATCCGGGTGTATTTCTTGTCCATAGAAGCCATGAGCTCATCGCGTTCGCTCAGGAGACGTAGAAAAATAAGATAGGAAAGCTGCTCTATGGAGTCCATGGGATTGTTTACGCCGCCTGCCCAGAGAATGTTCATAAGCTGGTCAACTTTTTGGCGAAGACCGGACGAATAGAAATTGGAGCCGTTTGTTTTTGAGTTTATTGTTTGAGGTGCTGCCATAAATCAAATCTCCTTTATCAACGCGCCCGGCTTGCGGAAGCTAATCTTGACTGTTTAATGAGGCTGGACTGACGGAGGGCCTCGAATACGGTATCGCGGTCATTAAACTTCGCGAGAGCCTGCATGCCGCCGAGCCGGGTAAATTGGCTTCCGCTGAATATAGAAAAATCACCTTGCATAAGCTTGTCGAGCGCGTCCCTGTCATCGGCCACGAGTTCTGCTGTTGCATTCAGCCATTTCTGCTCGCTGTACCGAAGATTGAAGCGTGCAGCAATAGATTCTACAGTATCGGATACGATCTGATCCTTGGTCGGCAAAGGCTTTTTGCCAAGAGCATTATACACAAAGGCCGGTGTGGGAGCAGGCACGCCATAGGCAACGACCAACTTGTCCGTCGAATAAAACATTTCGGGTTTGTGATAAAACCGCTCCTGCATGACCGTTTCGATAGTGTCATCATCCTCAATATCCACCGCCTGAGAAAGTTCATTATCGGATATTGCAAACTCCTTGAGGTCGCGTTCAAAAGAACCCCTGAAGGTCATGACATCAACCCTTTCGCCGTTTGGACCGATTATTCGCACTTCCTGGCTGACTACCCGATCCGTCCCTTCCCATATGGGGATTGATCTATAGCCGGATTGCTGAGCATCGTCTGGGCCAGGATCATTTATAATACCCTGCCCGTATGTGGCCTCTGGAAGCGGATAGCGGACGCCACCGGATGATCCGGATGCGCCGCCGCGAGGCCGGGGCAGTACAAGCGGAATGGAATAATCGTATTTCTCTTCAAAATACTCGGCTACACCGCAGAAATCGAGAAGGAAAAACCATTTCTTTTCATACTCCGTATTGCCGATAACAAAGGTATATCGCCGGGTCCCGCGCCCCTTGATCTGAATGTACTCGGTCGGTGAAAAGACTGGCCGCATAAGCACGACATTCAATAGATCGCGACAGTTGTAACCGGTTGAGAGCATATCCACGGAAACAGCAATACGCTCAGACCGTTTGCCGTCACGGAATTCCTTTGCCAGCGAGGATGAATCAGAAATCCGTGAGGTAATCGTTAAAGCTATGCCGGGCTTAATATCATTCAAAATTTTCGTTAATGTCGTGGCATGGGACTGGTTAACCGCAAATATAATGGACTTGCCGACATTGCCATCCGGGGCCTTTTGGCTCTCACGAAGGAATACGTCGCACATCACTCGGTTGCGATGCGGCGTAAATATCTTCCGCTCCAGATCCTGAATCTTATAATTCTCTTCCTTCTCGTCTACCGTAACAGTCCAGCCAGCCTCTTCAAGGGACTTTGTAGTAATGTCAGTACGGACATCCACGATTTTGGGCGTACAGAGAAACGGCCCTTCAGGGTCTTTGACCGCGTCGATTATGTCGTAACGGAAGGTCGGTTCGCCAGGTTCACATCCGAAATAATGATAGGTGTCCCGCAACTGCCGGGCCTCAAGGGTCTTCGGGTTTTCCTGAGCAAGTTGCTGAATGTTCACGTTTTTCAGGTATGCCTTGGGCGTAGCGGTCAGACCGATTCGGGTAGCCTGAAAAAACTGGACGACTTCGCGGGCATCTCCGTAAATTGACCGGTGCGCCTCATCGTTAATCACAAGATCAAAGTAAAATGGGGTAAATTCCTGCCGGTATCGGCGATCAGTCATGAGCGACTGGATCGTGGCCACAACAACAGAAGAACCCAACAATTCACCGGTCCGGCGAGCTGTCTTGTAGATGACCGGCTTATACTCGCCGAGGACGATATTGAAATCCTCCATCGTCTGCTTTGCCAGTTCAATGCGGTCAACGATGAACAGCACACGCTCGGCGTTGCGGGTTGCCAGAAATCTCCGGATCAGTGCAGCGCAGAGCAAAGTCTTGCCAGTTCCGGTAGCCATTTCGAGGAGAAATTTGCGCCGTCCCTCTTTATCAAAGAGGTCTGCGATAGCCTCCATAGCGTTAATTTGATAACCGCGCAGCTTCAAAGCAGGTTTCAGACGGTAGAGGTAGTCAGGGGTTATGACCTCGGACCTGAGTTCGCGAGGCGGCTGAAGATTCTTGAGACGTACCCGCTCCAGATCCTTCTGAGAAGGCAGACGCTCGATGCGGTATGCATCCTGCTGGGCAGCGCGTTGGAGATTCCAGAACCAATGTTCACGGCCATTGGAAAGGATAACAAACGGCGCGTTGCGGTTCTCAGCATAGCCGCGTGCCTGCTCTTTCGCATCATAGGGGTCTAAGTCCTCGCGTTTTGCTTCAAGGACGCACAAAACACGGCCCATGCTATCTTTCAGAAGGTAATCAGCTCTGCCAGTAGGCGTATGATGTTCGAACTGGACTTGCTGTGAATTGAGCAAATCCCAGTCGCTATCTATCAGAGCCATGTCGATCAGGACTCTTGAAAAGGCTTCTGGATGATGGATGCCATTTTTATTTTTCATGCTGCTATATTTGTACCAGTAATCGTCAATAATTTCAATATATTTGTGGTATTGGTTAGCAGGTGTTAGAAACGCTTTTATCCTTTTGTAGAAGCAAAATAATTTCTATCAACTTCTTCAACGCTTGGACGCTGATTGCTCTCAGCGCTTTTTCCTTAGGCCCATAATATCGGTCACTTTCCATAACCTCTCACTATCCTCGCCCTATCCTCACTCGCCTTATCTCCTTTATAATAAATCTCAATGAACTCTATCCTGTCCTCTTCTTCGTGATAGGCATAGATGATCCTTATCCCCGACTGCACGCCTTTCCCTTTCAGCGCCTTGCAAGCGAACTTTTTGGCCTTATATATTTTCGGTGAACGGATGCCGATTTCGGATATATGAAGGACCGCCCCGCTATCGATGTTCTGTTTGTGAAATGCGTTCATCGCGACCTTAATGAAAATGTGCAAATCCTCTTCAAGTGAGGCGAACCGTCTGAGGAGTTTCTTGAGGTCCTTCTCGAATTCCGGGGCATGGGTAATCTGCTTGAATAGTTTCCCGACGAATTCGCTGTAGAATTTCTTCTCCATCAACTCTCTTCCGCATATGCCCTCACGGAATAGGGCGGAGTGCGGTAAAAGACCGCTTCATACTCGATGACCTCGCCGTCGCTCGTCGTAAGCCAAGGCACGTCGCTGTGAGAATAGGCGCTGATCTGGCTTGCGTTCATTTCGGAAAGCCTGTTCAGGACATCGTCGATCACCTCGATTTCGTTTGCCTTGAACTTCGTAAGGTCCGGCCTGTTTCGTGGCAGGTATTTCGTCCGGGGGTAGCTGAAATAATCGCTCTTTACCTTTTCTATTTCACCCTTCTTGATCATCCGCTCAACAATCTTTGCAAATTCGACCGGCGTAGGGCCATACTGATTTTTCATGTACGATGCCCCGATTAATTGGTCCTCATATTTTTCATAGAAATCAAAATCAATAAAATAGAGCAGCTTGTAGATGACCGTCTCGCCGATGTTCGGCTTCGATCCGACTTTGTTCAGGATGTACAATAGCACTTCCTTGAACTTCTGAAGGTTTTTTTGCGGCACGCTGATACGCATCTGTGGCTTACGTTCATTTTCTTCCTTACCTTCGTGAAGGCATACTTCCGGCTCTTTCCCGGGATCAATAAGATCAGCCACAGGCACATGGAATATCTGCGAGAACTTGAGAAGCTCGTCGGTAGCAATTTTCCGCGCGCCGCTCTCGACTTGTGAGATGGCAGGACGGGGTAGTTTCATTTTCCTCGCCAGCGCATCCTGGCTCATTCCGGTCTTTTCCCTCAACTCCTTGATCCGGCGCCCTATTTTCTCATAAATGTTCATTGGCTCCCTCCCTTGATGATACTATCCTATCATATGTATGCTAATCTGTCAAGATGTTGTTAGATATTATTACAATAGTAAAGCTCCTATAAGATTCAACCGCAATGGATAAAACTGACGTCGGCACGTTGGTTCTCAAGAGGTGTAGTAATGTTTCATGGGGATTCTGAAGAAGACTTAAAAGGGTAAGTTGCGTGGGTAATTACGCCATCACCTTTGCACGCTCAGCAAGAAAAGAGCTTGAGAACAAAATCTTAGGACACACCGATATAAGAACCTCACAACGCTATGCAAAGTCCTATGGGAAAAGCCGATTAAATAAAGATTTTTCAGTCGAACAATTAAGACGCACTTAATCAAGTGGCTATCCCGTTAGATGTCAGGGATAAACTCTCAGGCCAAGGGTTTTGAAGTCCAGGTCAAACGAAAAACATGGGATATTATCGAGCACATGAGTTATTACAACAAAAGAAACAGCATCACAAAAGGATATCTTCTTGTCTCTGGAGAGTTTCTTGAGAACATCTTCAGCAGTCTCAGGCGAAGTCTTCAGGGATTTTATAATCCCCGGCAGCCGATCCTGGCAATTTTTTCTGTTTATATATCCGAAGATATATTTCAAGAGGTTTCAGCACTATCTTACCTTCTCACAGTTATGTGCAGCTCCACATAACTGTGAGAAAGAGAAATATTTCTGGAACCGCAGAAAATCCCTATTACTTACAAGTACTGCAGCTTGTTTTGCTGCAGGAAGAGCAGCCTGATGAAACGGCAGTACCTGCAAGCGGTCTTTCAGTGCCTGCAGAACAAAAGACGGAAAACTTCTTTTTTACATCCTTTGATTTGCATTTAGGGCAGTTTACTTCCTGATTCCCGAAGACGATTTTTTCAAAATCTTCACCGCAGCCCGAGCACTTATATTCATAAATCGGCATTGTTCACTCCATCAAGATTTAAGGATAAGGTCGAGAAAAAACTCTGCCGTCCTTAGCCTTATCTTTGACCTGTTTTTTTATTTTTTCGGCACCTTTTCCCAGTCTTTCAGGAACTTCGCTATTCCGATATCCGTGAGAGGGTGCTTGAGTAATTGTATTATAACAGAATACGGTATTGTGGCGATATGGGCGCCCATCCTTGCCGCGTCTACAACATGGAGGGGGCTGCGAATGCTTGCTACTATTACCTCGGTGGAAAACATATAGTTTTCATAGATGTCCAGAATATCCCCGACAATATCCATTCCGACATGGCCTATATCGTCAAGCCTTCCGACAAAAGGGCTGACAAAGGTCGCCCCTGCCTTGGCGGCAAGCAGGGCCTGGCTTGAGGAAAAGACGAGGGTTACGTTTGTCTTTATGCCCATAGCCGAAAGCTTTTTCACCGCTTTCAGTCCTTCCTCGAGCATCGGGATTTTCACCACGATGTTCTTATGTATCTTTGAGAGAGATTTGGCCTCCTTGACCATCTCGTCCGCCGTCATGGTTACAGCCTCTGCGCTTACAGGACCGTTGACGATAGCGCAGATCTCCCTGAGGAGTTTAATCGGGTACTTTCCTTCCTTCGAGATAAGGGAAGGGTTGGTTGTAACACCGTCAATAACGCCTAAATCCCATGCCTTCCGTATTTCTTCAATATTTGCCGTGTCGATAAAAAATTTCATGGCGCCACCTTCTTTAATAAAAAGATTCCCTCGAAGCGATGCTTCGGGGTTGGATAAAGCATTCCTTACACTGCGATGGAATTTAATTATACTACAAAAACAGGCTTTTATTATTGTACAATTATTACATGAAAAGATTAATAAATTTTATGTGTATCCTCATTTTACCGGTCTTTGCAGCAAGGGTATTTGCCGGGGATTTAGAAGACCTGACAAAAAACCTTTACGCCTACGATATAAACATCCAGATATCGGCAGTTGAAGAACTGGCTAAAAGGGGAGATGAAAAAGCCGTTGAAGCCCTATTGAAATTTGTGTTTATGAAAACCGAAGACTGGAAAGTAAAAGTCAGGGCAATCCGTTTGCTCGGCGATATTCCTGATACGGAGGTGTCGGATAAACTGGTGACCGTTTTTAACGACCCTTTTCTGAATTATGAATGTCCTGCAATGAAATGGCATACTGCCGTTGCCCTTGGACACAGACATAACAAAGGCACAAGGGCGGTAGATGCTCTAATTGATGCGCTTGGCTATAATAATCTTCTCATACGGGAAGCCGCCATACAGTCTCTCGGCAAGATCGGAGATCCCCTATCAGTGCCTTATCTTATCGCAGCCCTGAATGACGTCAGGTTTGCCGTAAAGTACAATGCGGTCAAAGCCCTTGAGAACATCGGCAGTAAAGAGGCCGTGCCCTTTTTGCAAAAGATTGCCGATACTGAAAAGGACCCTTTATTAAGAGAAGAGACGCAAAAGGCAATAATAAATATCGGGTTGAATTGAAAAGATCGATGAATTGTGGTTATATAGAGTGAAATGACTAAAAAGAAAAGGCCCTTTTGAATGAGTAAAGTCTGGGAAAATATCTTTAAGCTGCGTCGGAAGCAAACAGACGAGATAGACAACATACTCGTGAAAATCCCTATTTTTCAAGACCTCAATAGCCGGGAGCTGAACATTATCAAACGTATTCTCCATAAAAGAGAATATAAGGCCAAAGAGAATATTTTTAATGAAGGCGACGTCGGTCTTGGCATGTATATAATCGTCAGAGGATGCGTCCGGATTATATGCGATCAGGAGAATCAACTCCTGGCTGAACTGTGTGAAGGAGATTTTTTTGGAGAACTGGCGCTCCTTGATGAAGCGCCCAGAAGCGCGACGGCAGTCGCCAAAACACCCTGTGTGCTTTTGTGTTTTTTTAAGCCGGAACTTCTTGACCTTCTGGAACGGAACCCGAAACTTGGAAGCAGGATTCTCTTTAAACTCGCATGGACTATCGGGGAGCGTTTAAAAAGCACCAATGAGCAGCTTAGGGCGTTAAGCGGACCGGACCGGCAAAACGAAAGCAAAAGCTGACGGGTATTATGAATGACAAAAGTCCATCTTTGGTCAAGATAGCCCTTTTATCGATTGCTGCTGCAGCTTTCATAATCTTTCTTTTTCTCATCCCGGACATTGTAAAGCTTGTCGTTATTGCAGCCCTTCTGTCGTACATTCTGGACCCCCTTGCAAACTTGCTTGAATCCCGCGGAATGAGCCGCACTAAAGCAACGGTCACGATTTTTTTAGGGATTGTCATGTTGCTTGTAATTTTTTATCTTGTTTTACTGCCCCCGCTGTTTGAACAGATAAAGTCGCTTCAGAGCGGGCTGAATCCAGAGCAGACAGGCGCTATGGTTTCCCGTCTTGAAAACGTCCTTGTTGAAAACCTGTCATTCATCGGGGTTAAAGATCTGGACCTTGCCGGCAAGCTGCAGGGAAGCATGGCCCATGCAGGGGAATGGATGTTCTCTCATGTTCTGGACGCGGCTTCTTTGATTACCAGCATGATTTTGATACCTTTTATCGTATTTTTTCTTATGAAGGACGGCAGAGAATTCAAGCGGGCCTTTGTCGGAATAATGCCGAACCGTTATTTTGAATTCAGCCTTTATCTGCTCTATAAACTTAACGCGCAGGTTGGAAATTTTCTTCGCGGGCAGTTTATCGACGCGGCAATTGTCGGGCTATTAGCCGTGCTGGCATTATGGCTTATCGGCATTAAATATTTCTTCCTTATCGGATTATTCACCGGAATTGCCAACCTCATCCCATATTTCGGACCCATTGCAGGAGCTGCGCTTGCTATCATCGTTTCCGTCCTCCAGACCGGCGGTTTTGAGATGGCACTTTACGTTATCCTTGCCTTTACCGTTATAAAACTTCTTGACGACGCTGTTGTGCAGCCGGTCGTTGTGGCAAAGAGCGTTGACATGAATCCGCTGACGGTCCTGCTCGTAATACTTGTCGGCGGGAAACTGTTCGGAGTCCTCGGAATGTTGTTGTCAGTGCCGATAGCGGGGTTCATCAAGGTCGTTGTCCGTGAGAGCATAATAAATTACCGGAAATACAGAGCAGTATAGAAATATTCAGCTTTGCCGAATCATCGCTTCCTCGATAACCTCTATTAAATGCAGCACGGGTTTGTTCCTGCTCTCTCTTGAAAGTTGCATGATACAGCCGGGGCAGGAGGTAATGATTGTTTCTGCCTCGGGGTTTTCGTATCCCTGAATGCATTTATTGAGAAGGCCCTTTGAAAGCTCTTTATTGGAAAAACAGAAGAGCCCTGCGAAACCGCAGCAACGGTTTTCTTCCGTATCCATCAAATCTATGCCGGCATTTCCGATGATCTGCCGGGGTTCTTTTGTAATCCCGAGGCCGTATTTCAGGTGGCATGGGTCATGATAAAAGGCGGTCTTAATATGCGCCGATAGATCTGAAAATGGGAAAGCTTTTAATTTGTCCATGATAAACTCGGATATGTCTAAGGCATTTTCAATCCCTCTGCCGACAAGTTTCGGATACTCCTTTTTAATAGTAAGCGTGCAGGTCGGACAGAGGCTGAGTACGGCGTCAACATGTAGTTTGCCGAAAAGGTCGAGGTTCTTCTCCGCCATTGCCGCGGCTTCTTCCTCAAGCCCAAGGGTCCTCAGAGGCGCTCCGCAGCAGACTTCGCCTGCGGGAAGGATAACTTCATATCCGAGGGTATGAAGGACATTAATCAGAGATTCTCCCAGTTGGGGATAGATAAAATTAATGCTGCATCCGGTAAAAACCGCAACCCTGCCTTTCCTGTTCGGGACAGTCACGACCTGAACATTGTCTCTGAACCGGCGGTCGGGCAATTCAGCCTGAAAAGGAAGAAGCCCTTTTTTCGAGAGATAGGGGAGGAACATGTGCTGGGTCATGCCGAGGAGCTTGAAACAGAGGTTCGGCCTTTTTGTAAAAAACTTCGTCAGAAAACGGAGAAGCCTTCTTTGCCGGTCGCTCTTTTTGAGGATATTTCTGCCATGATATATAACTTCTTTTATATCAACGCCGAGAGGACAAAGATCGGAACAGGCGCCGCATAATGTGCAACTGAAGATTCGATGATTTAAAATCTTTGAAGAAACGAGTTTTCCTGTCGACAGCCCCAGCAGGATTGAAAGCCTTCCCCTTGCCCCCATAGACTCCATGGAATCTTCATCATAAATCGGACAAAAGGCCTTGCAGCTTCCGCAGCGCACGCATTTTGAGAGTTCGCTTATATATTTCCGATCATCCATGGAATATTTTAACTTTTCAGAAGGCTGTTCATGCTGCCGCTTTTAAAACCTTCAAGGTCCAGGGAGACGGATGCATAGCCAAAGGACTTCAATCTTCCGTTAATCATCTTCCGTTTTTCCGGATTCAGGAGCAGATCGATTTCTTTTTTCTCCACCTCAATCCTTGCCAACGGATAATGGTCTCTTACCCGTACATTTATAAAGCCAAGAGACGCCAGGAATTCTTCGGATTTCTCTATCCTTTTCAGAGCTTCTATTGTAATCGTCCGACCATATGGTATTCTTGTTGCAAGGCAGGGAGAAGAAGGCTTATTCCAAACGGCAAGCCCGAGTTTTTTTGCATATTTCCTGACATCTTTTTTTGAGTGCCCCGCCTCAATAAGCGGGCTTCTTACGCCGTATCTTGCCGCAGCCTTTGTCCCGGGCCTGTAATCATCAAGGTCATCAGAATTGCTTCCGTCTATAATGAATCTGAAACCCTCTTTTGATGCCAAAGCACTTATTTGTCTGAACCGTTCATCCTTGCAAAAAAAACACCTCTCGGGGGTGTTCCCGATAAAATCTTTATTGTGGAGTTCGTCTGTCCGGATGACCCTGTGTTCAATCCCGATCTCCTCTGCTAGCTTTATTGCCGAGAGCGCTTCCTGACGAGGCATTATTTCCGAAACTGCCGTAACGGCAACCGCCCGCATTCCCGCAAGCTGCATGACCTTAAGCAAAAACGCGCTGTCCACCCCGCCTGAAAAGGCAAGGACGGCGCTCTGCATGTCTTTAAGGAGATTGGTCAGGTTTGATAGCTTATTAGTTTTCACAAAAATGGCCGGCAGACACTACATTAGCAGCCTAAGTTCTCATAATACCGTTACTTCATAATTTTCCTGATGGAAGCTGCGGCTTTCGCGTATGGTTATCTTTACGTCGTATCTGCTTTCAATATCTTCAACGCTTGCACGCTCTTCATCGGACAGCAGTTCGGCAACGGAGGGGTGCGCCGTAACAATAATCCTTTCAGCGCCATGTTTTGCAAGCCTTATTGTCTTACTGAATATTTCGTAGGAGAGGGTCCTCGGAGATTTTACAAAACCTTTGCCTTCACAGTAAGGGCAAGACTCGCAAAGGGTCCTGCCGAGGCTTTCCCTTACCCGCTTTCTGGTCATCTGTATCAAGCCGAGTTCCGAGATATGCGAGATCGTGTTTTTTGCGCGGTCTTTTTTCATCGTTTCGACAAAGGCATTGAATACCCTGTCCCTGTTTTCATATTTTTCCATATCGATGAAATCAACAATAATGATGCCGCCGAGGTTCCTGAGCCGTATCTGGTAGGCTATTTCCTTGACCGCCTCAAGGTTCGTCTTGAGAATAGTATCTTCAAGCTCTTCCTTGCCGACAAACTTGCCGGTATTAACGTCGATGACCATCATTGCCTCTGTCTGGTCAATTACGATATACCCGCCCGATTTCAACCAGACTTTCCGTCCGAGGGCGCGCGATATATCGAATTCTATACCGAAGGCGTCAAAGATCGGCTCGGTGCCTTCATAGAGTTCAATATTGCCGAGGAGTTTCTCGAAATAGTTCCTGACAAAATCTTTGATGCGTTCATATTCATCCGAAGAGTCCACGACAAGTCTTTTTACATTCTGCACCATAAGGTCCCGGACGCTCCTGTAGACGAGGTCAAGGTCGCTGTAAAGCATAGAAGGGGCGGATACCCTGTCCTTTTTCTTCTGTACGTTTTCCCATAAGAGGAAAAGGAACTCAAGGTCTTTTTTCAGGTCCTCTTCCCCTGATCCCTCGCTTGCAGTTCTTATAATAAGACCGTATCCTTTCGGCCTTATAGTCTCAACAATTGTCTTGAGCCTTGTCCTTTCCGGTTCGTCGGGGATTCTCCTTGATATGCCGATATGCTCGACATCGGGCATGAGCACAAGGTATCTTCCCGGTATTGTTACGTATGAGGTTACCCGCGCGCCTTTGCCGCCGATAGGATCTTTCGAGACCTGCACGAGGATTTCCTGTCCTTCCTGAATCAATTCTTCAATCGTCAAGTCGGGTCTGGTCCGCTTTGTTGTCAGGTCGAGGGAATCCAGCTTCTCCTCTTCGTCAAGGAAAGGCGCAAATTCATCCATGGCTGCGTGAATATCGGTCACATACAGAAAGGCGGCCTTTTCAAGCCCTATATCGACAAAAGCGGATTGCATGCCCGGAAGGATCTTAACTATCTTGCCTTTATAAATATTTCCGACAAGGCTTGCATCCCTTTTTCTCTCAACATAAAATTCAACGACCTGGCCTCCTTCGAGAAGGCCGACCCTGATTTCGTCTCTTGTTACATTAATTAGTATTTCGCTGTCCATACTTATACTTTACTATTAACCAGTTGCATTTTGCATGTATTTATTGGTTTCACCCATCCATTGTCCCATCCGAACAGGGCCGTTCTCGTGACGGTAAGCTCTTCCATCGGGGTATTGAACACCACGGGAAGGATCTCTCCAAGCCGTACTTTTTTATCTCCCCGGTCTGCCAATGCTATTCTTGCGGCGTCTTCTCCGACAATTTCCGCTTCTTCCACCATCTCTCTAAGATTTATATCATATTTTTCTCTTTTTGCAAGCACTTCTTTTTCGGATAAAAATAACCGGACACCCGACAGGTCGCCGCCTTTTACCTCATACTCATAGCAGGTCACAAAACTGTTCAGGGATTCGGCATTTGCCGGCACGGCAGACATGCACCGGATTGAAGCCCCTTCCGGCAGCAGGCTGTTCAGCTTGTCCCTGTTGCGTATAAGATCAAAAGGAGGGGTCAACTTCATATCGAAATATTCACTTAAGCCTGCAATGCCAACGCCAAGAGGCGGACCAAAGGAAATCTCCGGCGCAGGATGAAAGCCCTTTGAATATTCTATCGGGAACTCTGCCCGTCTGACGGCCCTCTGGTACAATATCATAAGCTCAAGGTGAGACAGGTATTTCAGGATGCCCGTCTTTGAAAATTCAACCCTTATTCTGACAGGCTTGAAACGATTTACAAACTGGACCGGAGACACGGAAATGCGGAGACTTGTTGAAATATCCTGGACAAGGGGCTCCGCTTCTTCGCTTTTCCCCTTTCCCGAGGCTTTATCACAAGAAAGTCCGCAGTTATGACAAACCTTCCTGCAGTCGGAAGAAAGCTCGCCTGTTAATGCCTTCCGGTATTCCCGCCAGAGGAATTCCTTTGTTACGCCCATATCTATTCCGTCCCATGGGAGGGAATCCGACTGTTCATAATGCCTTTGAGCAAAATCTTTTATGTCCAATCCGACGGCCTCCATTGCCTTTTCCCACTTCTTGAAATCGAACACCTCGGACCATCCGTCAAGTCTGCAGCCTAATGACCATGCCATTTCGATCAGAGGTGAAAGACGTTCATCCCCTCGGGCGAAAGCAGCCTCAAGAAAGCTCATTTCCACATCATGTCCCTTGATATTCAACCCTTTTTTCGACAGGACGCCTCTGATCCGGTTCTTTTTTCTTTTCAGTTCCTCTGCAGGCAGCTGCCCATACCATTGAAACGGCGTGTGTGCCTTTGGAACAAAGGGAGAAACGCCTATATTGATATTCACACGTCTTTTAGAATATTTTCTTGCCGTTTTCTGAGCTTTCAAGGCCATGTGAATGATGCCGTCTATATCTTCATCGGTTTCCGTAGGAAGACCTATCATGAAATATAATTTCAGATTGAGCCAGCCCTCGTCAAAAAGCACTGTCAGAGAATTCTCATAATCTTCATCGGAAAAATCTTTATTGATGACCTTCCTTAGCCTGTCGGTGCCGGCTTCAGGCGCTATAGTAAAACCGGTCTTTCTTACCGTGCGGATCTCCCTGATTAAATCCCGGTTTACTGCCGCTACTCTAAGAGAAGGCAGGGAAAGGGATATATTATCTTTGGCGAATCTATTATTAAATTCTTGTGTAAGCTGCAAAAGACAACTGTAATCACCGGCGCTCAGCGAGGTGAACGAAACTTCTTCGTATCCGGTATTTTTTAATGCCTTTTCTGCAAGCTCAAGCGCCTTTTGCGGACTTCTCTCCCGAACGGGCCTGTAGATCATGCCGGCCTGACAGAACCTGCAGCCCATAGGGCAGCCGCGGGAGACCTCGATGTTGATCCTGTCATGGACAATTGATGTATAAGGGACTATCGGTTTGTCCGGATACGGAGCGTCGTCGAGGGAAGCGATGAAACGCCGTTTTACAAAGGATGAATTAAGATTTTCTAAACGATGCAATATGGGAACATAAATCCCTTCAATCCCGGACAAAGCTTTCAGTAAGGATTCCTTATAGTTGTCTCCGGACATTTTCCATCCGTGATATGTCTCTAAAATTTCGGTTACGGCTTCTTCACCGTCGCCGATCAAAAAGGCGTCTATGAACGGGGACATGGGCATCGGGTTTACGGTACATGGTCCCCCTGCAATTATAAGGGGATAACGCTCGCCGCCGTTTAAACGGTCTTTCGTTTTTAAAGGGATTCCGCCAAGATTGAGCATATTCAGGACGGTAGTATAGGAAAGCTCATATTGAAGGCTGAATCCCGCAATGTCAAATTTATTGAGAGGACGGCCTGACTCAAGGGATGAAAGGAGAGTGCCTTTTGCTTTCATCCCTGCCTCGAGGTCAATCCAGGGCGAGAAGACCCTTTCGGCAGATGCAAAAGGGAGATCGTTTATGATCTTGTAAAGAATTCTGAGACCGAGATGGGACATACCGATTTCGTATATATCGGGAAAGGCAAGGGCGACTTTTACCGGCGCTTCCTTATGGACGGCATTCAACTCATGATTGATATACCTGCTTGGTTTTTGAAAAAACGAGAGATTCACAGTTAAGTATACCTTCTCAAATGCTTAATTAGCAAGGAACGAAGGGCGGAATCTTATCTGTTCGACATAATCACTTCAGCGCCCGCCGATATTGACATCAATTACCGTTTTGCTCATAGATAAGACTGCTTATTGATGAGCTGTTGAGTATATGGGAAGAAAGGGAGTACAGGTTAAGTCAGGATGCTCTTTGCCGCTCTTAAGGCGAGGAGGTAGCTTTCGGGGCCGAAGCCGCTTATCTGGCCTGCGGCGACTTCAGCAATGTAAGATTTTCTCCTGAACTCTTCGCGTTTATAGATGTTTGATAAATGCACTTCAATGGCGGGTTTATTCACCGCAGCAATCGCATCCCTGATTGCCACACTCGTATGGGTATAAGCGGCAGGATTGATAATAAGGGCGTCATAATCGCTCTTCTGGATGACGTCAAGGATATCGCCTTCACTATTTAACTGAATCGCCCTCACGTTTATCCCGAGTTCCGACGCAAGGTTGGCTATATCATGGTTAATGTCGTCAAGGGTCTTGCTGCCGTATATGTCTGTTTCCCGTGTTCCGAGCAGGTTCAGATTAGGACCGTGGATGACTAAGACTTTCATAATCCGGGAGTCCCTATCAGAATTCCCCGACCAATTTAGGGATCGCGGTCCTGAGTATAAATCTGCCCTTTCCGTAATTACCTTCGGGTTTTATGACAAGGGCCAAATAATACTCGGCGTTTATTTTTCTCATGATTATGCCGCAACGGTCTGAAATGATTGAAAACTCCTTTGCTTCGCCAAGACCGAGGTTATCTGCGGCAAGATTTATATCTTTGATCATTTGTGACGCTTCAGCGCTGAGATCTGTGAGGTCTACAAGTTTTTCCGAAGCATACTCCTGCACCGATATACCGTCCGTGCCTATTATCATTGCCGAAACGGCTCCGTCGACCTGATGGACCGTATCTTTAAGTATTTCCAGAAAACTCATCGTGTCTCTTTCTGATCCCGTCGAGGAAACCGTCTAATTTCGATACCAGTTCTTCCTTATCCTTGCCCAAAAGTTTCAGCAGCGCCCTCAGTTCTTCTACGCGCTGAAGCGCCTGCTTATTATCGGGTTCCCGCGCAAGGATTTTTCGGTAGATGTTCATTGCGGAAAAGTACTTGCCGTCAACGATGTACCGGTCTGCATTGCCGATAGTTAAACCCTCTTCTCCCTGCGGCTCTTTTTCCTGAATAAGGGGCGTCGCTTCTTCAACGGCAATAGCTTCTTCATTTAAAATACCTTCGAACGAAAGCAGTCCTTCCGCAGGAAATGCCTCTGTTCCCGATTCCGTAACAGGCTCCGGCAACGCAATTTCATCCGCTTCAACAACAGGCTCCGGCATTGTCACTTCTTCCGCCGCCGCCTCTTCAACACTCTTAAGTGATTCGGCATGGGATTTCCATATGGCCATGTCTTCTTCGCTTAAAGCGGTTTCCTCTATTTCTTCGTCTCTTAATTCTTTAATCCCCCCGGAAGGTCCCCCCGGCTTTAATTCCTCGGCGTCTAATGCAAATTCAGGGACTTCTTTTTCCGCAACCTGTAACTCTTCGGCAGGCACGAATGGGGGTTGCCATGGTTCCATATTCTCTTCGCTTAAAGAAGCATCAGGCGTTTTTTCATCAACAGGAATGACTTCCTCGGGCTCCGGTACTGGAAGTTTTTCAGGCAGGGTAGCGGGTTGCTGCTCTATTTCCGACAGACTTGCCGCGGCCCAATCATCAAGGGGGTTTAGCTTCAGAACGGTCCTTAATTCTTTTGTCGCCTTGTCTTTGTCGCCGAGCTCTTTATAAATCTCGGCCAATTTCTTGTGCGCATAGAGATTATCAGGGATCGCTGCGATGACCTTTTCAAATTCCGTCTGGGCTTCATGGAGCATGCCCCTGTCGATGAATATCTTCCCCAGCGAAACCCGCGCGCTCAAATAGCCGGGCTGGTTTTCGAGCCCGCCGGTGAGGACTTCAATGGCCTCATCAAGCATGCCGGCTTTTTTATATTCTTCAGCCAGAGGGACAAACAGCTTTGAATTAGGGTCTCTACTTATTTTTTCCTTAAGTCTCTCGATATCTTCAAGCGCCATAGTATGTCCAAATTTTCAACCAAATTGAAAAAAAAGTCAAGTTTTGATTTTTATCAGCCTGTCCAGGATTGCATCCGCCACGGCATCTTTGCTCATGAGTGGCAGGCTTGTCTCTTGTTCCTTATCGATTATGACCACTTTATTTGTGTCAACGTCAAAGCCGGCGCCCGGCTCTGTTACATCGTTGAAAATGATCATGTCCATATTTTTGTCTTTCAGTTTTTTCTTTGCTTTTTCGAAACCGGACCCTGTCTCGGCAGCGAACCCTATAATAAAGAGTCCCGGTTTTTTCTTCCTTGCCGCGGAAATGATATCCGGCGTCCGGATAAGTTTTAGAAGCAGTTCATCGGATTTCTCTATTTTTCCCCCCGATATTTCTGCCGGCCTGAAATCTGATACGGCAGCCGTCATTATCAGCCTTGTGGAAGAAGGCGAATATTTGTCCACGGCTTTCAGCATATCTTCAGCAGTCTCTACCGGCACAAATAAGGTGCCTTTCGGAGGAAGCAAGCGCGAAGGGCCGCTGATCAATGTCACCTCGGCTCCGCGCCTTAATGCGGCCCCGGCTATGGCATATCCCATCTTTCCGGACGACCTGTTGGATAAGAACCTTACAGGATCAAGGTATTCCCTTGTAGGACCGGCAGTCACCAGTATCTTTTCCCCTGAGAGGTCTTTCCTTGTTAGCGCGGATTTTATCGCCTCGATAATATCGGGGATGTCGGATATCCTGCCGACGCCTTCTTCGCCGCAGGCAAGGGTCCCCCTTTCGGGACCGCTCTGAATAATTCCACGGGAAAGGAGCTTGCCGAGGTTTTCCTGAACCACAGTGTTTTCGTACATCCTCCAGTTCATCGAAGGGGCGATTACAACCTTGCTGTTGCAAGAAAGAAGACATGTGCTTAGAAGGTCATCTGCGATGCCGTTTGCAAATTTACCGATAATGTTTGCCGTAGCAGGCGCTATGACCATGACGTCGGCAAGGGAGGGAAGGGTTATATGCGCCATGGGATTTCCAAAAAGGTCTGAATGAACCGGATTGCCTGATGCCGTTTCAAGGCTCAGAGGGGTGACAAAATGTTTTGCCGCTCCGGTCATTATTACGGTAACCGCAGCGCCTTCTTCCCTGAGCCTTCTGATTAAATCGATTGCCTTATAAGCCGCAACCCCCCCTGTAACGCCAAGGAGTATGGACTTATTCTGCAGCGCTTTCTTCTTGCTTTTCAACGAAGAGGCCCTCCAGGGCTTTCTTGTCCATGGTCTCCTTCTCCGTGAGATATACCTTCAGGTCCTTCTCGAATTCGGTAAGATCTTCGCTGGTGACCTCTCTCTTTTTCTCCTCAAGCAGTTTTCTGTAATCGAATTTCTTTGCCTCATCCCTGGCTTTTTTAGCCTCGTCGCCGGTCAGAAATTCAACGGTATTGCTTATTGTCTCTTCAAGGGATATGGTTGTAACCTTCTTTGATTTTGTTTTGACCCTGTGTTCGGCCCCTAATGCAAGCTCTTTGGCCCTCTGGGCGGCTATCGCTATGAGCCTGAACCTGCCGTCTATTTTTGAATGGTCATATTCGATCGGTAAAGAAATAATATCCATTTTGCTACTGTTCCTCCTGTTTAAAAAACATTTCTTCCATCCAGAGCGGATCGACTAATTCGGTCCTCGCCCTGTGAGAGAAGATGATCGCCTCGAATTCCCTGAGAGCGTCCTCAAGGACGTTGTTAATTATAACATAATCATAGGCTGTGTATGTTCTTATTTCATCGATGGCCCTTTTCAGCCTTTTTGCGATCTCGGCCTCTGAATCGGTCCTCCTTTTATGAAGCCTTTTCTTCAGGACGTCCAAAGATGGAGGGAGCACAAAAATATATGTGCCGTTTTCTTTTTTCTTAAGTTGCAAAGCTCCCTGTGTATCTATATCGAGAATAACGTCAACCCCTTCATCAAAAAGCGCTTCAATCCGCTTTTTTGAGGTGCCGTAAAGTTCGCCATGCACTTCAGCCCATTCCAGAAATTCTCCTTTATCTGTAATTTTTTTGAATTCTTCTCTGCCGACGAAGGTGTAGTCGCGGTTATTGACTTCTCCGGACCGCGGCTGCCTGGTCGTAAAAGATACGGAAAATTTCAGGCCCGACGTTTTTTCGATGAGTTTTTTGCATAACGTAGTTTTTCCGGCACCTGAAGGCGCGGAAACGATGAAAAGACTGCCTCTAATCTTCTTCTGCAATGGCCCCGGTTCCTTCCAGAAACCGTTGAGTGATGGTTTCAGCCTGAATTGCGGAAAGGATAATATGGTTGCTGTCGGTCACTATAATAGAGCGGGTGCGCCTTCCTTCGGTCGCATCCAGCAATCTGCCTGTTTTTTTCGCTTCTTCCCTTAACCTCTTCATCGGCGCCGAACCCGGCGTTACAATTGCAACAACCCTTGATGCAGCCACAACGTTTCCGAACCCTATGTTTACTAATACCGGAGACATTTCACCTTTTTTCATCATGCTCCCCTTTTATCATTGTATATTCTGGACCTGTTCCCTTATCTTTTCTATCTCGGTTTTCATATCAATCACGAGGCTTGAGATGGAATAGTCGGCAGACTTGTAGGACAGGGTATTTACCTCCCTGCCAAGCTCCTGTAGTATGAAATCAAGCTTTTTCCCGACAGTTGTCCCTTTGTTCAGTATTTCAACAAACTGCCTGACGTGGCTTTCTATCCTGGTTATCTCTTCAGAGATATCGAGCTTTTCCGCAAGTATCGCCGCTTCCTGGAGGACCCTGTTGCTATCAATAGCTTCGGTATCGAGTATCAATTTCAGGCGTTCAGTGAATTTTTCCCTCAATCCCGGGATTTCAGCGGGCGCGCGTGATTTGATTTTGTCGTTCATTACGTTAAGCGACTCTATCCTTCCTCTTAAATCCTCCATAAGGAGCTTGCCCTCATGCAGCCTCATTGCCTCAAGACCTTTGCCTGCTTCATGGACCGCGGACAGGAGTTCATCGACATTGTATTCAGGCTCTTCTTCCGTAAGTATTTCCCTGTATCCTGCAAGCGTCTCTATGGTTATCTCCCCGGGAATCAGGAGGTCTGTCTGCAAATCCTGCAGAGCGGTATAAATATTTTTTGCCATCTCCCGGTTAATAGCGCACCCGGAAGCTTTTTCTTTATTTACCGTTACAACTACATCTAATCTGCCCCGCTGGAATTTTCCCTTCAGGGTATTCCTGAGAGGTATCTCATATTGATTTAAATAAGACGGCATTTTGATGAAAATATCAAGATACCTGTGGTTCAGGGAACGGATCTCGACCATAAATGTGTCATTTGCCCCGCTGCCGAACCCTGTCATGCTTTGTATCATGCTATAGAATATAAAGGAGTCCGACGATTTAGTCAAATAACTTTAAGCCTGATTACATATTTGACATTTTTATTACCGCTATAAAAACATTTTAAGATTAAGCATTTAGCTTGCAAAATGGGGTAGAATGGACTAAAATTATGAGTCTAAATCCATTGGAGGGATAAAAAATGGCTGAAATGATGGAAATAAGATGGCATGGCAGAGGAGGACAGGGAACGGTTACCGCCGCAAAAGTTCTTGCAGACGCTTGCCTGAGCGGAGGCCGGTATGTTCAGGCATTCCCCGAATACGGCCCTGAAAGAGCAGGAGCGCCGCTGAAGGCTTATAACAGAATAAGCGAAAAAGAACTCAGGATGCATTGTCCCGTACTAAACCCTCAGGTTGTCAGTGTTGTTGACGCTACTTTACTTGACTCTATGAATGTCGCCGAAGGCGCAAAGGAGAACGCGATATTTATTGTCAATACTTCTAAAGACCCGAAGGAGATAAGGGCTAAATTAAAAGCGGAGCCGGGACAAAAGGTATATACCATTGATGCAACAAAAATTGCCGTTGATTGCATAGGAAGGGCGATGCCGAATGCCTCTATGCTCGGCGCGGTTGTTAAAGTGACGGGCTTGGTGACTCTTGATCACCTCCTCGAGGATGTAAGGAAAAGCTTCGGCAAAAAATTTGCGCAGAAGATCATAGACGGCAACCTCGAAGCGACAAGACGCGGGTATGGGGAGGTAAAGGAAGGATGAAACTCAAAAACTGGAAAGAGGTCACGCCCGGTGCAGTCATAACCGAAGCCGGGAGTGCGATTAAATTTAAGACAGGGTCATGGAGGTCTTCAAAGCCGGTATGGATAGAAGAAAATTGCATACAGTGTCTTAAGTGCTGGTTGTTTTGTCCTGATATGTCCGTAAAAGTAAAAGACGGTAAAAGAACGGAGTTCGATTATGAATACTGCAAGGGCTGCGGTATATGCGCCCTTGAATGCCCGGGCAAAAAGGGAAAGAAAGCTATCATCATGGTGGAGGAGGGTAAATAATGGCAAAGATTGTCGCTGTAACAGGAAATGAAGCTGTTGCCAATGCCTTGCGTCAGGTAAACCCCGATGTCTGCGCGGCATATCCCATCACACCTGCAACGGAAATGATGCAGAGATTTTCAAGTTTCGTATCAGACGGCAAGGTAAAGACTGAAATTATTCTTGTCGAGAGCGAGCATAGTTCTATGAGCGCATGTGTAGGCGCGTCTGCAGCCGGTGGAAGGGTCATGACGGCGACCTCTTCCCAGGGCCTCGCCCTAATGTTTGAGATATTATATATCGCTTCCGGAACGAGACTGCCGATAGTGATGCCCGTCGTCAACAGGGCATTGTCGGCCCCTTTGAATATACACGGCGACCATTCCGACGCTATGGGAGCCAGGGACACCGGTTGGATACAACTCTGGTCGGAGAATGGACAGGAAGCATATGATAATGCTATCCAGGCATTCCGTATAGCCGAGCATATGGACATTCGGCTCCCGGCCATGGTCTGTATGGACGGCTTTATTATAAGCCACTCAATAGAGAGGCTCGAATATCTTGAGGATGACGAGGTCCGGAACTTCGTCGGCGAATTCAGGACCCTGAATCCACTCCTCGATCTGGAGCATCCTGTCAGCTACGGACCGTTGATACTTACCGACTATTACATGGAGTTCAGAAAGGCGCAGGCAGAGGTCGCCGATAAGGTCGCACGGGTCACGCTGGATGTTGCTGCGGATTTCGAGAAACTCTCAGGCAGAAAATATGGTTTATTTGATGCATACAGGCTTGACGATGCGGAAATCGGACTTGTCATTCTTAACTCGGCAGCCGGCACATCGAAAGATACGGTAGACGAATTCAGAGCAAAAGGGATAAAGGCAGGCTTGTTAAAACCCAGGTTGTACCGGCCGTTCCCTTACCGCGAGATTGGCGAGGCCCTGAAACACCTGAAGGCGGTATGTGTTCTTGACAGGGCCGACGCCTTTGGCGGTTCTTTCGGCCCGGTATATCTGGATATCGCAACAAGTCTTTATGCTTATAAAGAAAAACCCGTTCTCATAAATAAGATCTATGGACTTGGCGGCAGAGATTATCTGCCGCAGCACGCCGAGCTTGTTCTTAATGAGCTTGTGGAGATAGTCAAAACCGGAGCAGTCAAGAGCAACAAGGAATACATAGGAGTGAGGGAATAACATGCCAAAAGGAATAACATTAAAAGAACTTACAAATAAAGAAGTTTTATTATCATCAGGCCATAGGATGTGCGCCGGTTGCGGCGCTCCGACCATCGTGAAGATGGTCCTCCTTGCATGCGACTATCCCGTAATAGCGGCAAATGCAACAGGGTGTCTCGAGGTTTCGACCTGCATATCCGACTATACCGCATGGAAGATCCCCTGGATCCACAATGCCTTTGAGAACGCCGCCGCCACCCTCTCCGGCGTTGAGACAATGTACAGGGCATTAAAAAAGCAGGGGAAGATAGACAAGGAAATTAAATTTATTGCTTTCGGCGGAGACGGCGGCACATATGATATCGGACTACAGAGTCTTTCCGGCGCCATGGAACGCGGTCATGATATGCTCTATATCTGTTATGACAACGGTGCTTATATGAACACCGGCATCCAGCGCTCAAGTGCCACGCCTTACGGAGCGGATACTACAACAAGACCCGCCGGAAGCGTTATCCAGGGGAAGACCGAATTAAGGAAAAATCTGACGAAAATTATGGCGGCCCACAATATTCCTTATGCTGCACAGGCGTCGCCAAGCCACTGGATGGACCTGATGAAGAAAGTCCGGAAGGCCCTCGATATAAAAGGGCCGAAATTTATGAATATCATATCCTCATGCAACAGGGGCTGGAGGTCGAAGACCGACGACGCCATAACTATGTGCAGACTCGCGGTTGATACCTGCTACTGGCCGCTCTACGAGATAGAGAACGGGGTCACAAAGATAACATTCAAGCCCAAAGAGAAAAAAGCGGTTGAAGAGTTTCTGAAACCTCAGGGGAGATTCAAACATCTCTTCAAGCCTGACAATGAATGGATGCTCAAGAAGATCCAGGAAGATACTGACAAGGAATGGGAGAGGCTTCAGAAAGAGGAAACCTGTTTTGCATCTTGATAATAGACTGTTGAGTATGATAGGTTAACACAATGATCGGTTCCGACCTTGTAATGTATGAGGAAGAATTTCGGCGCATCGAAGCAGAGCTTAAAAAGCTGCATCAGCAGGCGAATTCCAAGGTCGTATTCCTTGTGGACAAAAACGGCCAGCTCATTGCATCGGCTGGCGATGCGCACGATCTGGACACTACATCTCTCGCATCTCTTACCGCGGGCAATATAGCGGCAACAGGCGGTATCGCAAGGCTTTTGGGCGAAAAGGAATTTACCATCCTTTTCCATGAGGGAGAGAAAGACAATATCCATATCTCTCTCATCGGCCAAAGGATCATCCTCGTGATCATTTTTGACAATCGGTCTTCGCTGGGCCTTGTGAGGCTAAGGGTGAAAAAGGCTTCCGAAGCCCTGACCAGAATATTTGAGGAGATTACCCAAAAGGCTGAAAAGGAAAAGGGAGAGGGCAAGTTAGAAGAAGCCCTGTTTGCCGAGATAAGCGATGAAGATATAGATAATCTCTTCAGGTAGGTGCCGCCTAAGTGTCTTTTATAAACTACTCCTCCCGCGAAATCAACTGCAAGATCGTTTATTACGGCCCCGGGCTGTGCGGAAAAACCACAAACCTCCAGTATATCTACAGGAGAACAAACCCCGAGCAGAAAGGCAAACTTATATCCCTTGCCACTGAAACCGAGAGGACGCTCTTCTTTGACTTTCTGCCTCTGTCCCTCGGGGACATAAAAGGTTTCAAGATACGGTTTCATCTTTATACGGTCCCCGGTCAGGTTTTTTATGCCGCAAGCAGGAAGCTAATCCTCAAGGGAGTTGACGGCGTTGTTTTCGTGGCCGACAGCCAGTTGGAGAGGATGGAATCCAATATCGAAAGCCTTGAAGACCTGAAGATAAACCTGGCCGAACAGGGGTATGATCTTGACAAACTCTCCTCTGTCGTCCAGTATAACAAAAGAGACCTGCCGAATGTTGTGCCGTTTGAGGATATGGATAAACTTCTGAACTACCGGAATGTGCCATGGTTTGAAGCGGTTGCGGTCACCGGCAAAGGTGTTTTTGAGACCCTCAAGGCCATCGCCAAACAAGTTCTCTTCGAACTGAAGAAACATTATTAGTACGAGAGACCTTCCGTAACTGCATAGATATTTACGCTTTGTTTAGAGAGGTTTTTACCTCGTAAACATTGAAAATCCGACCCCGGTTTTGGCGCGTTGATAGATGAATTTATCCGCATGAATTCGTTCCAGGGATGTCTTGCAAATGGATATCATCCGAATATCAATTCCGATACAATTATTTTTCGAGCAGCTGTCAAGTTCTATAACGAAGGGAAAGGCCTCTCAAGACTTTCCTGAGAAACTGATCACCGCATTCTTTGTAGTTTTTATGCCATTCTTTTCTAAATAATGCCGTCAGTTCAGATTTTGATATGTCGACATCGGCCAGTCTTAAAATCGCGAGCATATCATCCTCTTTCAACTCCAGGGCAATCCTTAGTTTTTTCAAGATGGCATTATTTGTCAGTCGTGTGTCCGATTTTCTCGTCTCACCCGGTTTAATTTCTTTCCTGCCTCTTTTATGTAAAATTAACCCGTCCAAAAAATACCCCAATACAGCATCACAGCAATTAAAAAAGCCTTCTTCGTCTTCCTTCTTAAGAAGGCCGGTTAAATTGGATTGTTCAATTTTATGATCAGCCAGTTTGAATATTTCAATCATTGTTGAATCGTTAATATTCAGAGCATACCGTAATTGTCGCAATATATCATTATTAGTCATTCTTAACTCCTGACGAATTTGTCATGAATTAGTCAACTTGTCACCCACCACAGAGGTTCCGGAAATCCATATTTCGTCGCCCTCGCGGGAGTTGTTGATAATCGCCCTATAACCGATATCGGTCCGGTCGCAAATCAACAATTCCACGCTTTGGCCTTCCTGAAATTCGACCATTAGTCTCCCTCCGAAGCCCGAATATTTCTCACTCCCGCCCTTTCGGGATAGCTTCCAGTAGCTCCCAGCGCTCATATGCTGAGGGGATCTCTTTATCGAGTTCCACCATCCTCGCCTTAACTGCCGGGATCCTGCTTCCGTCCTGTCTGTAGAAGTCGGGGTCCGCAAGTGTCTCATAAAGGCCCGCTCGCTCCGTTTCCATAGACTCGATGAGCGCAGGCAGCGTTTCGATCTCCTTTTTCTCCTTGAATGTCAGGGTACGCATACGCTCCCGCTGCGGCCGGGCCTTTTCAAGCTTCTCCTTCTTTTTCGCCTTCTCCGTCCCTCCCGGGGATGAGGGACTGCGCTGTCGCAGCCAGTCGTCATAGCCTCCCACATATTCGACGAGCCTTCCGTCGCCTTCAAACACTATCGTGCTGGTGACGATGTTATTAAGAAACTCCCTGTCGTGGCTCACCAGGAGAACGGTGCCCTGGTATTCCATCAACATCTCTTCCAGGAGCTCCAGAGTATCGGCATCTAAATCGTTCGTCGGTTCATCCAGTACCAGCACATTTGAAGGCTTCGTAAAGAGCTTCGCCAAAAGAGCGCGGTTTCTCTCCCCGCCGGAAAGGACCTTTACCGGCGACCGCGATCTTTCAGGGGAGAAGAGAAAATCCTCAAGGTAGCCGATTATGTGCCTCGTCCTTCCGTTGACCGTCACGTTGTCGTATCCGTCTCCAACGTTATCCCTGACCGATTTTTCGTCGTCCAGCTGCGCGCGGTGCTGGTCAAAATAGGCGACTTCGAGGCGGGTACCCATGCGCACAGAACCGCGCAGGGGCTCGATCGAGCCGAGCAAGATATTGAGCAGAGTCGTTTTTCCCGAGCCGTTAGGGCCTATGATGCCGATCTTGTCGCCTCTCATAATGACCGCGGAGAAATCGCGGATCAAAGGACTGCCCTCATAGCTATGCCCTATTCCTTTGGCCTCAAGAACCAGCCTGCCAGACCTTTCTGCCTCGTTCAGTTTCATCTCGGCGGAACCTGTTTGTTCACGCCTTGATAGCCGGTCCCTCCTCAACTCCTTTAATGCCCTCACCCTTCCTTCGTTGCGGGTGCGGCGGGCCTTGATCCCCTGCCGTATCCAGGCCTCCTCCTGTGCGAGTTTCTTATCGAAAAGTGAGTTGTGAGCGGCCTCTGCATCGAGATCCGCCTGCCTTCTCGCCAGGTAGGTTTTGTAATCTCCAGGCCAGTCGGTGACCCGCCCCCGGTCGAGTTCGATTATGCGCGTTGCGAGGGTCTGGAGAAACCTACGGTCGTGGGTTATGAAGAGTATGGCGCCCTGGAATTCGAGGAGAAATTCCTCAAGCCAGCCGATCGATTCGATGTCGAGATGGTTAGTAGGCTCATCGAGAAGCAGGAGGTCCGGCTCGTTCACAAGCGCCATCGCAAGAAGGACCCTTCTTTTGTAGCCGCCGGAGAGCCCGGCCGCAACAGCGTCAGGGTCCAGCCCGAGGCGGGAAAGGACCGTCTCGACCCGCTGTTGTATCTGCCAGCCGCCCGAAGACTCGATAAGATGCTGTACACGTTCGAGTTCCGCGATACTGCCGGCGTCGTCCCCAAAGCCGAGGCTGTGGACCAGGGAGCGATATTCGGAGAGCAAGTCTACGGCGCCGCCGAGTCCTTCAGAGACAAGGTCGAAGACCGTTCCGGACAGGTCCCGCGGCACTTCCTGTTCGAGAAACGCGACCCGCGAACCTCTTGCTCTTATGATCTCGCCTGAGTCAGGGGTGAGCTCGCCGACCACGATCTTCATAATTGTGGATTTGCCTGCCCCGTTTCTGCCGACAAGGCAGACCCGCTCCCCCCGCTCGATCTGGAGGGTAACCCCGTCGAGAAGTCCGGGGCCGCCGAAGGCGATCCTCACCTCTTGCAAACTCACTAATGCCACGTCTCACCTCGAAGAAACAAGATCAAAGAGTTCATAACGGCTTGTGCCTATTGAAGCCCTCCGGACTTGCTGAAAAATTCAATGTCAATCGAAATCATCTTCTCTTTCTCAAGTAATTTCGGACTGCGATAAGTCCTTTATTATTATACACCGGCAAGTCCAAGGGATGATGCAGATGACGCCCGGAAAAGTTCTCTGCGATCTAATTAGTGTCTGTCTATATAGAGTCTGTGTATAAAGTCCCGGTTTTCTGATTTACAGATGCAAATCCACACCCGGTGTCTTTCATTTTTTTAAACTTTGTTGAATGTTTGTTAAAATCATACGTCG
>JBAZZX010000012.1:0-68982 GCA_041658585.1 Thermodesulfovibrionales bacterium
CAGAGGATGAAGATAGTGCTGCCCAACAAACCAAAGATTATACAAAATGTAGTGCAGAAAATCGCCTGATTTTCAACCTAACCTCTTGATATGATTGACTTTCAATTTTCAAACTGCGGAAGATGGGCTAATGTCAAGGTGCGACCCCAATGCGCGCAATGTTCTCACAGGGTTGAGCAGGAAGGGCTATGGGCATCTTGCAAAGACCTTATCTACGAACTGCGGTCTGGGCAATGAGTTTCTTCAAAGGCAGTGGCTTATTTCTATACGAACACTGTGGATTGGAATTCACTATCCGGCCAAGGCCCGATAATTTCTGCGAAACGCCCCGTGCGGACCCGCATGCGGGGTGTTGTGGGGAGGGACGGTTAATTACCGTCCCTTACCCGATTGTACGTTCTTTATTGTTTTATTATTCTCCTATCCATGCGTCAATAGGAACCATGCCTTGGACTCCAAGATCGAAAAGAGCTGTAATTCGATGATGCCCATCGAGTATCTTGATTCCGAGGGGGGTAACAGCTACTGCGACTGGTGCAGAGAGCCTTCCTGTCGTTATAATATTTTTTTTGTGCCAAGCAAGGCTATCCCTGGACGGTTTGGAATCCCTACCGATAAGTGCCCAAACATCCGTGGTTTTATTCAAGATGACCATATCGATGTCGTCTTGAGAACCTTTGCAGAGGATATCTTTGTTAAGAAGAAACGAAGAGAGTTTCCATTTGAGTTTACTGAGGCTGGAAAGCGAGAAGGGGTAAAGAATCCGATACCAATCAGTTCCGTTGAGGGAGTCATAAATACTAAGGAAGGGCCAATCGATGTCGTTAATGATTAAGGGTACTAAAAAAGTGTCGAATACTTCGGAGGGCATTTTGGGAAGCATAGATTTGGCTCTCTCGATTGGTGTCATTTGTTATTTGCCTTTAATTTTAATTTCTTCGTACAACGCAGAAGTCACCTGACGGTGAGGAGCGCAGCGGAACACCGGTCAGGTGGATTGACATGTTCGGATTCGAGTTCATCCTGCGAATCGCGCTACATTTTTGCAATTCCCCAAGGTAAGCACCACATGTTTTTCGTCCTTCATGTTGTAATTTCCAACAAGTGCAAACCTGAATTCCTTTTGTCCACTATAGCAAAAGTTTTTCTGAAACACTCCTTCGGCCCAGTGATAGTCTCTATGGCTACCTTCGTCCTTGTCATAAGTCACGGGGCCGATTTGAAAGTTGAATAAGTCTGCCTTTCGAGCCACTGCTGCATCTCTTATACGTTCAGCAAACTTCAGCGTATTTGTAATTTGGATAACGGTGTCACGATCGCACCATGTTTCGAGAATAACTTTGGGATTGGTCTCCATTGTGCTGCTCCAAATAAAAATTGGATTCCCATAATCAGCTTTGTAACGTTTGCCATTCCGAATAGTCACACTTGTACCCTCCATAGGGTCTCCACGTTCTGGATTCTCATCTCGATGGAATACATCCCAATTTGTGAAGTAAATGGTTCCTTCATTAAGAAGCTGATTTGCCCAGTCCCTTGGATATGCTTTGAAAATTCCTGGGAGAACAAATTCTATACCGTCTTTTAAGAATGTGCTCATGTCTATTCTGTTATCCGAACGCTTACATAACCCGCAGGGGCTTTATCCCTGTCGGGTTGATGTTTTTGTTATCGAAAATTATTTTATGAGAATATTTCATTGTAAATTATTTAAAGAAGAAAAATTAATATCAATAGATGTAATTGAGACACATACTATGGTCTATATCTATGATTCTAATCCTAAAAATTATGGACTTATAGAGCCATTAAGTTATATGCGTGTCATTTATGAAAACATATCATTGTTGAAATGCTATCGATAACATATTACTATACGAAACTCCCTTTCATGCCAAGAATATAGCACAGCCGTTTATCAGGGTCAACAATAAAAACTTTTAAAAACAAGGGAAACAAAATAAATCACTTGCCTTTATTTCGCTTATGAAAGGAGAATTTACAAAATAATCGCAAAAGGTGTTTTGCCTGATTTTCAAGAATTTCTTCTTTCACACAAATTAGCTCTATAGCACATAAAAGGGTCAGGTCTTGTTTCTTGCATAATCTCATATTCCCTTATTCACCATCCTGCTTATTCTGCCGGTTATTTGCAATATTTATCCGGGATTTTTGTGAGCTTATCGATGAGTTTACCTTCGTATTCGGGAAAGTCTTCGAAGGTGAGGGGGTTTCGTGCGGTTCATATTCAGTGCGTAACTCTTAACTTACGTCCAGCATTCTGTCGAGGGCTTTTTTTGCCGGGACCCTTATATGTTCGGGCACTTTTACGATATAAGTATTCTCCTTCAATGCCCTGTAAACACTGTGAAGGGTGGTCCTCTTCATATTCGGGCAGATCATATCCTTTCTCAGCGGATAAAAGGTCTTGTCCGGATTTTCCTTTCTCAAACGGTACATGAGCCCTATCTCCGTGCCTACCACGAACTCTTTTTCAGTGGAAGCTTTCGCATAACGCAACATCCCCGAGGTGCTCGTTACACAATCCGCCATCTCAAGAATATCAAGCCTGCATTCAGGATGCGCCATTAACACAGCCCCCGGATGCTCTTTCCTCGCCCTTTCTACATCTTCCACGGTAACCCTCTCGTGTACATGGCAAAAACCGTCCCATGCAATGATCTTTTTCTTTGTATTCTTCTGCGCCCACATGGACAGGTTTCTGTCAGGCACACAGATGACTGTTTCATGCGGGAGAGACTCTATGACTTTCACGATATTTGCAGAGGTGCAGCAGATATAGCTCTCCGCCTTAACATCAGCGGTGGTGTTTACATAGGACACAACAGGCGCTTCAGGATATTGCGCCTTTATATCTTTTAAGGTAAATTCAGCCGGATAGATATATGGAGGAGGGGTTTTGAATCCCGGGAAACTTTTTCTCTCCCAACGCGGGGTATCTACGTGGATCATATCCGCCATAGGGCATGCGGCGTCGATTTCAGTGAGGAGTACCGTTTTGTCAGGGCAGAGGATAGATGCGCTTTCAGCCATGAAGTTCACGCCCGCAAAAACGATCACATCGCAGTCTATTGTCGAGGCAGTCCTTGAAAGCTCAAGGGAATCGCCTGTGAAGTCGGCTATCTCCTGCACTTCATCCCTCTGATAGTTGTGTGCGAGGATAATCGCCCGACGTTGCCGCTTCAGCTTCAGTATTTCATCCTTTAGAAGGGCTTCCCCGGCAGGCATCTAAAACCTGGCGGTATTTTTTGATAAAAAGGTGGAATTCGTGAAGAGGAGCGTTCCGTCATTCAGAACGATCTTATAAATCGGATCGGACTTTTTCTCTTTTTTCACCGAACCTGAAGAATCCGAATCACTGCCAATGTTCATGGCGTATTGTGTAGGGCCGTTATACAGGGAAAGCACTTTGTTTACATACTGTATTGTCTCCGTGATAGGTGGCACGTAGCCGTATTTCTCGACTCTTTTTGGTCCTGCGTTATAGGCGGCAATAGCAAGGGTCAGATTTCCGTTAAACTTTTCGAGAAGGTATTTCAGATATTTTGTTCCCCCTTCGATGTTTTCTTCAGGGTCATAGGGGTTGTGCACATTGAGGTCATTGGCTGTTGAAGGCATGAGCTGCATCAGTCCCATTGCGCCTTTTTTCGATACGGCCCTGCTGTTCCAGTTGGACTCTGTTTTGATAACGGCCTTTATGAGGGAAGGGTCGACATTATACGCCGACGCTTTCTCATGTATGATGTCATGGTATACAGCGATATTAACGTCATTATAGGTCTTTGACTTTGCCCCTGGTTTAGAAGACGGCTCCTGGTCGGGTGATTCCTTTGCTTTTTCTTTTTGTATCCGGTCTGCTTTCTTGTTGAAAGGCACGTCGGTATAGCAGACGACGCCTTTTTCATCCGTGTATTTGTAAATGTCCGCATAAGCAGAAGATACAATAAATGATAAAAGCAGAATTACTACGAAGACTGTTTTCATATTCAAAACCTTAGCATTCAGGATTTGTTCTGTCAACTTTTGTCCCTTCCTGTGACATTTTTTCTCATCGAATGTGTCAAATTAATACATCCTGCCCGCTGCCAGTCCTTATGCAATAGTATAACATATTGATATTATTTAATAATTATTTATAACAGTTGAATCTTATACAAATAATGTAAGCAATGTCCGTGCCAAAAAACCTTTGAATGTAAAATCTCCCCTAACCCCTCTTTGCCAAAGAGGGGTATAATTCCTCCCTTTGGAAAAGGGAGGTTAGGAGGGATTTTATAAATATTGTGCCCTTAGTTATGGTCTTATTAGTAAGTGAATTGTGCGGGGTGTTATATTATTTCCGTTATGCCCTTTATAAGCCCTTCAGGGGTGGAGCCGATTTTTTTTGCAGGGATACCGAGCGTTTCTTTTATGTCAGGAAGTGTGACGTCATCCAGGAAACGGTCCTGTCCGTCGAGTACTACGTCGGGAACAAGTATCATTTCGTAACCGTCCGTTCTGTCAAGAATGGTTTTTATGACGTCTCTTCCGGTAAGCAGTCCGGCAACGGTAACTGCCGGGCCGAAAAATTTATTTTCAACAGCTACCGTCTCGACATTGAGCTGCTCTTTTTCATTGAGCCTTTCAAGGAACTTTTTCAGAAAAGGGTAAAATGACGCCCCGGTAAAGGTAAGGAATTTCTTTTTGAGCTGAATGGTTTTGGGGACTTTGATCTTCTTCGCCTGATTTAGAAACAACGGGACCATGCCGACGCCGTTTTCCAACTGGTACAGTTCGCCGTATTCTTTCAGAGGAGGGAAGGGTTGTCCCGCCTTCAGATATAATTCGTCCGCTCCATAGACGACCGGATTGCCGTGTTTCTTTATGAAGCGTTTCTGAAAAGATTCTATGATCTTAAGCGCCAGTTCGGCGTCTTCTTTACCTACGGGCTTCAGTTGCATTTTCCTGTGCATAGTAAGGCCGACAGGGACTACGGCAATCGACAGGACATATGGATAAAACCTGTAGAGATTGCTCAGCGTCTGTTGCAATTCCTTGCCGTCGTTGTACCCCGGACAGAGTACGATCTGCACATTAAAGCGCAGCTTATTGTCCGTGAAGAATTTGAGTTCCTTCATAATATCGGGCCCTTTAGGGTTTCCGAGGAGCTTGTTCCTCACCGCTCTGTTTGTGGAATGAACGGAAATATAGAGTGGGCTCAGCCTCTGTTCAACGATGCGCTTTTTATCTTCCTTGCCGATATTGGAAAGGGTGATGTAATTCCCGTAGAGAAATGACAGCCGATAATCTTCATCCTTGACATACAGCGTTTTTCTGAGACCGACCGGAAGCTGTTTGACAAAACAGAAGACGCAGTTGTTTTTGCAGGTCATAACCTTGAAAGGTTTGAACTCGATGCCGAATTCAATTTCATCTTTTCGCTTTATCTGAAGGGGTATGAACTTCCCGTTTCTTTTGGCCTCAATATTGAGGAGGTCATCGGCGCTGTAATACATGAAATCGATGGGGTCGCGAAGCGCGCGCGAGTTTATCGAAAGCAGGGTATCTCCTGAAAGCAGTCCGGATTTCTCGGCAAGGCTGCCTTTCTGAATATGCTCTATTATTAAACCCGGTTCAGTTTGCATGGGTAAGTTTCAATCCCCTGTAGATATATTGAAGTCCGGATACAATGGTAATTCCTGCCGTCAACAAGAAGAGGATAAAAGGGATGTCGGGAAGAAACAATATGTTGATATCTATAAGGACATAAGCGACAAGCATGCTCTGTACCCATATAGTTGTTTTGCCGAGGACGGACGGATCTACTTTTGATGTGCCTGCAATAAGATAAAGGATCAGCCAGCCGATGACGATGATGATGTCCCTGCTGATGACCGTTATCGTCAGCCATTTAGGTATCCATCCGTATATGGTAAGAACGATAAAGGAGGAAACAAGAAGGAATTTGTCCGCCAAAGGGTCCAGAAAAGTGCCCAGAGCTGTTTTCTGGTTTGTCATGCGCGCAAATAGCCCGTCAAATAAATCCGTAAGGGCTGCAATAATGAAAAGGTAAAGTGAATAGTTATAACGCTTATAGATTATTGAAGTTACGAAGACAGGGATAATGAGTATCCTTGCTATAGTCAATGTATTGGGTATATTTAGAACCCCCACAATCCCCCCCCAACCCCTTAAAAAATTTTGAATGTAAAGTATAAAATGAAAAATGCAAAAATGTTAAGGAATATTTAAAGGCAATCCCTGAAACCTGAGTTTCAATCCAAGCCGCCTGCAACAGGAATTATCCGTTTTACCGTTCAATATCTGCATCAGTATCTCCGCGTAACAATTCTCAATCGCAAAACCGTAGGCTTTCGATTCGTTCAGGGCAGTTACGAAGTGTTTTAGGGCGGCTGACTTCCTGCCCGACAGAAGGGCGAGTTCTCCCATGCCGAGTCTGCAGTATATAACGCCTCTCGGGTCTTTTGTCTTCCTGAAATTTTTCATGGCCTTGCCGAAGTAACGGGCGGCTTTTCCATAGTCGCCCAGCATCTTGTATAATGTCCCGAGTCCCCATATTGTGTATGAATAACTTACTATGTCGCCGATCTTTTCGTAGAGCTTTGACGCCTTTTTAAAGAATGTAAAGGCGGTCTTATAATCACCAAGCATTCTGTGGGCGTTTCCCATGCCGCAGTAGGAATAGGCCGTGCCGAAGGCGTCTTTCAGACCGGAGAACAGCCTGTTTGCCGCAACGTAATACTTGAGCGAATCCCTGAAGAGTCCGGCGATGCGTGAAGCGCCTCCGAGGCCGCACAGGCAGTAGCCGTCTCCATGCGCATCTTTCAGTGATTTAAAAAATTTCCGCGCTTCCCTGTAGGTTTTGAGCGTTTCTTTGATGTCGCCTTTTATTCTGAAGGTCCCGGCCATTGCCCAGAGAGTAAAGGCGATGCCTTCCCTGTCATCCTTTTTTAAATATAGACTCTTTGCTTTCCCGATATTTTTAAGGGCGCCTTTCCAGTCTCCCTGTGCCCTCAATGAAAGACCCATGCCTACCATTGCATCCGCCGCCCGGACGGGGCTCTTTGTATTCATGGCAAGCTCTATTGCACCGGAATACCTTTTTACTGCACGGTCAAAGCCGCCGGTCATGCGATCGGTATCTCCAAGGGCAAGGAGGGTATTGAAAATGCCGTTGTTGTCCTGAAGACCCGAATAACCCTTTAAAGCCTTTTCAAAATTCCTGAGGGCCTGCAGATAAAGAGACTTCTCTCTCAGGGTTTCGGCAAGGCTGAAGATGTTGTCCGTATTAAGTAATTTCTCTGATTCTTTTGACAATGGCTCTATAATCCTTTGAATGAAAAAATGCGGAACCCATAACAAGGATATCCGCGCCGGCTGCCGCAACCACGCCGGCATTTTCAGGGCTTACGCCGCCGTCCACCTCGATTAGTGCCGGCAAACCTTTTTCTCCGAGCATGTTCTTCAGCATCCTGATTTTGTCCGTCGAATGCGGGATATATTTCTGTCCGCCGAAGCCGGGGTTAACCGACATGAGAAGGACAAAGTCAATATCCGGCAATATGTCTTCGAGGCTCCCCAACGGCGTTGCAGGGTTTAGCGAAACACCGGCTATTTTACCTTTTTCCTTAATTCGCTGTATGGTCCTGTGCAGATGGACCGAAGCCTCATAGTGCACGGCTATATAGTCGGCGCCGGCATTTATGAAATCATCGAGATATCTGTCGGGCCGTTCAATCATAAGATGCACATCAAGCGGTAAAGCAGTGACGGCTTTAACAGCCTCTACAATTGCAGGTCCTATCGTTATATTCGGGACAAAATGACCGTCCATAACGTCTATATGGATCAGGTCCGCCCCAGCCGCCTCTACCGCTTTTATTTCTTCCCCGAGCCTTAAAAAATCGGCGGAAAGAATAGAAGGCGCTATCTTGATCATTTTACCCCCGGAGTCGTAAATAAACCCGTAAGTCGCATAATTTGAAAGGCAGACATGATAAAAAACCTTTTAAACGCGACAAAAATTGATTTATATTCACCTGACAGCACTTTTGACCTTAAGTGTCTTTCAGAAAAATGTGTATCGAACAGTGATAATAGTGCATTATGGAGTCGCCTAAAAGCTTTTTTATAATATCTACCTTTCAAATTCAGAATATGTTTTGCAACGGCTCAGGTGAATAAGATATATAATATAAAGAAACTCAATAGAGCTTCAAGTAAATTGTGTCGCCTGCCTTTATTTGTTTGCCGGGGTCCGGTCTTTGCGCCTCGATCATTTCGCCGGGACCTTCGGTCACTGACTTAAGATTCAGATTTTTAATCAGCATGTTAGCCTGTTCAAGCGGCATGTCTTTGAAATCAGGACAGTGGTATATCTTGTCATAAGGCCCCTGGCTGACAAGCACGGTGACAACATCGCTGACCTGTTCATTCGGTTCAGGCTTTTGAGAAATAATTCTGTCCTTTTCAACAATATCCGAATGCACCGTGATCACCTTCCCGATTTTCAAACCTTTCTGTAACAACGTGGTTTCCGCATTTGTAATAGTGTCGTTAACTATCATAGGGACTGATCTTACTCTCGGACCTTTGCTTATAACGACTTTGATGCCTCTTCGCTCTTTAACCTTATTGCCTGCAGGTATATCCTGCCTGATGATATTGCCTTGCGGAATTGCCGCGTCATAATCTTCACCTTCGATCTTAATGTAGAGACCTATATCGGTAAGAAGCCTGTTTGCCTCCACAAGGCTTTTTCCATTAAGTTCCGGCATCTGCACCGTCCTGCTGAAACTCAGAAGCTTGAACGTGAGGAAACCGAAGGCCAGGCCTATCAGTATGAAGGCGAAGATATAAATCGGTATTTTTATAAGTTTATTCATTTTTGTCCCGCGCTTAAAAAGACTATAGCATCTTCAATCTTTGCAATATCAACGCGGGTATTTACGCACGGTCCATTAGGCCGCTCGTTTGAAATTCCGAGCACCGGCAGCGGATAGCTGTCGGCAATACCGCTGCTGAGATCGTTCTCACAGGCGACGGCAATTACGGCATCCGGCTTGATTTCGTTGATAACCCGCCGGGCCAGGGAACCTCCTGTAGCAATGAAAATGGTCATATGGTTATCTTCCGCAACCTGTATCAGGTCCCTTATCCCGCATTTGCCGCACCTCTTGCAATTATTAATATTATATGTAAGTCTGATGTCGCACTCGTTGATCTGCAGGCAGTGCGGCAGGAGAAGAAGTATTTTCTCCGGTCGCAGCCGTTCTTTTTTTACAAGCCTGTTATTGAGGTTTATGATAAACCTCTGGTAATCCTCTTTTTTGTTTTTAAAAAAAGACCCGGCAAGCATAAGGAGAGGATATAACACTTTTAGTGCGGCCCCTCTGATCCATCTACGACCCATCAAAAAAGTCACCTGCTTTCAGCCTTCTGCCCTGCATGAAGTCACCTGCTTTCATAACCTTTTTCCCTTCCGGCTGAAGATCGATGATCGAAATAAACCCTTTTCCCGTTCCGACAACAAGTTCGTCGCCGGTCCTTTCAACCCTGCCAACCGAGCCGGCGCCTTCAAGCGCTTTGACCCTGATAATTTTAATCCTTTCGCTATTAAGAGTACAATATGCGCCGGGCCATGGATACATCCCTTTGACAAAATTGCGGATTTCCCCGGCGCCCTTTGTCCAGTCGATCCTGCCGTCCTCTTTTTTGAGAGGAGGCGCAAAAGTAGGCGTTCCCGCCTGCGGGACCGGTTGGATGGTCCCCGCATGTACTTGCTTTATCGTTTCAAGCAGCAAAGACGCTCCAAGTTTTGAAAGTTTTTCCCCCAGGGTTTCAGCGGTATCATCATCGGTTATATCCGTTTCCTGCTGCATAAGGATATCGCCGGTATCAAGTCCTTCATCCATGAGCATGGTTGTTACCCCGGTTTTTTTTTCTCCCGAGATGAGAGACCATTGTATAGGCGCAGCCCCTCTGTATTTCGGCAAAAGAGAGGCATGAACATTAATGCAGCCATAGAGGGGAAGTTTGAGTATCTGCGGAGGCAGTATCTTCCCATAGGCCACAACAACAATCAGATCGGTGTTTGTCCCCGCTAGTTCTTCGAGAAATAAAGGGTCCCTCATTTTCTCCGGCTGCAGGATATGAATCCCTCTGCTTAACGCAAGCTCTTTTACCGGAGGAGGGGTAAGCACACGATGTCTGCCCTTCCTCTTATCAGGCTGTGTGACTACCGTAACGATCTCATGTTCCGATTGAAGAAGTCCCGTAAGGGAAGGGATTGCAAAAGAAGGAGTGCCGAAAAAAATAATACGCATATTTTAATTATCAATTATCATTTGGCAATTAATAAGGAGTTCATAAGTAAAGCCACACACCCTCACCCTTGCCCTCTCCCCTCAAGGGAGAGGGGACTTAAGAATTGCCCCTCCCTTGAGGGGAGGGGATTAAGGGGAGGGTGTTTAAATGTGTCCTTACTTATAAACTCCTCAGTAACAATGATAATTTTGCATTTATAATTGATCATAGATCATTATTTTGGGTTAGTTCCTTCTGAAGTTTCTTGTAACGTCTTTTGAAAAATTCTCTTCTTATCGGGCTCATCCGGTCGAGCATAAGGAGGCCGTCGAGATGGTCTATTTCATGCTGCAGCGCTCTGCCGAGAAGTTCGGTCCCTTCAAGTTCTATCGGCATGCCTTCCCGGTCGAACCCCTTAACAAAAACCTTCTCCGCCCTTTTAATGGACGTCATATAGCCGGGAAGGCTCAGGCAGCCTTCTTCGGCGTCGACCATGCCATCCTTCTCAACAATAATAGGGTTGATCAGTATAATGAGCGGTACCTTATTGTCTTCTTTCAGGCTAAGATCAATGATACACAGCCGCTGCAAGACGCCGACCTGATTTGCCGCAAGACCAAGACCGCGCGCATAACGCATCGTCTCAAGCATATTTTCGATAAGCTTTTGCGTCCCGGCATCTATATTGGAGATTTCCGCGGTCTTCTGTTTCAGGATTTTATCCGGATATTTTATTATTTCAAGCAGCGCCATAAGATTATTATAAAACATTTCAAGGATACATGGTTAAGGAGTTCATTAGAAAAGCCACACACCCTCACCCTTGCCCTCTCCCCTCAAGGGAGAGGGGATTATAGTTGGTTCCTCCCCATACCCCTCCTAACCTACCTTTCCCTTCGCTTCGGCGAATCCGCCTGAGTGCGGAAAAGGGAGGAATATTTTGTGTATTAAGAAAAGTTTTGAAATATAAGATTGAAATATGTATTATATTTACTATCTAATGTGGATGGGTATATTCCACATAATTTATTCGGGAGGTTTCTGGATTAGTAAGCTAGATTTCAGTTCCAGGGAAGACCGCGATACGTTCAGGCACAGCACCTCGCACATCATGGCCCATGCCGTAAAGCAACTTTTTCCTGAAGCAAAATTTGCCATCGGACCTGCGATAGAAGAAGGTTTCTATTACGATTTCGACATCGACAGACCTTTTACCCCTGAAGACCTGGCAATAATCGAGAAAAAGATGTCCGAGATCATCAAACTGAATAATCCGTTTGTGCGAAAAGTTATTTCACGGAAAGAAGCCCTCGGGATGTTCGGAAATCTGGGCGAGATTTATAAGGTCGAACTGCTTGAAGAGCTGCCGGATGAAGAGATCTCTCTGTATGAAGAGGGCGGTTTCGTTGACCTCTGCAGGGGACCCCACATTGAATCTACCGGCCAGGTAAAAGCCTTTAAACTACTTAGCGTTGCAGGGGCATACTGGCGCGGCAATGAAAAGAACAAGATGCTCCAGAGGATTTACGGCACTTCCTTCACGGATAAAAAGGATTTAAAGCAATACCTCGATTTTCTCGAGGAGGTCAAGAAAAGAGACCACAGAAAAATCGGGAAAGACCTCGACCTGTTCAGCTCCAGCGATGACATAGGGGCCGGACTTATCATTTGGCATCCGAACGGCGCACTGATAAGAAGGGCGATTGAAGAATTCTGGCTGAATGAACATTATAAGGCCGACTATAAAACGCTTTACTCGCCTCATATTGCCAAGCTTAATCTATGGAAGATAAGCGGACACCTTGATTTCTACAGGGAGAACATGTATTCGCCGATGGAGATAGATGGGGTTGATTACGAGATCAAGCCTATGAACTGTCCTTTCCATATCCATGTGTACAGGAACTCTTTAAGGAGCTATAAAGACCTCCCTATAAGATATGCGGAATTAGGCACGGTTTACCGCTATGAGCGGTCGGGCGTCCTGCACGGTCTCCTGCGCGTGCGGGGATTCACCCAGGACGATGCCCATATCTTCTGCAGGGAAGATCAGATAGAAGACGAGATCCTGAATGTCCTCGATTTCACTCTCTTCATACTGAAGACCTTTGGTTTTACCGATTATGATGTATATCTTTCAACAAGGCCTGAAAAGTATGTCGGTGCCCTTGAGAACTGGGAGAGATCAACAAATGCGCTTAAAAGCGCGCTTGAAGCAAAAAATCTCGCCTATAAAATCGATCCCGGAGAAGGCGTTTTCTATGGGCCCAAAATAGACATAAAAGTGAAAGATTCTCTGGACAGGCCATGGCAGTGCAGCACCGTCCAGGTTGATTTCAACAACCCCGAGAGGTTTGACATTTCCTATAGGGGCAGCGACGGTAAAGAGCACAGGCCTATCATGATCCATCGCGCCCTGATGGGATCATTAGAGAGATTTTTCGGCATCCTGATAGAGCACTATGCAGGCGCTTTCCCGGTATGGCTTTCGCCTGTTCAGGTGAAAATACTTACCATTGCGGAAAGACACGGTGATTATGCGAAAGAACTCTACAGGAAAATGCGGGCCGAAGGCATACGCACCGAAATAGACATTGATAATGAGAAGATAGGCTATAAAATCAGAAATGCTACTCTAATGAAAGTGCCCTATCTCGTTATAATAGGAGACAATGAAATATCGGATATGAAGTTGACCGTAAGAAAAAGAACGGGCGAAAATATAGGGCCGTTTAAAATAGATGAATTTATAGGGATATTAAAAGAAAAAATCAACAGCAAGAGCATGGAAATATAGAAAATATGGGGTTACGAAGACCGGGAGGTGATAGCGTAACAAAAGATATAAGAGTCAATGAACAAATCAGAGTCAGGGAAGTCAGGCTGATAGATGCTGACGGCGGTCAGCTTGGGATTGTATCGATAAGCGAGGCTTTGAGGATTGCCGATGACCGCGAGCTTGATCTTGTCGAAGTATCGCCGAATGTCACTCCGCCGGTCTGTAAGATTCTTGATTTTGGGAAATACAGATACCAGTTGAGCAAGAAACAGACACAGAAAAAAACCATGGACGTCAAGGAAGTCAAGATACGTCCGCAGATAACCAATCACGACCTCGGTCTCAAGGTCAAGAACATCAGGCGGTTTCTTGACGAGGGCAATAAGGCCAAGATTACCATGTTTTTCAAGGGACGTGAAATTATTCGGCCTGAACTTGGCATGAAGGTCTTTGAACGCATGACGCAATTGCTGACCGGGAAATTCAATATCGAGCAATCGCCGAAGCTTGAAGGCAATCACATAACCATGGTTGTGGGGCCTAAGAGTTAGACTCTATCCTCATTTCCGCCAATAACGGTTTTTGACATTCTTTTTGGGAAATTTGTTATAATATCCTTTCTGATTTTTCGATAATAAACAACTGATAACGAATAATTATTTTTTCACAGGAGGACCAAATGCCCAAGATGAAAACACATAGAGGGGCCGCTAAGAGACTGAAAGTTACGGGAACAGGGAAAATAATGAAGCATAGCGGCAACAAGAGCCATCTCCTCACCGGCAAATCCGCCAAGAGGACGAGGAGACTGAGGACGGCTTCTTTAGTTAAACACACCGAACTCGATAGAATGAGAAAACTTCTGCCGTACTCATAATATGCACTAAACAGAAGGCAATCGGCAAAGAGCAAATCGGAGTAAATACCGGCTGCTCAATGCTTAAAGCTTGAATAACAGGAGGAACAGATGCCAAGGGCAAAAGGTGGTTTTAAAACAAGAAAGAGAAGAAAAAAGGTATTAGAAAAGGCAAAGGGTTTTTACGGCGCGAAAAGCCGCCTTTTCCGGGTCGCTACAGAAGCCGTTGACAAGGCTATGCAATATGCGTACAGGGACCGCAGGGTGAAGAAGCGCGAATTCAGAGCTCTCTGGATCGTCAGGATAAATGCCGCACTGCGCGCGCTGGGGCTTACCTACAGCCAGTTTATGGCTAAACTGAAAAAAGCTGATATTGCGTTGAACAGAAAAACGCTTGCCGATATGGCTTACAACGACCCCGCTGCTTTCAATCAGCTTGTAGAAAAAGTAAAAAGCTAAGCGCACGTGGAGGACCTCCTTTCTCTAAAAAACACTTTTCTTGAGGAAGCAGATACGGTCGCTTCACTTTCCGCAATACAACAGCTTAGAGTAAAGTATCTCGGTAAAAAGGGTCTTGTGACATCGAAACTCAAGACCCTTTCAACGATCTCTCCCGACTTGAAACCGGCATACGGAAAAGCGGTCAACGAACTCAAGAATTTTGTTGAAGAAGAGATAGCGGGACGGGAATCTCTTCTGAAAAAAGAAGAGCACAAACGGCGTATCCTCTCCGAAGCTATTGATATAACGCTGCCCGGCAAACATATCCCCTTCGGCAGGGAACATCCCATTAGCAGAGTCCTTTCGGAGATAACGGCAACCTTTGTTTCGATGGGGTTCGAGATCGAGGAAGGCCCGGAAGTTGAACTCGATTACTATAATTTTGAAGCGCTTAATATGCCCAGGGACCATCCGGCAAGAGACATGCAGGATACCTTCTATATTTCCGAAGACGTTGTCATGAGAACGCACACCTCGCCGGTCCAGATAAGGGTCATGGAAAAGCGGAAGCCTCCGTTGAGGATCATTGCGCCCGGAAAGGTCTACAGGTGCGATGCGGACGTGTCCCATACGCCCATGTTCCATCAGGTGGAGGGGTTCATGGTTGATACCAATATCGCCTTCAGCGACCTTAAGGGAGTGCTTCAATTGTTTATCCACGGCATTTTCGGTCCGGATACACCCGTGAGATTCAGGCCGAGTTTTTTCCCGTTCACCGAACCGAGCGCCGAAGTCGACATTGGCTGCATCTTCTGTGCGGGCAAAGGCTGCAGGGTCTGCAAAAATACGGGATGGCTTGAGATACTGGGCGCGGGAATGATAAATCCGAGGGTCTTTGAATTTGTCGGATATGACCCTGAAGTTTACACAGGTTTCGCCTTCGGTATGGGAGTCGAGAGGATCACCATGCTGAAATACTCAATCGACGACATCCGCCTCTTCTACGAAAACGACCTGCGGTTTCTGAAACAGTTCTAACCAGTAAATCCCTAAGAATTACGAACTTGCAATAGAAGAGGCGTTATAGATAATATATATAAATGGTAGACAAATTAAGAGAAGAGATAAAGAAAAAGGCCAAAAATAACAGACTGCCGTGTCCCGTTGCCAGAAAGATCGCGGAGGAACTCTCCGTTTCTTACAAAGAAGTCGGCAGGGCAGCTGACGAGCTGAAAATAAAGATCATGGGCTGTGAGCTTGGTTGTTTCTAAGCGGGGCAATACGTTTCATCCGCCTATCTTCGACATCGGCCTTTTATGAGTATTTTGAAAAGCATTACTCATAAAGGAACCTGCGGCGCGGAATGAATTTTCCATTTTAATCGAATGACCTTCGGGTTTTACCGCTATCGATAACTCTATAAGTCGTTTGATTTCCGCGTCAGTCCCGTTGTTGCGAAGAGCGGGTTTTAAATCAATCTCGGTTTCCGAGAAAAGGCAGGGCCTTAATTTGCCGTCGGCAGTCAATCGAAGACGATTGCATTCTTTGCAGAAATGGTTACTGATAGGGCTTATAAAACCGACTACACCGGCAGCGCCATCAAATTTGAAGTACTTTGCAGGACCTGACCTCCTTGTTTTTGCCGGAACAAGGTGGCCTGTTTGTTCAACAATAGATTTTATCTCCTCTGCAGAGATGAATTTTTCCTGACTCCACATATTTTCTGTTACAAAAGGCATAAATTCAATAAACCTTACCTGATAAGAAGATGTTAACGTTATTTTTGCGAATTCCACTATCTCGTCGTCGTTCAGTCCCCGGATTGGGACCATGTTGATCTTTATCGGAGCAAGGCCGGCATTCTCTGCGGCTTTGATGCCTCTTAATACGGCATCAATATCCCCACCCCTTGTAATCTCTCTGTATATGTCAGGCTTTAAAGAATCAAGGCTTATATTTACTCTGTCAAGGCCTGCATCTGCCAGTTCCCCGGCATATTTATCGAGAAGTATACCGTTGGTTGTAATGCTCAGTTCATCTATACCTTCAATGCTTCTTATCATCTTAACAAGGCTTACAACATTTTTTCTCACAAGCGGCTCCCCGCCTGTTATGCGTATCTTTCTGACGCCTTTATCAACGGCTATCCTTAAAATCCTGACTATCTCTTCATACTGGAGAATATCTTTGTGCTCAAGGAACTTCAGACCGCCGGAGGGCATACAATACACGCAGCGCAGATTACATCTGTCTGTAATGGATATGCGCATGTAGTCTATCGTCCGATGAAAAGTGTCTTTAATCATGTTGTTCCTTACTTTTATGAGTCATCTAATATCGTTGAGTCTTATCTTCACTCCCCCGATTTATCCATCTCCAGGATATTTGTGCCTGCCTTCTTATATCCTTCTTTTTGGGCAATGATGTCGAGATGGAGGGTAGCCATATCTTCAACAAGGGATATAGCGCCTTCTCCTAACGCCCTGGTATCTATAGTCTTGATATACTTTTTACATTCCTCGCAGACATCTACCCTGCATCCCTTGCCGTCAGCTTCAGTATTGAAGTACCTGAGCTTTTTATGGTCGCCGTTGCCGCAGAACGGACATGTTAGTATCTTAAAACGCCACTTAAAGCTACAGGATGAGCATACGAGAAACCGTACTCCTCCTTCAACTCCTTCCACATTTCTTAGCTCTCCTGACACCGGCGCAGAACCGCAGACAGGGCAAAAGCCTCTTAACCAGATTTCCTGGTCCACATAACCTTTCAGTTTCTCTGCATATGCCTCAAGTAAAGGATTGATGCTGTTTTCCGCCAAAAAGGTCAGCAGCCATTTATTTAATCCGGTCTTCCCGCTTATTGAATCGAGGTATCCTTTATCCCCCTCAACCAGCTTTTTGAACAGTTCCTGAAGATCTATTTCTTTTTTGCGCAAGGCCTGACTTATCTTTTTTGCTTCAACAGCAATCTTTTCATCCTTCTTCCTCTGGAGCGCCCTGCATATATTTTTAAAGAGGGTTGCGGCTGAATCCATATCAAGCTTTATTTCCTTTTTATCTATCAATGGAAAACCTTCCCTCATCAGTTTTTTTGCGGTTTCCTCATTCATGTCAATCCGTTTCACTTTTATCAACGGCTTTATCTTGTGCTGCTCCCGGATTATGTATTTCACAAACTGGAGTATCTCTTTATGACTTGGCCTTTCTTTCTCAATGGTATTTATCCTCTTGATTGCCCTGTCTAACTCGCCGGATTTTTTCGTTTTCATTATCAATGTAGCCCTTTCATTAAAAGAATTCTTCGAAGCAGTGCTTCGGGGTGGAATCATGGTTCGATGCTTCGACAGGCTCACCATGACAATTATGTGTCATCCTGAGGTTGTCGAAGGACACCATGACATTTTACACAGTTGTGTCATCCTGAGCCTGTCGAAGGATGACAACCGACCACATTATAACTGATTATCGCTGTTTTGGGTATAAAAAAGATGCCCCGGCAATTGCCGGGGCAATCTCATGTTTCAAATATGAATCTTATCTCATTTGCTATGTGCTAAACCTTCACAATGCTAACCCTGAAGCATTTGGATTCAGGAATCCTTGTATTGGCGTCGCCAATAAAAGGCGTCAGTATGTTTGCGCTGTCACCCTTACTGAGACCCATGTAGCCCCAATGCCAGATGAGACCCACCTGATGAACGGTTGTGCCCTCCACCTGGAAAGGCTTGAAGCGCTTGGTTACACATGCCTTAACCTGAATACTGCCTCTGGCTGAGGTTATCGTCACCAGATCGCCATTTGCGATTGGCCCGCTCGGAATGGTAGTTGTGTCAGCGGCAAGCTCTTCGCTCATCTCGACAAACGGCTCGGGCTGAAGTTCATTTGCCTTGGGCAGATTCCTCGTCATAGCACCTGTATGCCAGTGCTCGGTCACTCTGTAGGAGGTGGCGAAAATGTTATGCGTGGGGCTTAAGTGTGAATCGAACAAGGCACCACCGTAAAGATGGACCGTCGGGTTCATCCTGTAGGTACCCAGCCATGAAGGATAGGCTATCGGGCTTTCCGCGGGCTCATAGTGCCATGGGAAAGGACCCTCAGCAACAGACCATCCTCCGAAGAGATGTCCCAAACCGTCCTTGTTCATGATGAAAGGTAGAGCAAGGCCCGGACCAGCTCCGCCGTCCCACTGGTCGCCCACCCATTTCGCTCCATCCCACCTGATAACGTACTTGTTCGGAGCGAGCGGGGCGCCTGTGCTCTGATTGGCTGATGCGCGGTTGTAAACGATACGGCGGTTAATCGGCCAGCACCAGGACCAGTAGGAATAGAGGCCTATTTTGTTGGTGCCGTAAGTCGGGTCGTTATTCAATTGGGGAACATCCGTAGAGTAACGTCTCTTCGCCCTGTTGCCTACTCCGCCGTTAGTCCATATGGCAGCCTGATTCGGGCTTTCAAAGGCATCGAGCGTGTAGACAGTACCGCCACCGGTAGTTGCGGGAAACATACCGGAATGGAGCCAGTTGCCGCAGGCTGTTGTGCCGTTATTCTGCAGGCCGACAAAGTTGCCTACAAGCTCGGTAGGAGTATTCGGAATAGGTGAACCGGTCATGGTGTACCCGTGCATCTCCTTCGCGATCAGTTCCGCCAATGCGTCGTTAGTCTCACCGGCGTATTTAAGGCATGGCCAGCTGAGGTTTTGGATTTGAGCATCAGCAATTATGTTTCCTGCATCTATCGTCCCATTTTTAAGCTCATCACCAAGCTGTGTTATGATATCCATGTCAGACCTGGCCTGTCCCGGAGGATTTCCACCCTTCCAGTGCCATTGCACCCACCTTCCGCTGTCGCTCCTTGAGCCGTACTTTTCTAAAGCAACGGCCGCAGGCAACAGATAGACGGTTGTGCTTATGGTTGCCGGATCGACGCCCGGTCTCTTCCAGAATGCCGCAGTTTCCTGCTCATAGGGGTCTATGCAGACGAGCCAACTGAGGTTCCCTAAGGCATGTCTCACATGCTCGCTGTCAGGGTCGCTTACAGCCGGATTTTCACCGTCAAATATTGCACCATCGATTAGGTTATTGTACATCGCATCGAACATCGAGAGGATGGTGTAGTCAGCCGTCTTCTTGGGGAGATAAGTATATGATACGGTGTGGTCTATTGCAGGCCACCATGCCTTGAGCATGCTCGCTATGTATTTGGTCCCATTACCCCACCAATGTAAGCTGGTCTGCATGCCCACTGGTTGGACCTTCTGCGCTGGATCATAATAGGCGGCATTGTAAAGGGCCAAGGTTGTTTGAGTCGGTAGAGGGACCTTGAGGTAGCCGGGCAGTAAGTGTTGAAGTACCGCCTGGTCTGTTGCGCCCTGCACGTTGTCCTGACCTCTCAATGCATTGATGCCGCCTCCGGCAACTCCTAAGTTGCCTAATAGCAACTGCAATATGGAATAGGCCCTGATGTTCTGTGTTCCGACAGTATGCTGTGTTGTACCCATTGCATACAGAATGGTTGCCGACTTGTCATTGGGGTAAGTCCCGCAGAAAGTCTCGCATATCTGCTGATACACGGCAGGGTCTGTCCCGGTGATGCTGCACACTTTTGCTATCGTGTAGCCGTCAAACTGCGTCTTGAGCTTCTGGAACACGCAAGCCGTATCATTTAAGTCTGCTGCCACAGAAGGAGTAAGCGGTACATCATAGTTCCAGCTTGGTTTGGTGCCATATGTGGAATCTAAAGTGGCATCAAGATTGGCGTTGTATGTACCGGCGGTGAAATCGGAAAATACTCCAATCGTGCCTTCAGCGCATGTTTGAAATCCAACATTCAACTTTAAGAGCGCATTTGTGCATTGCTTGACGTACGTCTCATTGTAGAGGCCGTGATCTATCGCATACTTGATCATACCTCCGATGAATGCGATATCCGTCCCGGAACGCATTGCTCCGTAAATATCGGCCTGTACTGAACTCTTGCAATATCTGGGGTCAACATTTATAAGCTTTGCACCCTTTTCTTTTGCCTGCATAATAAACTTGAAGCCCATCGGATGGTTCTCTGCCGTATTGCTGCCCATAATCAGAACGACGTCAGCATTCTTGATATCCGGCCAGCTGTTTGTCATGCACCCTCTGCCAAACGACTCTCCCAGAGCCGCTACGGTTACAGAGTGTCAGAGACGGGCACAATGTTCGTAGTAGACAATGCCCAAAGACCTCATCAGTTTTGTTAACAGATAGCACTCTTCATTGGTGGCTTTTGCCGTGCCGAGGACAGCAATATTTGTGCATTTCATGTCAGCATCGACAGTACGGGTAGTTTTTATCAACCCGGCAATTTCGTCAATTGCCGTGTTCCAACTTATCGCGGTCCAGTTTGACGCCCCCGGGAGACGCTTCAACGGAGTAGTTATCCTCTCAGAGTCTGTAGCCTTGTAAGGATTCCCTAAGGAATCCAGATAAGGAATTCCGGTTGGCCTGACATATCCTGCAATATGATTTAACTGGCCCGCGTTTTGACCCTTTGAACACAACGAACCCAGGTTGTGAGGGTTGTCCGTGTCGCCCTGGACATAGGTTATCTGGCCGGCTGCGTTGCTACCAATAATCATGCCGCATCCGACGCCGCAATAAGGACAGATATTGTATGCTTCTGAAGTCCATACCGGCGGTGTGGTCTCGGCATATGCCTTGACGGGCTCGAAGTTGAAGATGCCTAAATAAAGCGCAGCGCCAGCCACAGCAGTACTTTTCAGAAAATCTCTTCTTGTTATAGCCATTTTATTCCCCTCCTTTCTTCTTAGAGCTTTTCATCACTATTCTGTAAAAAGCTGTTTTGTTCATATCCCGTTTCAGGGAAAATTTACCGTCCATTTGTCTCATTCTCATATCGACTTCTCAGTTGTCGGCAACCCATATTTATCCGCCGGTTCTGTGAGGAGATATATTACATTGGTCCTGCCTTTGTATCCTGTGTAGAGACGGGCAAACGGATAGGCGCGTATTATCGCTCTGTATCTCCGTTTAGCATAACTTTGCGAACCTGCGATTACCTGTGCATAACTCCCGGTAACTATTGCACCACTTGGACAGGCGAATTCGCATGCTGTGGTATGTAGCCGTGAGATACCCAAACTTGACTTATCCCTTTGAAGAGTAGTGTCACTGCTTGCAAACCTGTCGTAGCAAAAGTCACACTTTACATACTGGTTAAGCGTAGTGCTAAGTCGCGGTATATCGTATGGGCAGTGTTCCGCAAAAGTCATAGGTATCGTTTTTGGTTCTCCCGATTGACCGAAGAGTGGGTTCGGTTTTTTTCTGGGCTTGAGATGCGCGTCATTGCAATTCGAGCTAAACAAGACAAAGCCCTCACTTGTCTTATATACTCCACCCGGACATCCACGCTTACACTTAGGTTGGTAGCAATGCTGGCACTGATCTTTTAAGAAAAGAAATTTCAGCCCCCCCAGCCCTTGGGTCTCGTTAAACTTGACCACCGTTAAATTATTCCCTGACATATCGGGTGGATTCGTGTATGAACCGGTAAAAACTGTAGATAATGCGTATATGGATGTGCCACCAGGAATAGTACCCCAAACCGGACTAACAGTCAATGTGTCAGCCGTATTGCTTGTAATAGTCCTTTTTTGGCCTACTCCTGCTCCAGAAATAATCTCAACCCCCCTGCCGGCCCATTGGTTGATTGCCCATGATAAGGGGTTGATAAAGGGCGGCGCTGTAGGAGTTCTTGCAACATCTACAAGGGTAGTCGCTGTACCAGTGGTGGCTGTTCCTTCGTCAGTCTCCGCCGGTAAGGAATGCCACTGCTTGCATGCCACTTGACAGGCCTTGCAGCCTATACATTTTGATGTGTCAATAAACATTGTTATTTCATTTGCTGTTGATCCCATATAAGACTCCCTCCTTTCTTGTTAATCGTTAATAGTATGTCCAATTTTTCCTCTCCATTTCTTTTTTTCCCTTCTTTTTCCCCTCCCTTTCTTTAAATTATTTGAAAAACTGACATATATAAAAATCCCTATCGGGAATTACTTACCTTTGAGCCTCTTGCAAAAGTCCTTAAACAGCCCCCATGAAGAATTTGAAAGCCTCTTTGTTTTAAAAACATAAAGCTTTGAAGCTTGAAAAATGGAAATTCGGTTATTGAGATATTGGGTGAGGCGTTTGGGTAGGTAACATCATGACAGGCTTTTAAGTTATTCACCTTAATAACCCTTTCTTAAGCAAATCCAAAGCGTTATGCAATGCCACTTCTCATGTTGTTAATAATTTGTATCTAAATAGATTCAATACTAATCAATAATTTATGTAACCCTTCGACAAGCTCAGGGTGACAACTTAATACTTTTGCAAGAGTCTCATTTAGTATTATATCTATTCATACTGTTCATTATATTAATTCATTTTTACCCATCTTTATCAATAAAATAAAGGTATTAGTTTAATGAGTAAAAGGTTGCAGGAAATATTAGAACTTTAGTTTCAAATATTATATTGATTCCTGGTACTGTGAGGGGAAGATATTATACGAGTTCGTAAGAAAATAGGGGACAATATAAGCAATATTTGATACGATGGAGGCTCTTGCAAAAGTCCTAAAACAGGCCAATTTGTCATTTCGAGTGAAACGAGAAATCTTTTATAATCAATGGGGTATAAGATTCCTCACCTTCGTTCGGAATGACAATCTGTGACTTTTGCAAGAGCCTCATTAGCTTAGATTATTTAGCCGACTTTTCAATCAACTCTATAAGGGCATCGGCATCTTTGGAGCCCGGTATGACAATTCCGTTAGGCATGATTATCGCGGGCGTTCCTCTTATCCCCAGTTTTTCGGCAAGCTTCAGGTTGTCATCAACGGCAGTTGAGTCACACTTTGCCGGCGGTAAAGTTTTCTTTGCAAAGGCGTCTTCAAGCAAAGCAAGGGATTTTTCACAGACAATAGCCTTTGCCTTTTCATATGCGCCTTTGTGCATCGGCAAGGGGTACATCTTTATAAAAAAAGCGATGTCCTGTCTCTTTGCAACGACCTTCTTCATCTCCTGATGAAGTTTTTCACAGTATGGTCAGTCAGGGTCAGTGAAGATGATAACCTTGTATTTAGCCCCTTTGTCGCCCATCACAAGGGCGTCGTCGAGCGGTATCGTTGCCGTATCGACCTTGTTGAGTTCGCTCATCCTGTCCTGTGTCAGATTTGCCTTGGTCTTCAGGTCTATGATAGCGCCCTGAATGAAATATTTTTTTGATGAATCAAGATATAGCAACCCTTTCCGTTCACCGGACTGAACCGCAATTTCCCATAATCCTTTCACAGGGCCGGGGCGAATTTCCAGAATTTTGAGGTCAGGCGCCAGGTCTTTTAACAGAACTGCCGCCTCATCTTTACCGAGGGCCGCTTCTTCAGCCTTTTCACCGGCAAAAGAATATCCCGCAACTGACAGGATAAACATAAGTACGATTGCCGCAACAGCGGTCTTATGCCTAATAATCATGTTCCTTCCTTTCTTGTATCATAAAATAGGCCATATCAATGGCCTTAAAAACTTTTATATATTACTATATTAGAGCATTCTTTACAAGCATAAAATGCGTGAATCTGTAATCCTTCAGTTACGGGTTCTCAACCCTTAACTGAAGGATTACGTGAATCTATCTATAGATCCTTGAGCCTTTCTGACTGATAATGGGCGATGAGACTTTCTATAATTTCATCTATATCTCCCTCAAGCACCCGGTCGAGTTTATGGAGGGTGAGTCCGATCCTGTGGTCTGAGACGCGGTTTTGCGGGAAATTGTAAGTCCTTATCTTTTCACTTCTGTCACCTGTTCCCACCTGAGACTTCCTATCAGAAGCCCGCTCTTTTTCCTGTCTTTCCATTTCTAACTCGTACAGGCGCGAACGGAGGACTTTCATCGCCTTTTCTCTGTTTTTTGTTTGTGACCGTTCATCCTGACACTGAACAACGAGGCCTGTCGGTATATGGACAATCCTTACCGCCGAATATGTAGTATTGACACTCTGGCCTCCGGGACCGGAAGAACAGAAGGTATCTATTCTCAGGTCTTTTTCCTCAACTTTTATATCGACATCTTCCACTTCCGGCAGCACCGCTACTGTTGCAGCCGAGGTATGGATCCTTCCGGACGCCTCGGTCACCGGGACCCTTTGCACTCTATGTACGCCGCTTTCATATTTGAGTCTGCTGTAAGCATTCTTGCCCTGTATGGATATGATAACTTCCTTGATCCCGCCGAGGCCTGTTGAATTCAAGTCGATTGTTTCAACCTTCCATCTCCTTAGCTCGGCGTATTTCATGTACATCCTCAAAAGGTTTGAAGCAAAGAGGGCCGCCTCCTCGCCTCCCGTGCCGGCCCTTATTTCAACAAACACGTTTTTTTCATCACGCGGGTCTACGGGCAGGAGCATGACCTTCAGTTCTTCTTCGATGACGGGTTTCTTCGCTTTCAGTTCATCAAGCTCGGCCTGTGCCAGTTCGCGCATCTCTTCATCTCCGCCCTTTAACAGTTCTTCGGCGCCTTCAATGCCGGAAAGCAGTTTATCGTATTCCCTGATCTTCTCGACCAGCGGCTGAAGATCGGATTGCTCTTTCGAGTATTTCTGAAGTTCGGTATGTTTTGACTGGACTGCGGGGTCCATCAGCAGTTGTGTCAGCTCATCGTATTTTGCTTCTATAGTTTTTAACTTTTCAAGCATTGGCATCCTCAAACTTAAGGACTTCCTGCAGCGCTTTTACAGCGACCTCTATCTGGGATTCGTCAGGCTCTCTTGTGGTGAGCCTCTGCAGAAGCAGGCCGGGTTGGATTAATAAATGCATAATAAAATTATGTTCCATTTTTGCGGAGAGTTTCAGGATTTCATATGAGATTCCGGCTATCAAAGGGATAAAGATCAGCCGTGAAAGGAATTTGTAAAGAAACGGCCAGGCCTGGGGAATAAAGGAAAAGGTGAATATGCTTATAATCATTACGATAAGGAGAAAGCTTGTGCCGCAACGCGGGTGCAGGGGACTGTATTCTTTAATATTCGGCGTTAAAAGATCCTTTCCGTTCTCATAAGTATGGATTACCTTGTGTTCCGCGCCATGGTATTCAAATATCCGCCTCATCTCCTTCCACATGCCTATCCCGACAATATAGAGTATAAACAGGAAAACCCTGATAATGCCGTCAACAAAATTGAATAAAAATGAACTGGTCGAGACGGGAGGGAAGATATTCCCGATCAGCTTTGTGGCATATAACGGCAAAAGAATAAAAAGTCCTATACCGAGCAGAATTGAGAGCACGATTGTAAACCCTATGGAAGCGGGGCTTAATTGTTCGCCTTCTTCTTCCTCATATGCCTTGTTCGCGGAAAACTCTATTGCTTTGATGCCGATGATCATGGCATGGAACAACGCGATGAAACCTCTCAGTACCGGCAGCCTGAAAATCAAAGGCAATTCAGACAAAGGTTCGCTCCTGACATGGATTTCCCCATTAGGACCTCTGACCGCCACTGTCCAGCCCTTTCTGCCCTTCATCATGACGCCTTCTATAACCGCCTGTCCGCCAACGTTTTTCATGTCACCTTTCAACAAATTGAAACACTTTGTTTTGTCGCCGAAAAAAAAGCCGTTAGTCAAAAAAGAACCGACTAACGACTTATATCGATCAAAACAGTTACTTCTTGGTCTGTGCTGCTGCCGCCGCAGCGGCCTTTGCGTATTTTTTCTTGAACTTTTCCACCCTGCCTTCGGCGTCAAGAATCTTCTGCTTTCCGGTATAAAAGGGGTGGCATTTTGAGCAGATATCAACCTGTATTTTTTGACTTGTTGATTTTGTTGTAAAGGTCTCACCGCAGGCGCATTGAACGGTGGTCTCTTTATACTGTGGATGAATTCCTTCTTTCAACTTAAACCTCCTGAAAATAGAGTATGTTAATAATAATAGATTTGAGGTGGTTTTGGCAATAGGGGGTCGGATACGCCCCATTAAATATTTGTTAAGGCTGGAAGACCGGGTATCCTAAGAATGAATCACATTCTTAATGAGCTATGTGCTTCATCTCGTCCGGTATGCGCCGGGGCTTTCCGTTCGGATCGATACAGGCCAGCCTGACGTTTGCTTCAACCAACAAAGTGTCATCTCTTACGATCCTGTGTTTAATGGAAATCGTGACAGTTGTCATAGCGACAATTTCTGTTGTCACTTTAATAGTCTCTCCGAGTTTTGCAGGTCGTTTGTAGTGAATATCCAGATCTACAACGGCAAACATACACCCTTTATTATGGTATTCTGCCACATCTATCCCTTTCTCCAGAAGAAACTCGGTCCTTGCCCGCTCCATATATTTAAGGTAGTTGGCATAGTAAACAACACCGGCTGCATCAGTGTCTTCATAGTAGATCTTGACTCTAATAGAGCTGCTCATTTCCATTACTTTGACCTCAGTATTATATATGTCGCTCCCAGGCCTCCGTCACGGGCTTTGGCGGAAGAATAGGCAAGTACCCATTTACTGAACTGACCGTGCAGCCATTTAATTACCGCTTCTTTGAGGACCGGGCCTTTAGGAGACCTCAGACCCCTCCCGTGTATTACTTTAACGCAGAACAGGCGTTTTTTAACAGCCTCCTGAAAAAACAAAAACAATGCCTCTTCAGCCTCAACAAGCGTCATGCCGTGAAGGTCAATATAATCCTGCACGGAAAAGTTTCCCTGATGCAGCCTTCCGGCTACATCCTTCCTGATATGTGGATGTACCCATTCGATGTATTCCGGGGTATCGGATAAGGTAATCCTCCTTTGACCTTTGATTATTTGGGTCAGGACCTCCATTGTATCATCTTTCATGACCGGAATGTGTTTTGTACGTGGTTGTACTGCAAGGGGAATTTCCCTGAACTCCCTGATCTCCCTGACGTCGGACATGGCTTCAGAGAATATCTCTTCATCGGTCTTTGTATCTTTGAGCTTTGAATCTTTGACCTTTGTTTCTTTGAGGATAATCCGACGCTTGTCGAGAGTTTCTTTCAGTCCTTTAAACGGGTTAAATGACAATCCCGAAGATTTCATGCTTTTATTATTGCCTTAACCCGCCTACTTATTCAATTCCCTGAAAAATAGAATACCCAAATTGAGCGATTCTTGACCCACGGAGAAATCGGAAGAATGACTGTGTGGCGAACGCCTCTTTTAGTTATAATATCGGCCAAAGAGAAAAATAAAAATGAAATCGAATATTGCACCCTATCTTCAGGTCTTTAAAAGCAGGCGCATTGCGGTTATCACCCTGTTAGGCTTTTCTTCGGGCCTGCCGTTGGCCCTGACCGGCGGCACCTTGCAGGCATGGATGACGTTGGCAGGAGTGGATCTGAGGACCATCGGGGTATTTGCCCTGGTAGGATTGCCGTACACGCTCAAATTTCTTTGGGCTCCGGTTATGGACAGATTTGTTCCTCCATGGCTTGGAAGACGCCGCGGCTGGATTGCGCTTACTCAACTAAGTCTCGCAGCAGGCATTTCTTTCATGGCTTTTAGCTCACCTCAACAGTCTCCGATTCTATTGGCGGCGCTTGCTCTTGCCGTGGCTTTTTCCTCGGCCTCACAGGACATCGTTATCGACGCCTATCGTACCGATGTTTTGCATGAAAAGGAGAGAGGAGCAGGGGCGGCGGTATTTGTTATGGGCTACCGCATTGCGGCGCTTGTGTCGGGAGCATTGGCTTTAATACTTTCCGATCATATCGGCTGGCGGAACACATACCTGTTTATGGCTGTGGTAATGGGAGCAGGCGTTATAATAACTATTTTAAGTCCCGAACCCGAGGAAAAAGTGGTCCCTCCGTCCAGTCTGAAAGAGGCCGTATCCGGGCCATTGAAGGAATATTTTTCAAGGAACGCTGCCGTCTTGCTGCTGCTGTTAATTATCCTCTACAAATTGGGCGACGCCTATGCCGGTACGCTGACCACGGCATTCCTTATCAGGGGGCTTGGGTTTACCGCAAGCGAAGTGGGCGCTATCAATAAAGGAATAGGATTTGCCGCAGTGATTATCGGCGCAACAATCGGAGGGACCTTAATGGTAAAACTCGGCCTGTTCAGGTCCCTGCTTATTTTCGGAGTACTGCAAGCGGTATCGAATCTGTCTTTCATGGTCCTCGCATGGCTGGGGAAAAGCTACGGGATGCTGATATTCACTGTCGCCTTTGAGAATCTGAGCGGGGGCATGGGAACGGCAGCCTTTGTCTCGCTTCTGATGGGGATGTGCAACCATCGGTTTACCGCAACACAGTATGCATTATTGTCATCTCTTGCAGCGCTTGGAAGGATATTTATCTCTCCGACCTCGGGTTTTCTCGTAGAATCTATAGGCTGGTCCGGCTTCTTCTTTATAACCTTTCTCGTTGCACTGCCGGGACTGGCCCTTTTATGGCGGCTGAGGGATGTAATTTCAGGAATGACGCATGAAAACTGACTTCACTGTTACTTTAGCATTGAAATCGGGATATAATAAATTAAAACCATAAAGTGAAGGAGGATAAAGATGTTTAAAAGATTATTAGTTATTTCAATCGTGACATTTTCAATAGTTGCTTTTTCAAGCTTTGCATGGGCCTCTGTTGAAGGGACCTGGGATGTACAAGGGAAGATGACTGTGAAGTTCAGTATTAAAGGTTATGGGTCTCATACGGAGAAGTCCGACTTTTCCGATGAGTTTACATTTGACAGTGACGGAGCTTTTGACATGATGGATATGTCCGGCTCCTGGAGTCAAAAAAAGAAAAGCTTTGTCGTTAAGTTAGACCCGGAGGATATCAGTCATTATTTTGAAGACGCTATCAGCGATGAAATCGAAACCGATGTAACCGTTGAAGTAACAAAAATTAGTTTTACGGGGACAGAGCAAAAAAACGGGTCTATAAAGGGGACCTTAAAAATTAATATGAAACTCTACGTTGATGACTATGACTTCTTAACCGGAAAAGTAGCCGTCACGACCACTTTTAAGGGAACGCGGGCGGAAGTTACGGGCATATCATCCGTTAAGGAAAAAGAGGCTTCTCAATCGGGGTCTGTTCTTGATGTAATTGAAGAAGAACTAAATGATGCTATTCAATCCGTCTTCTGATGCATATCGTTAGCGGAATAGACATTAAAGGAAAGTGTGATTGCCACTACTTGACTTGTTAGACAATCTAACTTGCGACATGATTAATCATGATCGGGTGCGCAGAATAATACCTGCAATTTGTGAAAATCAAGAAGTTCCCGGAATTCAAAACTACATCAAGTTAACACCTCAGCGGATTTCATCGGGAGGCGCATAACACCTGCTACTATTGATTTTCAAGAGGCAAGAACCTATGAGAATTTACAGAAGAAATGTGCATAACATCAGGGCTCAGGCGCTTTGGCGCGTGGACCCCGAAGTCGCTCTGGAGGCCTTTGTTCGCAGTTCAGTTCTTCTTTTCGATCTCTTCGGTGATTACGTTTGGAGATTATCGCCCCCCTCCTGGTTGGATGTCATCGATGGATCCCAGATGCAAGCACGGTTGCGCCCAGACCTCTTGGCTGCGTACAATGCCGTGTCCGCGCGATTAATCGACTCCTCCACACTGACATCTGAATCAAGTAGTGTAATCCCAAACGATACCGTTACGAAGATCGCCTTTGGTGCTGCGGTGGCGATAGCGAGCGCGGCAAGCTCCGCGCGCATACGCTCGATCACCGCATGGGCAGTCTCCAAATTGGTATTCGGCAAGGATATCAGGAACTCCTCTCCACCGTAACGGTACACCTTGTCATAGGGCCTCAGATGCTGCTTGACGCTCTGCACCAAGGCCACAAGCACTTGGTCACCAACGGAATGTCCGTAGTTGTCGTTAATCACCTTAAAATAGTCCAAGTCCATGATCACGACAGCGCATTGAAGAACATGGCGGTTGACCAGCTCACGCAACTCGCGCAGTTTGATGAGCATGCCGATGCGATTCTCGGCCCCGGTCAAGGCATCGCGATTATAGAGCGACTCCTCGATTTCGTGCTTCAGCGTATCGATTTCCAGATGCAGGCGTTCCACGGCATTTTTGAAGCTATCATACTCCCTTGGGGAGCCTGACACTTCCTGTGTCGATGCAAGAAGCAACCGCCCCGCAAGTTGATGCATGCTGCGGTGCTCACTTTCAATGGCAACGAATGACGGGTGATCGTTGAGCACTTGAGACGCCTTCCCGTAATACCACTGGGCGAATCGACATTGACGATAGGCATCGTCCGCCACGTCGCGATGATCATAGGGCAGTCGACAGATCATCGCACGGGTAATTTCAGCGAGCCACTTCTCATGCCAATCAATGGCGTAGCCCAGTTGCTTCAGCGTCTCTTGTAGCTCGTCCCTGCTAAGACCAAGCATAATTCTACCTCCAAGCTTTTGCGAACATATTATTAACCAGTTGTTTGGATAATATCAGAATTTCTATGCAAGATCAAGAAAAACATAAAATTAATTTGGTGATGCTGTTTATAACATTTAGACCGAAGATCGAGGCGAGGCCTGCAATTAGAATCGCTTTGACTGCGTCGCGGTTCTTTATGGGGTCAGTAGAGGCCGTAAACAGAAAGACCGACCAGCCGAACGACAAAAAAGAAATGATCCTGTCCTGGTATCCATAGGAGGGTAAGTCATAATACACGAATAACAACGGAATCTTAATCCTGAACATGTGTACAATTGCGATCGCCAAGAAATAGACCGCCATTGTTTCCATTTAAATATTTATAATTATAGCATCCATTAAGATTGCGTGTTACAGGAAATACAAAACGGAGACCGGAAAACTGGCTAACTTGCTTTTTGACCTTGTAAAATATTTACTTACCACACTTGGGGCTATAATACTTTTAGCAGAAAAAACCATAAATCTTTTTACAGTTGCTGTCATTATAGTAATAGCTGTTATAATATTAACGTTAGCGGTTTTTATTACCCCTATTAAGGAGGAATAAAGATGGAAGGCTTTCTCATGATAATGGTAGGTATCGCAATTTTCGCCATCGGCGCAGCTATTTATTTCAAATACAAAGAAAAACATCCTTAATCCTTCGTCTCTGTTTTTATATTTTTATCTTTCAATGTCGTTAGAACCAATCTCAATGAATTACAATCAGTCTCAAAACCCTCATCTTTGTCATCCTTAATAATAACAGCCTCCTTAAATTCAAGGGAAACGGATATTCAGCAATGCCGCCGCCCGTTATTGGGGAGGATTTAATACTACAGCGAACTTTTCAATAAAAACCGCTAATCAATGGCTTTTAGTCGTCATTCCGGGCTTGACCCGGAATCCAGAACGCATTGGAAACCATGGATTCCCGATTACAAACTTCGGGAATGACAAAAAATACGATGTAGCATTAAGAATGAAGGGGGAAGTGAAAGCGCCTTATGGTGAATACCGCATATACTTTTCCCAGTAAAGCAGAAGCTCCCTTGTTGCGCGGATGTCGCCGGCGCAGTAGCGGGCTATATCGAGGAAGCGGCCGGCTTTGAATAAGTCCTTTACGTCGTAGCCGGAAATTCCGTCTTCTTTCGGGCTTTTGATGCCGAAGGTGCGGCACCACATGTCGAGGCTGAACTTCCTCCGCGTAGCGCCGTAAAAGGACAACTGGTCGAAGAGGTCGATATGGATATCACCGTACCTGTTCGGCATGATATCTTTTTTAGGTTTTATCTTATGAACGGCTGAACGGGTAAGAATGAAGGGACAGTCGAACCCCCTGCCGTTGAAGGTTATGAACTGCTTGTAGTTTTTAATGACGTTCCAGAATTTATTGATAATCTCCTCTTCCGTGCCGGTTTCATAGCGCACCCCTTCTTCTTCAAAGGGCAGCAGGGGCTGTCCGGTATTCTGATAAAAGGCAAAGCCCTTCTGCGAGTCGGTATCGAGCATGCCGATGGCAACGATTTCGGCTGTCTGCGGATAAAAAGAAAGGCCGTCTTTTACCTCTTTCTTATCATCTTCCGTTTCGGCGTAGCGGAGCAGGTATTCCTGCATCGGCCCGTCAAGGCTTTTAAAGTCCCTGCCGACGGTTTCTATGTCAAATATTATTCCGGGCATGTTTATGTGATAAACATTTTAACTTGTTTTAAGCCGCCTTTGGCAGTTCCTTGAAGACCTTCCATGTCTTAAGAATATCGATGGCCCTCTGTAACTGAAGATCGTCTTTTTCTTCGATTTCAACAGGCACCATTTCATCAGGTTCAGCCGTCTTGTCCTCGGTTTTTTCGTTCTTCAGGTGCTTTTCAAGGTCTTTTTCTCTGATGGCAGGGTGGCCTTTTGTCCCGTTCTTTAATTCCGGCTTGACTAAGATATCCGGTGCAATCCCTGTCGTCTGAATGGACGTTCCTTTCGGTGTGTAATACCGCGCTGTCGTAAGCCTCAGGGCCGAACCGTCGCCGAGAGGGACCACTGACTGTACGGAACCCTTCCCGAAGGTCTGTGTGCCGATAAGGACGGCCTTGTTCCAGTCTTTTAAAGCGCCTGCAACGATTTCCGAGGCGCTGGCGCTGCCCTGATTGACGAGGACGATCATGGGGAGGTTGAAATCCGTTTTATTTTTGTTGCTCTTGTATTCGATTTTATCTCCCTTCTTGTCCTTGATGAAAACCACCAGCTTGCCGGACTGCAGGAACTGGCTTGATACATCAACAGCGCTGTTAAGAAGTCCGCCGGGATTGTTCCTCAGGTCAAGGATAAGGGCATTGATATTTTCTTTCGCCAGGCTTTCCATGGCGGCAGAAAGGTCGGATGACGTCTGTTCCTGAAACTGGGTCAGCTTCACATATCCTATCCCGTCTTCGAGGACCTTATATTTCACGCTTTTTATCTTTATTACTTCTCTCACTATGGTGAAATCTTTGGTCTCTTTCCATCCCTCTCTGAGGATGGTTATTTTTACGGAGGTAGAAGGAGCGCCCCTCATCTTGCTTACTGCGTCATGTAACCCCATATCTTTTGTGAATTCATTGTTGATCTTGATGATCCTGTCTCCTGACTTGATGCCAACCTTGTAGGCCGGGGTGTCTTCTATCGGAGCTATGACAGTGAGCATGCCATCTTTGATCCCTATCTGGATGCCGAGACCTCCGAATTCTCCTTTTGTATCCACCTGCATTTCCTTATATTGTTCGGGCGGCATAAATGCGGAATGAGGATCAAGGGAGCTGAGCATGCCTTTTATTGCGCCATAAATAAGGTCCTTCGGTTTTACGTCTTCAACATAGTTTTTTCTGACGAGTGAGAGGGCCTCGGTGAAGACCTTGAGTTCTTCATATCCTTCTTCAGCGCCGACACTGCCAATCTTCCATCTTCCGATCAGGATGCCTGCCGTAGCAACGGTAAAGACAAGGATTACGGCAATAACCACCTTTTTGCTAAGTAACTTCTGAAACATCTTTTCTAACCTCCGGTTTTTTTATCTCCTAAGCAGCCACTGTAACGGATCAAGTGGTTTGCCCTTGTATCTGAGTTCAAAGTACAGGCCGGGAGAACTCATGAGGCCCGAGGTCCCGACCCTGCCAATCGCCTGCTTACCTTTTATTATATCTCCAACTCTCGTAAAAATCTCGGATAGACTTCCATAGAGGGTATGATATCCGTCGCCATGGTTGACAATTACCATCTGTCCATAGCCTTTAAACCATTCGGCAAATACTACTTTGCCGCCGTGTACCGCCTTTGCATAGGAATCCGAGTCCGATTGTATAAAGGCGCCGCTCCTGAAAATAGGCGTACTGAATTGAGGGTCTTTCTGCGAGCCATAAGGTATTGCAATTCTCCCTTCCGCAGGCCAGGGGAGTCTGCCTTTGAGGCTTCCAAAACCTTTGCCGGCAAGGATATCTTCTTTCCCCTTTTGGGCGCGCTCCGACTCTTTGATTATATCCAGTATCCTTTTGGAAGCGGCCTCGAGTTCCTTTAATATTCTCGTATGAGAAGCCTGCTGTTTTCTTACCGATACAAGAACGGTTTCTTTATGTTTCATTGCTTCGGCAAGTTTTTCTTCCTGGCTTTTTACCTTCTCCTGATTTTTTTCGAGGTCTTTTTTGAGCACAACGAGCTGCTTTTCTTTCCGGCTAAGGCTTTCAAGACTCTCTTTATAACCTTCCAGCAGCCTGTGTTCATATACTGAAACATACTGGAGATATTTCCCCTGCCTCATCAATTGTGATATATCGTCGGCACTAAGCAGCAGAAGGACCGTATCCGAATTATTCCCGTATTTGTGGATGGCCTGTAGTTTTCTCTTTAGCCAATCCCTGTGTTTCTCGATATTTTTCTTGTTTGCGCGAATTTCAGCCTCAAGTTTTGATATGCCGGACTCGGTTTCTGAGAGCTTGCTCCTGTATTTCCTCAGGTTGTTTTCCACGTCTTTCAGTTGTTTGTTGGTGCTCTCGATATCGGTGAGAACAGAGGACTCGTGTTTTTTAATTTCTTCGATCTTTTGTTTTTGGTTTTTAATTTCTTTCTGTATTTTCCGGTATTCCTCATTGGCGGTGCCGGCATAAGAAAAAGAAGATAAAAAAAGGAAAAAAAGAAGGAAAAAGAAAAGTTTTCCCGGTTTACTAAGTTTACTCGGGTTACTCAGTCTACAAAGTTTCCCCTGTTTTTCTGGACCGTGAGGACCGTGTAAACTGTTTGAAATCGGCATGTTCAATATCGGATTCTTCCGATGGCGAAGACGGCTCCCGTTATGCCGAGAAGCAGTCCTGCGGCAGGAAGGGCGAATGACATATTGACAGGGAAAATAAAGGATTTAAAGATAGGGAAGGCGAGGCTTACTTTCAGAAGCACAAGATAATAGAGTATGAATATGCCGATGAGGCTCAAAACCCCTCCTGAAAGACCGATAACAGCCCCTTCTATGATGAATGGCGCGCGGATGAACCCCCTTGAGGCGCCCAACAGTTTGTATGTTTCTATTTCACTGTTTTTGCGGTAAAAAAGAATTTTAACCGTGCTGTAACAGACAAAAAGCGTTCCGGCAGACATGATTATGATCAGTATCGCGCCGATGGTCTTTATCCCCATACTTAGGGAATAAATGGAGGCAAGAAATTTTTCTCCGTATTCTATTTCACTCACCCCTTTTATAGCTTTAAGACTTGCCGTCAGCTTTTTTACCGTTTCCGGGCTTATGGTCTCGCTCTTCAGCTTTATCTCGACACTATCCGGCAGAGGGTTTTCACCGACGCCTTCCAGGATATAGTCCGTATTTTTAAGGCTTGCTTTAAGCTCTTTCCAGCCTTCTTCTTTTGTGATGTATTTGACCTTTTCGACAGAGGGGTCTTTTCGTGCGGTTTTCATTAAGGTTTCTATATCCTGTTGGGACAGGTCTTCTTTGAGATAGAGCATTATGGAAAATTTCTCCGGCAAATCCTTTGTTGCCAGACTTATGTTAAAAACAGTCAGCAAGGTAATTGCCGTAAAAAGGAGGCCTACTGCAATAGTCAGTACCGAGAGAAAATTAATCCATTTGTCATGGAGCAAGCTTTGTACGGCAAGCCTGAAAGAGTAAGACATTGACATCAGCCGAGCTCCTCTCCCGCATAATTTCCGAAATCCAGTTTCAGCACACGTTTGCCGGAGTTCCTGAAGAGTTCCCTGTTGTGTGTAGCCAGCATGATCGTTGTGCCCCGCGCATTGATCTCCTTGAAAGTCTTTATGATGCCTGCCGACGTATCGGGGTCTACATTGCCGGTTGGTTCATCGGCCAGCAGGATCATCGGCTCCGAGACAATAGCCCTTGCTATTGCAATCCTCTGCTGTTCTCCGCCCGACAGGGTAGTAGGATAATGGTCCGACTTGTGTCTCAGGTTAACGAGTTTCAAGGATTCAAAGACCTTGGCCTTTATTTCTCTTTCATCGATGTTTCTTATTCTCAGGGCAATCGCTATGTTTTCAAAGACGTCCCTGTTGTCAAGGAGCCTGAAGTCCTGAAACACCACGCCGATATTCTTTCTTAAAGCCGGAATTGACGATTCAGTCAGCTTCATTAATTCCATATCCGCAACAGTTATATCCCCTTCATCGGGTGTTTCGGCCATATAGACCATCTTCAGAAGAGTTGTTTTACCCGAACCGCTCGGGCCGGTTATGAATACCATCTCTCCCCTATCGACAAAGAAGGTTATTTTCCTCAGTGCCGTCTGGTTATCATAATGTTTTGATACGTCCCGGAATTGAATCATTTCGTATTTATTTCAAGTTTTCTTTTATAGTATTTGCAATATTTACCGGAGTGAGTCCGTAGAGTTTTAGCAATTCCGAAGAAGGGCCGGAGCATCCAAAAGCGTCCTTTATCCCGATCCGGACAACCCTTACAGGATGACTCTCTGAAAGGAATTCGGCAACGGCGCTTCCAAGACCCCCGATGATCGAATGTTCTTCCGCGGTAATAATAAGCCCGCTTTTTTCGGCGGCCCTGAGCACGCTTTCGGTATCAAGGGGTTTTACCGTAGACATGTTGATAACACCGACGTCCAACCCGTCTTTCTTCAGGGTTTCAGACGCCTCAAGCGCCATGGCTACCATGATGCCCATGGCTATGATGTTTGCATCCTTTCCAAGATGGAAGGTATAGGCTTTCCCTATCCTGAAGGTATAATCATCCGGCATTACCAAAGGCACTTTTGATCTTCCAAGTCTTACATAAACCGGGCCTTGATAATCGGCAATTGCATGAATGACCTGTTTTGTTTCATTGCCGTCTGCCGGCACTATGACGGTCATGTTCGGCAAAACCCTCATGAGGGTAACGTCTTCAACAGCCTGATGGGAAGCGCCGTCTTCCCCTACGGTGATGCCGCTGTGCGTGGCAACGAGTTTTACGTTAAGATTCGAATAGCAGACCGTCTGTCTGATCTGTTCCCAGGCCCTGCCGGTCTCAAAGACTGCGAAGGTTGATGCGAAAGGCAGCTTTCCTGCAAGAGACAGTCCGCTTGCAGTGCCGACTAAATCCTGTTCGGAAATGCCTATGTTAAAAAACCTTTTTGGAAATTCTTTGGCGAATTTCTTTGTCTTTGTAGATCCCGAGAGGTCTGCGTCAAGGACAACCACGTCTTCTCTCGACCTGCCGAGTTCGAGAAGCGCTTCGCCATAGGCGTCCCTCGTCGCTATTTTTTTTATGGTATCTTTGCTTAGTGGTTTTTCCGCTATTTCTCCCATTACCGTTCAAGCTCCTTTAGCGCTTTTTCGAGTTCTTCCGGAGTAGGCGCCATGCCATGATATTCAACCTTTCCTTCAAAGAAGGAGACGCCTTTGCCTTTTATTGTACGGGCAACGATCATAGACGGTTTATATTTTATGGTCTCCGCCTCATCCAGGGCGCGGACAACCGCCTCCATATCATGGCCGTTAATATCAATGACATGCCATCCGAAGGCCTCCCATTTTTTTACGATAGGTTCGATATACATTACTTCATGACAGTGGCCGTCGATCTGAAGGCCGTTGTTGTCTATTATCGCACAGAGATTATCCAGCTTATAATGGGCGGCGGTCATCGCAGCTTCCCATACCTGTCCTTCCTGTATCTCGCCGTCTCCAAGCATGCAATAAACGCGGGAAGACAAGCCGTCTATCTTCAGTCCTAAAGCCATTCCATCGGCAATAGATAGTCCCTGTCCCAGAGAACCCGTAGATATTTCAATGCCCGGGAGCTTTCTTGAACAGGGGTGTCCCTGCAATGGGCTGCCGATCTTCCGCAAGGTCTTGAGCAATTGTTTATCAAAATACCCTGAAAGCGCCAGAGCGCCGTACAGAACGGGTGCTGCATGGCCTTTTGACAGGACAAACCTGTCCCTCTCACGCCATTTCGGGTTGGCGGGATCATGCCTCATTTTATAGAAATACAAAGCCGTCACAATATCCGCCGCTGAAAGCGACCCGCCTGTGTGGCCCGACCCTGCCTCGGTAAGCATTTTCAGTATCTCGATCCTGAGTGTTTTTGCTTTTTCCTTAAGGGATGCAATATCCGGTTTCAAGTCCGTTGTTTTCATCTATTTTGCCCTTTTCATTATATAGGTTAAAAGAATATCATCAAGACTGTCGGACAACTGTTTCCGTCGTTCTTCAGTGACGGCTTCCATCCTGTTGTCTCCTTTGCTTAGTTGTTCTTCCCGAATCTCGATGAGTTCAAGCGGCTTTGCAGCTTGCTCCGGTCCACTGACTTCTTTTGCCTCAGCGACGTCCTTATTTTTTTCGGTTTCTTTTTCCTGTTCCTTCAACTCGCCGGTATGTTTGCCTGTCAGAAGATCTCTTATCATGCCCTTGTGCTGGACCTTCATGAGTTTCGTGATTTTCGCTTTGAAATCAGGGTCATCCAGAAGTTGTGAATAATCGGTCTTCCTTGAAGCAAGGATCGCTCCCTGGTAATAGAGGAGGGTTACGACCACGGGGTTATTTTTCCCGCTGTCCTCTGTCTGCACATGATAGGTTTTGTCTTTGTAAGATATGTTAGTATTGAATCCGACAAGCATTATTTCTTCTTATTTTACTATAATTTTCAGAATTATTATACTTATATCGCCGCATAAAATGAAAGGCCGGATACGTGAAGGTTTGCATCCTTTCAGCAAATTATTTTTTGCTAATGAAAAAGCTAATCGGCGTGCGGTTTCTTGCGCGTCCGGGTTGAGCGCCTTGTTATGGGCTTTTCCGCCTTTTTTTGTTTCTTATAGAAAGTCAAAAACTCTCTCGGAGAATAAATTACGATTCCGTGACATAGTTCGGCAGGGAAATGACTCTGATTTCCTGTGACAAGACATGCCGCCTGACTTGCCATGGCAGTTTCAAGGAATGTCTCATCGTCCGGATCGGGAAGTGAATTGACTAAGGGAGAAGATGCTACTGTCTGTCCCCTGTGTACGATGTAGTCTAAAAGTACTTTTACCTTTTCATTTTCAAAGTTAAACTTTGGACGGCGTAGAACCTCGTCATATTCTGCAAGAATACGTGCATTAAAAGAAAGTGTAATCTCGCCGGACGAAACCATGAGGACAATTTCACCGCAAACTCCGAAGGGAGATAAAAGACCCGCAACAAGAACATTGGTATCGGGCACGATATTCATCGTGCCCGTTTTTTACGAACAGCTTTTATCTCGGCGTTGATTTCCTCCATCGAAATTTTATCAGTTCCCTGCCGGGCAGATTTACGCTGTAGAGAGCCGACTGCCTCAACTGCACGCGCCTGACGGAATGCCGATAATGATTCCTCAAGAGTTGATTCGGTTATTGCGGCAAGAATAGCTACGGGTCGACCATTGCTGGTAACAATCATTTCCCTTTCCTCTGAAAGATCCTTCCAGACTTGTGCTGATTTACCTCTTAAATCTCGGACGCTCAAAAACTTCATGGGGTTATCCTCCAATTGTGTGTACTATATTATGCACACAAACGTCACCCATTGTCAATTTACATTTTAGGCATAACGCTGAGCTAAGCCGCCCGGCCACAAGCCATTTGCCCATTCAAACCGGCGTTAATCCGGGTCGGCTTGAGTGATTCGTTATGTGCCTGATTTGTACACATCCCGTCTATGTCTAACTTTAACAACTATAATATGTAGTTCCCTGTCGGAAACTGAATAGACAATTCTGTAAACTCCCTGACGAATTCTGTATCTGTTTTCTCCGGTAAGTTTTTCACATCCCTGGGGTCGGGGGGTGTTTGCCAGTCCCCGAATCTTTTGAATTATCCGGACGCGATCTTTTCGTGGAATGTTCTCAATTTCTTTTACAGCCGACGGCTTGATAAGGATATTATATTTTGCCACGCCTCTTCAGGTCCTTGAGAACTTCCTCAAATGACAGGTTAGGCTCATGTGCCCTTTCCGTAAATGCAGCGATGTCTTCTGCATCTTCCGCGAAGACTATTCGGATTGCCTCATTGACGATATCAGAGACAGAACTATCAGTTTCAACGGCTTTCAGACGAAGAGCCTTATGTATCTGGGGATCAAAATAAATCGTTGATTTTTTGGCTATTGTTTTCATTTTTTTAATATACCATCATGAAGGCAAAGCGTCAAGACGCTAAATTATTGATTAGTATTATTACAACGAGTTCAGCGGGTTCCCCGCTGGAACGACTGGTTAGGTTTAGTCATCCTTGTCCATTGTCAAGGGCTGGCCCCATATTTGTTTTATCTACTTTTTGATTATGGCAATTTGGTTGATGACCTCGTTAAGTTTTATTTCGCACGCTCAAAGCAGACAGCAGCATCGGTTCCGATTCTGTTCGAGGTTGTGTACTCAGATATATAGACCAGTTTCCAGCCATCGTATTTGGCAAGAATACTGTCCATGTCAGATTTCTTTCTCATGTCTACTTGCTCGCAACGCGTTTGTGCGTTGGCGCCACTTACACCGGAGTCCCACTTAGAGGCAACGATATTTGCTGGAGCACAACTCGCAAGAATCACACAGGCAAGGATTACTATAATTGATATTTTTCTCATTTTTATCTCCTTAAATTTTAGTAAGTTGAGTTTTCACTTGGCGTAACCTCTACAATCTCGTTATATTTCTCTGCCTTCATCACCTCCCTCTGCCGGCATAACGTTCCGCATAATCGTATGCCGGCTTTATTGGCGTCCCGGTACATGCCGTGGTTATGAGGCGTTTCTGTCGTCATTGCCTTTTATCCTTTCACGTAATTCTGGCTGCTTCGTGGTTGCTGTCCATTTTGCCACGAACTATTTGATTTACGCTCTCTTCTGATTCTATACCTCTATTGGATTTACTCCTCTCATTACAATGAGTTCAGCGGGTTCCCCGCTGGAACGACTGGTTAGGTTTAGTCATCCTTGTCCAATGTCAAGGGCTGACCCCATATTTGTTCCGTCACGTCTGAAAATAATGCAACCCCCAAAAGTGACCTGTGGCACTCGTTCAACTCCAATGGCTTGTTATCTAATCTTTTTTAGGTATAACCATGTTTCTTATTGTAAAAATCGACTGCAAATTTGCAGAAATCTTTCCACTCGCTGAAATCATACCACCAAATAAATCTAAACTCTTCTATTCCTAATTCTTTAAGTTCTTTAGTTAGTTTAGATAGCATTTGAAATAATTGATTTTTTTCTGGAGAGTCAGCATACTCCCACATTTCATGCAACTTGCCTGTAGCACCCGATAGGTATACAGGATGACCTTGGTCAGCATTATGAAATCCTACACCATCCCCTGTTTCAATTAAACTTTTTAGGCCTTGATAGATATATTGCTTTTCGAAAAACTTCTCATAAATAGCATCCTGCTTGAAATCTTCTTCTCGTTTAATTATGTCTATCAATCTCCTTATTTCTGCATCCCAGTCCTTATGAAATTCTAAATATTGTATGTCTTGCAAAGTGCACCCGGCCCCTATGTCATAAGGTGGGATATTACAAGCACTAAGTTTAATCGGAATAAACCAACCGCTATTAAAATGCTTTCTTCTCAAAATATCAACTGCCAATATTAACTCTTCGTTCATATGGGTATCAGCCTTCTCCTCATATTCACGAGAAAAGCAGGCAAGGAAATACGCACCATCATTTATAGCTTCTTTTATTGCCGTCTTCCATAATATGCCAGGCTTTATCCGTTCTCGATCAAGCCAATAGTCAATATTATTATTTTTTAATTCTTTGCATATCCGATCGACTGCCTCAGAATTACTTCTGACATATGAGATAAAGACTTTTTTCATAGACCCATTATACTGTTCAATTTATAAAGATAACGACTCGCTTCACCAGGAGCCGCGTTTTTTGCTGCGATCTGGTGTAAGCGCTTGTTATAGCGTTTACACCACAGATGCATAAAATTGCATAAGAAAACCTACTATAATGGAAGCAACCCCAATTTGCGACATAGTTTTTGCTAACTTATATCTTGGGCTCTTTGGATCCAGATCCCAGATCGTCCCAAAACGACTAGGCAAGCCGAAGCTGTATAACAATAAGAAACCAAATATATCCAATCCGAGCCCGACAGAATTGATGCTTTTGTTTGGTAGTGATAGTATTAAAACCACAAAGAACACAAAAACAGATAATAATAATATGTAATCTTCCTTGTTTGGTCTCCAGTTTTTGTTTTGATCATTCATGTTGTTTTGTAGCTATAACCAGTTATTAGACAGTTACAAGACTATACCAAAAAGTTTTTATCCGGTCAACAAGGGTGGGAGGTAATAGGGTCAAATCATCACTATTCGCAAAAGGACAGAGTCAATGGGGGTGAATCCGATTTTCCGGGATTGAAGATATGTTTCGAAATTTATAATATGTAACTATGTCAGGAGGTTTAATCGGTTTTAAGACAAGCGGATTACTAACTGTGGTCCTTGCGGTCCCCTTTTTCATAGTAAGGCAGGGTAATTTTCAAGGCATGATTGATTGCTTCCTGCTTTTCATTTTGTGAGAGAGATTCCCACAGGTTGGATTCTTTGACTATCTCTATAACTTCTTTTTTAGTCATGGTTAAGTTATTTCCTGAAACTCTCTCCTGTCTCCTGAAATTATACTTTTAGTGCTCTTATACTCTTTTTTATCATAAGCGGCTTTTTCTTTGCAATCTCAATAAGGTTTTAATTTAATGAGCTAAAGGTTGCTATAAAGATTACAACTTTAGTTGCAACTGAAGGCAGGCTCAATCACTAATTAATCTTACTTAAAGCCTTTTGTGAGTCCTTTTAGTTCGAACAGCAGCGTCATTGTAAAATCACCGGGCCTTTTTGTGAATCCGAGGTTCATTCCCCAGCACTGGCCGATGTATTTCAGGTGCAGCGAGACTTCCCTTGTTTCATGCTTTTCAGCGTCATGCCAGATTCTGCTTTCAAGATATAACGGTTTCAGGAAATTAAGGTCAAGCCCGGCAGTGTAGTATTTGATGGCGTCTACCCTGTTGTATCTCTGTCCGGCGGATATTGTTGCGATTGGAAATACCATCGAAATGTCCGAATTCACACTCTCAACTTTTCCTGTATGGACATCGTAACGGGTGTCGAGCCGGATGGAAAAGGGCCTTTTTATCCCGACTTCGAGGTGTAAAGGCAGAAACGGTCTGTCTCCCCCGTAAGTATCGAAGCCCTGGGCAATACGCACGACCATGAATTCGCCTTTATTGTCAATAAACCTGTTCATTAGTGAGAGTTCAAAAAGGGATGTCTTGTTGAAGATGTCCGCCGAGTCGAAGATGGGCGGATTGTTTCCCGAATTCGTAATCAGAGAATAACTCAGCGAGGGTTCCGCAATATGAGTAAAAGAGCCGTACTTTTTCAGGAAGCGGGCGCTAAGACCTGCCGTATATTCAAGGGATTCCCTGTGCAGGGATTCTTCCTTGTCCCTGTCAAGAAAATAGGCGGTTTCCCTGAGACCGAGGGTCTGAAGCAAGGTTATGTCGCCGCCGGTCTTGTATGAAACCTTTGGATAAAGGTCCAGGCGTCTGCCTTCGGTATTTTCTTCACGCCAAAAGTTGGAAAATGCCGTAGTTGCAGAAATCCAGAACGGGCCGGTTTTCACCGGATTTAAGACATAACCTATTTCCGGTAATTTCTGTGCAGGGCTTTCGGCGCCTTCTTTCAGATCGATCCAGTACCGGGAGAGCAGATAGGCGCGGGACGATTCAAAAGGGACCGATATTTCGCCGGTAGATTCGAGAAAACGGTTCGTTCGTATTTCAAGGCTTGTCTCGAATTCCCGGTAGAATTCTTTTTCATTGATAATATTGAGGTTTAGAAAACCGCCGACGCCGTCTGCAGACCTCTGTTCGTGGAGCCCTTTAATTTCAAAGAAGTTTTTGGACAGTTCGGTGTCCTTTAAATGGTAAATCCACCACTTGCCTTTGACGTCTCCGGGATAGAGATACCTGTACTCCAGTCCTTCTCCGACACCCCTCTTTGTGTATATATCCAGAGATAATGTTGCGTCGCGGTTTTCCGACATCGCCCAGAAAAATGGGATGTTCATGTAGACTCCCTTTTTATTGCTGTAACCGATGAACGGTATCAGCAGTCCCGTAGTTCTGTCGGCTTGAACAGGCGCCCATAAATATGGAGTATAAAAGACGGGGACATCCTTTATCCTGAACGTCACATTGTTTGCCTCCAATCTGTCTCCTACAAGTGCGTCCACACTTTTCCCTCTGAAACACCAGGCAGGGACGGGCGCGTCACAGGTTGTAAAGAGCCCATCGGGAATGACGTAAGCGTTCTCGCCTTTTTTCTCTATGAGCTTCCCGTAAATGTGGTAATTGTCTTTTTTTAAAAAAACCTGAGCATCGTGTAGCAGGCCGGTCTTTTCGGCGAGGTTGAGTTCCGCCCTGCTTGCGGTAAACGAAAGTTCGGCGTCGTTGAATTTTACGTTTCCGGCGGCTGTGGCTTCGGAGGACTCTTCGTTGTATGTTATTTCATCCGCCTCCATCAGCATATCCGCTTTTTTGATCTTCACGGCCCCTTTGGCAACATAGGTCGATGTTTCCCGGATATATTCAAGCGATTGGGCGTCTATGGACGTATCTTCCGAGGCAACGGCATATCCGGTCAGGAAAACAAAGAGCAGAGAGCAAAGAGCAAAGAACGTCGGAAGGTTGTTTCCCTTTGCAACTCGTTCCGGGCCGGGCGGTTCCGCTGAGGCGGAAATCAGGCATCCCGCGTTTTTTTTCAACATTCCCTTAACCTCGTAAGTATGCCTCTCCGTCCAAGCGCTTCCATAGCTTCTCCTATCGTATAAAATGAACCTGTAATCACGATAAGCGGAGAGTCCGGCATTTGACGACCATCCTTAATTGCCAGGTCAATAGCTTCTTTTACGGTTGAAGAAATCCGGATATCGGAAAAACCGAGGGACGCCGCGATCTCTGCAAGACGTCCGGGTGAAGCGGCCCTTTCATAGGAAGGAGCAGTTACGATAATCTCTGATGCAAGAGGCAATAACGGTCCCATTATTCCTTTCATATCTTTGTCGCTCATAATGCCAAGTACCATTATAATCTTTTTATATTTATTAAGGAAAATACTTTTTATGGTTTTGGATAAGACGTGTGCAGCAGCCGGATTGTGTGCGCCGTCTATCAGAATGGGAGGATTACTCTGAACAAGTTCAAGCCTGCCGGGCCACTTTGTCGATGCAAGCCCGTCTCTGATATATTTAAGAAGCCGGGACGACGAATCCTGACGTGGAGACGCGGAGACGCGGAGACGTGGGGAATTTAAAAAAAGATCGGCTGCTTTGACGGCTAACGAGGCATTCCGCATCTGGTGTTCGCCGGAGAGGGGAAGCGTAAGATCCTTCAGTTTAATGGACCCATCGGAATAATCAAAACAGATCCCCGACGCATCGGATTTTTTCAGTAAAGCGGAAAAATCCTTCCCATACAAGTACAAAGCCGAACTTAGTTCCCGTGCTTTTTCCCTGACGACTTTCGCTGCTTCAGGCTCCTGGTCCGCGCTGACAACGGGTATGCCCTTTTTTATGATGCCGGCTTTCTCAGCGGCTATTTCATTTAAGGTATTGCCGAGGAAATATTTATGATCGAAACTTATATTCGTTATGACCGATACCAGGGGTGTGACGATGTTTGTGGCGTCGAGCCTTCCCCCCATGCCTGTTTCCATAACGACAGCATCCGCCTTTTGTCTCTGAAAATAGAGCAGGGCAATGGCGGTTACCACCTCGAAGAAGGTAGGGTTAAAGTCGTCAAAACGTGAAACGATATCTCTTATCTCTGAAGCGAGATCTATAACGCCGGCTTCGGTTATCTCTTCGCCGTTGATCCTGATCCGTTCCGTAAAGCTGATAAGGTGGGGAGAGGTGAAAAGCCCGACCCGGTGACCTGCAGCCTGAAGGATAGAAGCGATAACGGCCGCCGTCGAGCCTTTACCGTTTGTTCCTGCAACATGCGCACAGGGGAAGGATTCATGGGGATTGCCGAGTGCGGCGGCGAGTTTGCCGATATTGTCGAGTCCGAATTTTATTCCGTATTTCTGCAGGCTGTATAGATACCCGATTGTTTCATCATAGCTCATAGGAGGTTGTTAAAGATTTTTGCAAGGGTTTCCCTGAAGTTCTTTCTGTCGACCACCATATCAATAAGCCCGTGGTCAAGTAAAAACTCGGCCCTCTGGAAATCTTCGGGCAATGCCTGTTTGATGGTTTGTTCTACAACTCTCGGGCCGGCAAACCCGATTAGGCTTTTCGGCTCGGCAATAATGACGTCGCCAAGGGAAGCAAAACTTGCGGTAACTCCTCCAAAGGTAGGGTCGCAGAGAATAGATATATAGAGTATACCGTTGTCCTTAAGCTTGCCTATAGCGGCAGAGACCTTTGCCATCTGCATCAGGGAGAAGATGCCTTCCTGCATCCTTGCTCCGCCGGAGGAGGAAACCGCTATGAGAGGCTGTTTCTTTTCAACGGCCCTTTCAGCCGCCCTGGACACCTTTTCACCGACTACGGACCCCATGCTGCCGCCCATAAAGGAAAAATCCATCAATACAATACTTACAGGATGACCTTTGATGATAGCTTCACCGGAAATGACGGCCTCTGTCAGGCCGGTTTTTTTTCGGTTCTCCTTCACCCTGTCCTTGTAGGAAATAGAGTCCTTGAAATGGAGGGGGTCCGCCGATGCAAGAGCCTCGTCAATCTCAACAAAGCTGCCTTCGTCAACAAGGAGCTTCAGGCGCTCCTGGGCGCTGATTCTGAAGTGGTAGTTGCATTTCGGGCATATCTTAAGGTTTTTCTCGATCTCTTTTTTATAGACGATTTCCTTGCAGCCGTCGCATTTCACCCATAACCCTTCAGGTATCTTTACCTTCTTGTCGGTCTTTAAATCCTTTGTCTTTTTAAACCATGCCATTTTTAATGCCTATTCCTTATATATATATAATATACCGTCGGGTCACTGTATGGCTTGACGGAGACCTTTAAGAAATTCCCTCAGCTCGTCCGGAGATTCATAAAGCTTTTTTACTATGGCGCTTCCTACAATTACGCCGTCGGATATTTTTGCGATTGCAGACGCATCTTCGGGAGTTGATACGCCAAACCCTACGGCTATAGGCTTCTCCGTGTGCTTTCTAATGTTAGACAGGAGCGTCTCCATGGAACCGTCAAGCAGGAGGCCGGACCCGGTAATGCCTGTTATCGAGACGTAATAGATAAATCCGCTCGCCGACCGCGCAACCTTTTTTATCCTTTCTTCCGTAGAAGTAGGCGCAAGCAGGAATATGGTGTCAAGGCCGGACTTCCTCGAAAGTTTCATCAGATCATCCGCCTCATCAGGGGGCAGATCGGGTATTATTACGCCATCTACCCCTGCATCGACCGCGTCCGCAACAAAAGCCTCCAGGCCGTATTTGAAAACAGGATTGTAATATGTCATGAGAACCAGCGGTATCTGCGTCAACTGCCGCATCTCCCGAACAAAAGAGACTACCTTTCTTAAGGTAACGCCGTTTTGCAGCGCTCTTTCCGCAGCCCGCTGGATCGTCGGGCCGTCAGCCAGAGGATCCGAAAACGGGACGCCGAGTTCAACGATATCGGCCCCGCACTCTTCAAACAGCAGTACGACCTCTTTTGTCTTTTCAAGAGAAGGATCGCCGGCCATTATATAGGGGATAAAAGCCTTCCCGCCTCCCATTTTCAATTTGCGGAATTTTAGCGAGATCCTCGTCTTCACAGTTCTATCCCCTTAATCCGCGCAACCTCCTGGACGTCTTTGTCGCCGCGGCCCGAGAGATTGACAATAATAATCCGGTCTCTTGAAAGAGAGGGAGCGAGTTTTGCAGTTTCGGCAACTGCATGCGCCGATTCGAGGGCAGGGATAATGCCTTCAAAATTTGATAAGAGTTCAAAGGCAGAGAGCGCTTCTTCATCCGTCGCATAAGTATATTGCACCCGGCCTGAATCCCTCAGAAAGGGATGCTCCGGTCCTATGGATGCATAATCAAGACCTGCCGATACGGAATGTGTTCCGAGGACGTTTCCGTCTTCGTCCTGAAGGAGGTAGCTCTTGCAGCCCTGAAAGACGCCGACCGAGCCTCCTGCAAAACGCGCGGCATGTTCTCCCGAGGCGATGCCTTTGCCGCCTGCTTCAACGCCTATCATTTTTACGTCGTCACCTATAAATTCATAAAAGAGTCCCATGGCATTGCTTCCGCCGCCGACACAGGCGATAAGATAATCCGGGAGCCTGCCTTCATCTTTTAATATCTGTTTCCTCGCCTCTTTCCCGATCACGGACTGAAAATCCCTGACCATTACAGGGAATGGATGGGGTCCAAAGACGGTGCCGAGGACATAATGTGTCGTATTGACATTAGTAGTCCAGTCGCGGAGGGCCTCATTGATTGCATCCTTCAATGTCCTTGAACCGACCGGCACTTCCGTGACCCTGGCGCCGAGAAGCCTCATCCTGAAGACGTTCAGCGACTGCCTGTGCATATCTTCCGTGCCCATATATATCTCACAAGCAAGACCCAACAGCGCCGCGCCTGTGGCGGTCGCAACTCCGTGCTGCCCGGCGCCGGTCTCTGCGATCACTCTTTGTTTCCCCATTTTCTTTGCAAGCAATACCTGGCCTACGGCATTGTTTATCTTGTGCGCCCCGGTATGCGCAAGGTCTTCACGTTTAAGGTATATTTTCGCGCCGCCAAGGTGTTCGGTCAGCCGTTTGGCAAAGTACAGAGGCGTGGGCCTTCCTATGTATGTCCTCCGGAGATGTTCAAGCTCTCTCTGGAATGCCTTGTCTTTTTTAGAATGGTGATATGCTTCTCCAAGTTTTTTAAGCGCAGGCATAAGGGTTTCAGGGACAAAACGTCCGCCATACGCGCCGAAATAACCTTTATTGTCGGGTACCTTCTTAATGTCATCCTCCTGATTATGCAAGTCTTTAAGTGATTATTATATCCCATCTCATTTAAATATTACACGATCAGCGGAATAAAATCCTTCGAGTCCTGTTTGACATAGTGAAGATTATATTTTTATACTTAACCTGTGTTGAAGATCGGTGTGATAGACGGACAGGGCGGAGGCATAGGCAGTCTTATCGTCAAGAGGCTGAGGGACGAATTCGGAGACGCCATTGAGATCCTTGCACTCGGGACCAATGCTGCTGCAACAACTGCCATGATGAAATCAAGGGCCAACAAGGGAGCTACCGGTGAAAATGCAATTGTGTGGAATGCCGGCAGGGTAGACTTGATTACCGGCCCGCTGAGTATTGTTCTTCCCAATGCCATGCTCGGTGAACTTACGCCAAAAATGGCCGAGGCTATTGTATCGTCTAATATCAAAAAGATTTTACTGCCCCTCAATCAGGAAGGCATTGATGTAACAGGCGTTGAAAAAGAGCCGCTCCCGCATATGGTAGAAAAGCTTATAGAGCGCATCAGGAAGGAGATCGGAAAGGAGAAGGAACATGTGTGAAGCGAATGCCTATGTTTATAAGGATGGGAAGGAAGAGATATACCTTGAAAGCGTTGATATCATGAGGCCGGAAGAAGGAAAGATTTATCTCAAAAATTTATTCGGAGAACAGAGGATATTCGACGGTCAAATCAAGGAGATCTCTCTGTTGAAGCATAAGATAGTTCTCGAAAAAAAATAGCTGTTATTCCCCATCGAATTACTTGAATTAGATGTTCACCATCTCATCAAAAAAGATAACGAACTGTATGCGATGCGGGACCTGCTGCAAGAAGGGCGGGCCGATTCTGCATCATGAAGACAAAAAAATCCTCCGTGAAGGGCATATCGGTTATCAGCATCTGATGACCCTTAGAAAGGGGGAACGGGCATACAACCCTGTTAAGGAAATACTCGGACCCATCCCGACTGAATTGGTTAAAATAGCCGGTAAAGAGTTTGACTGGTCGTGTTTGTTCTATGACGAATCAACCGCCTCCTGTGCAGTATACCGGAGCCGCTTCCTCGAATGCCGCCTGCTGAAATGCTGGGACGCCGCTGAAATAAGGGCGGTGATCGGCAAAGATACCATCCGACGTTCGGATATTATCAATCCGGATGACCCTGTCATAGAACTTATAGAGAAGCATGAACAGGCATGTCCATATAATGATATAGAAGGCCTTATAACCGCCTTATCAGGAGGACGGAATAAAGCGAAAGCCCATGCAAGAATGAAGGAACTTGTCCATAACGATTTATACATACGGGCCTTTGCTTTCAGGGAACTTGATCTGAAGAAGGAATTCGAGTTGTTTATATTCGGACGCCCTTTGACCAGGGTTTTGGAAGACCGCGGATTGAAGATCACCATGGGTTAAGGTAAAAGAGATTAACCTAAATGTTGCATAGTGTTCCGTTGTTGACTACAATACAAATGAGTCTGTCAGGAGGATATAATGGCAAACGTAAAAAGCGCATTGGAGATCGCACTCGAAAAAGCAGATAAAATAGGGGTACTGTCTACGGAAGAAAAAGACTTGATGAAGGATGAAGGTAAAATTACCGAAATTCTGAGGGAATTTTTTATTGGCAAGATCGACCCGAACGGTTTGTGGCAGAGGTTCAAGGGCAGCAAGCCCGCACTGTTAAGGACCGCCCAGATGAACCTGATCGATACCCTTAGTATCAACAGCCTCCCTGAAGAGGTGCAGTTAAAAAAGAAAGGTATACTGGCAATCGAAACACTAAAAGAACAACCGGGCACCGTTGTGGTCGAATCAAGCCTGCAGGCGCTGGAGGTCCTCAAAAAAGAATATGAGGAGATGATAGTGCAGGTAACTGCGGACCTGATGAAGCATATCGAAGGCAATCCTCAGTTGAGAATGAAACAGATGAAGACCCCGGACGGAAGGACAATGCAGGTTGCGGTTTCCGTCGAAGAGGCTGTAAAGGCAAAACTCGATGAATATCTGTCGCAGAATGAAGAGCAATATCTCGGTGAGTTTTCCGGCATTATTGAAGAACTGAAAATGCAGGTACGATAATCAGGGCTGTCAGAGGGATATATATATCTAAAGCCAAAACTCTCTCAGTCCGAGACTTGTTTCTATTGCTTTGTTAACTTCGAGCATCTTGCGCCCGGAAAGCGTACCGATAAGATTCTGAAGCCTTTCTTTATCAATGGTATATATCTGCCCGAGATGAACGGCGGATTTATAGGGAAGGCCGCTTTCCTCTGATGTTATCATTACGCCTACCGGAAGTTCGGCGACTTTAAGGTTACTTGTTATAGCGGCAACTATTGTGAGACTGCCTGCCTTGTTCCCGACGTCATTCTGTATAACAAGAGCCGGATGAGGCCCTTTCATTCCCCTGCCTTTAGAAGGACTGAAATCAAGAAAATATATCTCACCCCTCCCGGGTGTCTTCATCCGGTTTTTACTTTTTTGCCGATTTTATATCCTACAACAGGCTCTGCGCAAATGCTCAAAAAATCCTCTGCAAGACATTTGTCATCCTCTGCTATCTCTTTATAAATCTTCTCCGCTTTTTCGATCGCCTGTTGTTTTTTGTAATCACTAATCATTTTGGTAATAGCATCTCTGACAACTTCGCTTCTGCTCTTTTTTAGACCTTTTGATATCCTGTCTATCTCTTCAACAAGCTCTATCGGGAAACTTATCCCAAGTTTTGCAGACGGCATTTTATGGCCTATTTGTAATACTATATCGCATAAATAAGAATACCATAAGGAATACTATATTGCAACGCTTTTACCCGCACTTTGTAAATCCGCAGTTATGGCAGACGGCGCAGCCTCCTTCGTGTTCTATGGCGCCGCCGCATTCGGGGCGGGCAGCCTGTATTCTTATTGAAGATTTTGGAATAACACTTGCAGAGGTTGCCCGGAATTTAGGGGTAACAACATCAGCAATATTCAACATGCTGAAAAGAAAAATTGATTTGGTTCGTTGTATTCGTAGGGGCGTATTGCAATACGCCCCTACTTCTTGGGCGTAAGGCCGTAGAGGTTATGCAAAGGAAAAGGTCGGGACGTTGTTTCTGAAAATGTTTTCCATCAGTGCCGCGTCTCTCCGCCTTCTCGATTGACGTTATTATGTTTGATGTATTTACACCTGTTTGTCCAGGAACATTACATAATTAGAACCAACGTCCCCAAAGTCTTTATCGTTATTAAGGAGCCTTTAAAATCGCGCCTAAAACCTATATGCCGGATTGTTCGGATCAAAGTCTGCTTCTGTGAGTCCGGCATCAAGTGTTATCGCCTCATATCCATAACTCTCTATAAGGGTGTCATTCCAATCATATATGTGCACTCTGATCGGTAGTTTTGTCTCCACATCAAAGTTCATCAAGGCCCGATAACAGTAATACCTGTTTGCCTTATTCTTGGGAAAGACCACCTCAACTTTTTTGGTGGTCCTTCCATATACTCTCTCCTCCCCCTTCTCTCTGAGGTGAATTTCTCGATCACTTACGCCTTTCTCGAAGGTCCTTCTTATGAGTTTCACAAGGTTTTCAATCCCGGAATGCGTGACAGGATGGCGGTTACCCTTCATAGCTAAAGTGCCTTTGGGATCGATATCCACTGTTATTATCCCTGCAAGGCCGCATTCGCGAACCTTAATGAGATTGTCATTATACCCATCGATATAGAGTGATTCACGCCCTTTATAAGGTTCTTTTACCCATTTCATGTAGACCTTAAAAGGCTTCTTGAATTTAAGAAAAATAGTTTCTTCTTCGGTGAGTTTCTGTTGTATCAGCTCCTGTTTATGAAAAATTGCGGTGTAGCTGTCGGTTCTTGCCAGCTTTGACTCAGCATGCTTTAGCCAGTTTTCAAGATCCGACTTATCAAAGGCTTCTGCCGCCGAAGAAGAACATATAAGAACAAGCAAAAAAAAGATGATGCGCTTTATCATAACTTCAGAGACTGCCGGGATAACAAATGTCTGCAACACTTGAAAGTCATGCGGTCCTCCTTCCCTGAAAGTTGTTTAAAATTACTCTTTTCATGACTACTGCCTTTTTGATAAAGATTATAAGAAGAAGGGGTAGTCAGTCAATATACATCAAAATTCCCGGATAAATTGTGCAGCCTTAACCGAGGAGAGAATGCTGTAGACTTCAGATATTGAGATGGTTCCGTTCCCCTGCAAGTGCTCAGAACCAGCATATGATGAAAAATGTTGAATACCATTGAAACATCTATTGGGAAGTTTTGCAAATAATAAGTCAACTAATTCATCAACGTCCCCGGTGGCTCGGTGGCTTATGTTGCACGCCTTCTCGATTGACCTTATAATGCTTGATGTATCTACACCTGTTTGTCCGGGAACATTGAATAATTAGAACCAATGTACCCAAAGTGTTTATCGAAGATTGTCCAAGAGCCTGTTTACATCAGAGGGAAAAAGAAGAGGGAAGGCCCTAAAAAAGGCCTCCCCTCTTCTGAAAAATGTCGCGGGTAAAGAACTTATTTACCTTGTGGTGCTGCAGGAGCAGGCGCTCCCTGCGTTCCCTGATCGCCCCGTGTTCCCTGTGTTCCCTGATCTCCCTGTGTTCCCTGAGATCCCGGTGCTCCCTGAGATCCCGGTGCTCCCTGCGTTCCCGGTGTTCCCTGCGCTCCCGGCGCTCCCGCCGGTCCCGGCGTAGGCGCCTGCTGGCAACCGACAGCAAGTGCCAGAGAAAGAACCACTATCATTGTAAGCAGTATAGTCCAACATTTCTTCTTCATTCTAAACACCTCCTTTCATTAGTGAGATTTATAGAAAAAAACTACCTTTACTTCTGAAAAAAAGATTATAACGTTATCGTTATGCCTGTTAACGCCACCATCACAACAACGAGTACAACTGGAAGAGCAACTTGATAATCCTTTCGTTTCGTGATCTGACTCCTTATAAGGTCAAGAGCAAGACCACCACTTGTGGTAAGCCGCTCTTTCATTAAGTTATACAGCTATCTAAGGTGATTGTCAATGGGGCATCATTATAAAACAATTTTTTTAATTTTTAATACCCCACAGTACTTCAAGGTAAGGGTTGTTTATCCGGCAAAGAAAAGAAGGAGGAGATATTGATGGAAGGGAAACATCGGGACGTTGTTTCTAATAATGTTTTCCATCAGTGCCGCGTCTCTCCGCCTTCTCGATTGACATTATAATGTTTGATGTATTTACACCTGTTTGTCCGGGAATATTGCATAATTAGAACCAACGTCCCCAAAGTCTTTATCGTTATTAAGGAGCCTTTAAAATCGCGCCTAAAACCTATATGCCGGATTGTTCGGATCAAAGTCTGCTTCTGTGAGTCCGGCATCAAGTGTTGTCGCCTCATATCCATAACTCTCTATAAGGGTGTCATTCCAATCATATATGTGCACTCTGATCGGTAGTTTTGTCTCCACATCAAAGTTCATCAAGGCCCGATAACAGTAGTCTAATTCATCAACGTCCCCGGTGGCTTGAAATCGCCTGTTGGCTGGTGCCCAAACATATTCATCTAACCAATCCGGCTTTATTCTTGGGATAAGTTTTAGGGGATGGAGCGTGGCCGGTTTAAACAAAATATCGGAGTAAAAGGCAAGAGAATGCTTTTCTTTTAATAAGATATATACCTGAAATCCAATACTTCTTTTATCAGCTTAAAATCCTTCTCATTTCTTGTAATCAAAACCGCTCCGGCGTCTCTTGCGGATGCGGCTATGAGAATGTCTGCAAGAAGACCTTTGATTCTCAATGGGTCGATTTTCTTGTCTTTTCTCAGTCTCATCATTACGTTACCCGCAACGTACCATTGCCTTTCGGTTACAGTTATAACAGTAAAATTATTTTTTATCTGTTCAACAAGTTTTTGTTCATTTGAAGTGTACGCTCCTGAAAGAAGTTCCATTAATACTACGGAACTGAAAGTAATATGATAGTATCTATTTAAATTTAAAAAGGTATCATAAACAGTGCCTTTTCTGGAATGTTCTATAAGAAAAGAGGTGTCGGGAACGGCCTTCTGTCTCAATCAAGCCCCTCAAATTTAAAATTGCCCTTTGTCTGCTCAATAAATTTTCTTATTTTTTCCTGATATATCACATCAAAAAGGGCGGATTCTATTGTCTCTGTTTCGGTCTTTGCTCCTAATATTTTCTGTGCATTTTTAATTAAAGTTTCATCGAGCCGGAAATGTTTTGCGACTTTTTTTGCTACAGTCTGCATGTGATCTCCTTTCTTGTTGTGTATACATAATGAAATATTATGGCTACAATGTCAAGAGATATAACGAACAGGGATAATTCTATGCCTTTAGTTGCGATTAAGAGAAATATGTCAACTTGGTAAACAATGTTTGTTACTGAGACAACAATTCAGTATCATCGTGAGAGTAAGCGGGACAGGAACAGCATAATATACTTAGAGGGATTTCACCGGTGTTTCTTATTTTGTGACTTGTACCCGGAGGGATACAGATAGTGTCACCTATCTTGACCTCAAATTGTTCGTTGCCGAGGGACATTACTCCATGCCCCCCGGTTATATGATAGATTTCCTCACTCTGCAAATGCCTGTGGAGAATTGTTTCAACGCCAACCTTTACAATAGCCTCTGCCAAACTCTGCCTGATATTACCGTGAACATCCGGATGTATCAGCTCACGGATTTCCGATCCATCTTTAGTTATGTAGGACTTAATATTATTGTATGTGGTTTTTATTGCCGTCTGCATAATGCCTCCTTGAACTGACTCAACCCACAACTCAGAGGAGAGCTATATCAGACACCGATGCGGTTTTTCATTCGATTATAGATCTCCTTCCGGTGGCCGATACCAAGAACTATGATCAGCGACCGGTCGAATTCAAAAATGACACGGTAGTCGCCGACGCGGAGCTTCCAATATCCCTTCAGCGTCCTCCTTAAAGGCAAGGCATACTGTTCAGGATACATGGTGAGTTTTGTTTCGATGGCACTCTTTACCCGCGCCTTCATAGCAGCCGGCAACGCCGGGATATCCTTTTTCACTACTTCCTTGTGATAGCTGATAGTAAACGGCAATTCAACTCCAGGCCTTTTTATGAGAAATAAGCTCGGACTTCTTAAGAGATTTTTTCCTCTCATCTGCAAGCGTAACCAAAGCTATGTCCTCCTGAATCTCCAGTGCATCCTCGATGAGATCTTCGACAACAGAAGACATCGAAAGACCTCTTGCTTCTGAAAGGGTCTGCACATCGGCATAAATACGCGGAGTCAAAACGACATTTATGCGGGGTTTTTTCGTTGGCATAAATACCTCCTTTCTCTTTTTATAGTGTAACACAAATAGCACACTACGCAAAAGTTGGGGAAAGATATTGGCTCGAAGGGATGGGAGAAAGAATCAAAATCAATAATGTCAATGATCAAGGGCAGACCCCAAGGACGCTCGGATTTCCGAGCCACTATCTTATGAGAACTACGACCGGCTATGAGGAAGTAAGCGGTTAAATCAAACTACCGTGGTACTGCGGGAATAACAACTCAGATGGAAACAGCAGATTATCCTTTTTGGGGCACTTTCCATTATCGCCTACACTTTCCAATTGTTTCAGAAAAATCCACATAAAACTCTCCATAGGAATCATAGGCGGAATATTCACGGTCGGTATTGTCATCAACGTATTGAGAAGAATGAGCTATGATATAAGCTTCATTGTCTTCGTATCCCGCTTCTTTGGCGAGAGCATAAACCATATCATAATGAAAATCTTTTTGCATAATCCCTCCTATAAAAACGTTTTAAAAGATTTCCAAGCTTTTTTTTGAACATTAAGAAAACATTGTTTATTAGCTATCTAAAAACCTCGTCTAAGCGCCATACAAGCCTAAGGGTATCAGGCCATCCAGCCTCTGCGAAAATATCCAATAAATTTAAAAGATCCTCGAGAGATTCACCATCACGTACTTCACTCCTATAGTCAGCAAGAATGGCCTCAACTAACTTAACTACTTCACCAACAGCAAGCGAATCAAGATAGTACCCATATGGTTTGCTTGATTCAGCAACTCCTGCTGCCATATGCAGAACTCCCTTTGGGTCATATTTCAGAACACCATTAAGGAGTTCCATAAAATGATGGGCTGTTGAAGCAAACATTATTCCATTTTCTTTATCTAATGCAAATACCAATACTTTTTCAAGCAACACCTTAACTTCAAAATAAAAATTCTTCCTCTGTGTCTCTCCAGTCTGTTCTTTTGCCCCGCTATTTTGCTTATTCCTAACATCAGCAGCAAAGTAGAGACGCATTGTTATTTCATCAATAACACCATATACTTCTCTTAGTTTTGAATATGTTTCTTCGTTCCAGTTCTCAGTGGGAATAGAACGCAGCTGCTTAATACCTTTCTCAGATGCGTCAATAGCTTTCGCCAACCAATCAATTGCCCTCTTAGCAATTTCACGTTCTTCGGAAAAATCAAGTTTTAGAGGTGTTATATAGGTTAATGCATCAAAAGTTGCGCGTTTAAGAGACTTACAGAAGCGGATTGGTTCTAATAAAAGTATATCGGCTGTTTTGGTAGCCCATGCATTTTCTTGGACGAGAACAAGCCACATCAAAAGATATACAAAAGAGTCTAATAGCTCAGAATCATTATTGTGGGATAACACTCTCATGGCAAATTTCTCAAGTATCCTTACTGATTTGTCTACGTGCGCTGCAATAACCTGACTCAACGTATGGCAAAGTGCATTCTGGACTACTCGATTAGTTTCATATTCAGCAACATCATGTGCCAAATCCCAGAAAACATCAGGTGCTTTGGACATAAGGCGCCAAAGCTCCATTGTTACAAGAAAACGAACCGATGGCACTCTGTCATGTACAAGTTGCTTTATTGCTTTTAAGATTTCTGCATCAGCTTTGCGGATTGCCAACCATGGTAACCCCTGCGCAGCTTCATTGCGTGGAGCAGGAGACCAATGCGGTGAATTGTATTTTGAATCATATTCAGGATCGGGTTTTGGTAATTCATGTTTAGAGCAAAATAAAAGCACTTCTCGACAAAATTGAAACTCATCGCTTTCCGGGTCGGTAGTCCCTCGGCTCATCGTTTCCATACAAGATGCAAGCTTTGTCAAAGCTGAATTTAGAACCGCATTATCTGCGGATTTATTACGGTTAATTGCATCGTATACCTCTTTTGCAATTTTCAAAAGTGATTGATTTGCATCTGGCGTGGGTATTTTGTTTTGCCACTCTGATTTAAACTTATCTAAAGATGGAAAATACCTTTGTAATTCTTGATTTTCTGGTTGTTCGAGGTCTGCGCCTTGCTCTTTGAGCCAGTCTTCTGTTGTGTAAGGTTTAGATTCCATAGAGAATTTTGCTACAGGTTCATTTGAAGGAATCTTATTGGACTTTTCCATTTCTTCGCGAATTTTTATTGCATGCTCAGTTTTTAGAAGTCCAGCAGGGATTCGTGCTAAAAGACGATTTCTTCGATGTTCCATATACTCACGATCAATCTTAGAATCACTCGCAGGAATGGACATAATTGATTTTTCAACTTGGAGTTGTTGTTCTTCCGAAAATTCAGATGTAGCAGCTTCTAAGAACACTCCAAGTTCCCGAACCGTCTCTTCGCCCATTTGAATAGGTTGTGCGATAGAGAGTTCATAAAGACGTTGAGCAAAAACTTTTGGATTTCGAGCTGCTGTTTCTAAGAGTCTTCTCCAAAAAAAAGCCACCTTAACGTTAGCAATAAAAACATCCAATAACGTATCCAGCTCTGAAAGCCTTGCCTCTGAAGAAGCCAATTCCGTAATAAACATATATAACTCATTTGCCATTTTTATTGGCTCATCATTATATTCCATCTCATCCCAAATGAAACTGCTGTCTGGTAAATAATGAGATGTTTTGCCTCGAAATTGAAATTTCTCTGTCAGGTCTTTAAGCTCGACGCCTTCTTTAAGATATCCCAGTATATGATCGGCGATGATGAAATTGTTTAAACATTCAATAATGGCCATTGTTGCTAACACAGGCGCTGTACGAAGAAAGATAGGGAAATCTTGAATAAGTTTATATTGGCACATATGATAGTCTTGATAACGTGTGCTTGTAAGAGACATAACGATCCCGCCCATATGAGTTTTTTCTTGACTGGTTTCATTGTGGCTAAATACTGTGAGATATATTAAAGCAACAAATTCTGCATCGTATGGCCATATGTTTTCTATATTATCAGTCAATTGATAAAGGAACTTAATAGGAAAATTATCTTCTCTAATCAAACTTAGTACTTTCTCCAAAAGCAATCTTGATTCTTGCGGTTCAGTATTGAAAGTTTTTGCCACCAAAGGAACAGCCCAGTTTGCGCCAAGATTGTCAAGCCAAGCATCTCGGGTTTCCCCCCGTTCTTTCCAAATCCATTTGAGAAGATGTCGGCTGATACTCCCACAGGCTTGTTTAAGTTCTGCATTTTCCTTTGTTTTATCAAAAATATCTGACGTTACTACAGCAAAATCCCAAGCGAAATCTCGGTGCAAGTATTCGACAGCCTTGTCTAAAAAATGTATCCACAATTCATTCCGTTCAATTTGCAATGCACGAAGAGCCTGAAGAAGGCGTAACATAGCGATATTGGCAATTGATGTTGCTTGTTTCAGTGAATCGAGTAGAGGAGTCAGTTGTTCAAGCTTTCTTCCTTCATTTACAAGAACACTCGTCGGTAACAATCGTGCAAATAAACGTAAATGAATATCAGTTTTTGGCAGGATATGCCAGAATGCCTTCCAAAATAAATCTGGAGTACTATGCCACAACCGAGTGAAATAGTAATTTAAGCTAGGATGGAGAAATAAAGGTCGTGAAAGATCCTTTGTGATAAACTCGACGCATTTAACAGGGTCATCCTCAATTAATAAGACACTGACCGCATAGTCAAACAATATATTATGAGAAAAAACTACTCTCTGAGCTGTCGTAGAAACGTTAAATAATATTTCAGCACTTAACAGGGAATCCCATAAACCACTGCCCTCAATAACATTAACTTCATCTTTACGCACTGACAACGAACGTTGTGCTACCATTGCCTGCGTTACTTTTGAAAGAAACCCTCTCTTGTCATCACCAGTAGGTCCGTCAGTTACTCGCTGTTTCCAAAATAGTCCTAACAATTGAACTTCAGAACTAATAGAACTTAACTCAGGCATATTAGGATTAATTGCTAAAAGTTTTTCAAGCAGCCATAAATTGAAGGGTATTACTAAAAGTTCTTTAAAATCCATAGAGGCACGCTCATATATAGGTTGAAGAGGTGGAATATCCTTAAAGGCTTCTTTTATTTCATCTTTTGAAAGCATCGGGACGCCGAAATGGCGACAGTGTATTCCTGGTATTAGAAATTTATTTTCTGGACTATCATCGGGAGAAGAAGGGAAGATATCGAGCAAATCTTCTGACTTTCTTGCATCATAAGTGCGCACACTGACGATAATATTCCAAAGTCCACGCAATTCATTCTTGATTCGTTGGATTAAGCTTAAATAAAACTTTTGGGCAATGTCAGAACGAGCTGCGTCGAATGCATCTATTACCACAATTCCAACATTTTTATCATCTGCAACTTTCTGACTTCTTAAATAGGCAATAAAATCCCCTCTGATCCCAAGTTCCGCTTTAAGGGCAGCTTCTGTCTCAACTCCCAATTTATCTATAGGAAGATATAAGCAGGGTTTATTATTTTCTATGAGACTGGTCGAAAGTTTTTTGAGCAGATATGTCTTACCAACTCCTGGAGGTCCTATAATGACACCATTTCCCATAAATGCGAACTCTTGTAAATTCTTAAACAAGTTATCTCGATATATTCGCATATATTAGCGCTCCAACATTTTCTTGGTTATTTCTGAAATGCTTGATGAACCAATCGGAACTCCAGTTTTATCTGCAATTTCAAATATTAATCTTCTTAAAGTACTATGATCTGCTTCTTCATTAGGATTAGTTTTTTGTGGCAGAAGATAGAATATAGGTTGCACGCAATATTTATTAGATAATATGTATGCTTTTTCTTTATCAGTGCTCGGAAGAATTGCAACATGTAACATGTCGCCTTCTTGTTGCAAGTCTGTTTGAACAACTTCCAACATTCGCATAAAGAAAGGATCCTCCATACTAAACCCAACAAAGACGATAGAATGCATTGATAATAGAGCCCAAATTACTTTTCTATGCAAGGTATCAAGAGGAATGTGCATTTTTTTGCCTTCTGCATTTAGATTCCCATATTTACTCTTATAATCATTCTCAGTAAGTATTATGTGTTCCGGATTTTTATAGCATCCATGCACATGTAAAACGCTTCTGTAGTTTTCTGAAGTAGAAAGTGATCGTAAATAAGCTGAAACCCTATATAATTTGCTTTCATCGCAAAGGTCGACAGGATCGCACGATTGAATAAAGTCACGACCATCGCTACGAGCCTCAACTATTGCTGATTCAAGCACAGCATCATAATTAGTCGTAACTATTCCTTTAAAATTAAGATTAACTAACACTCGATGGACCTCATCGCATGTTCTGCGTGAAGATTTCGGTTCAAATGTCCTCTCAAGAAATTTATGATATTCAATTTCTCGATTTTCTCTTATTATCTGCCCTTTAATTAAATCAGCATAACCAGCAGGGTCATACCTTCCGCTTCGCTTTTCTAAATTAGGAGCGAATTTATTTCTTAGCTTTTCTAATAATTCATCCCACGACGGATAACCAATAATTTTACTGCTTCCAGATCCAACTACAAGAAGAGCATTATGGGAAGAAATTAAATTAATAAGTTCACTTTTGTGAGCTTCATTCTTCTTTAATTCTTCCGATGAAAAATTTTGCAGTAAATGATCGCTAACCACTTTGACCTCTTTTTCCCTTAGTAACAACGATCTCACAAAGATTCCTATCGCTCACTTGGCCTTTTTTATGGAAGGCGTTCATAACTTTATCCTCGATGCTATATAAAGGTTTAGGTTCAAAAAAACTGAACCACCAGTGAAATGTCGGGACGTTTTTTCTAATAATGTTTTCCATTGAAATTTGATTATAATCAGGGATATTGGAAAGAAAGAGAGAAGGGTATAGGGTGTTGTCTGGCTGGTGATGCTGCTACTTTTCAACTTCTGCATTGAAATTATCGAATGTTCTTTCAGTTAAAGTCTCCTTCTTTCAGAGTTTATATTTCAAAACGACACTCTTACAAAACTTATCGATATCTTTGATGTTTTTTTGCCATACATCATATACGATCCGGAGATCTATTTTTTCATATTCGTGCACAATCCTGTTTCTGAAGCCAACCATTTTTATCATCAGCCGGGAGAGCTGTTTTGTGACAATTTTATGCTGCGCCAGCATTTCAAAAATATCTGCCTGCGAACCGGGAGCTTCCCATCCTGAATCGCTTATGATATGGGCTCCGATATCGACACATGCCTGTATGGACTGTATAAGATTGAACAGGACTATGCTCTGGAGGTCATGATCCTTGCTGAATAATTCAAGTCCGTGGTCCTGCTTTTGCCGGACCTGTTTCAGATACTTCTCTATCCGTTCAATTTTTTTTAGAATAAGAGGTTTATCTACCAATCGATTTCTCCCTGAAACGACGTGCTACTGCCTTGAGACAGATGTCCTGGATAGGTTTATAGTCCAGATATTCCGTGATCGCCTTTTCCGTAAATCCAACCCGGAGCTTTCTTTTCCTGTCAATAAGTACCCGGCCTGTTTTCAGGACTTGGTATTTCAGAAAGGGCGGAGCAGTATTTAAGATTACGATATCGACCGGGCCAAGAGAAAATCCGGGCGATGCTTCGTAGTATTCTTTTCGGAAACGCTCAAGGTATTTTTTCCCTGACCCTGACTCATCTATCAGCACAGCGATGTCGATATCGCTTTCTTTGGTCTTCCTTTTATTTGCAGAGCTTCCGAAGAGATAGAGAGCAGCCACTTCATCCCGCTCCCTGAAATAATGTACGATCCGCTCTATGTCTTTTTCATCCCGCAAAGCATTAACCGCACTTCGTGAACCCGCAGTTATGGCAGACGGCGCAGCCTCCTTCGTGTTCTACGGCGCCGCCGCATTCGGGGCAGGCGCCCATTAGCAGGACGACCTTATTGCTGTCCCCGTTGCCTTTTGCGCCTTTTGAATTGTATTTTTCCAAAGCCCTTGCTATGGCGTCAGAGCAGGAAAGGATCCTTCCTCCGTCATGCCACGTCGGTGAATGACAGGAGATGCCTTTCAACTGCATTATGACTTCTTCGGGCGCTATGTTCGATCTGAATGCAAGTGAGACGAGTCTTCCTATGGCCTCGGACTGGCTTGCAGCGCAGCCGCCTGCTTTTCCCATAGAGGTAAAGAGTTCAAAAAGATGGCCGTTTTCATCCTCGTTGATGGTGACATAAACATTGCCGCATCCGGTTTTCATGAACCTTGTTGCTCCCTTTATGACGTCAGGCCTCTTGCGCGGCACGATTTTTTGCTCTACCGCCGCCTCCTTCTTGTCCGCTTTTTTGCCTGTGGTGAGGACCTGCTGCTCTCTCGATCCGTCGCGATAGACCGTAACCCCTTTGCAGTTAAGCTTATAAGCGAGGCGATAGACTTCCTCCACATCCTTCGGCGTGGCCTTGTGAGGGAAATTTACGGTCTTGGAGACTGCGTTGTCGACATACTTCTGGAAGGCCGCCTGCGTCCTGATATGCTCTGCAGGGGTTATATCATGGGCGGTGACAAAGACGGATTTTACGTCGGCAGGGATCTCATCAAAGTCCTGCACCGATCCCCTGTCCGCGATACTTTCCATGAGTTCCCTTGTCCAGAACCCACGTTCTTTTGCCGCCTTTTCAAAATAAGGGTTTATCTCGATGAGCTTTGTGCCTTCCATGACGGTCCTTACAAAAGAGACTGCAAACAACGGTTCGATGCCTGAAGAACAGCCTGCAATGATCGAGAGTGTACCCGTCGGGGCGATTGTTGTTACGGTGGCGTTTCTTAATTTTATTTTTCCGTCGAAGATGCTTCCTTCATAATTCGGAAATACGCCCCGTTTCTCTGCAAGGTCTGCCGATGCGTTCTTGCCTTCTCTCTGTATGAACTCCATCACTTTTTCGGCAAGGGTTGCCGCCTTATCGGAATTATAGGGGATGCCGAGTTGTATGAGCATATCAGCCCACCCCATAACGCCGAGGCCGATCTTCCTGTTGGCCTTTGTCACCTCCTCAATTTTCGGGAGGGGGTATTTATTTACATCTATTACATTATCGAGGAAGTGGACCGCTTTCCATGTCGTATCTTTCAGCTTATTCCAGTCGACTTCATAGCTCATGACCCCTGACGCGGGATTCTTGACTTCCATAATCATTTTTGCAAGATTGATAGAGCCGAGGTTGCAGGATTCATAGGGCAGAAGCGGCTGCTCGCCGCAGGGATTGGTAGACTCTATTTTACCGATGCCGGGTGTAGGGTTTGATGCATTCACCCTGTCTATAAACACAATGCCGGGTTCCCCGTTTTTCCAGGCATGTTCTACGATAAGATTGAAAACGTCTCTTGCCTTCAGCGCGCTGGTAACCTTTTTTGTTCTCGGGTTAATCAGGTCGTAGGACTTGTCTTCCTCGAAGGCCTGCATGAATTCGTCGGTGATTGCTACCGATATGTTGAAGTTGTTGAACTTTGTGTTATCGTCCTTGCAGGTGATGAAACTGAGGATGTCCGGATGATCGACCCTGAGGATGCCCATATTTGCGCCTCTTCTCGTGCCGCCCTGTTTGACGGCTTCCGTGGCCGTGTCAAAGACGGTCATGAAAGAGATCGGCCCTGAGGATATGCCTTTTGTCGAGCCTACGATATCCCCGTTCGGCCTGAGTCTTGAAAAGCTGAAGCCGGTGCCGCCGCCTGATTTGTGGATAATGGCCGTATGCTTTACCGCATCGAAGATAGACTCCATGGAGTCGTTTACGGGCAGGACAAAACAGGCGCTCAACTGGCCGAGCCTTCTCCCTGCATTCATCAGTGTAGGGCTGTTCGGAAGAAAATCCAGAGAAGTGAGCATCTGATAAAAGTCTTTTTCCAATTTAGCCGTTTCCTCGGAAGATTTGCCGTATTGCGAATCGGCAACGGCAATGCTTCCGGCAACCCTCCTGAAAAGGTCTTCAGGCGTCTCGACTATTTTCCCTTCCTCATCTTTTTTCAGGTATCTTTTTTCAAGGACCTTTACGGCATTCTTGGACAGATAAAAACTCTTTGCAGCTTGCATGACTCCCCCTTTTTTATACGTCTATACGTTGTTTAATTAATGGCGGTGTTGTCTTTCGCAGTTCCGTTGACGGATAAAATGTGTATCTGCTGCCTCATTTTTTCTACTACGTTTTCACCCTCAAGCGGGCAGGCCGTCGTACATAAATAAGGACAGTTCAGGCATTCAAGCCAGTCTTTGAAGCCTTTGCAGGATTCCATCAAATTTTGTCTTCCCCCGGAGTCTATACGTTGTATTTTTAAAATCATTGTAAGACATTAAACCACAATATATAGTGTATGTCAAGAAAAAAATGCATCCCGTCTAATGCATCGATATTAAAAGCTTTTTCCTGTGAAGAGAGTGTTGAGGAATTGTGGAAAAATTCCGAATAAATAAGCCGGTTACTTTATGACCTCGGCAGTGAAACTATATAACTCCGCGTCCTTCCAGGCGTCATCAGGCAGGCCGGCTTTTCTGCAGAGTTGTCTGAGGAACGTTTCCCTGTCCCATCCGTATTCCGAAGCTACCTGTGGCAGGAGAAGTCCGCTCCGGTAACCCTTTCTGATAACGAGGCCGTGTTTCCCGACTTGGATGTCCTTTGTATTATTTACAGGGACCAGGAGCGAGAGTATTGATATCTCTACCTCCATACTCTTCAATTCTTCTTTGTTCATCGGAGGAAACCTCGGGTCGCCTGAAGATGCGGCTACTGCATTTTTGATAACGGACTGATAGAGGGGCATAACAGGCCGGACATGTCCTATGCAGCCTCTCAAAGCGCCGTCTTTTTTGATAGTCACAAAAACGGCGCCGTCCGCTTTGAATTTGGGATTTGCTATTTCTTTTTCAGGGACTTTACCCTTTGAGACATACTCTAAAATGGAATCCTTTGCAAGAGCGAGAAGCTCTTTTTTTTCATCCGCTGTAAGGGCGTTTTTGAATAATCCGATAGAGGCATAGCCTACAACTCTGCCCTTGTCATCCGTAACATCTCCCGAATTTGCATATTTGAAAAGGACGCCTCGGGTTGCTTCCGAAATCCGCGCCGCCTCCATGGCAATGAGGACCGGAACTCCGCCGCATAGTTCGGCGTCTCCTGATTTCAGGAGACCTTCGGCGTCTGCAAGAGAAAGTCTCTCTATTGCAGAGATGATTTTGTTGTCCATTTTTATTGCCTGTGAGTAGTCGTGATAATGAGACATATCCGTGCTTGCGATGATTATTGTTTCATCATCAAGCAACTCCGAAAGCCGTGCTGCAAGATGGTCAAAGGTCTTTTGTGTCGGAGAGCCAATGAGTATGGGTATAATCGTAAAATCTTTCAGGACGGTCTGAAGGAACGGAAGCTGCACTTCAAGGGAATGCTCTTTCTCATATGCCTCGGGATAAAAGGTTACATCCGCCTTTTGGTTTAAAAGCCCCTCCGCAAGTTTTTCATTTATTCCGACGTCTCCAAGCGGAGTCCTGAAACTCCCCTTTGTATAGACCGAAGCGCCTTTAAATGCCTTATGATGAGCGGGTCCTATAAGAATGACCTTTTTTATATCTCTGCCCTGAAGCTGTTTGTATCCATAAGCGGCGACCTGACCCGAATAGATATATCCTGCATGGGGTGAGATAATGCACAGCAGTCTGCCGGCAGCCTGAACTTTATCAGCCTTTGAAAGAAAACCCTCAACGGATGCTTTAAGAGCTTCTTTTTCTGCGGGATAGAATGTGCCTGCCACCGAAGGTTCTTTGCCTATGACTTTGCAGGCGATAAGGAGCAGGGAGGTTATGATTAGAGAAGATACTATCTTCTTATTCATCGTCAAGCCTCCGCCAGAACATGGCCTCTTTCAACGGTTGCTCCGGCTTCTTTTCAGCCTTTACCTTTTTCCCGAACAGGCTGAAGATGACACTCAGTAAAGCTATTCTTAAAAAATCTCTCCGTTTCATGTCTTAACTCCACACTCCCGGAACGGCGGTGTTGCAGAATTTGCATTTGCCGTTCAATATATTGTTTTGCACGACCGTATACGCTTGCCTTTCTATAAGCAATTTCCTGCATTTAGGACAGAAGGTGTTTTCACCTTCATGTCTTATGTTGCCGATATAAACAAATTTCAGCCCTGCATCCATCGCTGTCTTTCTCGCCTCTGAAAGGGTCTCGATCGGGGTGGGGGGCAGGTTAGTAAGTTTGTAATGGGGTATAAACCTTGAAAAATGTATGGGCACTTCAGGGCCGAGGTTTTTCACTAGCCATCTGCTCATCTCATTAATCTTCTTCATATCATCGTTCAGCGTTGGGATGACAAGATTTGTGATCTCAAGCCATACGCCTTCTTCCTTCAGAACAACAAGTGAATTAAGGACCGGCTTCAGACTTCCGTTGCATATCCTTTCATAGAAATCCTCAGTAAATGCCTTAAGATCCACGTCTGCCGCATCCAGGTATTTAGACAATTTCCTGAGAGGTTTCTCGTTGATATATCCGCAGGAGTGCACCGTATTTCTTACTTTCCTGTTTCGCGCTATTACCGCGGTGTCATACATGTATTCATAGAAAGCGGTAGGCTCGGTGTAAGTGTATGCGATTGATTTGCATTTGTAAGCTGCCGCATTGCTTACAACCTTTTCAGGGGGCATATCATAGGTATCGGTCTCTTCAGGTTTTGCCTGGGATATCTGCCAGTTTTGGCAGAATTTGCAGCTAAGGACACAGCCTGCCGTTGCAATTGAAAAAGCGGTAGTGCCCGGAAGAAAGTGAAAGAAAGGTTTCTTCTCTATAGGGTCAACGTGGACGGCGCACGGTTTCCCGTAAACAAGGCTGTACAGTTTTCCATCCTTATTGATCCTTGCCCTGCACCTGCTTGTTTGATTTACATCAAGGACACAGCCGTTAGGACAAAGCTCGCACTGAACTGTCTTCCCCATGTATTTATTATAAATCTTTCTGCAAGCTTCAAGCTATACCTAAACGTTGCATAAACGGCAGAGCAGACACGATGAAAAGTCTTCTAATGCGACAAAGGATTATATTCCTAACACATACTAAGGAGTTCATAAGAAAAGCCATACACCCTCACCCTTGCCCTCTCCCCTCAAGGGAGAGGGGACTTAATAATATCCCCTCCCTTGAGGGGAGGGGATAAAGGGGAGGGTGTTTAAATGTGTCTTTGCTTATAATCTCCTTAGTATATCTATTAACCCGGCAATTTAATATGTAAGTTACGCTGCATATTTGATTTTCGGGTGTTCAAAGTATTTTCTAATCCTTCCGGGCAGTTTCTGAAGCTTTCTCATGTGCGAGACCATTTTTTGTT